>JAUBSN010000248.1:0-1009 GCA_036704825.1 Microcoleus sp. F8-C3 | reverse complement strand
TAACCTCAAACACTATGAGGGTAAATGGAAACACGGACAAACCCGCACCATCCGAGTGCCGATCGCCCTAGCCGATCAGGTGCTAGCTCTAGCTCGCCGGTTAGACAATAATGAGTCACTTGACACAAGTGATTCTCCTGATGCTGCTATCTTGCTCAACAAGTTGAAAGCCAAACACAAAAAATCCAAGTGCAACCAAACGGATGTGGAAGCAATTTTGAGTATGCTGAGTAGCTTGTCACCTTAATTCGATCGTTCGGCACGGAAAGAGAAAACTTTCAGTCGAGATATGTGCATGATTCGATTGTAGGTTTTCGACTTCCGAGCGGGAGAGTCAGCGGCCCCTCAAAGCCGAACAGTCTGAATAAGAAAATCATTTGACGCGACAGAGGGGGCGGGATAGTATTTCTGAGCGTGGGCGGTCAAGTTGACCGCCTTGATGGAGAAAAGCAAGGTAGTACCAGTAGAAGATTGATAGAAGAGTTCGCTTGTAACCGAGTACCAGGTAGGAGACACTGAAACAAGCAAGTGGGTCACGGTAAGGGCTGAAACAGCCTTTTTTGGGGTGTTTTGCTAGAGTTGTGATAGAAAACTGGAAGAAAGTGACTTAAAGTATTGGAAAATAGTGACTTCCAATAATCTGGTGAGAATGTCCGGTGACTTCACCTTCGGCGAGAGTTAGGTGAGGTTTTTTTTCTCCTTCGATTTTCGGTACGGGGGTGAGAATTACGTCCCCTTGTCGGATGGGCTGCATAGGTTTTTTCTCAATTTTGTTTGCTGGTGTCGATCGAGCTTTTCTACCGGTACTTATACTACAATAGTAGTACAGGGTTGTCAAGAGCCACAAACCAAACTCCATAACTCTTGGCTGCACTGACAGGCGTTATCTTGGAGGGTGAAAGTGCGATCGGAAACAGAAATGCTACGAAAGATGGGGAGCATCCCGATTTGGTAATTTTCCCAATAAATGATATGATTTTACATTTTTTAAACCAACGACTTCCCCAAA
>JAUBSN010000247.1:0-1028 GCA_036704825.1 Microcoleus sp. F8-C3 | reverse complement strand
ATCTTTGCTAAAACTTCTTTTTTAATTTTTTCAGAGCCTATCCTCTTGCTGCCACTCACTTGACCGATCGCCACCTCATCCAAACCGCCTTGATAAACTGATAGGGATATTTCTCCATCCAAATAAAGTTGCAGAGTCTTGGTACTGCCACCGCTTAACTTTGCCAGTTGCCGAAAGTTCTTAGAATCGGATTCGGGTATCGTTTTCCCCTTTAACCACCGATATACTGTTGAAAAATCTACTCCGATAGCTTCTGCTAAAGCGCTTTGAGTCCAGCCTTCTTTCAGCAGCAGCTCGATCAACTGAGTCAGCCGCTTTTGGCGATCGAGTATGAGAGAAGACGCAGAGCTAACAGTCACAAGTGCTTACCTGACGCTATTACCGTACACTATTTTACTTTCTGTAGCATAGAAACTGTTGTCTAACCTCTTCGCTACAAAAGGGAGGGATTGAGACAAGACTTTTTGAGAATCAGATAAATTACCTGGCACTATACATCATATAAGGTAAAGTCCTTGTGTTTGCAAGGTTTGAGCAATTTTTTGACGATCGCATTTTTGACTGCCCCTGCTGTATTTTACCCCCTTTCTACAAAATTTGAGCAATCAAGGCCTTAATCGATTATGCAACTATCCTTGCATTGTGCAATACTTAATCTTGCACCGCGCAAGACGGACGGAACATCAATGTCATCCTCCAACACAGTTCGCGGTTCTGATGCACATAACTTCTCTGTTGTTCTCCGCGCTGAACTCACTGCTCCAGTTGCACAGGACTGCCAGCTAAACAAAGCCGACGCTAAAGATTTGTCTGCCCAGAGCAGTACGCTCACTGATGCTGAAGCATTAGAATTAAGCAGCTTGGAAGCGAAAGTCGAACTGAGCTTGAAAGCTTTCTGGGAAATAGGGCAAGCTTTGCGCCATATCCGGGATCGCCGCCTCTACCGACAAGACTTCTCGACGTTTGAAGACTATTGCACTAATCGGTGGGAAATGTCTCGTCGCTGGGCTTACCAATTGATTGAAGCG
>JAUBSN010000246.1:0-1031 GCA_036704825.1 Microcoleus sp. F8-C3 | reverse complement strand
CTACTGAGTATGCTTTCATTTGTATATTATTTTTAGTCTATTCTATTGTACCTCGTAACATCCGGAAGTGCTGTAAGACTCTTTCGAGGATTCCTCGCACCATTACTGTGATGGGACTGTCTTGGACAAACCGTTCAAAGATAGTATTCAGCCACATGAGCGAGAACCCCCCTGATTAAAAAGCATTTGAAAAGCTTTCCACCCAACTAAGCTACCAGCAGATGTTCCCCTAGTGAGTCAATCAGAAAATTTTTTATTTCCTGCGCCCTAATCCGAGCGAGAAAGACTCCCCAAATCCCCAAAACCGCCTCAATCTGGGCCAATGTGGTGGCGGGTGAGAAGATTCAGAAACGCTTTCCAGGAATTTTAGCGAGGTTTTGTATTAGAAAAGCTTTAGTTAATAGAGTCAAAATTTTTAAACCCTACAGCCTAAACTTCAACTCCCTAGAGTATTAGAGAGATTTTAAGACCTACCTTGACAGGGCTGGCTTAATACACCTCAAATAGTTCATAAAGATTTACATAGTTGCACTCTACAGCGCAATCCTGAAATCCAAAAAAAGAAACTGGGAGGCTAAAGCCTCCTTCTGCCTTTCATCCCCGGACTAAAGTCACGGGGTTTTCATGCTCGATCTTTATAAAATCGCCCCGTTCTAGGATCAGAATCTTCTTGCCTGTGGGAGCCAGTTTTGCAGCCAGCGTGCCGCCGCCCGCACCCGTGCCGACAACGATCAGATCGTAAATTTGGTCATCGATAATCATAGGTTTACCTCACTGCCACGCCTACTGCTACGCCATTACTGCCACACATAAATCAGCACAAACAAAATAATCCCGATGACATCAACAAAGTGCCAGAACAACGAAGTTGCCGCCACCCCAAATTCACCGCCATCGTAGTTGCCAGGAATGAACGATCGCACCAGCATAATCGCCTGCAATAAAATCCCAGTCAGCAGGGTAAACGCATCTAATTTTTAAATTTCTATATATAGCGTTTTAAAGGAGGGCAAACCACTATATGTAGACTA
>JAUBSN010000245.1:0-1076 GCA_036704825.1 Microcoleus sp. F8-C3 | reverse complement strand
AATCTTACAAAAACATTTGCAAGGTGCTGCCGCCATACTTCTCAAGAATACACCAAAAGAACAACTCAAAGACTTTGCTAGCATTGAACTAGCAGTCAGAGACCATGTACTAACACAAGTAGCGCCAGAGAGCGGAAATTTTTTTAAGCAGCAACAGCAAAACAAGAGCAGGGAGACTAAGAGGGATTCAAAGCTGTCTCGGAGTATGGCAAGTCAGTGAGAAACTTTCGCCAGAAACTGGGATTGAAGAAACGAACCCGATTGAGTCGACAACTCGAAGCAAGTTGCTGATTGCTGAGTGCAAATGTTTCATGCGCCAATGCAGCCAGAGATTTGAAGCAACTGACGGGAATATATGTTGACCAAAGCACCCAACAACGTCTAGTCCATCGACAAGAATGCGTTGAAGTCATTGCAGAGCAAACCGTGACAGATATCAGTATAGATAGCGGTAAGGCAAGATTGAGGACAGATCCAGGAAAAGCTAGTGAGTGGCGAGACTATAAAAGCGGTGACTTTACACCAACAAGCCCGTGCTGCATTCTTTCAGGAACAAGAAGCCTTGGTAGATTGGGTCAATCGTCAGCCTTTGTCAGAAACGATTACTGGTGTGGGGGATGGTCATCCAGGGGTGTGGAATGTAATGGCGAACATCTCCACACCGGAGCAAAGGCGCGAAATTCATAACTGGTATCATCAAACAAGAAAATATCTATAAGCGGGCGTGGTTAAAAGAAGCGGTTAAGAAAAGTTGAAACCAGCCTGTGGTATGGCAGAATCGAGGAAGCTATCGCTGCAAAAGCAGGTTGGGATGCTCAGAAAGTTAAAAACTTTCTGGCTGATCTGGAAAGACATCGACTAGGCATACCTGAGTACCATGCCTTTGAATCTCAAGGAATTACAATTGGCTCTGGTGCGGTTGAATCGAGCATTAAGCAGATTGGGCGTAGAATTAAAATATCGGGAGTTCAATGGAACAGCAACAATATCTCTCAAGTTCTCAAGCATCGCTGCTGTTATCTTAATCTGGCTTTTGCCTGAGTATTTATACTTATTTCATAACTGAGATGCTCCCG
>JAUBSN010000244.1:0-1080 GCA_036704825.1 Microcoleus sp. F8-C3 | reverse complement strand
ATTCCGGCACTGTCTTCTCCATGTGCCTCACCTTATCAGATTTTTTGGGTTTTTGCTACCCCCGTGAACTTCTACGAAAAATCTGTGCAGTAAATTTTGCCAATTTGCGGACAAAACTCTAGTAGTGCCTTCTGAAGATGAATTTCCGAGCCACAGCTAGGAATCAGAACTTGGATGTCTGGAGAATTGGGAATATCAAAGCAGGAAGATTGATTGTAAGGATGGATCAGGGCTTTGCAAAGGTCAGGGTCTTGTGTCAGGCTGAAAGCCTTGCCAGCATAATCTTTGTGGTTTTCATCCCACATCGCTTTCTCTTCTTCAATAGATTTTGAGGCAAGGCGACTAGAAGAGGGGATGAGCCATTTAGATTCATTTGTGTTAGTCATTACTTTCAACTCCAAGATATTCAGTACAGGTCAAATTTGTTAGTAACGCGATGTGTAACTTTCCTCTTTTCGCCCTTAAAAAGGGCAGGGTTGATTCATTTTCCCGAAGTCCGCCCGGAACTTAAGTTCCGGTCTAATAGCTCAAGTCCATTGAAATAAACTAAAAAGCGTCCTGTTTCTTGTAGTCGGTTTCAACCGACTTTGACTATAAGCCAGGGAATTAATTCCCTGGCGGGTTTGGGTTGAATCAAATCTGTGTGTCAACCGCTAACAACCAAACCTCCGTTATCCATCACGAACATGACATCCGCACGTAATGCATGAGCCATGCGGTGCGTGATGAAAATTACGGTGCGTTCTTTGGTGATGCGCTCGATGGTGGCGAGGATTTCTCCTTCCGTGGCGGGGTCTAATGATGATGTGGCTTCATCGAGAATCAGAATCGCTGGATTTCTTACCAACGCCCTCGCCAAGGCGATTCTTTGCCGTTGTCCCCCTGATAACTGTCCGCCTCTGTCACCCACAGGTGTGTCGTAGCCTTGGGGTAAGGTCAGAATAAATTTGTGAATCTCGGCGGCAATGGCTGCGGCTTCTACCTGCTCATCACTGGCTTCTAGATAGGGCTTGCTGAAAAAGCCTAAAACCTTTACATCAAAAGACTTTGACTGGTTTGAACGCTCCGCGTGTGCAAGCT
>JAUBSN010000243.1:0-1095 GCA_036704825.1 Microcoleus sp. F8-C3 | reverse complement strand
GAATTAAACTCAACGAGGTTGTCACCAACCCCGTTGGTCTTCAAAACGGAACGTGAAAGTTTCCCTTCATTCCGCTCCTCAATGATTTGGTGCTTGTCACGCATACCTCATTACCCATTTATCCGCGACTTTTTCAAGTTTTCTGGTGGGCTTAGGCTCGGCACTATTACAGCCGGATTTTGTACCAAGACTGCCATCATTGGCTGTCTTTGTGTCGTGGCAATGTCTGTGTAGTAGTTGCAAATTGTCGTAGATATCCTTACCACCTTGCGATTTAGGGATTTTATGATCAACTTCTAACACATCGTTTTCACGGAAAAACAAATCGCAGTGGGTGCATTTCCCTTTTTGCTTTTTTAAGAGTGTTGCCACTTTTTTGGGCATTTCCGGGTTTTTTCCCATTCTTGTACTCCAATAAACCAGATTTCCTTCGTATGGTGACGATTCGCCTTTAACTTTCACATGACGCACTATTGGTGTGTCGGCATGGCTTAGTAACCGAAGTGGGGTTAAACCTTCCTTCCTGGTTGCGAATACCCAGTTATCACCGCCTATGGACTGCCAATACCTTTTTGACACCCATCCCCCGTTCTTTTTGGGGTGGCGGCGTTTTGCCCAAGCGCTTAACTTTTGGTACATGAGGTAGTCAATATCTGAGTAAGCTTCCTTGCTTACTACAGTCGCGTAGTAGTTAGCCCATCCCATGATAACTGGGTTTAAATTGCTGATTAGCGCCGCTTGCGGTGCTGCCTTGTGAGCTTCAATAACCCTAGCGATTTGTTCGTAATGTACCTTCTGCTTCTGCTTACTTGGGGTGATGATTGTCTTAAATCCCTGCTTCGAGTGATACTTTCCTTGTGGAAATTGTTGTATCGTAAAACCAAGGAAATCAAACCCTGGTTTTTCTTGCTCATACTGTATAAGAGTGTGAGCGAGTCTCGTTTTACTGGGCTTTAATTCCAAACCCATGCCTTTTAACCATTCAGATATAATCTCTTTACATCTTTGGACAACGGTTAAGTTTTCGTGGAGAATCACGAAATCGTCGGCATAACGAATTAAACTTATGCTTCTACGGTTATCCCGTTTACCTAG
>JAUBSN010000242.1:0-1098 GCA_036704825.1 Microcoleus sp. F8-C3 | reverse complement strand
TCTACCATGCTCTGTATTTACGTTCTAGGCTTTGTGCCTCATTATACTACCGCGAAAGTGACACAACAGGGTTATATTGAAGCGGCGATCGGGATGCTGTTCTCAACGAAATGCTACAAACTTAAGTAAGAAGCAGCAGCCCTGTCAAGGTGCGGGAAGCTAGTCGTTCAGTTAATGTCAATAAGCGGCCTGAATTTTCAAGAATCTTTAGGAAGAAGCGAAAATTCTTAGAAATGCCTACAGTTGGAGATATTTTTTTTGTAATCAACTCGTATAATTGTCCTATTCCCTCGAAAATTTCCACGTTAAACAACCCTGACAGTCTCTAACAAACCCACCTATCATAGGAAGAATGTCTCAGACATCACAGGCGTGAGAAACTTAATTAAGTTAATCCCCCTCTAGCAGCAGTCCCGACGGGATTTAAGGAGACTTTTTCCTTTTTGCCTCGGCAAGAAGTTTAGCAGTAGAAACATGAGGATGAGCTGGGTCATACGTTGGTTTTGGCTTGGGTTTCTTTGGTCCTCGGACTGAAGAAGCAAATCTCTCAAGTCGTACTTGATTGGCTAAATAGTTTAGGGTATTGCTAAATTCAGAGATAGTCATTTGCTGAAAAATTTGCCAATGGATGGCAGGAATTGCAATCATCATACCGCGATAAGTTCCTTCCACTTCTTCCGCCAGATAATAGTTAGAAATCCCCGCTTCAATCTTGCCGGTGCCATGTACGCTACGCAGGGCAGCTTTAACACAAGAAAGAACATTATAAGCCACCAGCGCCATACAGAATGAAAATAAAGCGGCTCGCTTGATAGCCCAAAGTTTTAATCTCACATTTAAAAGTTTCGGTAACCACTTGAAAAGCTGTTTCGACTTTCCAACGTTTTCGATATAAATCAGCCACAATAGATGCGTTTATGTCTTCGGGGAGATTGGTGAACAGGGCGATTTCGGTTTCACCATCTCGGGTAGGTTTGTCCAGTTTTAGAAAAATCCGACTTTCCTCGTAATTCCTGAGCTTGATACAGCACTTCCAGATGTTATGAGGTACAGTAACAGCAATTAGTAAACCAGTTTTTGAGGTGTTTCGGATTAATT
>JAUBSN010000241.1:0-1108 GCA_036704825.1 Microcoleus sp. F8-C3 | reverse complement strand
TAATTAATCCGAAACACCTCAAAAACTGGTTTACTAATTGCTGTTACTGTACCTCATAACATCTGGAAGTGCTGTAGCTTTGGATTAGTAACTAAACCAATTGGTCCTGCATCCAGAAAAACGACTCTGCTCACCAAGTTACACCTTTTAATTCAATAGGAAATAGCTTGCGTTCAGATAAACGATCTTCGTCAAGAGCATGAATCAGATACTCACCTGTTTCTTGCTGCTCTTCGGCATCTTCTTCATCCATCCAAGACTGAAGCAAATTAACTAATTTTGCCTGCTTTTGTTTTAGCAGAATATATTCTATCAGCAGTTGCCGAGTGTATGCTTCCGTCGAAAGCCCTTGCTCTTGTGCTCTTTGTGTTAAGTATTGCTCTATTTCTGGTGTCAGAGTGAGGGTGAGTGTCATAGGTGTTTTTATAGCTATACCCTTATACTTTACAACCTACTAGGCTAAGCTGGCGATCGATCGTTGCCCATCACCCGCCGCAGATAATCTCTCGATCCCAACAATAACTTTGATACAGTCGGGTACGTGGGCGTTGTTGTGCCGCTTATACTGTAACCATTTCGGGTTGGATATCAGGTGATGCTGGCTCAAAGTACAAGACCATTATTTGCTCTGGATGCAGCCCGACAGATTCATAAGTGCGTCCGTTGCGATCGCTAAATTCAACCTCAAACGCTGCACCATCAGCCAACAGTTCAACCACAGTCCCTACTTGTCCGCGCCACAGGTTGTATTCAGGAAGGTCAACTGTCAAGGCAACGACATCTAGTAATTTAATTGTATTATTTTCCACTTTATTTTATTACCTCCAGGCACTGCTGATACGAATAAGTAGCCCTCCGTTTATCTCATCTCAAAGTCCCCGTCTTCTGGTTTTTTTTGGCGCTCGTTGGAACTCATCGGTTAGATTTATAAACTATGAATTACAACTTACTATTGAAGAAATAACTTAGTTCCAAGCACATTTCGCCATTACTCCAAAACAAAAATTTACCGGGATAGCTAAACCTAATATGTAATTGCTCAACTAGGGTAAAAAAGGGAGCCATCATTAGAGAGAGCTTGTTGAATAGATTGATAAGCAGTTAAACC
>JAUBSN010000240.1:0-1157 GCA_036704825.1 Microcoleus sp. F8-C3 | reverse complement strand
TTCCTTGCACCTGAGTCTCGTTCTGGCGAGCGAAACTCAGGCAGCGCCACCTGATGGCGCTTATTCAGCAAGCCCTAGATATTTGTTTGACCGTTGATTCCACGGCTTCAGAGCCTCGGCGAACAAATCTTGTCAGATGATAATTGCTCATAGTTAACAATTCGATAGCGATGCTTTTCTAGATACTTGCAAAAGTTTTTGGCGGTTTTTTTTACGACAATATTTAAATAAATCTATGGTGGGTTCGACCCTTCCGACCCACAAAAATTCCTTGGCTTTGGCTAGAGATTTCAACGACCCTCCCACTTTATATAAATTTTCCATTAAATGATACCAATCTAATATTTCACGTCGGGTTTTACCAGGATTTAACTGGCTCATAATATTCCATATTCCCTCATGTCCATCACCCAAACAAGTTAATATATCGGCTAATGGCTGATGGTTTATATAGTTAATTAATGCTTCATTCTCTTGATAAAAAGCCCCATAATAACTTTCGTGTTACCGCACGGCCTTATAATCTTGCCAATGAGACCCTTGTCCCAACTTCCCTCTCAGACGGACTTTCCCTCCATCTATGCTTGTTTCTTTGACCTCTATTTTGGCTATTGGTTCTGACCATTCTTGTTTTTCTACCAATCGATGTAAACAAGTGTGTCCAATCTTTACTCCTGTCTGAACTTCCATTTCAAGGGCAGCCTTGGAGTAGGAAATATTAGCGATTTGACGGAGACAGCATTTTTCAAATAATGGAGATAATCGCGTGGATTTCTTGACCTCTAATTTTTTGGCTTGTTTTTCAGTAATTATTAGTTCACCAATACAGCTTTTTACTGTCCGGGGTCGTCCTTGTTCTGTTCCCGTTGCCTGTTTGATAAAAAAAACCTATTTTGGAACCTACATGAACCAGCCATTGCTCCCTGAGATGCTTTTCGATATTTTCCAAACTGGTCAGTTCACTCGGGGGTGTATTGTTATACAAAATTTTAGCAATTTCTGACGTACAGCTTTCCAATCGCTCTAGTTCTTCAGGGGTCATGGCTCTTTCTCTCTACTCTTTTTTAACGTTTCTTTGGATCAATACTTCGGACAGTTTTTAAGCAGCGAGAGTACCATAGGATAGGACTGACGGAAGGTTAGGGTGATTTAAAATT
>JAUBSN010000239.1:0-1187 GCA_036704825.1 Microcoleus sp. F8-C3 | reverse complement strand
ATAGACAAACTTATTTTGGCGCACTCAATTATCAAAGCAAAGAATTCCATGTTCAGAGCCATCCATCTGGGGATGGAAAATCAACAGTTGAATTTATAAAATACTTACAATATAAATATAAAAATCGCAAGATTATCTTGATTTGGGATGGAGCCAGTTATCATAAATATGGCGAATTTAGAGATTTTTTATTAGAAGTAAATGGTGACAAAGAGCCTGATGAGTGGTCAATTACTTGTATTTTATTTGCTCCAAATGCTCCCCAACAAAATCCCGTTGAAGATATTTGGTTACAGGCTAAAAACTTTTTAAGAAAATATTGGTATTTATGTAGGTCTTTTAAGATTGTAAAATTTTTGTTTGAATTTTTTACTAACGAACATAAATTTGATTTCCCCAAAATACATAAATATAATTGCACGGAAAAAATTAATTAGGATTGCTCTAGGTCTAGAAAATCATTTAGGATTGCTATATCAAATTAGCAAGCGTCATGCAAATGGCGTAATTACTTATGCCCAAGGTAAGGTAGATGGAGCCAAAGAACATCGTGCTTTACACATCAAAATACTGAAAGGGAAGGCGAAATCGATTGAATCTTGGATTGAGAAATCAGAACGAAAATTAAAGTTAGCTCGGAAGTTCTATGCCAATAAAACTTGGCAAAATTCCCAGACTGGATGCAATTTCCCTTTGTCTTGCTCTCTCAAGCACAGAGACACAAACTGGCAAAATCTGAAGTTTCAGATTCATGGTAAAAAGCGCAAACTTCATCTGATTCAAAATAAGAGCGCATTCTTGAAGCTCAAGCCGATCCTGGTTTTTGTACCTCACGGACACATTTTTATTGTCGGATCTAAGGATGAAAGCTTTGGAAACCAAATTGCTCAGTGGGACGGGAAAACAATTAAGTTCCGGGTTCCAGCTTGTTGAGAATCTAGATTTGGAAAATACATCTCTTCAGCAATTGGTAATTATGACCGCAATATCAACCGCTTGCCTGAAACAGGTTCTAAAACTTGGCATTTGTTCAAGAAAGAAAGCAAGTCGAATGTTGCCGTACAGTTCACGCCCGCTGAAGTGAAGCAACAGTCTAAGGATCGCGCCTATGGTTGTATTGGTATCGATATGAATCCCGGTGTGCGACTCGTTGGCTAGAAACCAATCCTAAAAAGGGTTAGGGGGAT
>JAUBSN010000238.1:0-1211 GCA_036704825.1 Microcoleus sp. F8-C3 | reverse complement strand
CAAAAAGCAACGAACTGTTTCAACCAATCATCCAGCATCAGACTGTAAGATTTTAGCAGCCAATCAAGAGGATGCTGAGGGATTGGGAGCAACATCCAGTCAGACAGAAACTCAATGCCGAAGCTGCTGGAATTGCTATCATTGCAGTTTTGAGCCTGTTCAAGACGACCCTCACAGTTTTTATTGTCAAAAGCTGGGCAAACTCAACTTTATTGAGAAGGATGGTAACGAACGGGGAGCTGAATGTAAATTGTGGCTTTTTCGATGGATCGAGCCAGAGTTAGTCAAAAAGGCAAAACGAGCCCAACGAGATACTTTTAGTTTAACTCTACAGTTCCCGATCGACTTGCAAGGCCAGATCCGAGATGCGGCTAAAACTCAAGGGCTGGCCGTAGCAGATTGGGCAGTACAAATAATCGAAGCTGCTGTTTCTACAATGAGTCTGGCAAATGAAATCGGGCCTGCTCTAAACATTCCGCCCGTCGCTACAAGTGATAATTAAGTTTTGGTTTTTCTTGTCAGTTCAAGGTAATGTCTGCTGCCGTCTATTTTTAGCGATCGACGGTAGCAGGAACAGTCGAGATCACTGCAGCCACTGTTTCCAGCATGAATATCTGCGGGTTCATGCTGGAAACAGCCTGCTTTCAAGTTCGCCTTCTGCCAAACGTTGCTCCCGCACCCTACCTACCCTCAACGCATCAATCAGGCTGAGCAAGGCGTAGAGTTCCGGATCGTTACTGGCAGCGACAGGGACCGAACGGTACAAAGGGGCGATCGACTGCCCCCTGACGGCATCTTGAGGATCTGGCCACACATAAACCTCGGAGGGCGAGGCAACCAGCTTGCTTTTCAAGGGTTCTGCAGAATGTGCCGTAGGCAGTCCCCGACTTAAGGGACCGGGCTGGGCGTAGAATACATAGCGCAGCCCGTGAACCAGGAATTCTAGCAGTGCTTGCTTCCCGATCCTTCGATGTTCGCGATCGTACAAGCCTGCTGCTTCGCATCGAGAAAGAGCACCGTGAACTTCTGATGCACTCATGCCCAAACTTTGAGCGAGGGTGCTGTAAGTCCAGGAATCCTCGCGCCAACAGTGGACTTTAAGCAGGGCAACAATATCTTGCGGTTTGAGCATAGCTGGCTGCGATCGCTTGCGGTTTGATTTATTCTACATTCGCGAATAGCGAATAAGCAAGCTGTGGCTCCAAAAATTT
>JAUBSN010000237.1:0-1268 GCA_036704825.1 Microcoleus sp. F8-C3 | reverse complement strand
ACGTGAGCCTTAACTCGAGCGCTCAGGCGGTGATAAATCGGTCGTACCTTTAAATCGACTGTCTTAAAACTCCGAAAAGCCTGCTCTACTTGAGACAGGCTTTTATAAGCTCTCACTGTTTCTATTGGCGATAAAACTTCAGATTCTACTGAGGTCCGAATCACGTACAAACCGTCGAGTGCTGCTTCACTTTCAATGCTGCGGGTGTTTCTTTCGTAACTGAAGCTGTTCTCTTGAATATCGAGTTTGAAATGTTTGGCAACCTTGTAACGATTTACCACTTTTCCCACTTTGAGAGCAATATCTGATGCCCCTTTTAAAGGATTTTTCTTTCTCTTTGTAGCAGCAACGATTTTGGCTAATTCTTTTTCAGTCGCTTGCAACAATTCTTCTCGGGTTTGGGCTCTATCTGCTGCTAACATTGGATTGCGACAGGCAATTAAGCGTTCTCCGGGATAGTCTGATGATGATATTTCAGCGATATTTTGTTCGTCAAATAAAGAGAGTTGAATCGATTCTTGCTCGACGAGGCTGCGAATTTGTACCGAACGCAGCGCGCTAATCCAATCGAAAGTATGCTCTGATGATTGAAAGTCTTTTTGAATCGTTGTTGAAGAGATGATGCCTCGATCGCCCACCCAAATTATTTTAGCGATTCCAAATCTTTCTTTGAGTTTCGTAATTTGATTGGTGAGGGTGGTCGGGTCTGCTGTATTGCCCTCAAATACTTCGATCGCGATCGGACATCCAGAAGCATCGCACATTAATCCGAATACAATCTGCAATTTACCTCTTTTACCATCTCGATTGTAACCGTATCGGGCTAGGGGGCAAGTTTTGCCTTCAAAATAACTGCTCGATACATCATACAATACTAATGTTGATGATGCCAGATGAAGAGCTGCCAAACTATTTTCGATCGATTCTTGTTTGGATAAGAGCCAATCCATTGCCCCATATAATTCATCTTCATCGGCACCCTCGATTCCCAAGATTTTGCCAATACTCGAAAAACAAGTTTCTTCCTTGAATCCTCTGGCAGTGGCGAGTTTCGATCGCGGGTCAACAATCCTGGCGATGATCGTCGCCAATACCAATCTTCTGTTGCGACTATTTTCCGAACTAATTAAGTTGTGTAAGCCAGTGTTTTTCAGGCAGCCCAATACTGCTGCTACGTGGCCGTGTGGGCGCGAACGGGTGATTTTAAAAGAGTCAGGCAAAGAAGCTATCGTTACGCCACCTTTTAACAAGGCTTGCAGTCCATCTAT
>JAUBSN010000236.1:0-1307 GCA_036704825.1 Microcoleus sp. F8-C3 | reverse complement strand
TTATCAAGAAACTGGGTTTAAAACCCCGTCGTTCTACGACGGCTTTAAATTTTTTAAAACTTTCCTTAATCTATTAGCAAGACATAGTATAATAGAGCAAGCTAAAAAACAAAAATAATGAAAGCAAGATACCAGTACAGATTCTACCCAACCGACCAACAAAAACAGAGTATAGCTCAGTTGTTTGGCTGCGTTCGTGTAGTCTGGAATGACGCCTTAGCTTTCAGCAAGTCAAACAAGTATCCTGGCTACAATAGTCTGTCTAAGTCTCTCACTCAGTCAAAAAAGACTGAAGAAAGAGCCTGGTTAAACGATGTTTCGTCTGTTCCCTTGCAGCAATCTCTTAAACAGTTGGATGCAGCCTACAAAAACTATTTCGACTCTCTCAAGGGAAAGCGGAAAGGAAAGAAAGTAGGTCAACCTCGATTTAAGAAAAGGACAAATAGCCAGTCTGCAACGTTTGTAAAGTCCGCATTTTCTATCAAAAAAGGCGAAGTAATTTTAGCTAAAATTGGCAACTTAAAGCCAATTTGGTCGAGAGAGTTGGCATCAGAGCCTAGCTCGGTCACGGTAATCAAAGACTGCGCTAACCGCTATTTCCTAAGCTTTGTTGTGGAGATTGAACCCGTTCGAGTCGATGCCAAACACATGAGTATCGGCATAGATCTGGGAATCAAAACCTTTGCGGTAATGAGCGATGGAACTCAAGTCAAGAGTCCGAACTACAAAAAGTTAGACCGAAAAATCCGTAAGCTACAACGTAAATTAGCTCGCCAACTCAAAGATTCAAAACGCAGAAATAGAACTCGCATTCAGATCGCGAAACTGCACAATCGAATAGCCGATATCCGTAAAGATTTCTTGCACAAACTGTCAACCAAGATAGTCAACGAAAACCAAGTGATTGTCTTGGAAGACTTAAACGTGTCGGGAATGGTCAAAAATCGCAAACTTGCAAGGGCAATTAGCCAGCAGGGATGGTATGAATTCCGTACTTTGTGCGAGGGCAAATCTGAGAAGTTGGGCAGGGAGTTTCGGATAATTAGCCGCTGGGAACCTACCAGCCAAGTATGTGCAGATTGCGGGTTTAAGTGGGGAAAATTAGATCTTTCTATTCGTTCAATACTCTGTCTTAATTGCGGTACCCAACAAGATAGAGATTTCAACGCAGCGAGAAATATACAAAAAGTCGGGACAGGGCATTGCCACGACTCTAAACGGACACGGAGAGAAGGTAAGACTACAGTCAAGCGCATCTCAATGAAGTGTCAAGAATCCTAGCCCTTATAGGGCTAGGAGTATGTCAA
>JAUBSN010000235.1:0-1319 GCA_036704825.1 Microcoleus sp. F8-C3 | reverse complement strand
CGGAACTTACCCCGCACACTTGATCGGGAGAGGTTTCAAACCCAGAACTCCCGGGCGGTCGGGGTGAGAACCCTCACCCTATACATGACTACAAAGTCAGGGCAACTCCCAGTAAATCGAAGGCTTTCTGCTGTAAAGGAGTCGGCGTCGCCAACTTATCAAAGCTAACTGAAACACCCCCCAGTTTAGGCTGCACTCGATTTTTAGTAATCGTTGCCAAATTAGTCAGTAATGTCCGAAAACTTTGAACTGGAAAACACTCCCAATTACGTTTTGTTGAAGCTTTCCGCCTAGCCGGAGTCTCAGATTTATTCGGGACAACGACTGAAGCAGGTTCAAGAGGCTCTAACCACTCTTCCTCCTCAAATAGCAGCGGCGCTAATCTCTCGCGCAGATGCCATTCTACGTAATAAGCCAACAAGCATAAAAACACGTGCGAGCGCACCCGATGCGCTTGCGCGATGATAAATCGGACGCACCTTCAAATCAATAGTTTTATAACAGCGAAATGCCTGCTCTACTTGAGACAAACTCTTATATGCCTTCACCGCCCGTGGGTCATCTAATATCGACTCTGAAACCGAAGTACGAATCACGTACATTCCATCTAAATTCGCTTCCGCTGCAATTTTCTCACTGTTTCGTTCGTAGCTGAAACTGTTGTCGGTAATCGAGAGATTAAAATGCTTGGCTACAGAGTAGCGATTGATAATTTTCCCCACTCTCACTCCAATTTTTTCGGCTCCTGTTAACCGACGTTGAGAACGAGTTGTTGCCGCGACGATTTTGTCTAATTCTTTCTCAGTTGCTTGTAGCAGTGCTTCCCTGGTAGCGGCTCTTTCTTCTGCTAAAAACGGATTGCGGCAGGCGATTAGTCGCTCTCCTGGATAATCTGGGGATTGAATTGCAGCTAAATCTTGTTGGTCAAACAGTGACAGTTGGATCGCTTCTTGTTCTACCAACTCTCGAATTTGTGGTGCTCTTAACGCTGTAATCCAATCTAACCCCTCTACCCCTTTTAATTCTTCTTCAATCCGTGCCGAAGTCAGTACGCCTCGATCTCCGACTAATACTAACCTTTGAATACCAAACCGATTGCGAACTTTTTCCAGTATCGGGCTTAAGGTTGTGGCATCATTGACATTGCCTTCAAATACTTCTACGGCGATCGGGCAGCCAGCAGCATTACAAAGTAATCCAAAAATGATTTGTAATTTCCCTTTCTTTTTGTCCCGCGAATAGCCGTATTGAGCCAGGGGACAGGTGGTTCCTTCAAAATATGTCGAGGTGACATCGTAAAGAATTAGACTGCCTTCACT
>JAUBSN010000234.1:0-1328 GCA_036704825.1 Microcoleus sp. F8-C3 | reverse complement strand
GTTTTGTTCGCTTGGGGATAATTCGATCGGGGGATTCCAAGTTGGTGGACGCATTGTTTGGTTTTTGGGTAGTTTACGCTTGGGTTGGAAAGCTCGCTTCGCGCGAGTGTGCGCCTTGGGAATTGATATTTTTCGATCGACTTGCGCTTGGACACCACAACTGCGGGCGTGTCGATGGCACGCTCGACCATCGTTCGTCTCCAGCCAGTGCTAGCAACCCCTACGGGCTTACTTTTACCTCGATCGCACGCGCTTTCCCAGCTTGTTTTTTATACACCATCATATTTTCGCCTTTTTGTCAACCTCTTTTACTGGACTGGCGCTCTAGGCTATCATGACTACTTCTAATATTCCCAATTGAGTACAAATTCTCAAGGATAAATTTAACAACAGCGTCGGATTGCCCTTCTGTGACCTGCTACCAGAAGCCACCATTCAGGAAGCTCTCGACACCCTTGAAATTAAGTACCGCCACCGACTCTTTGACCCGTTTGTCACACTGTGGGCATTTCTTTCCCAGGTTTTAGATGCCGACAAGAGTTGCCATAATGCTGTCACTCGCGTGATTGCTTGGTTATCCGGTGAAAATGTGGAAATTCCCTCCCAGGATACTGGTGCTTATTGCCAAGCTCGTCAACGTCTACCAGAAAAACTACTGCAACAACTATTTGGTAAAGTAGCAAAAAGTTTAGAGAACAAAGTTACTCCAGAATACTTATGGTGTGGTCGTCACATCGTGATAGTTGATGGTTCAACTGTATCGATGCCACATACAGCTAAAAATCAACAAGCTTATCCTCAACCTAGCACTAAATCTCCTGGCTGTCGCTTTCCCATTGCTAAAATTGGTGTTTTATTCAGTTTGGCTACAGGTGCTGCTATTGCTATCGTTATCGATGTTCTCAACACACATGATATCAAGTTGGCAAGACGACTGTATGAATTTCTTAACCCAAATGATGTGCTTTTAGGAGACCGGGCTTTCTGTTCTTATGCGGATTTGTTTTTTGTCAAAAACCGTCAAGCAGATGTCGTATTTCGTAAGCATCAAGCACGTTTTCAAGAGCTACGAAAAAGTAAAATTGTAGGGTCACACGATCGGCCAACTGTTTGGAAGAAGCCTCAAACCTGCGATCGAGGCTCAACCAAAGAAGAATTCGCCACACTTCCCCAAACTCTCACTGTCCGAGAAATCCACTACTATATTGCTATTCCAGGATTTCGGACACAACAAGTTTCTCTCATCACCACTTTATAAAGATCGAGCATGAAAACCCCGTGACTTTAGTCCGGGGATGAAAGGCAGAAGGAGGCTTTAGCCTCCCAGT
>JAUBSN010000233.1:0-1378 GCA_036704825.1 Microcoleus sp. F8-C3 | reverse complement strand
TACTAGTGTCCGGGGAAAATATTAAGCAAGGCCATTTCTGACCTTGCTTTTTTTTATGGTAGATTGAGTTACCACACAAAATTTACCATGAACAAAAGTACTCATTTCTCCGGACAGCCTACTTTCAGCCAGTTGATAAAACTGATCCCCAAAGAACTTATCCATAAGGCTGTTGGTGAGCATCAATCAGACCGCTATTATAAGAAGTTTACCACATGGCATCATTTAACCACTATGCTTTTTGCATGCTTTGGCAACTGTAATTCGCTAAGGGAAGTTGTTACTGGTATGCGGGCGCTAGAGGGGAGACTATCGAGCTCTGGTATAAAACACCTGCCCACTCGCAGCACATTTTCTGAGGCTAATCAACGAAGAGATTGTCAGGTTTTTGAAGATATCTACTTAGCGTTAAAGCATCATTGGGACAATGTTTTTCCGGACAGCCGAAAATCGCTTGAAAATTATTTCATTATTGATTCAACAGTAATCACACTTTTTCAAGAAATTTTTAAGGGGTCTGGTAGCAGCTTTTCCGATGGACGAAGAAAGGGAGGCTTAAAAGTTCACATGGCTGTCCCCATTAATCAACAAAGCCCTTGTGTAGTTCATATTGGTGAAGGGGCTGATAATGACTTGGTTTTTCATAAGTACTTAACGTTGCCTTCCGAAAGTACTGTAATTATGGATCGAGGATATCGTTTTTATCCCCAATTCAATTTATGGACTCAAATGAAGATACGATGGATTACAAGGCTAAATGATTCTACTCATTACGACATTACTAATATTCGACTTGTCAACGCAAACCAAAGTAAGAATGGTGTGCAACAAGATCTTGAAGTAGTATTGGGGTTTCCACAAGCGAAAACTGAAAGAGTAATTGCTCGAATAATCGATTATATAGATCCGATAACTAAAAAGCATCTGCGATTCTTAACCAACGATCTCAAGAGTCAACCATTTACAATTGCTCAGCTTTACGCCAAACGATGGAGCATTGAATTGCTTTTCAAACGGCTAAAGCAGAATATGCCTTTGCAATTTTTTCTGGGAGACAATAAAAACGCTATTAAAATTCAAATTTGGTGTGCTTTAATTGCCGACCTGCTCATAAATGTTATTAGACGACAGGTTAAGAAGAAATGGGCATTCTCCAACATTGTAAGCCTGATTCGGCTACACCTTTTCAACTATCTGGATCTTATCAGCTTCTTAGAAAAACCAGAAACAGCCTCCATTAACCAAATCAATCCCACATTTCAGTTAAAGATCAATCTTTCAGGATAGGCCTCCTTTTTGAAAATCTAAAAAGTATTGGAAATCATTTGAGATTCAATCACTTTAGAGAAAAACTAGAATTCCCCGGACACTAGTAGCT
>JAUBSN010000232.1:0-1402 GCA_036704825.1 Microcoleus sp. F8-C3 | reverse complement strand
GAAGCTATATCTGCCCATTCTTGTGACTTATTGATGCCTTCTCTTATTCCTCAATCAAAGACCTGAATCCTTACGTTAAAAGATGGTGTAATCCTTGATGATTATCTAATCCAACGATTTTAGCTATCGCAGGCAGTGTTTTACGTTTTAGATCAGAAACACACCCTATATGAAGGTACTTAAAAGCCTCAAAACTCCTGACATCTGAAAACAGGCTTTTATACCATTGGCAATATTCATCCACAAATTTTACGGTGGGTGTGGCCCGACGAGGCTGTACCATACTCTGTGTCTTGGTTCTAGAATTTTTACCTTATTATACTACTGCCAGAGTGACAAAACAGGGTTAGTCTTCATTCTGAACAACTGCTGAAATTACCACCACAATCTGAATCTAGTTTTTCATCACACCCTTGGTGGGAGCAAGGCAATGGTTGGAATAATATTCTTAATAACCTCCGTTTGATACTTCAACCATTTGTACTATTTAACCTCATTAAACCTTGGTTACAAGTCTTTACGATTCCTAAGTTATCTGAAGGATTTTTTCAACTTCAAATGCTTGTCAATAATCTAACTCGTCCAATTTTTCAAAACTTTAACATCCCTGATTTTAATTTTTCATCTGCCTAGAGTGACAAAAGAGGGTTAAGAAGGTTATTGTTGCTTTTTTTGTGTCAATTTCGATCGATAACAACTCACAACCGCTGTCAGATTAACAATAATTATCTCCCAGCGTGCGAACAACAATAATAACTTAACTGAGCCGCTTGCTTGAATAGAGCGATCGAACTTTTTGGGGTTTCCTGTACTTTTTCAGCAAGCCCTAATTAGGTTGGGACTAATACGCCCGTCGAAAGTGAACTAATAGTGATGGGTCAAATGGCAGCTCGTTACTGTAACTCTGTAGTTTAGACTAACTAAAGATGATAACGGTGGCAAAAGAAGAACTAGAGCCACCGCGCCGGGAGAGAATGAGGGTGAAAAATAAAACCTATCCACTCCCTAAATGAACAGTGAACGATTAAGGAAATTTCGTCAAGCAGCATACGAATTATTGGTACTCGCCAAGGATGCGACATTCGAGCTGATGGATGCAGTGATGACCACTCCGAATGCGTCATGTTTAGCAGAATTTTCACTCAGCCCGCTATTCAATCGACAATGGTCAAGTATTTACGAAGCATTACAAGACTGTAGACCAGACCGAAAAAAACTGATGATGCTGTATGGAGAGGAATTAGAACAGCAAGTACCCGCAACAGAACATATATTAGTGGCGATCGATCATACCGCATGGGGGAGGCCAGAAGCCAAAACCTTAAACGGAACTTACCCCGCACACTTGATCGGGAGAGGTTTCAAACCCAGAACTCCCGGGCGGTCGGGGTGAGAACCCTCA
>JAUBSN010000231.1:0-1433 GCA_036704825.1 Microcoleus sp. F8-C3 | reverse complement strand
TTTGACATACTCCCCGCCCTATAAGGGCTAGGATTCTTGACACTTCACTGAGATGCGCTTGACTGTAGTCTTACCTTCTCTCGATGTCCGTTTAGAGTCGTGGCGATGCCCCATCCCGACTTTAGCTATATTTTTAGCGGCGTTTATATCTCGATCGTGAGGAGTGGAACAGTTAATGCAAATTAATTCTCGAATTTTGAGATCTAGCTTGCCCCATCTAAACCCGCACTCCGAGCAAGTTTGACTGGTAGGTTCCCACCTGTCTATTACTTTAAAGTCGCGCCCGTACTTGTCACACTTAGCCTCAATTAGAGTGCGGAATTCATACCATCCCTGCAAGCTAATTGCTCTGGCTAATTTGCGGTTTTTTACCATGCCAGACACGTTCAAATCTTCTAAGATTACAGTTTGGTTCTCGCTGACAATCTTGGTTGATAGCTTGTGCAGGAAATCGGTACGCTTGTCCGCTATGGAGTTGTGCTGTTTTGCGACGCGAATTCTTGTTTTATTGCGCCGTTTTGAATCTTTCTGCTGTCGGCATCCCTTGCGTTGTAACTTCCTAATTTTGCGGTCTGGTTTTGAGTAGTCGAGGCCTTTGACTTGCGTTCCCTCGCTGAGAGTCGCAAAGGTTTTGATCCCCAGATCGATGCCGATTGACTCGTTTTTAGCAGGCACGTTAACCGGATCTATGGAGACTACAAAGCTGAGAAAATAGCGATTCGCGCAATCTTTAATTACTGTTACCGAACTGGGTTTTGATGGCAGCTTTCGACTCCAAATCGGTTTGACGTTCCCAATCTTAGCTAAGTAAACTTCATCTCCTTTTAAAGAAAATCCTGCTTTTGTTAAGGTTGCCGACTGCCTTGAAGACTTCTTTTTAAACTTAGGTCTTCCTAGTTTTCTCCCTTGGCGCTTGCCTTTTAGAGAACCAAAATAGTTTTGGTAAGCAACATCTAAATGTTTGAGAGATTGCTGCAAGGCGACAGAAGATACGTCGTTTAGCCACACTCTACCTTCAGTTTTTTTAGAAGCTGTTAGAGACTCAGACAATTCGCCATAGCCCGGATACTTGCTATTGAGCGACTTTGCTAGGGAATCATTCCACACTACTCGCACGCAACCAAACAACTGGGCTAATCCCTGCTGCTGTTTGTCTGTTGGGTAGAAACGATATTTGTACCTAGCTTTCATGGCTCCTGTTAAACTCGATCCGTAGACTTTAACACAGATCTACAGCAGTGACAACTAAATTACCCTCCAGAAAGGAACAGCGTCTCGGATCTTAAAATTCATGAAAGATGCTCGTGGGCGAGTCCGAGTTATGCAAGCTGTTTCGGTTCGGGGTGCGCCGATTAAAATCTTGAAGCAATACATCAAGGATCGATTAAAGCCGTCCTAAAAGGACGGGGTTTTAGACCCAGTTTTCTTGATAA
>JAUBSN010000230.1:0-1437 GCA_036704825.1 Microcoleus sp. F8-C3 | reverse complement strand
GTAATTGCTCAACCCCCTTGACAAGAGAACGAGATAGACATTAGATAAAGGAATGAAAAAACTCCCTGACCTAAAACAACTATCGGACGAGGCCAAAGACGCCTTGATAGTAGAGCTATGGCAGGAAATCCAAAAACTGCGCGCAGCATTAACCACTGACGAATCAAAACCAGACTCATCCCCCGCTAAAACCAGCTCGAATTCCAGCACTCCACCATCAAAAGGATTCAAGCCCAACATCAAGCCATCGAAAACAGAAGGACTCAAAAGACAAAAAAGCGTAGGCAGAGCAGGAGGGGGAAGATACCTACATCCCGAACCCGACCAAATCATTATCGCTCAACTTAAAAGTTGCCCCCAGTGTGGAGAAACAGTCACTGCCAGAGTCCAAAAATTGCAATCCGTCTATGACAAAATAGAACTACCACCAATTCGCCCGATCGTCACGCGCATTGAACGTTATGGCGGTCGCTGCGCCTGTTGTCAAACCGAGTATCTTGCCCCGGTACCTGCTGGAATGGAACCGGGTTCACCATTTGGCAGTTCAATTCAAAGCCTAGTGACATATCTGCGCTACACTCATGCGATCGGCTACGAACGGCTGTCGGGAATCTTAGCAGAAGTTTTTGGGCTCAAGATCTCAGAAGGAGCAATCGCCAACCTCTTGGGTACCGTCAAAACCAGTTTAGACGATCGAGTAAATCAAATACTACAACGGTTGCGGCAGGCAAAATTAATTTGCTCGGATGAAACCAGTGCCAGAGTTAACGGACAAAACCAATGGGAGTGGGTGTTTCAGAACCAAGATATTTGCCTGCATGTCATCCGTCCGAGTCGAGGGGCTGGAGTAATTAGTGAAGTTCTCGGGGAACATCGCCCGCAACTTTGGGTATCAGACCTCTTTAGCGCTCAAAAAAATCACCCAGCAGCACAATGGCAGGTGTGTTTAGCCCATCAACTGCGGGATTGCCAATATGCCATTGATGCAGGAGACAAGATTTTTGCCCCAGCAATGAAGAGGTTATTATTAAGGGCTTTTGTCATCCATCGACGACGCGACAGGATGGACGAGGCAAGGCTGGAGCGATATCGCAGCAATTTACGAGAAAGATTAACCAGAATTTTGAGTTTTTCACCACATCAGCCGGATGGCGTCCGGTTGCGAAAACGCTATGGCGAGCTGATGGATAATTTGTTTTTATTTCTGGAAGATGCGGCAATTCCACCCACAAATAATTCTAGCGAACAAGCGATTCGGATGAGCGTGATATTTCGCCGTGTGACCAATGGTTTCCGTTCGGAATGGGGGCGAGATTTGTTTGCTGCCGTTCGTTCAGTTGTGAATACTGGCAAGCGTCAGGGTTTAACTGCTTATCAATCTATTCAACAAGCTCTCTCTAATGATGGCTCCCTTTTTTACCCTAGTTGAGCAATTAC
>JAUBSN010000229.1:0-1448 GCA_036704825.1 Microcoleus sp. F8-C3 | reverse complement strand
TGTACTAACCCCCTATAAGTTGGACAGAATTGTTGTTTAAAATGTGTAGTGCTTGTCGGTTTTCCTGTTCATCTTCTAAGCAAAAGTATGTGTCTGGATCAGCCGAGTCAAGGCTGGTACAGAGCGAATGATTTTGTGTTTGATTTTTTAAGGAATCATTCGGCCTTGACTCGACTGCTCCAGCCACCTGTCCGCTCTGCTTATAAGTTGAACAGGAAAGACCTGATGACCATTTCTGCTGAGGAGTTATCCGCCCAAGTTTTCTGTGCTTTCGTTCGTAGTTGTACCATTGCATGTATTTTTCAATGTGCTGCTTTGCTTCGTAGAAGCTACTGAATTCAAACCGGTCGATGAGTTCACGTTGAAGGATGCTGTGAAAGGCTTCAATGTATGCATTTTCTTCAGGAGTAGCTATATGTGTAAATTCCTGCTTGGCCTCCAGTTGTACCAGAAAGTTTCTGACCTGATTGGCAAGAAATTGTGAGCCGTTGTCATTTCGGATGATTACGCCCTTGAGATTGTAAACAAGGTGGAGCCATCGGAACATATTGATCACATCTGCTTTCCGAACACTCTTCTGAAAAATCCAGTGCAAAATCTTTCGACTGAACACATCCATGATTGAAAGCAAGTAGTACCATCGGCCTTCCCCCTGCACCCACACATACTTGATGTCAAGACAGAGATATTCTAATGGCTGTGTAGCCAGTATTTTCCGATACTGAACCCAATTACGCTTACCGCTGGTTCGGATTACTTTTCCCAATAGAAGCTTATGAACATCCATGAGCCGATAAGTCTTCTTGTGGTTGATCAGATAACCCAATGCTTTAAGATCATCATTAATGGATTGATAGCCGTAGGCATTATACGGACCACTGATCAAAGTCTTGATTTGATCAACCACTTCTTCATTGGTCACGAGCGCTCCTTGATAAAGCGTATGGGTACTGGGCTTCATACCTCGCTGTCCAGGATGTGGCTTATAATAAAATGTGCTCCGCGGTAATTGCAGCCATCTGGAAAGCAATTGAACCGGTGCACGATCAGAGAATTGTTTGATCAGCATTACTTTTTCTTGGGTTGGATAGGAGTTTTTTTTAGAAGCTCTGACTTTACTTCTATCTCAAGAGCTTGTCGGGCGATGATTCGTTTCAATCGCTCATTCTCCTCTTCTAAAGCGCGAACCTCCGGATCAACGCGCTTGTAGGCAGGCTTGAGTCCTTGTGCTCCCTTTGCCAAATACCGTTGCTTCCACTTCGATAACAAGGCTGGTGATAAATTATACTTGCGACATGTCTCTATGTAGCCTTCCTGTTCTGCTTCCTGTAAAAGGCTTAATCGCTCTTCTGGTGTGAATGATCTTTTTCCTCTTGGCATATTTCCCTAATTTAACTGTTATAAATCTGTTTTCAGATTCTTGTCCAGTCTTATAGGGGGTTAGTACA
>JAUBSN010000228.1:0-1467 GCA_036704825.1 Microcoleus sp. F8-C3 | reverse complement strand
CTTTCCCAGCTTGTTTTTTATACACCATCATATTTTCGCCTTTTTGTCAACCTCTTTTACTGGACTGGCGCTCTAGGAAGAGCAGGAGGGGGCAGAGAACTACATCCTCATCCCGACCAAACAATCATCGCCCAACTCAAAAATTGTCCCCAGTGTGGAGAAAAAGTCACCGCCACCGCCCAAAAATTGCAATCCGTCTACGAAAAAATCGAACTAGCTCCAATTCGCCCCATCGTCACCCGAATCGAACGTTATGGCGGTCAGTGCGCGTGCTGTCAAACCAAGTATGTTGCACCTGTACCATTGGGAATGGAACCAGGTTCACCGGGAAGGCCGGGAGATTCAAAGCTTAGTTACATATCTCCGTTACACTCATGCCATCAGTTACGAACGGCTATCGTCTATTTTTGGAGAAGTCTTTGGACTCAAGATTTCAGTTGGAGCAATCGCAAACCTGTTGGGAAAGGTAAAAACCAGTTTAGACGATCGAGTAAATCAAATACTACAACGGCTGCGGCGGGCAAAATTAATTTGTTCAGATGAAACGAGTGCGAGAGTTAACGGACATTGGGAGTGGGAGTGGGTGTTTCAGAACCAGGATGTTTGTTTGCACGTCATCCGCCCCAGCGCCCGCCATTGGAGTAATGTACGAAGTTTGAGGAGAACATCGTCCTGATATAGCGTTTACTATAGTCATGAGGTACAGTAACAACAATGAGCAAACCAGTTATGAATATCTTTTTTAGTAACTTGTAGCATAGCATCTGTAATTGCATCAATTAAGTCTAAATAATTTCTGGCTTTAAGTTTTTTTAACAGAGATTTCACTTTTGACCAAAAATTTTCTATCTGGGAAAAATCGGGAGAGTAAGGAGACAAATAAATTAACTTTGCTCCTGCCTCTTCGATAAATTCTTTCACCATTTCATTTCTCCGCAATGAATTTTAGCATTATCCATAACTACACAAGCACCTTTCCAAAGTTTAGGGACTAATTCTCTCAGGATGAATGCAACAAAAATGTTATTCCATTTACTGCACCATAAATATTCCTTGAGGCCACCACTTCTGTAGTCGATAAAGCAGATATCAAAGAAATATTGGTTTCCCTTTTTAGTGGTTTTTCTCATCTCGCTCTTTTACCTTTTTAGACCAGGGTAAGCGCATCTAATTTGGCAGTAAAAAATACAGATTACTTGGCAAATTTATATAATGACAGATATCGTTTGAGGAGCAGAAATGTTATCTAGTAGACTGGTGACTACAAAGTTTCTATCTTACTTAGCAGGTCGGTCTTATGGCATCAGGTTCCACCTCTGACAAACACAGGATTAAAAGAGCAAAAAAATTGAGTATAGCTCAGGCAACTGAACTGACAGAAAAAATGGCATTAGTATTTGCCCAAATCAAAGACCCCCGTGTAGCAAGAACCCGTGTTCATGTATTAACAGATATTTTAATTATCGG
>JAUBSN010000227.1:0-1473 GCA_036704825.1 Microcoleus sp. F8-C3 | reverse complement strand
GAAACATCGTTGTGCTTATTTAAATCTCGCTTTGGCCTGAATAGTATTTATACTCATTGCATATTTGAGATGCTCCCAAAGAATCATTGTCTCGAAACGGAACATTTAGTTTGGCAACGGTTAGATGAATTAGGAATAGTACCAGGAATCTCTTTATATTTTCAAGGTAAAAGAGTGAGAAAAACTCAGCCTGCTACTGGATTTGATGTTGCTTGTAAGTGGAAAAGAAACTACGGGGCCTGGAAGGTTGATGAAGCGTGGTTTATACTCACAGATTTAGGATCATTGCCGGCAGCTATCGATGCTTACAAGCAACGGATGGGTATTGAAGAAATGTTCCGAGACTGTAAAACGGGAGGCTACGATCTTGAAGAAACTAGCTTAACAGGAGACCGACTTATTAACATGATTTTGCTCATGACGCTCGCCTATAGTTCAGCAATATTTCAAGGCACGCTCAATGAAGAAAAAGCAG
Organism: Microcoleus sp. F8-C3; assembly: GCA_036704825.1. Classification (GTDB taxonomy): domain Bacteria; phylum Cyanobacteriota; class Cyanobacteriia; order Cyanobacteriales; family Microcoleaceae; genus Microcoleus. The sequence goes on along the minus strand of JAUBSN010000227.1, from coordinate 998 downwards.
GTGCAAAAATATGTATCTCGCCGCAAAGAACCTAAAAAAAGATATCGAAGACGGAGTACATTTGGTGTTGGTTTAGATGGAGAAAAGTGGGTCAATTATCTCGAACAATATTCTGACGAGGTAGAACAGTTAATGAAGTTAACTCCCAATAAACGCCACTTTTATCAACAAGGTATGCGGTCCGCAACCCTTATACAGTCTATCTCGTAGACCTCTTTGTCACCCCCCCAGGCCAACCCAAAAACAGCAGAAATAATATGTACAGCTTTTAGTAACGGGAAAACGCACGATTTTAGTTTGTTTAAAAAAAGCAAGATCGGGATGAATAAAGAACTTGAATTGCTAGGTGATAAAGGTGATCGAGGAATCAAAAAGATTCATAGTAATAGTAGAACACCGCTCAAAAAAACCAAAAACAAGAAACTGAGTCAAGCCGAAAAACTTTTCAATCGGCAATTAGCAAAATCAAGAATTATCATTGAAAATATACATCGAATTTTAAAGATATTTAGAATACTTTCATCAAGATATCGAAATCGAAGAAGACGCTTCGGCTTAAGATTTAATTTGATAGCTGGTATTTATAATTATGAACTTTCTTTGAAGGCAAATTAGCGATCGCCTGAGACTTTCGCAAGAGGTCTATTATATGTATCTTCGACTTTCCCGGCTCCCCATAACGGGGAGGAATTATCGGCCGCTTTAAGTTGAGATGAGCCAAATCCACCTTTTTGTTTGGCAATTTCTACGGTGCGGTCAATTAAACGTTGGTCTAGTTCTTTTTTAATTAAGCCCTTTCTGAATCGAACCAAAGTGGCTTTGCTAAAAGGAGGACTTTCACAATTGAGACAATCAAGAACTAACTGCCAACGTTGATCCATGAGCATTTCTGATGATGACTTCATCATCAGAAATGCCTAAGTAGGGCTTGCTGAAAAAGTCTGAAAACAGCCTTTAGAAAGATGAGTGAATTTGCTATTATCTAAAAAATATAAATT
>JAUBSN010000226.1:0-1483 GCA_036704825.1 Microcoleus sp. F8-C3 | reverse complement strand
CCAACCTCGCGGGCAAACTGCCACAAGTGTCGGCTTTCCTCCTGAGCTTCCCGCATTGCTTCACGGGTTGCCTTGTAGTCAATGCCCTCGGTTAACAGCAGTGGCAACCGCTCCAGTATCTTGTTGAGCATCGCCGGCGCAATCTGCTCAAGGAGAAAATTCTCGTCATCCTTAAAACGCGGGTCAGCCTCTAACTCACCCTGAGACGGGTCAGCGCCCCGCTTGTAAGTTTTCTCAAATTTCAAAATGCCGTAACGATCGTCGATCGCAGCAGTCCCCCCGGTGATGGAGGGTAATTTGTTGCAGTTCGCGAAGAAGATAGCAGCCGGTTTGTATTCGTAGCTGTCCTTGCCCTTACGCTCAATGTCGATGGGGTCGCCAGTGATTAACTGCTTGAGGCTCTGGATGCTGTCTAAAGCTACATTTCCAGTATTTTCAGAGGCCCAGTTACAGATACTTCCTTCAATCCCAGCCAGCGAAAACTTGCGGCCGTTGTCATAAGCCCTGAAGTCTGACAGCGACTTGCCAGTCATCCCCCGCCCGAACACAGCGGCCAACACAGCTCGCAGCGTATCCTTGCCGTTGGAACCCTCGCCGTAGCACAACAAACCTTTTACCCCCCGCCCCGTCAACTTCGAGCGCACCAGTTTCAAGTTCAAGGCAGCGGCAGCAGTCCTCAAAAATATTTCTCGCTGCGACGGCTCAAGACACTCCAAAAGGCGATCGCAGTCTGTCGGGTCAATATCGGGGTCATACTTGCCGCCAACATAGGTGTAGACCTGGTTGTGGTCGTGAGGCATCAAGACATGAGAACCGTCACGATTAATCCGCAGGACACCGTTAGAGCAGTTCAACCCATCAGGATTAATCGTGTCCTGGTGTACAGCCTTTCCGTCCACCACCCAGTCGTAAACCTGGTTGATGCTGGCAGAGTTGGCGTATTTTTTGCGGTAGCCAACCCCTTTCACCTTCTCGGAGTAGTTGCTCAAGTAATCGCGGATTCGGCGTTTTTCCACAACCTCTGGACAAAGTTCATAGAAACTACCAGTGAACCGATAAAGTTGACGCCCAATAGATACCCAATGTCCCTCAGAATAGAGAGCTTCCTCTGCCTTTAGAACAAAATTACTCTCTGCAACTGGCGCTGTGTCTGGGATGTAGTCGCTCTCACTACTGTCATACTTCTGGCATACTACTTTCTCCCGCGTGCGCGGGTGAGGAGTTAGAGAATTTAGTATGTCTTGGGCATTGAGTTTTTCGCTATCGATCCAATCTTTGACATCTAATCCCTGACTTTTTGGCAAATTGTCCCAAACCCAGGAGTCAGGATAGCAGTACAGCCACTGAGCCTCTGGGAAGTGCTCGGAAATTTTGGCCGCATCCTCAACCCCTGGTATGTCACGGTCAGGACAAATAACAACCTTCGCACCCTGTAAATCGCTTGTGTCAGTGATTCGCCACTTACCCATGCCGCCGATGCTAG
>JAUBSN010000225.1:0-1485 GCA_036704825.1 Microcoleus sp. F8-C3 | reverse complement strand
GGCGGCTAAATCCGACCAATTCTCGAAAGATTGACCCCAATCGGGAGCGTGCAATCCCATCCAAAAAGTGCTATAACACCATTTTTTTAAAGATGTGCTAGGGCGTCGGTACAGTAGAGGGGTTTGACAAAAGTGGGCAAGCATGATATGTGAATTGAGGAGCTTGTTAAATCCTAACAATCAGGAAGAAGAAAAAAACCCTATGCGTCCTCCCTTATGGCATCCTCCAATTGAACTATCAGACCATGAAGCGTTGATTATCAAACGCATTAAACGAGCCACCAAGCTATTCACCTTTCTGCGACTTAACCGTTTATTCATCTTTACTGGAGTTTAGACTAAACAATGGTCGCAGCTAAAAGTAGCCGCCTTTTACTAGAAGGCAAGCTGTTACTCAACAACTCAAGAGGTAGAAGATTAAACAGCTAATTCTGAAGATTTTTTGCGTCGAGAAACCCGTTTTTTAACAGTGGGATAGTACGGTGCTTTAGTACGTGCCTTTCCTTTTTCCCAACCAGGGGATTTTCCCCTATGTTTAGGCAGTTGAGCCGGAGTACCAATGTCAACTAAAATCGAGAACATTGATTGGGCAACACGTCCAGGAGTTAAATTGATACTAGCAGATTGCCAAGGCAGTCGATTCTCGACCACTAAGTCCTTAGCCAGCCAGAGTTGCCAACTCATCAACGGCATTAAATCGCTCCACCGCTCTGATTGTTCGGGAGTTCTTAAGTTAGGTAATGTCCAATGTAATCGTTGCTTAGCAAATCTATACCAACGATCGCATCCAAAACGTCGTAAATACTTAAACCAAACAGTTTCGCTTGGGTAGAGTGCGCTCTCCGACCCAAGCCAACCACAAGGGTGGAAACGGCTGACCGCTTGACATGAGATTCATTCTTTCCACAAGGATTAAATTGACTCTCTGTCCTGCAGCACGATAAAAATGTAAGTCAAGCCATTGCCTAACTCGGACTTGTCCCAACTGCGGATGTTCGTCAATTTCAATCACAGTATCCGCTTCGAGCCATGTGGTTGGGTCGTTGAGCTTGATTTTGGACCCGTGTTTCCGTGGTCTGCCGCGACCACTATAGGCTGGTGGTGCTGACCACAAGCAGGCTTGCTTCGGACTCTCATTAAACAATCAGCTTCAATATCTGCTATCGCTAGTACCCAACTTGCATTGCCATATTCTCTATCTAAAACTGCTAAGACTGGATTGATGCTCTGTTCACAGACAAGTTTAAGTTGGGAAGCTGCTTGAAGTATGGGTGAAGACCCACTACTAATTCTTTCATGGAGCAGGGGTAATGCCCAACTTCCTTGTGCTTCTGGTATCCACGCAATTGTACTGTACCCCTGTCCAATAATGGAACCCCTCTGATATTCATGGGTTCTGTCTTTTAAGCGGAACTTACCCCCTGCGGGGTAGTTCCGCCTAACGAAAACGCATACTCCGTGTAGGTTTTAGCGATTCGATCGACT
>JAUBSN010000224.1:0-1487 GCA_036704825.1 Microcoleus sp. F8-C3 | reverse complement strand
GTCACAAGAATGGGCAGATATAGCTTCACGGAAAAAAGCCATCGCGCTTTTGCCTTGAAACCGACAAGTCTGAATCACAGATAACAAATCAGCAGTTTCTTCAAACCGAGACATTGACCGGGAACCCCCAGATACCTTACGCTTAGTCACAGCTAATCGCAAAGAACGTTCCGCCAAATTATTATCAGGAGGAATGGATGGATGGTCTAAAAAGTACCACCATTGATGTGCTTTCTCGCGTAACGAACGCAGCAAAAGTCCAGCAGCATGACCAACTTGACCTTGCCAAGTATTTAACAATTCTGCCAACCTGGTCTTAAAGTCACTCGCCCAAGTGTGATAATCAAGCTCTTGGGGGCGTTCGCGCCATTCTCGATGTTGTCGAAATGCCTCATCAATTAATGACAAGAATGCAGAGGCTACGACTGTATTGTTACCGTGGTTAAGCAGAAGAACTTTCTTAAAATGTCGCCGTAGATGTGCCAAACATTTTTGCTGTGCGGACACAACCACACCGTTGTATACGCTAAAATCATCGGAACTCAACACCCCAGCGAACTCCTTCCCCAGCATGGTCTCTAATTCGGCCCTACTCCGGGTATCCGCTGCATGAAACAGGCAAAATTCTTGACCCGTAGCTGTCCATAACCATTCTTTGACGCCCTTGACACACCACGGGGTTTCATCGACATGGACATGAGGTTGTAGGGCGGCCCATTTCCACAAGTCTTCAACGGCGGGTTTTACGGCATAGGCTACCCGTGCGTTGGTAGCTTGTAATGTCCCTATCCCAAGGTCAATTCCACCTAGTTCGCGCAGGAATTCTTGTTGTTTTTCGTAGGATATGTGACCATAATTACCTAACCATACTAATAATGCTTGTAGGTCGATGCTCAGGTCTTGTCCTGGAACTATCCCGGATGCTGGAGGTGCGATTACCATTGCTCCACATTCGAGACATTGACATTTGCCTCGAAGATATTCGACTATTTCAATTGGTCTGGCCACTAAACACGCTACTTGCTGCGAGCTATAACCAATCGTGTCACTTAATTCTCTACTGCCACAATGCGAGCATGAGTCAGGTGTGCTGATTTGATATTTATCTACTCGCCCAAATCCTTTTCGGGTTTTGCCAGTATGTCCAGGCTGCCCTCCTGGCTTACGCTTGGGTTCTGACTCTGACTTTGACTCAGACTCTTTTGAGTTATCAAGTTTTGCTGTCTCTGATTTCTGTATGAGATCGCTCGACGGGGGTTTGGATGATATTTTACTATTGGTGGGCTGTCTCTCTTTGAGTTTTTCGAGTTCTTGTTGTAATTTTTCAATCAGCTTCTGTTGGGTTAGCACAATTTTGACCAGTTCCTCACGGCTATACTGGTCAACTATTTCCATTTTTAGTGCTAATAAGTCTGCTTTTTCCCTCATCTGACTACATTACCATATTTCTCGGCTCTTGATGAACTTTTTTTGACCTGAATCCTTAC
>JAUBSN010000223.1:0-1509 GCA_036704825.1 Microcoleus sp. F8-C3 | reverse complement strand
CCTGTGGCAGACTCTCCCACGCCTAGCGCGATTATCATTATTAATAAGTTGTTGGCTCGATTGGCGTGGCACTGCGATCGATAATAATGGCGGGCGATCGATAATAATGGCGGGCGATCGATAATAATGGCGGGCGATCGATAAATAATGACGGGCGATCGATAAATAATGGCGGGCGATCGATAAATAATGGCGGGCGATCGATAAATAATGGCGGGCGATCGATAAATAATGACGGGCGATCGATCCCGGGTTGCACCACAAGTGTACTTTCGAGCGTCGGGGCGAGGACGATCGATTGCGAGCGTTGGTACTATCGAACGATATAATTGACAAATAATTGAGCGATTGTGTAGGTCAATAAATATGGCCAAGAATCAAAAAACCAACCGTGACCACGCCAAAAAAACCACAAGACCGATGGTGGAAGATGAGACGATTGCCTCGCAACTATCGGCATTACTAACACCAGTCATCACCTCACAAGAAAATTACTACCGTCAACTAGGTTTACGAGGGAGAATTCTTAACCTACCGTTGATGGTAGCAGCAGTATTAACTCTACTGTGGCGAGACGTAGCTGGAGTGACAGAACTCACAAGAATGTTGGCAAGATCAGGTTTTTTGTGGTGCCGACCTACGACAGTCACTCAACAAGCAATGTCTCAAAGATTCCTAAGTTTTCCCGCCACATTATTTGAGGGAGTCTTCAAAAATTTATTACGCCCGTTTAAGAACTGCTTGGTATCAGAGAAACCGACGACCTTTACCAGAAAGCATTCAATTTGCCTTGACCAATTTTTCAAGAATTTGGATAGTAGATAGCTCAGCGCTCGAAGCATTATTTTGCAAGCTTAAAAGTCTGGAAGATATACCAAAAGGGCAGTTGGCAGGAAAAATGGCAACAGTCATAGATTTAATGACTAGGCTCCCTGTCGATATTTGGTTTCTGGAAAACCCCAGAAGTTCTGATGTTAAGCTTGAAGAAAATATCCTGCAATTAGTGCCAACTAAAACCTTACTCTTACTGGATCGAGGATTTTACCATTTTAGCTTTTGGCTCAAATTAATTGAAGCAGATATCCACTTAATTACTCGTTTAAAAACAGGAGCAGCCGTTCAAGTACAGCAAGTATTTACCAAAAGTTACGACCTGAAAGATAGTCTGGTACGCTTGGGTTCGGGAACAGCAAGAACTCCATTTATTACCTTGCGTCTGATTGAAGTTCGTTCGGGTAAAGCTTGGCATTCTTATTTGACAAGCGTACTAGATCCTCAAGTGCTGCCACCCTACGTCGTGGCAGATTTATATCGTCGGCGCTGGAGAATTGAAGAGGCTTTTAATACCGTAAAAAGGCTCTTGGGATTAAGTTATTTGTGGACGGGTTCTCTCAACGGCGTTCAGCTTCAAATTTGGGGAACTTGGATATTCTATGCAATCTTGGTCGATTTAGGTGATGCCGTTGCTGACCAACTCTCTTTACCAATAGATTCGATTTCATTAGAGAT
>JAUBSN010000222.1:0-1571 GCA_036704825.1 Microcoleus sp. F8-C3 | reverse complement strand
TAGAAGTTCACGGGGTTAGCGTGGCAGAAGAGAAGGAGGAATCTGACCAGAACGAGTACTCAAGACAGATTCAGTCAGGAACTCAAGAATATTCCGGTCTTGCAGCTTGAGAGAAGACACGACGGTGAGTAAACGGGCAACAAACAGACTTCCTGCTGCTGAATCTGAACCAAAGCTAGTCCGTCGCCAAATCACAGCAGGGCGAATGGCTCTCTCAGCGGCATTATTGGTCGGCTCTACACCATCTGAGGAGATAAATAACCACAGAGCCACTTCCAACTTTAGTAAATTACGGCAAGTCCGCACAGTTTTTGCCAGTGGGGTCTTTTCCCTCTCGTCGATGTCTAACTGCGAAGCTTCTAGCAAGATGCTCAAAACTTTAGTCTTAATAGGTTCAACCCTTTCTTTCAACTCAGAACGAGTGAGTTGGTCATTTCTAAATTTATGCCAGAGATTGAAAAGCTCTTTTTCCTGCTCCAGCAAGGATTTGCCTATTTGGGCAGAAGCTCCAACTCGTTCGGATATTTGAATAAAATCTCGTTTGAGGTGCGCCCAGCACAGTTGCCTGCGATGGACATCCACCCAGTTATAGGCAGGGCAACGATCACTGGTGATCGAGCCACTAAAAGTTTCGCCCAAAACCGTTTGAGCAGCACTACTAGCTCTACTTAAAATTACCTGAAAGCTCTGGATCAATGGCGTTACTGCCACCCACAGCCAACCACTGGTCTTGGTGGCATTTTGACCATCTCCATTCCGCTGCTGAAATCCAGTCTCATCTACTCCCACAGTCGGCTGCTGCTGGATGTAATGTTGGGCTTCTGTGACCGCATCGCTAACTGCCTCACTCACTTCTGTTCGTAGACGATTGATAGTGCCGACGGACATTTCAATCCCAAACACCGCCTGCATCAGCGCACGTATTTGGCGGTAGGATTGTCGGTACTCACTACTGAATAGACCTACATAGGCTGCTGTTCTTGGACCATATCCACCCAGCCCAATTATTTCGGTCATTTCTGGGGCTTGATTTTCTTTCCCACAACAAGTACAGGTAATTGGATGAAACTGATGTTCGATGACGAGCCGCTGTACTGGTGGGACTTCCACTACTTGATGTCGGTAGGCTTGACCACTATTTTCAATCCCTAGGATGCCTCCACACCCACTACATTGCTGCGGGTAATGGTTGATTACTTCTTGACACATTTGGGTCGGGTATAGCTTCCGTTCGTGTCCCGAATGTCCTACTTGCCCACCCCGCTTCTTGCCGGTGGGTTCCTTTCGATTGGGCTTAAATCCTTGAGGATTCTTCGATGGTGGTTGTGATGAATTTGCCGAAGTTCTGGCTAATTGCTCTTTGAGAAGCTCGTTTTCTGTTCTCAGTTCCGCTATTTCCTGTTCAACCCGATCCATCCTACGTACTAATTCGTAAATTAGTTCGAGGACGCTATCTGGCACTTGCGCCCACTCTGCTGGGCTGATTGCCGCCATTAATTCCGGCACTGTCTTCTCCATGTGCCTCACCTTATCAGATTTTTTGGGTTTTTGCTACCCCCGTGAACTTCTAC
>JAUBSN010000221.1:0-1588 GCA_036704825.1 Microcoleus sp. F8-C3 | reverse complement strand
GCTTCCCAGTTAGTTTTTTATAGACCATCATATTTTCGACTTTTTGTCAACCTCTTTTACTGGACTGGCGCTCTAGCCGATGTGCGGGATGGTGTTGGGCCATATCTGGGTATCTACCTGAAATCCTCACAAAACTGGAACCCAGCCGAAATCGGCATGGCTACAGCCGCTTCGTCAATTGCTACAGTCATTGCCCAAACACCCGCAGGCGCACTAATTGACAGGTTGCGCCAGAAACGGATGTTGATCGTGGTGGCTGCGGTAGTTGTCTCGATCGGTTGCATCAGCATCGCCCTGTTGCCGGCTTTTCCAGTAATAATTGCCTGTCAGGTTTTGATTGGCGGTGCTGCAGCAGTTTTCCCGCCCGCTATTGCCGCGATTACGCTGGGGCTAGTGGGGCATAGCCGATTAGATCGGCGAGTCGGACGCAATCAGTCATTCAATCATGCAGGCAATTTACTCGCTGCTACTCTGGCTGGTTTAATCGGTCAGTTTGTGGCGCGCAAAGGGATTTTCTTCCTGGTTGCAGTTATGGCAATTGGCAGCGCTATCTCAGTTCTGATGATTCGCGAGAAAGAGATTGACCATGAGTTGGCGCGCGGTGCGACAGAAGATGATGAGGAAGACGATCGACAAGAACATCACCTTGAAGGCATATTACAGCTATTGAGCGATCGCCGGGTACTCTTCTTTGCGCTCGCCGTAATTCTATTTCACTTTGCCAATGCAGCGATGTTGCCTTTAGTCGGTCAATTGCTCGCTCGCGGTGGGCAGGGCACAGGAGTTGATGGCACAGTTTATATGTCAGCCTGCATCATCATCGCGCAATTAGTGATGATCCTCTCGGCTAACATAGCCGGTCGTTTAGCAAACGCTGGGCGAAAGCGTATTTTCCTGATTGGCTTTGTTGTACTGCCGATTCGCGGGGTACTTTATACCATCTGGCACAATCCCTATTTTCTAGTTTCCGTGCAAATTTTGGATGGAGTCGCGGGCGGTATTTTCGGGGTTGTGTCCATCCTGATGGTTGCTGATTTAACCAAGGGAACGGGTCGCTTTAATCTCACTCAAGGGATGCTTGCCACCTCTATTGGCATTGGTGCTAGTCTGAGTAATTTATTAGCTGGGTTTGTGGCGAAAAACGCTGGGTACAATGCTAGCTTTCTGATGTTAGCTGCGATCGCGACTGTAGCCTTAGCCGTGTTTTGGTTTCTCGTCCCCGAAACTAAAGAACTCAAAGCATTCGGGAACCGCAAATATAGTGTATTTCGATGATTTGGGCGATCGCGCGCAGACCTTGGAAACCCGGTTTCTTGCGAGATTTCTGGTGGGAGCATCTCATATTTGTAAAAACACTTCTTCTGGCTCCTGACTTCTTTCTTCTGACTCTTTTCTCCTGACTCTTTTCTCCTGACTCCTAACTCCTAACTCCAATTTCAAGCGGAGGGCTGCTTTCATTGAGATACTCCCTTTCTGGTTCCTCGCCGCCAAATTTCCTAGAAACCGAGTTTCTAAGCTGTTCGACATCTAAACTGCATTAATTAAGTTACCTTTGTTTTTGATCTTTCGGTTCCATTTCATAATTAAT
>JAUBSN010000220.1:0-1674 GCA_036704825.1 Microcoleus sp. F8-C3 | reverse complement strand
GATTGTCGGTACGATCGAATCAATGACGTGGCGATCGACTGACTCACTCTTTTAAGATACAAGGGGCGGGTTCGCCACCAATATTTGACACAAACAGGTCAAATAAACCCGCCCTACAAAATCGTCGTAATGCTGATTTCCCCTAAAACCTCACCGTCACCAAAATCACCCGCCGAGGCTGATCTTCCGCTTCAATAGTATACTCAACACGCCCAAAACCTCTCGGCCCCGGTTCAACTAAATCGTAGCGAGATGTCACTGTACCGGCGGCTGTATCGTATTGAGCAAAAACAGCACCGGGATTCCTCCCAGCAGACGCATCCGCATCTCCTCCCCAAGAACCCCAATCATCCAATCGCGATCGCGTTGGCAATACAGAAGCCGCGATTTCTGGAGGTGTGAGTCTTTGATCGGCTAAGACTTGTTGAGCGTTATGAATAGCGCACATTGTCGGCCCGGAAATTTTGGCATCGCTGTATTGATCTTCCCACTTTTGTACGAAGCCAAAGCCAACATTCGGACCGACTCGATCCTGTCTTTGCCGCCCCCACAGCCGACTGGTATCTGATGCAAAATTAGAACCGCTGCCAGTTACCGCTAATTCGGTTCTTTTGCTGGTAAAATTGCGGTTAACAAATTCTTTGTCTGCGGTGCGAATGGCGTTAGCCGCCGCTGGTTCTATTTTACTGCTAACATTAGTATTGCCTTGTACGATTGGTGAGAGAACGCCGGGGATGGGCTGTGCTCCACAATATTTTTGAATACCGTTGAAAACGCGATCGGCTGATAAAGCACTAATCGGAAATTCTAGGGAATAAGCTTCGGCAGGTTTGGGGAAGAAGATGCCCGATGTTGCGGAAGCCGCAAAAGAAGCTCCACCCCAGATGATGATACGATTAAATTGACGGCGGCTGATACTCATAATTTATCGACTCCCAGGAGAGCTTGCCCCCGGCTCAATTTGAAATTTGAAGAAGTGATAAGACCTTTGGTTACAATTTTTAGCTGTGGAACAAGTGATATCAAGAGACAAACTTTTACCATTACTAATATCTTCCAGCATTGTATTGACTCTCCCAGGCTTCCCTACCTGAGAAGCTACTTGATTTCCATCTACATAAACCTCGATTTTTGGTGGTGAAATCTCACTGCGATCGTCAACTCCATACTCCAATCGGAGAGAAGCGCGACCGCCTGGAAGTTTACAAGTCCAACTAGCCTCGCGTACACTCATAATACTGGTGTATATTTGTCTGCCTATGGAAATGTCTGTAGGCCGCCTGTACAAATGATTTATCCCGCCAACGTTTGGGCTACCAGTTCTCAGTAGACCTCCTGTAACAAGACATTGCAGGTCGAGTATATGGATCGGGCGCTGGGCCAGGGCCACCTGTGCACCAACAGTCGCTAGAGTAAAAGACAACATCCCAGCGAGGAACAAACCAGTGAGCCACCGCACTCGTTTCATAAAAATATCCTGCTAATACCTTAATCAATTAATATAAAGGATGAGCTGTGTAGGAAAAGTCCTAACTTTAGATAGATGACCAAATCAAAAATGTCACAATTGTACGAAATGTCAGGTAAGCTGTTCGATATCTAAACTGCATTAATTAAGTTACCTTTGTTTTTGATCTTTCGGTTCCATTTCATAATTAATTCTCCTTCATTTAA
>JAUBSN010000219.1:0-1705 GCA_036704825.1 Microcoleus sp. F8-C3 | reverse complement strand
TGACCTTCCCTGAAATAACTATACACTGTTGATACTTATTACTGATATAACTATACACCTTTTTTTCTTATTACTGAAATCACTATACACTGAATTTTTTATCCCTGAAATAGCTTTACACTATTGTAGTCATAATCACGGATGTGGGTTTGTGGGAAACTCTTTCGGAGTTTTCCATAAATCCACATCAGACATAACACCTGCATTTAGCTCTGCATTATACATTTCCTCAAAAGTTCTTTTCTTGAAGTAAGTCTTCCATCTTCGCTTAAGTTCTCCACTTTGTTGATGGGCATTATTTGGAGTTAGGTAGTCACAACTGGAATGAAGTCGGTATTCATTGTAAATCCTTATCCCATTGTCCACATCTTTCAATGCTTCTTCAAACGTATTGAACTCCTTATCCAAAAAGAACTCATCTTTTAGTATTCCATTCAGTCTTTCAGCGATAGCATTTTCGTAGGGATCACCATTTTCGGTCATGCTAATCTCTATTCCTTTCTCTCGCAGAAGTCCAACATATTCTCCACAGCAATACTGAACCCCACGGTCTGAATGATGAAATAATTTACTATGTGGATATGACCTTAAATTAAGCGCGTTATTAAGGGCTTCAAGGCATCCCTGGTGTGAGAGATCCTTACTCAGGCAGTATCCCATAATCTTACGGGAATATGCATCTGTGATTAATGATAGATAGCAAAAATCATCTTTGAGTGTGAGGTAGGTAATATCAGAAACCCAAACCTGTTCTGGGGCTCTTATCTCCATTTCCCTGATAAGGTTAGGGTATTTCCTTAACCAATGTCTAGACATGGTAGTTTTAACTTTCCTCCGTTTCCTCTTGACTGTCAGGCCATAAGAGTACAATAGATCATGTAATTTATCTCTACCCAATTTAATACCATGCTCTTGTAGAGGTCCTTTGATTGCTCTATGCAGTTTCGGTGTGCCCATCTTTTTCATCATCAACCTTTGCTCACCAACGAGTTTAAGAACTACAGCAAACTCAATTGTTTTCTCTTCCACTTGCCACTCCTTGTCATAGTAGGCATGACGTGTTTTACCAAACAGTCCGCAAAGCCTCTTAAGGCCAACGTGACAATCTCTTTTCATTATTTTCACTGTTTGGTACCAGACTTTTTTCGGATATCTATTTTGAGGTCTTTCTCTGCGATGTTGATCATCGTTTCTAATCCGATAATCTTAAGATTTGCATCTTCGAGTGCTCGTTCGAGCTGACGGATATGGTCACTTTGAAGTGCGCTTTCTTTAGCCGGTTTCTTCGCCATTGGTTCAGTTAAATCTGAAATTTGGTAAGAATATTTTGCACGCCACTCCTCGACTGTAGTCTTTTTAATGTCATAATGTTTTGCTGCCTCCTTAGCTGTAAATAACCCAGTGACAATTTCCTTTACTATTCTCAGTTTCAGTTCTTCGGGGTGCCTAGTTCTTCGGATTAATGGGTCAACACCCTTCTGCACTTGCCTTCTCCAATTCCACAAGGTAGTCGGAGCAATATTATACTTTTTAAGAATTTCCTTTACGGGGATAGCTCCAGAATCATGTTCTTCAACTGCCTGACGCTTGAGGGATAAAGAACGAATAAAATAACCTCCCTTGTTGTTTGATCTGGTCTCTTTTTTTGGTTTTTCCTTGTTCATAGCTTACACGTTTGGGTGTATAGCTATTTCAGTTAAAGACA
>JAUBSN010000218.1:0-1724 GCA_036704825.1 Microcoleus sp. F8-C3 | reverse complement strand
AACAAGTTCCTGACCAGTTTGTTCATTGTAACGTCGCCGGATATGACGGGCTAACTGATTACTCTTCTCGTCCAGATCACGATAGCTCAAATAATTATCTTCATACACCAAAGCTACTTTATCCGGAGTACGCAGAACCTGTTCCGCAAATAACTCCTGAAGCGTCTTCTCAGAGGGATAATCTTTATCGGTTGCGTTCCAATCGTATACAATCTGTTTATACTCTGAGGGAAGAAGTAAACTGATTTTGCTGTATGGTGTCTGCGGTGATTCTACAAGTTGTTCCAGCAGATAAAGGTAGTGACCAATCAGTCTGGTAATCGTCTCTTTCTTAAACAGACTACTCGCATACCCTATTCGCCCCATTAGTAATTCCTGACGATCGTCTACAAAAATAGACAGGTCAAACTTCTCTACTTCATACGTTGTCAATCCCGGGTAAGGCATCAGATGTCCTTTCTCCTCTACACCAGATGCTTCCTTACCAAAACTCTGAACTCCAAACATTACCTGAAAAATCGGGTGGCGTGAGGTATCACGATTAACACCAAGTTCGTCAACTAATTTCTCGAACGGCAAGTCTTGATAAGCCTGGCCAGATATCTGATCCCGGTGAACTTCCTGAATCAACTCTTCATAGCTTTGTGTCTTGCTTAACAAGGCTCGGTTCACCTGACTGTTTACAAAGAACCCTATCAATCCTTCAGTCTGACGATGATGACGATTTGCCATAGGACTACCTATGACGATGTCTTCCTGACCGGTGTATTTGCTCAACAAGACATTCATAGCACTCAGAAGTACACTATGAACCGTAACTCCATACTGCCGAGATAATAATCTTACTTTTTCACTTATCTCATTTCCTAGCGTAAAGACTTCGCTGCCACCTCGATAATCTATCTGAGTCGGCCTTACGTAATCGGTAGGTAATTCCAGTGTCGAGTAACCAGTGAGCTTCTTCTTCCAATAACTTAATTGATTGGCCAGAACTTCTCCACTTAAGTATGAACGCTGCCACAACGAATAATCCTTGTACTGTATATCCAGTGGGGCAAGACTAAACAACTTGTCGCCTCTAAGGTAGGCTCCATAATAATCCAACAGCTCCTTCTGGAAAATCTCCATTGACCATCCATCACTGACTATGTGATGAAGATTGATCAGCAACAATACACGTTCCCTCTCGCCTTCTGTATTTATCCGGTAGATCTTGACACGGATCGGATATTCGGAGCTTAGATCAAATGGACGATTAATGTCTTCTCTTAAGACACCTTCTAAAATCTCTGCCGTTCTCAATACCTTCTCCTCAATCAGCAATGCCTCGGAATGAACTATTTGGATACCCTTTTCATCAGCTCCCAGCTCAATGGTACTGCGTAACACTTCATGACGAGATACTACCTGATTGATCGCGTAACTTAGGCCTTCAAGATCCGCATACTCAGAAACCTCATATACTTGAGGTATATGATAAGCATTCGTGCCTCCTTCATACTGCTCAATAAACCATAACCGTTCCTGAGCAAAGGACAGAACCGATCTGTCTGTATCCAATTTTGGAATCTCTATACGACCATGACCTAATCCTTGAGAGAGAAGACCTGATATGGTCTTATACTTAAATATATCTGCAACTCTTACATCAACACCCAATGTTTTACTCATTCGGTGAGACACCTGTATGGCAAGGATTGAGTTCCCGCCAATCCGGAAAAAAT
>JAUBSN010000217.1:0-1794 GCA_036704825.1 Microcoleus sp. F8-C3 | reverse complement strand
GTATCCGCTCAATAAGTAGGGGTAGCAGAGAAAAAAAGTAAGCAGAGTCAAAAAAGTGTTATAAAATAGGAGACATGACGCAAAAGATTATTTCACAAGACAAGTCACCCTCCAATATACTACTGCAAACCATCGACCCCCAAGGGATTGCAGACGAATCCATGCGTCAGAAAGTAGAGATATTACTGAACCTAATAGAGCAATTACAATTAAAAGTCAAAGACTTAGAATCAGAGAATCAACAGTTAAAAGATGAAAACAACCGATTGAAAGGAGAACAAGGAAAACCAGACATCAAAGCCAAATCCAAAGGATTCAAAAGTCAGCACTCATCAGAGAAAGAGCGAAAAACGCCCCTCAAGCACAAAAAAGGCAGTAAGAACGCCACGATTAAAATAGATAGAGAAGAAATACTAGAATATCCCACAGACCAACTGCCAGCCGATGCAGAATTTAAAGGATACGAACAAGTAATCATCCAAGATATCAGCTTGGCAACCGACAACATATTGTTCCGCAAGCAGAAATATTACTCACCCTCACTCAAAAAAACCTATGTAGCAGAACTACCAATAGGCTACGAAGGAGAATTTGGACCGGGAATCAAAGCCTTAATCATCAGCTTGTACTATAGTGGCAATATGACCCAAGGCAAACTACTAGACTTTTTAGCCGATCTAGGTATTTCCATCTCAGCAGGTTATTTATCCAACCTGTTAATCAAAAACCACTGCCTTTTTGAAACCGAGAAACAAGAAGTTTATGATTCAGGACTAGCGAGTAGCCCTTGGCAACACTTCGACCAAACAGGCGCGCGTGTTAAAGGAGTAAACCATACCACCAATATCATCTGCAACCCTTTATATACAGTATACTTTACAACAGCCAATAAAGACAGATTGACCGTCCTGAAAGGATTACAGCCAGGACGAGAACTGAAATTTATTCTGAATCCACTGACATTTTCGCTAATTGAGGACTTCAAAATCCCAATTAAATGGCAAAACGCTCTTCAGCTATTACCTCAAGAAACGGTGTTGGGTGAGGAGGAGTTTAATCACCTACTTAATAAGTATGTACCTTCTCTGGGTTCCCAACAAGTTACCAGGATTAAAGAAGCAGCAGCTATTGTCTTCTATCATCAGCAAACAGATTGTCCAGTCATACAAACCCTCTGTTGTGATGATGCCCCCCAATTCAAGTTAATCACTGCTGATAGAGCGTTATGTTGGGTGCATGAGGGACGGCATTACAAGAAGTTAAGCCCCATGTTTCATTGCCATCAAGCAATCTTAGGGAAATTTATCAAAGATTTTTGGGATTATTATCGGGAATTATTAGCTTATAAAGATGCCCCCAGTCCTGAAGCCGCACTGCTTTTAAGGTCGAAATTTCGGCGACTTTTTGAAACTCCAAGTGGCTATGAATTGTTGGATGAACGCAAACAATTAACTGTCACAAAAATAGCGGAGTTGCTGAGGGTTTTAGAGCATCCTGAATTACCTTTACACAATAATCCCGCTGAGTTAGCTGCTCGAACCATGGTGCAGCGACGTAATATTAGCTATGCAACTCAAACGATTGAGGGTACTCAGGCCTGGGATACTTTTATGTCTCTTGTTGCTACTACACGTCAGTTGGGAATCAGTTTTTTTGATTATGTGCGTGACCGAATTTCTCAACTTGGAATTATTCCCTCTCTCTCCACTATTATTCGCGAAAAATCTGCTCTTTATCCTTTGGGCTTGTCTTGGCAACCAGAATAACTGCTACCCCTACTTATTGAGCCGATAC
>JAUBSN010000216.1:0-1927 GCA_036704825.1 Microcoleus sp. F8-C3 | reverse complement strand
AATCTTGAAGCAATACATCAAGGATCGATTAAAGCCGTCCTAAAAGGACGGGGTTTTAGACCCAGTTTTCTTGATAATTCCCTAAAAACAATTGATGAACCAGCTACCGAATTTATTGAGGACTTTCTCGATAAAGTGTCAGCTTTTTCAGGGTAAAAATTGTTGTCATGGTAAATATTAGACTTGTTAAATACACCACTAGAAGGTTTACTGATGCCCCGATTTTTCCTGACTCCTGAAAGTGGCTAACTCGGTGTGAATTTGGCAAGATTCACTTAACTCAATGTAATCTAAAATATTGGAAATTACCTGAGAAAGGTGGATAGCCGAACGGTGAGCTTCTTCTATAAAATCTCTCTCCTCTATCGGATCGTCAGCTTGGTCGTCTATGGTTAGTTGTAGATAGCCGATGATGTGATTTAGGGGAGTGCGGAGCTCGTGGGACGCCTTCAACAAAAATTGCTTTTTGAGCTGGGATAGTCCTTGTACTCGCTTGCTGCGCTCTTGGTAGAGGGTGGCGAGGGCGATCGCGCTTCCTACTTGCTCGGCAAGTTCTTGTGCAAATTCGATCTGGCATTGAGTCCAAGGTCGATCGGTCTTACCCTTCCCCGACGATCGACCCTTGCACTGATGCAAGCTAATTATGCCGTTAGGTTGCTCTTGATAAGCGGTAGCCACCACTAGCAGCGACTGCGGTCCAAAAGAGTCATTGACCGCAAAGGAGTCTACTACCACCGGTTCGAGGGTGGCCAAAGCTTGAAGGAAATGAGGTGCTGCTGTGAGCGAGATTTCCATTCCCAGCGTGGGTAAAAATGGTTCTTGGCAGTATTCAGCAGCTACTTTGACTTGCAGGCTAGAACTTTCATAGGGACAAATGATACAGCGGCTGACGCCTAGTGTTTCTCCCAGAGTGTTAACTGTTTGCTGCCAGATGGTATTAAGATCCAAGGTTCGACGAATATTTCTGCCAATTTGGAGTAAAAGTTTTTGCGATTGAGCTGATATTTGCTGATTCATAGCAACCCTTTTTCTATTAGACTGGCAAAAGTTTACCACTCCGGCAACAAAGCAGGGAGTTACTGAATTTGCCAGCCTGCCGCTGTCCGACCGATGGATTACGTAATTCTACTTAAATATTGCCACAGGTCATCAAACATTACTAAGTAGTTGCGGTGTCTTTGCAAGATATTTATGATTTTCACATAGAAGGGAGAGCATCCTGTTTTCTTAAAAATCCTTGACAGTAGGGGATTGGAAAGCTGAATCAGTGGTAAAAGCAGCCATTAAGTTCTTGTAAAGTTGGCGGTTTGTGGGCGTTCACTCGGAGGTGTGAGCTGCCAGCCGACAGATTAAAGATGAGCTGTTATCCGTATCCCCCGGATTTGATTTATGCCAATTCTGGGTGGGGATCGGAAGTGGCGCAGGCGATCGGTATGAGTTCAAAACTCCCAAGGAAGGAGGTTGGCGACTGACTTGCGCGAGATAAATTCGGGGCTCCTTTATCGGATACAGGTTTTTGATTTCTGCACGGATGAATCCGGGGGGGCTTGTATCCTGGATGCTTGATTGTCAAACTTGATACCCTGGTCGAACTGTGTTTGTAGGATAATTACCAATTATCGATGACTTTTATTCACGCAACGGAACTTACGAATAGAGGAATATATAGCCTTTCTCAAGGGTGGTGAGGTATGATTGACAGATTATATAACCGCTTCAACGTATAGGGCCCTTTCGGCCCAACAACGTCCGCGAATCTTTCGCTCAAACCGCTATAGCAATTTTTAAGTTAGTAGCGTACAGTTTGGTAATTGGTAATTGGTAATATCTATTCCGGCTGCTGCGGAATGATACAGCGGATTCCACGTTTATGAAGTACAGTAGCAGCAGTTTGTAAACCAGTTTTTGAAGTGCTTAGTATTCACCA
>JAUBSN010000215.1:0-1947 GCA_036704825.1 Microcoleus sp. F8-C3 | reverse complement strand
GGCGCATTGTGAGCCGTTTGGGTACACCCTATTTGAGGTTTTTTGTCAACCTCTTTTACTGGACTGGCGCTCTAGGACTATTAAATCTTGCCAGAGTCCATACAGAAAAAATTATAGATATCCTGTATAAACAGATCAAAGGTCAAACCAATAAAAAACCAAGAACCTACCGTAATCTAGCTAGAAAAGACTACTTAGGGCTTGCTGAATAATCGATCGCAAACCAATAGCAGGAGCGATCGATATATTCAAGGTTAGTTAAATATAAGTTTTTTCTGTATCGATTCCACCCAGTTATAATTGTAGATTATCTCCCACCCAAAAACAGGTGTTCTTGTTCCAAATAGACATAAAAACAAAAAAAAACCCGGCGCCACCAGGTAGAAAGGTTCATTACCAAAAAAGTAATTGCAATAACTGTACCAGATGTATTATCAAGTTTTGCCATCACTCGATTTAGGCCGAATCTTCGTTTCCCTTGTCCGAACTTTCCCTCTATCGCATTTCTAATTCTTTCATCTTCTAAGGCTTGCTTCTTTTTTGATTTACTGACGCTTGCTGGCGGTCTTCCTAGGGGCGGCCCACTGATTCTAATTCCTTTTTCTTTGCACCAAGCTCGGTTCTCCCTTGTTCGATAAATCCGATCTGCATGGACGGACTCTGGATAGTAACCCGTGAACCTATGATATGCTTCTAAAGAGTGCTTTTAAGTCCCCTGATTCGTTAAAATTATCCCAGCTCATCCGGTCTAAAAATACATATCCTTCAAAGCAACTGGCTGATAGTTTGGCTCCAAACTCTACGCTTTTCCCTGCTTTTCCTCTGACAATTGGACGAATATGGGGTTGGCTTAAACTTACTATTCTATCCGATATACTCTGTTTATGGTTGTCAAATAACCACTGTTGTTGGCGAGCGACTTCTGTGAGGACTAGCAAGGTTTTATATTGCTTTTTATTTAAACCTTCTAGGGTCGCACCTGAATCAATTAGCTGTTCAATATGAGCTAGGTTTCTTTTGATGTATTGAAGTTGTTTTTTAATTGCCTGTCTTCTTTTGTTACGGGTGGGTCGTTTTTTTTTCGCTACTGCCAAGTAGTCTTTTCTTGCTAGATTACGGTAGGTTCGTGGTTTTTTAGTTTTTTCTTTGATTTGTTTATACAGGATGTCTAGGATTTTTTCTGTATGAACTCTGGCTCCATTTAATAGTCCTAAATCGGTCGGATAACTAATGTCGGCTGGGGCACAGGTTGCATCTATGATTAGTTTACCGCGATTGAGTGACTCATTTTTGCCGTCCGAATCCTTTTTTTTTTCTGGTTTGATTGGGGCGATGGAGCGCATTTTTTCGACCATGCGTTCGTTGACTTTATTAATTAGGTTGGGACTGATTCGTTGCCGAAAGTGTACTAATAGAGATGGGTCAAATGCGAGTTCATTACTATAGCTTGATTGACCGATAAAGTATTGCAGATATGGGTTTTCGCGGATTTGTTCTACTCTTGGACGATCGCTGATGCCGAGTTTTTCTTTAATGATTAATGCCCCCAATGCCATCCGAAACGATTTGGCTGGGGCTCCCAGGGCTGTGGGGAAGTTTTCAGCATATTCTGCTTCAAATTCTGACCACGGGATGAGTTGGGTCATTTTTACCCAACGGTTGTCTGCTGACAATTTACATCCGTTGGCTAGTTCAAAATCCAAGGGTTCGAGGGGAGCAAGCTCAGCTTTTCTGTACACGATCGCAGATGGTGATGCACGGCTTTTGACCTATTTTACCTGTTTTTCTTGCACACAGCACGATCGATCGTGCGCTCGGAGCGCCCAGATACGTGACATACGGGACTTATTCAGCAAGCCCTACTTAGCAGTAGCGAAACAAAGATGACCCACGCGCAACAAAAGAAGACAGGCACTTAAAAAACAACTCCAATATATCAAAAGAAAC
>JAUBSN010000213.1:0-2083 GCA_036704825.1 Microcoleus sp. F8-C3 | reverse complement strand
AACCCACATTCCGCAGATATTCTATCTGATTTAATTTTAAAAAAATTCAGAATTGTCAAAACCTCAAATGATTGCTAAGCAATCATTTGAGGTTTTTTTAAGGTATAATAATTAGTGCAATTAGAGCAACCCTTAAAACCATGAAAAAGCCCTCGGAAGCTATAAATATCGTAAATTTAGACCATTTGGGAATAGTAGCGGGGATAATAGACGAAATGGAATTAGTAGAAGAAGTCAACAAAAAACTTGGAATAAGAACTAAAGAAACTCTCAGCCCAGGACAAGTAATGAAAGCAATGATTTTGAACGGATTGGGATTTTTGAGCGCCCCAATCTACCTATTTGACAGTTTTTTTGTGGGAAAAGCAACAGAACATCTAATTGGAGAAGGAGTAACACCCGAACAATTAAATGATGACAGAATCGGGAGAGCATTAGACAAATATCATCAAGCTGGAACGACAAAATTATTCACAGCAATTGCCATGAAAGCGGCTCTAAAGTTTCAAGTATCAATGAAAAGCGTTCACTTAGACAGCAGTTCAATATCAGTAGAAGGAGCATACAAAAACTGTCAGGGAAATAGCCAGGAAGTTGAGACAGAATCTGAAGACACAGAATCTTCCATGAAAACCATAAAAATCGTTCACGGCTATTCAAGAGATAAAAGACCAGACCTCAAACAATTTATGATTGACACAATCGTAACTGGAGATGGAGACGTGCCATTGTATCTCAAAATAGATGACGGAAACGCCGATGATAAAAGTGTCTTTGTTGCGAGATTGAAAGAATTTAAAAAACAATGGACATTTGACGGAATCTGTGTAGCAGACAGTGCCTTATACACAGCAGAAAATTTGTCAGCAATGGCAGGAATGAAATGGATAACCAGAGTGCCATTAAGCATAAAAGAAGCTCAAGATAAAATCTGCAATATTGAAGATAGTGACTGGGAAAAATCTCAAATAAAAGGCTATAAAATAGCAACTAGAACCAGTGAGTATGCCAACATCAAGCAAAGATGGCTGGTAATAGAAAGTGAAATCAGAAAGCAAGCAGATCTTAAAAAAATAATTAAGCAAGTAGAGAAACAGTCAGAATCAGCAAAAGCTACACTGCATAAGCTGTCTCAACAAAACTTTGCTTGTATTGCCGATGCAGAAATGGCAATAAAAAAGTTATCAGACTCATGGAAGTATCACCAAATAACAGAAATTAAATCTCAAGAAAAGCCAGTTAAAACAACAAAAAGAAAGCTCAAAGAATCGAGCGAGACACAAACAATAGTCTATCAAGTGACGGGTGAAATAGAACCCCTAAATTCAGCAATCGAAGCGGAAAAAGTCAAAGCTGGGAGATTTATATTAGCCACAAATATCTTAGACACTAAAGCAGTGAGTAATTCAGAGGTATTATCGGAATACAAAGCGCAGCAAAGTAATGAGAGAGGATTTAGATTTATCAAAGATCCTTTATTTTTTACTTCGAGTGTATTCGTGAAAAAGCCGGAGCGAGTTGAAGCAATCGGAATGATAATGGGACTGTGTTTGTTGGTATATAACCTGGCGCAAAGGAAATTGAGACAACAACTATCAGCTACCAACGATCGGGTTAAAAATCAGGTCAAGAAATTGACTGATAAGCCGACAATGCGGTGGATATTTCAGATGTTCCAGGCGGTACATTTAGTGACTATAAATGGAGCGAAGCAGGTCAGTAATTTAACCGAGGAGCGTCAAGATATCTTGCGGTATTTAGGAGAGTATTGCTGTCAATACTATTTAATGTTTTCGAGTGAATAACGCTTGAGTTCGAGGTGTAGATATTTGTAAATAATTTTCATTAATTAGTCAAGATAATTTGCTCTTGGCATAAGTTGCCTTGCTTAAAAAAAATGATTGACCGCGATAAAAAGCCATGTGAATATGTGAGAAAAAGTCAATGATTTCAAATTACTTAATTTAGCTAAATTCAACAACCTTCTGTAACGCTAACACTGCATTATTTCAGCCCAAAATTGTTTGGCTTCCAAGTTTTCACAACTGATAAAAAAATCCGACCCACATCTGCGGAATGTGGG
>JAUBSN010000212.1:0-2163 GCA_036704825.1 Microcoleus sp. F8-C3 | reverse complement strand
CCATTAAACTAAGCAACACCCTCGCGAGTGCTACTCGTCTCCAGAACCGGACATGAGACTTTCACCTCATCCGGCTCCTCAGAAAACATACCTTTGTCATAGGAACTACTCAGACTACCATCTCTGGCTGTCTTTTGGTCATGGCAATGTCTGTGCAATGCTTGAATGTTCTCGAACTTCTTTTTCCCGCCTAGGCTGATTGGTTGAATGTGGTCAAGCTCAATTCGATCTTCCGCTGTAAAAGTTAGACCGCATTTGGCACATCTTCCTTTCTGCTTGTGTAAGATTTTGGCGAGTAAAGAGGGAATTTCTTTACTTTTCCCAGTTCTTGAACCCCAGTAGACGAAATCACCGTTGAATGGTGAAGCATCGCCTTTAACCTTGATATGGCGAACAATCTTAGTCCATGTATGCTTTGACAAGATATATCTTTCATCTGTGTCTGGGTTGATATAACCAAACACCCAGTTATCGCCACCTACTTTTGTCCAGTATTTCTCAACTACCCATTTAGCACCCTTATTTGGATGTCTGTATCTCGCCCACGATGTTAGCTTGGTATAAATCAGATGATTCAAATCTCTGAAAACATCTGTTGAGCAAGCAGATGAGTAATAGTTAGCCCATCCTTGAATGAGGGGGTTGAGTTTCTGAATTAGCACTTTTTGTGGTGCAGACTTATGGGAATCGATGATGTCAGATATAGCTTTATAGTGACGTTGTACCGTTTTCTTGCTGGGTTGGATGATTGTTTTGAATCCCAGGATTTTTCCCGATCTGGGTGCTTTGGCGCTCATCCCATCGTTGACTGGAAATTGTCTTATGTTAAAACCCAAGAAATCAAATCCAGGTTGTTTCCCTTCATATTCTTCAAAGGTGTGACAAATTCTAGTCTTGCTTGGTTTTAGTTCCAAGCCGATGTCTTTTAAGAAACCTTCAATGACGGCTTTTGCCCCTAATACAACATTGATGTCTTCGTGAATAATCACGAAGTCGTCTGCATAGCGAATCAAACTGAGGGCATTCCGGTTTTGCTTTTTCCCGTGGTTCCTACGAGTAGGTAGCGTGTTCGCATATTCCTTAATAGCCTCTTCCATTCCGTGTAAAGCAATGTTTGCCAGTAGCGGAGAGATAACTCCCCCTTGTGGTGTACCTGCTTCTGTTGGGAATATATTCTGCCCATCCATATATCCAGCTTTTAGCCAGCTACGGATTAACTGTTTCATGGAGGGATAGGTGTTTATTTTGCTCAGCAGTTTTTGATGGTCAATGTTGTCAAAGCATTTAGAGATATCTGCATCTAAGACATACTTAGCTTTGCAATGGATAGCTAAGTAGATGGCTTCGATAGCATCATGTGTTGCCCGCCCTGGTCTAAACCCATAACTATTTGGCTCAAAGTAGGCTTCCCATTGTGGTTCTAAGGCTAGTTTGACTAATGCCTGTAAAGCCCTATCTGTTATTGTGGGAATTCCTAGGGGTCGCTTTTCATCTGTCCCTGGCTTAGGAATCCAGATTCTTCGGGTTGGTTTGACCTTCCCGGTAATCTTTAGATGTTTTGCTAGTTCCAAACGTTGAGCGTAATTGAGGGATTTGACTCCGTCTATTCCCGCTGTCTTCTTGCCTCGGTTGTCTTGGGTTATTTGTCGCGTTGCTAGAAGCTGAGCGCACCAGGACTTCATCAAGGTTTTCTGGAGTCGTCGCATTGCTTTGACATCCCCACGTTGAGCAGCTTTATGTATGCGCTTTTGCAACTTGAACACCATCCTCTGAATTTTCTTCCAGTTGATGTTGTTCCATACCGCCGTAGTCTTAAAACTCGTTTTAGTCGTTTTCATTGCTACTTGTACCTACATATATCTGTTTCCCGTGAGTCCGTCAGCATATCCTACGCATTACCGCAGGCATTAGCTTCTGACTCAATCTCGCCACATAGCTCATCCGGTTAGCACCTACTCAGGCATCGACCTCCTGAGAGAAACTATGTGGTTACTTCGTTCCTGATAGTCATTGGTTGAGAGTTTAGGTTTCTACTGTTCACCGGGATTGCGAGTGGTGCAGACCGCAACGGTTGCTATTGGGGTCACTCTATCCTTGCCTTTTGGCACAGCCTGTTAGTCCACTAGGCTGTTTTATACGATCGCGATGATTCAGACGTAGATT
>JAUBSN010000211.1:0-2373 GCA_036704825.1 Microcoleus sp. F8-C3 | reverse complement strand
GCGCGACGTGCAAAGTCGCATTTGATGAGTAGAGAGCCGTCTCTCTCTGGGGTACTTCTCCTCAGTCCTCGTGTAAAAGACTCAATCCGAGTCCGGTCACAACGAAAGTAAGTAATAAAATCGTTGGAGTGCAGACCACACAAGCATCTAAGCTGATAGCCTAAATCGGTAGTGTATGCAAGAGGAAGAAAAGGAAGGGTTAACGATAAGTAAACGACTAATCTAGCTCCGTGATACACGAAAAGGTGAAATCAGGCTGGAACACCTTAACCAAAAGGTAAATAGCTGATTATTAGAAGTTTCGCTGTCTAATAAAGAAGTTCAAAAAGCTATCGGAGTATGAGTCGAACCCTAACCTTTTTCGCAGGTCATCAAAAGCGAAACACGGTAAGCCCAATAGACTCTCTCTTAAGGTCGAAACAAGAGAGTAAGCCAAGAGTAATCACAGCCGAATTGTCTAGGGGGTAAAGGAAGTCAGAGAAAGCGAACGCCCTGTGTAATGCAGAGGATAAGGGTTGAGGAATATCCCAACATCACACCGCCTGAAAATGGTAGCCCACTTCTGACAGGTCTTAAACGATAAACAGGATTCAAAGAAACTAAACGGAGATTGAAAGATGGAAACCACTATGGTTATCGGAGGCTCTGGACAACTTAACGACTGGTCACAGATTGAATGGAAATCAATCGTCAAGAATGTTAAGAATCTAAGGAAACGGATTTATCGTGCCACACAGAACGGTCAGTGGAATCAGGTCAGAAGCCTCACAAAACTGATGTTAAGAAGCTTCGACAATCTAATTTTGTCAGTGCGTAAAGTTACCCAACTGAATCAAGGAAAACGAACAGCAGGTGTGGACAAGGAGGTAGCATTAACACCTGAACAACGGGTAAAACTCATCCGAGAAATGGGGCAGCACACACTATGGAAGGTTAAACCCACCAAAAGAGTATATATACCAAAAGCCAATGGGAAGCAAAGACGATTAGGCATCCCCACCATCAAGGATAGAGTAGCACAAGCCATAGTTAAGAACGCTCTCGAACCAATCTGGGAAGCTCTTTTCGAGGCAAACAGTTATGGATTCAGAGTCGGAAGAAGTTGCCACGATGCCATTGAGCAGTGTTTTCTACGCCTACAAGGTAATAGAGACACATGGGTTCTGGATGCCGACCTATCAGGATTCTTCGACAATATCACTCATGAAACCATCCTACATTCCATAGGGAATTTCCCCGCCCGCAGCTTAATCAAGCAATGGTTAAAAGCAGGATACATAGACAAGGGAAAACTTCATGAAACACAAAGCGGAACGCCACAAGGAGGCATTATCAGCCCCCTACTGGCAAATATCGGCTTACACGGTCTGGAAAACTTCTTGAGCCAATTCAAGAAGGTCAAAGGCTCATACAAATCCGATAGATATGGTTTCATCCGATACGCAGACGACTTCATCGTCACCGCTACCTGTCAAGAAGACATAGAGAAAATCCGACCTGAAATCGAACAATGGCTATCGAACAAAGGGTTACAACTAAATAGGGAGAAAACCCGAATCGTGCAGATCAGCGAAGGATTTAATTTTCTTGGGTTCAATCTCAGACAATACAAGGGCAAACTACTGATCAAACCGCAAAAAGAGAAAGTCCTGAAATTCCTTAAGGAAATCAGGGAATGGCTCAAAAGAAATAAAACGGTAGAACAGAAAATTGTCATTGAACAATTAAACCCCAAACTTCGAGGCTTTGGAAACTACTATCGCCATGCCGTCAGCAAAGAAGTGTTTAGCTACATCAGTTCTGAGGTATGGTATTCACTTTGGCGATGGGCAAAACGGCGACACCCAAACAAGAGCAAACGGTGGATTGCCAACCGATACTTTAAAATTAGAGGCAAAGGATGGGAGTTTACCTGCAATGTCAAGGACAGAAAAGGTAACAACAAGGAAATTAGCCTATTTAACATAGCTAAAATACCCATCGAACGCCACATAAAGGTAAAAGGAACAGCATCCCCAGACGACCTCAACCTAACAAAATACTGGGCTAAAAGAGCCGCAAAATCTGGGAAAACCATCTGGGAAAAAGGGTCGAAGTATTACCAAATTGCCCAAAATCAAGGAGGGAAATGCCCTATCTGTGGCGAATATCTTAGCAATGGTGAAGCTATCGAAACACATCACATAGTACCAATGACAAAAGGAGGCTCGGATGACATCGACAATCTCCAGCACCTACACAAAATCTGTCATAAAGTGGTACACAGTGGTAAACGTACTGTGAAGGCAAAGGCTTGAGCCGGATGATGCGACAAGTGTCAAGTCCGGTTCTTAGGGGAGGGAGATACGGCGACGTATGCTCTCTTACCCAACA
>JAUBSN010000210.1:0-2674 GCA_036704825.1 Microcoleus sp. F8-C3 | reverse complement strand
AGAGGCATATATTTTAGGTGGATATTGCGATCTAGGAAATTACCGACTTGCAAAGGATCACTTCTGCTATTGTCCTACCTATAATATTATCCCTAGAGAGAGAACAATTGATGGATTTTTTGGGTTTGCCAGAATTGATAGAGATGGCTCCCAAACGATTTACTCATCACATAAAAGAATATTTGTCAAGTAAATGATGCGTTTACAGGAAATGTAATTCGTAACCGTTCAGGGGGTGCGCCTGCGGCGCAGCACCGGGCAAGCTTTAGTGGTAAAGATTTGAGAGTATTGGTGCGAGCTGCAAAAACCAGCACTCAATTATGGTAATGTGAGAATTATGGAACAGCCACAAGCCAGCATCATCGAGCAAATCCCCCTAGAAGATTGGGAGAAAACTCCAGCCAGCGTCAAAAAATTGGTGGAGTTAATGGCCGAGCGGATTGAATCATTAGAACAACAGGCTATTGAATTACTCAACAGCCAGCAGCAACTATTAGAAAAAGTCAATAAAACATCAAAAAACTCATCATCACCACCCTCAAGCGATCCACCTGGATTTGGTCAGAAAACAAGGAAAAAAAGTGGAAAAAAGCGGGGTGGACAACCAGGTCATGAGGGAAAAAGCCGCAACTTATATCCAATAGAAAAATGTCATGAAGTGATTGACCATCATCCAGTCACATGCCGCTGTTGTGGAGAAAGTCTCAAGGGAGAAGATACTATCCCCTATCGCCACCAAATAGTTGAGATTCCACCAATTGAGCCAATAGTCACAGAACATCGTCTGCATCAATTGACCTGCTCGCAATGTGGAACTGCGACTCGCGCAACATTACCGGACAACCTCAGCCCAAGTGGTTACGGTGTGAGAGTTGTGGCAACGGTAGCATTATTGAGTGGATTATACCGTAACAGCCACCGCATGGTACAAAATGCCCTGGCAGACTTGTTTGGGATCTCAATCTCCTTGGGAACAGTCAACAAACTGAGGCTCGAAGCCAGCAATGCAGTTGCCGATTGTGTGGATGAAGCAAAAGCTTACATCCAGCAGCAAGAAGTGGTTGCTGCGGATGAAACAAGCTTTAATCAAGCCAATATCGACGGTAGCAATCCGCAACACAGACAAGCGTGGCTGTGGGTAGCCGTCACACCGTTAGTCACATTTTTTGAGATTGCACTGACTCGTTGTACGATGGCGGCGAAAAATCTTCTGGGTGAGAACTTTAGTGGCATTTTAACCTCAGATAGACACGGTGCATACAACTGGGTAGACATCGAACATCGGCAATTGTGTTGGGCGCATCTGGCAAGAGAATTTGTGAAAATCTCGGAACGTCCAGGGGTATGCCAAGAATTAGGAACCCGCTTAATTCAACAACAAGAGAAATTATTCGATTTATGGGACAGAGTCAGAGATGGCACTCTGACTCGCGGTGAATTTGTGGAATTAGCCTCATATATTCGTCGCGAGATAGTATCGCACCTGCAACAAACCGCCGACTACGAGATTGCATCCAAAGAGAAAACCCCTCTGGCAAAAACGGTTCGCACTTGTCGTCAACTACTCAAGGTTGAGAGTGCAATGTGGTCATTTGTCACAAGTCCAGGTGTTGAGCCAACCAATAATGCTGCCGAAAGAGCTATTCGTCCAGCCGTAATCTGGCGGCGTACCAGTTTTGGCTCCCAAACAAAAGCAGGAAGTACTTTTGTCGCACGAATGCTAACTGTAGTGACCACACTAAAATCGCAACAACGCAATATCTTGGAGTTGATCACGACTGCTGTTGCCAATAACCGTGAAGGTAAATCTGCTCCTTCTTTACTTCCAGAAATTGATTGCTCGTAAAAAAAATGAGTAAGAGTTTTGCACAGTTAGGTGATTACTGGCAATAACTTATGCTGAAAATTTGGCTTAATAGTCAATAGAGTTTGGGCGTTCATTATTGTTGGCTTACTTTTGAGAACTCAAACATTCTCAAACATATTGATCCTCAAACTCCTCTTCGGGTGGTGCGCCTGCGGCGCACCCCCTGAAGGGGTACAGCCGAGATACCTGTAAAATAGGACATGATATTAAGAAACGTAACAAATAAGCCCCTACGTAGCTTTCGAGGAAGCTTGCAAGTACAAAAGCATCCTAAATTAGCTGACTGTTCAACCAAGTTTGAGAGGGCAGAGTATTAGTTATACTCTGCCTTCGTACAGACCCAAAAAGCGTTCATCTTTTACTGCCAAGTATTTCAGGCTTTGCTACTTCAAGTCATTTTGTCTTGTATTTACAAAACTTTACGTCTTGTCCTCGGAATGCGCGTATCTCGGCTATACCCCCTGAACGGTTACCGTAATTCTATGATTAATCTAGGATGAGCAAGCTCCCGAACTATTCTCAAGGAGGCTAATGAACTTTTATTTTGTAATGTAGAAGTCAGATGCGATCGCGATTGCCTCAGTCACGAGCTAATTCTGTAGATATTCTATAGTTTTCTCTAACTGCTAGGAAAATGAGTTACATCCAGATAAAATTAAATTGGTGAAGCTAGTGGTGCAAAAATAAACAACGTCATTGTGCTCGTGTTACACTTTAGGCTATAAAATTAACTCCGTAATGAGCAGCATATAAACAGGAAAAGGGGGCATTATGGGTGACGCGAATACAAGTTTTAATTTGGTCGAA
>JAUBSN010000209.1:0-2708 GCA_036704825.1 Microcoleus sp. F8-C3 | reverse complement strand
ACCTGTCAGCATTCGGGCCATGATATTGAGTCCTTCTCTCATGGTTGCCTTTGACCGCTCGCTCCCCAAACTGTCGAGGTACACTGCTGCTGGGTGCTGAGTCAGGGGTACCGGACAGGGCAGATTCAATGTTTCCGGCTGTTGCTCTCCAATTCGGTTGAGCATTTACTCTTTCAAAGTGATATTATAAATACTAAATTTTACGCCGTTAACGGTTCACGCGATCGATCAATTTGGCTCTTCCCTCGTGAACCCTCACCGTCCGGGGACGAGCCCGTGTGTTCGCTCCTGTTCTACGAAGAAGAACACCTTTATGCAGCTTTAGCCTGTTTTTTTGGGCTAGTTGCTGTGAATGACCTGATAAGTACATGGACAGAAATATTTACACAGATATAATTTTGCAAGGCTCACAGGAAGATAATTTCAGATTCTATTTTGTGTAATTAATTCTGTCCAACTACTTATTGCTTTATCGCTGGTGGGTGGGAGAGTTATGCGAAGTCAACTACCGCACACTTCCCTAACGGGTAAGTGTGGGCGCCAATAAGCCTGTTGACCAGACGGCTAGTTTTACGCTTCAGCCGTTAAGACGCTTGAGTTAAATTTCGTACCTTGAAATGCGTGCCAGTTTCAAGCTCTACAACTGGGTGATTAAACAAGCCATTAAGGGAAAGCTAGTGTCATCGGCTTTTCAGGATTTATGGTGAAAACGGTAGTGTCAGCCTCTGACTCACTCCGGCTTTCGGGCTTGTACCACGGGAAGTTTTATTTTTATTATCCGCTAAAACTCACCAGAGCCAGGGCTTTAGCAATCCTTACTGGCAGTTTACCGCCAGTGTGCCATCCACCGATTTTTGGAAAGCTTAGGAAGATGTAGAGACAGCGTTTTGGCAGTATTGGCAGCAGTATCGAGACTCTCTTTACCGTTGCTGCATCAAGTGGATGGGTGGGAACCAGACTGATGCTGAAGATGCATTGAGTCGGGTAATGCTCAAAGCTTGGGAAAAGGTGTAGATGTATGAAAAGATCGCAACGCTTTCGCGACAGAGAAATCGTACTTGTTACTGATTGTATGGTGTGGAATGAGTTGGGGAAAAACACCTCTAACTCGAAAAAATTCAGGAATTGCCAACAAGAAGCGTCTTAAGGATAGACCGAAAGAACCCCAAACATTAACTCACATATCTGTTGAGTCAATGTAGCTCTGGCAATATTTGCTGCACGCTCGCGAGGTTTCTGCCTGCTGGCACTGGGATGCAATTGGGATTTGAGAGGGGACGGAATGTCGCAGAGTTTTATCTTGCATCAATTTGGTTACACTACCAGGAAAGGATTTATGTCAGATTCTCAAACAGTTAGTGCATCGTCTCCGTGGGGTGGCTCTGAAGATTTAGGGAAAGGGTTTTGGCAGCAGCAGTATCGAGATTATCTCTATCGTTGCTGTATTAAGTGGATGGGGGGAAACCGGACTAATGCTGATAGCGAAGCGTGGCGCGATAGCGCCATAGATGCGCTCTCACGGGCGATGCTGAAAGGTTGGGAAAAGGTGCAAAAGTATGCAGGGAAAAGGGAGTATTAATATGTCAAGTTGCTTCCTTGTCGCTCCGATTTATATTGAAGCGCTGCACGTACAGGGTAACAGTGGCTATCTCTCCGTCGAGCCAATGGCGAACTTTCGCAACCTCCCCTATTGCGATCGCGATTACGATTCCACCCCCGAACTCCGGAAAAACAACCCCAATGCAAGCGGTCAGGATGTTCTTTCAGGAACTCCTTACATCAGTGAAAAAGTTGTCTCCCAGCCTTTTCAAAATAGGAATTTATTATTATCTCCAGGCATTCACTTGCACTGGAAGTTACCGAAAGCTCTTAGAACAGGAGAAGCGACAGAAGAAGGTTTAAGCTTTCCTACAGCTCCAAATCGTTGGTTGGTGATTCGCAAGCGAAAAGAAACCATCGAGCATCAATGGATTGTCGAAAGCGATTACCTTTGGCCGATAATACCGGACACCGAGGAGATCCAAAAGACTCCGAGTAGTGTTTGTATTCCCTACCCTCCCGATCCCAAGCCAAGAAAGAATCAGCCGTTTCGCTATCTTGGCAGACAACTTTCGCTGGCAGATTGGTTAAATGATAAGGAAGCTAGTGAATACTGGGGTAAGGATTTAACAGCCATTGGGTATGGCGAACCTGCTTTTGCTGCCTTTTACCCCAACTGTTACAGCGTCTTTGGATGTTGCGATACTGCATCGGGCGACCTCAATTCCAACCTCAGTTATGAAGTCATCGGTTGGCATAGCAAAATAGAGTTTGACTATATTCGAGCTTTAATTCCACAGGATTTGTCCCAAGCCAAGGGCTCGTTGAAGGATTGGATTCAAGATAGAATTAAGTGGAATTTAGATCGAGATATAGAAGGAATTCAGGCAAGCCTCCAAACCCTTTATTATGGTTGTCTCGAATTTAAGCCAAATAATCGCGATCGCGCTTCGGACAATCAACCTGAGTTAGACAGCGTAGTTCTAGCAAATAGGGGTAGATATAGCGAAGCTGTTACCAGGGGCAAATTAGGCTGAAACCCTTGCCTATAAAGCTTTTCAAGCGATGATAAAGTTTTAATTAGAAGACATCTTATCAAGAAAACTGGGTCTAAAACCCCGTCCTTTTAGGACGGCTTTAATCGATCCTTGATGTATTGCTTCAAGATT
>JAUBSN010000208.1:0-2813 GCA_036704825.1 Microcoleus sp. F8-C3 | reverse complement strand
GAATCAATAATTAAACGCATTGGATTAAGGGTGAAAATATCGGGAGCGCAATGGAATATTGAGAACGTTTCCTCTATCCTGGCTCTTCGCTGTGCTTATCTCAACGGTCAACTTTCAATTTGATGTATTTGCCAAAGTGAGATGCACCCAGGACTCCGAGCAATACGCCAAATACCAACAATTTCGAGATTACTTGGAATCGCTGGGAAATAGAGCGGCATGGATTAGCTGCGAGTTAGGCGAATTCCCGGCTGTTGTACCCGACTTGAGCCAATGGAAACGAGAGCTTCCCAACCAGTCATCCCAAACAGGAACTCGCGTAAATATTGAAACAACTCAAGCAACTGAGTTAGCTCCGAATCACGAATCAGAAGACTCTCAAGAACTGTGGGAATTAGCCAAGAAAAGGCTCAAGCGAATCCTGGCAGGCGGATGAAGCTACTGCACGGGAAGATACTGCTACTTCATCAGAAGGTGAAGCGGACAAAGTGGCGGATGAAGCAGGTGAAGCATTGCAGGATAAGGATTACAGCACTACTTCCCTACTTCCTGAACCAGAGCGCTCGAAGGCATTGGCGAGGGTGATGGCGCTACTGAGCAGTCGGGGAAACAGTGAAGTAGATACAGTAAGTGAAGTCATTGGCCTGATTCCCGCTCAACCGGATAAAGCGCTTTGGTTGAGCTTAAAACTACTGAGATTGGGAGTCACGGCAAGCAGTCGAGATGTGTTTGGCTGC
Source organism: Microcoleus sp. F8-C3 (assembly GCA_036704825.1). Classification (GTDB taxonomy): domain Bacteria; phylum Cyanobacteriota; class Cyanobacteriia; order Cyanobacteriales; family Microcoleaceae; genus Microcoleus. The sequence goes on along the minus strand of JAUBSN010000208.1, from coordinate 2,076 downwards.
GGTACGGGAGGTAAAGCATTCCAGAAAGCGAAAGACTGGTATCATGTCCTGGAGTCAACTTTTGGAAAGATTGTGGAATAGCATAAAATTTGAGTAAAATTCATGCGCTCAATTACCAACAAATACCGTATTCGCCGTTGCTTTTATTCTCCTCAATAATGCGATATAAAATGGCAGAGATGGGAACCTGCGATTATGGCAGAGATGGGGAACCTGCAATTATGGAACTAACAAAGTACAGTTGGTGGGGTGAATCCAACGAGCCGCCACCGCACCTGAAAACTAAAAAGCAACTGGGTGAACTTGGTTTATCGCCTCTGAAACCTTCCGGCGTTATCGAAACGCGAAAATACGATCTGTTCCTCTACGATATCAACAATCCCGAATCCTGCAGATCCAAAAGAAAGCCATCTCCCAAACAATTGGAAATTCTTGCCGCCAACCGTCTCAAAGCTAAAATCAAGCGGGATTACCGGGAATGGTATCGAGAAGTAGGTTTCATAGAAAGAGATAGGGTGAATGCTGTTCTTTGGGCAATAGAACAATTAAGCCAGAAAGATTGGGTGATTCTGGATACTGAAACTACGGGACTATACGATGCTGAGATTGTAGAGATAGCAATTATTGATCGTCTCGGTGAAATGTTGCTGGATACGCTCATCAAACCTACAATTTCCATCCCCGCAGAAGCAGCATATCTTCACGGCATAACTGATGAAATAGTAGCCGATGCTCCGAGTTTCCCCGAAGTCTATCCCCGCATTGTTGAAGTCCTTAAATATAAACGAGTATTTCCTGTGTTTCTAACTGTATCTGTTTTATACAGTTAGGAGGAAGCCGTCCTATCAGGACGGGGCTTTAGACCCAATTTTCCCGTAAGATTGTGAATGCCGTCTGGTCGCCCCTATTTTATATTGTTAAATGAATCGCACGATTCCCGAACAAGAATCCCTCACCGTCGAGTTTAAGAGCGATCGCACTCGCCTGCCAGACAAAGACCTGATTGAAACCGTCGTCTGCCTTGCCAATACAGACGGAGGCTCCATTTACCTCGGCGTTGAAGATGACGGTCAAATAACAGGTTTGCACCCCCAACACCAAAACCTATCCACCCTAGCAGCCATGATTGGCAACCGCACCAACCCCCCAGTCAGCGTGCGCGTTACAGCGTTGCTAGAAGCAGGTCAAACCATTGCCTGCATAGAAGTCCCCAAATCACCCCGCATCGTCGCCACGTCTGACGGACTCCTGCAACGCCGCCGCCTGCAAGTAGACGGAACACCCCAATGCGTCCCCTTTTATCCCTACGAATTTGCCACTCGCCAGTCAGACTTAGGCGTTCTCGATTACTCCTCATTACCCATCACCGGATCGTCTGTTGCCGACTTCGACCCCCTGGAACGCGAACGCCTGCGACAATTAATAGAGCGATATGGGGGCGATCGCACTCTGCTATCCTTAACCGATGAAGAACTCGACGGCGCTTTAGGATTCGTGCGTTCTACCGATGGAATTCGCTTTCCCACCGTCACCGGACTGCTGATTTTAGGACGAGAAAGCGCCCTCCGCGAACACTTACCCACCCACGAAGTCGCCTTTCAAGTCAAGGAAGGCACCCAAGTGCGAGTCAATGATTTTTACCGCACCCCCTTGCTAAAACTGTTTGAGCGAGTTATGGAACAGTTCGAGGTGCGCGTTGAAGAAGATGAAGTGCAAATCGGTTTATTTCGCGTCCCCGTTCCCAACTACGATCGCCGCGCAAGAAAGCGAAGCCTCAGTCAATGCCCTCATCCACCGAGATTACACTAAATTGGGAGCCGTTCACATCCGCTGGGAAGATTACGGAATTACCATCAGCAACCCAGGGGGTTTTGTTGAAGGTGTCAGTTTAGATAACTTGCTAGTCGTAGAACCCCGGCCGAGAAACCCCTTCCTAGCCGATGCCATTAAACGCATCGGACTCGCCGAACGAACTGGGCGCGGTGTAGATTTAATCTATCAGGGTTTATAAAGATCGAGCATGAAAACCCCGTGACTTTAGTCCGGGGATGAAAGGCAGAAGGAGGCTTTAGCCTC
>JAUBSN010000207.1:0-2945 GCA_036704825.1 Microcoleus sp. F8-C3 | reverse complement strand
GCCCGCCCAGAAAGGACGGGCCCGACGCCCATCCCACAATAAAAAAGGGAAATTATTTAATTGACGATCCTTAATCGGTTGGCAAATCAAAGTTAAAGAGGAAAATTATGAGACTTCTCGAACAATTTTAATTCTTGTGCCGAGTAGGCGTCGGGCATCCTGCAGGCCCAAGACTAGCTTTTTTGCAGAAGTTTATTGAAAAGTTGAAGCCCCAGTGTTGCCCGATTTCAGGGGAACATCGCTGCGGGCGCAATTTTCCCGATCCGGTTGGGTAAACTGAAGCTTGATGGTGGGCGATAAGTTTTTTCGGACGTTCGGATCTTTTTCCGATATTTTACGTCTACCAGCGAAGAGACCCGATTGCCTAGCTGTCGGTAAGCTGGCATGAACTGAGCCCACCTTCGATCGAGGGTGGGCTTCTTCTTCATGTTATTAACAGTTTTTGGGCGATCGGTGGTTGGTGCATTCCACCCTTTGAACTGGCACACTGCGGGAACGTTTATCGGTGTTTCATGAATTAATGTTTTTGTCAATATAGCGGTTTTCAGTATAGTGAAGTACAGACGATCGGGTATGGAAACGCCTGAACCTAAGTCTGGCGCGGGTATCTGTGAGTTTTAACAATTAGTATAAGACTGATGATTGTAGCAAGACTTTTTTAAATTGGTATTACTCAGGTTTGCACGGAAAACTCCTCTGGGTAGATATCCCAATTTACCCAGCGAATTGCTTCTTGAGCCGTTAGCGAAGCCCTCGAAGAGGAGCGCACTTTTGGCGGCCATCGCAACACGTGAATGAACCCCGCGATCGGAGAGGTCATTTTTAACAAAAAAACTCTTACAGGGCGCTCGCCTGCGTCTAAATCGTCCTAAAAATCGATTTTTAACAGCGTATATTCCTGTCAAATGTCTAATTCACTGGCTGCTAGTTATTGACAAATACGATCGACAAAAATGATTTCCGGTGCTTTGAAGCCGATCGCACTGTCAGCCGATTTAACTGTTTCCTCCGCTTGCGATCGATAAACTGGAATCAAAGCTGCTTGTTCTGGCGTCTGTTTTTTAACCTTAGTCTGCGACATACCGCCAGCCTTGCGGTTCGTATTCGCGCTGAATTCGCACCATCCAATTACCTTCGGGAATTGCGATCGCACGGTGTTCTTCGTGACTCAATAAAGCTGTCGGCGAAAGCACCCGCAAGTACAGAGTGCCGTCTTTTTCGTAAAGTTCAGCTTGTCCCTCAATAATCTGGTGAGAATGTCCGGCAATGCGCTATACTCGCTTCATAGCTTGAGTCACGCTATGCACACATCTCGATTTACCGAGGTTTGCTAGAAAGTTGATAGAAAGCTGAAACCCTTACAGAACCTTGAAAAACCAATATGTACGCTAAAGCAGCAAACACCCCTGAGACGATTAAAGTTCAGTCCGATAACGGTACTCTTCGCTTACAGTTCAGTACCAAGTACAATCCCATTTTTGGGGGAAAGCGGAAGCATCAGGGCCTAGGGATGAAGGATACCCCGGAAAACTGGCAAAAGGCGATCGCTATCGCTTGGAGGATCGAAGGTGACTTACAGCATCCAGACTGGCAACAGTTGTTTGACCCCAGTTTTGCCAAGTACGGGTTAAAGACCAAATATGCTGCTGAACTCAAGCTGGCAGCGCCAATACCCGAACCTGAATCTGAGATGACGGTTGGGGCAATGTGGGAGGACTACTTGCTCTGGAAACAACCGCAAGTAGAGCCAACTACGTATCGAGTTTCATTCTCTGGTGTTTACACTAACGCGCTAAAAGGCTTAGTTTGGAGCAAAAAAACTCAGACAGCTACGGACAGTCAAAATGGTATTTGGAATATGCCTTTAAGTTCTAGCGTGACCGATTTACTTAAATCGCATCCGATATGTACTGCAACTAAGCAAAAGCTTTTTAGCGCGTTATCAGAAGCGTTTTTGCGCTTGCAATCATTGGGTAAAACTAAGCTCACAATCAACCCATTTATTCTTGACAACAAAACTGAAAACAAAACTGACAAATATCAACCGATCGTTAGTTCTGACGGGACGATCCGCCTCTGGTATGAACTAGAAGACACGGAGACTAATCCAGATGAGCGCGATCGACGCGCTTTTACAAAGGAAGAACGGGACATCATTATCAAGGCTTTTTATGAATCCGATAGGCAAGCTATTAGACACGCAGCACCTTTGATTGAGTTTCTGTTTTTAACTGGATGCCGAAGCGGGGAAGCGTTCGCATTGACTTGGAATAATATCAAATTTGAGAGCAATCAAATTGTAATCCACAAGTCTTACGCTGGTAGTATCAAGCGAGTAAAGGCTACCAAAAACAGTGATACGCGATTATTTTTGATGTATCCCAAACTAAGAGACTTGTTGCTGCGTATCAAGCCTGCTGATGCAAAACCAAACGAATTAGTGTTTCCCTTGATGAACGGTAATTCGTTTAATAGTAATTCTCTTGGCGAGATATGGAATTCTAGCTCTAGCACTAAATCCAGTGGCAAAAGGTATCGCTCTACTGGTGTTGTAACCAAACTGGTAGATGAAGGCAAAATAAGTTGCTACCTTTCTCCCTACCATACCAGGCACACATTTATTACATTGCAGGCACGTGCTGGTGTTGATTTGATAATGCTTGCCGGAATTTGCAGCACGGGTGTTGATGTAATCATGAAGCATTACTTAGAACACGATAAATTGGCAACACCGCTAAACATCTAGCCCCAACGTACCCTACCGACCGCCCCCAACAAGGGCGGTTTTTTATTGTCCACCTCTATCTCAGCATCTGAGTGTATTTTCACATCAAGCCGCCCAACCAAGGCGGCTTGATGGGAAAAAGAAGTTAAAAACACCACCTTCTAGGGGGCGTATTGCGAGCGATATCACTTGTGTCAGGTGAAAAACGGTGATTAGTGCC
>JAUBSN010000206.1:0-2954 GCA_036704825.1 Microcoleus sp. F8-C3 | reverse complement strand
GTCGCTCATCTTTCTGTGTAAAAAAAGGTCTCTTATGTTCTTTTACCACATAATGTTACTATTTTGGAGATGTCTACTACGTACCTTTTATGTAGGGTTTGCTGAATAATCGATCGCCAGCCAAAAACAGGTGCCAGCGCCTGAGTCGATTAGCTGTTCAAGATGACCTAAGTTTCTTTTGATATATTGCAGTTGTTTTTTAATTGCTTGTCTTCTTTTGTGGCGGGACGGTCGTTTTTGTTTGGCTATTAATAAGTAATCTTTTCTAGCCTGGTTACGGTAGGTTCTTGGTTTTTTTGGGATTTGACCTTTGAGGAATTTATAGAGAATGTCTATAATTTTTTCGGTATGAACCAATACTCCGGACAGTTTTTAAGCAGCGAGAGTACCATAGGATAGGACTGACGGAAGGTTAGGGTGATTTAAAATTAAATTCGGGTCTAAATCTAACTTATCAATAAAGGTGTAAAGTATATGCCTATTGAATTCAAGGCGTTTATAAGAAGCCATCGAAAACACGAATGGATCGGGAGATGAATGACGATTATAAGCTTCATATTTGGCTAAGTTTAAAGCAGTCAGACTGGCATTAAAATGAAAATCCAGGCGTTGACCACTACAAGATTGGCAATCGGATAAACCTGTAAATTGTTTGGCATCACGAAAAATAAATTCAATTTGAAAACGAGCCCGATAATACTCAAGTATTTGCTCACCTGTCAGAGCGAGATCAGTGCTGAACAATAAAATATTTTTAATTTTACCGTTAGGTTGAACTTCAAGAAGACAAGCTAAACGTATTTGACATTTTAAACAAACACTCCATACTACTAATGAATAAAGCTTAACCCCCGGCTTGATTTCTTTGATAAAAGTTAAGTTTTTTAATTGGTTACAGTCTACTTTTCCATCATATTTGCGAGGGGCACCTATTTTGTTTTTTTCACCTGTATAGATGTAATTCAAGTTGGCGTCAGACCGTAATTTACTAATCAAATGTAAATTTGAATCCCGTACAGCATCCCAGAACTTGGCGCGACAATAATAACCGTCAGCTACCAAATAACGTACAGATTCTGGCAAGATAAAACGAGTTTCTTTTAAATGTTTGGCATAGTCGTCAACTCTTGTTAATTCAGGCGTTGAGCTTTTAACTGCCTCTTTTTTTGTCTGTTTTTTTGACGTTTTTTTTCCTTTAGTAGTTAGGGGACTTTTGGGTAGTTCTGTAGGAGGACGCCAGGGCGTTTGTTGTACGCTCACACTATAAGATAAATGAGTTTCAACTTCGACAAGAGAAATGACAGAAACTTCTAATCCCTCTTCAGGTCTGCCAGCTACACCATTATAAAAGGTAGCTTTACCTTCAGTCTTTTGGCCACTTTTGTTAATAAATGAACAATCGATTGCAGCAATAATTGTTCGCTCAGAATTCAATGCTTTCTTGATAAAATATTGATGGAATTCACTAAAATTGAATTTTTTCAAAAAATGACGACGATAAGTTTTTTCACTCAATGAACTATAACGGCTCAGATTGGTAAAATTAACTTTACCATAAACAAGTAATATGGTGGAAAATAAAATTACTATAAACTTTTTTGGGGATTGACTAATCCCTGACATTTGTTGTAAGATAGATTCTAGAATATTCATCGGGCATTTTTTTAAGTTCGTGTGTTTTTTGAGCTTAACGTAAAAAGTGCCTTTTTTTTGATTATCGGTTAAAATCTCAGGGAATTTTTGGCTCTGCTCGCGGAGCGCCGCTGTTCCAAAACTGTCCGAAGTATTGATGAACTAGAGCTTCATTTAATAGTCCTATGTCGGTCGGATAGCTGATGTCTGCAGGGGCGCAGGTGGCATCTACAATCAGTTTTCCTCTATTTGATAACTCATTTTTTTCGTCCGAATCCTTTTTTTTCGGGTGGGTCTGCGGTGGTTCCCCGCATTTTCTCGATCGCCCGCTCGTTCACTTTATGACTTAGATTGGCACCGATCCGTTGGCGGAAGTGAACGGCGGGGTGATGGGTCAAATGGCAGTTCATTGCTGTATGTTGATTGACCGATAAAGTATTGCAGATAGGGGTTTTCACGGATCTGTTCGACTGTTTCACTCGGAGCTAATTCCCAATTTTTCTTTGATAATTAATGCCCCCAACGCCATCCGAAAGGATTTAGCCCTTAAGCCCTTTTCGGTGGGGAAGTTTTGGGCATATTCTGACTCAAATTCTGACCGCGGGATTAGTTGGACCATTTTTACCCAACGGTTGTCAGCAGACAACCTTCCACATAAGGGCAGTTCAAACTCGGATGGGGGACTTGGGGCACCGCGAGGCTTTTCTGTACACGATCGCAGGTGGTGATGCACGGGTTTTGACCTATTGCACCTGTTTATTTTGCACTTTACCCTCGCCAAGAGCGATCGCATAACCTTTCGCTACGTCAAGTGCGATCGATATATTCAGCAAGCCCTACATACCAATGCGGGAGAAACTGATATTCGAGAGTACGTCACACGACAAAAAATTAGTGAGGGAACTCGTAATGAAAATGGTCGTCAAGCGCGGGATACATTTACGGGTTTAAAAAAGACTTGTCGGAAACTCGGTATTTCTTTCTGGCAGTATTTGCTCTCGCGTTTCAAGCAAGATGAAATAATTCCACCTCTGGCGGATGTGATTAGAACTCGGACTCCCTCACCTACGTAAATCGCCCTGGATTTTTGGGTCAGTAACCAATTCATGAATTACTCTTGTGCTGGAATTCTCAGATTCAGGCTATCAGGCATTGTCTGAGTTAGTTTGGCGATACTTGCTTATAAAGATCGAGCATGAAAACCCCGTGACTTTAGTCCGGGGATGAAAGGCAGAAGGAGGCTAAAGCCTCCCAGTTTCTTTTTTTGGATTTCAGGATTGCGCTGTAGAGTGCAACTATGTAAATCTTTATGAACTATTTGA
>JAUBSN010000205.1:0-2975 GCA_036704825.1 Microcoleus sp. F8-C3 | reverse complement strand
GGATTTGGGATTTGGGATTTGGGATTTGGGATTTGGGATTTGGGATTGTGGATTTGAGCGATTTTAGATTTTAGATTTTAGATTTTAGATTGTGGATTGTGGATTGTGGATTTGGGATTTGGGATTTGGGATTTGGGATTTGGGATTTGGGATTGTGGATTTGAGCGATTTTAGATTTTAGATTTTAGATTTTAGATTGTGGATTGTGGATTGTGGATTTGGGATTTGGGATTTGGGATTTGGGATTTGGGATTTGGGATTGTGGATTTGAGCGATTTTAGATTTTAGATTGCGGATTGTGGATTTGGGATTGTGGATTTGGGATTGTGGATTAGATCGATTTGGGGTTGGGAATTTAGATAAAGATAACTTAAAGAAAATAGATGTGGAGTAGAAGTCGATTTATTATAAAGTTGATAATTAGTGTAAACCAAAAATTACTGATGACAGAAAACAATCAAGATTCCCGTTCCGTGGATGTGTTTGGCGTAGGCAATGCCCTTGTAGACATCCTAGCATTGGTGGAAGATGAATTTGTACTCGGCCACGGGCTGAATCGCGGCGGGATGACGCTGATGAATTCAGAAACGCAGGGGGGGATTTTGCACGATTTAGAGCACAATTCGCTGCAAATGCGATCGGGGGGTTCGGCGGCAAATACCATGATTGGTTTGGCTCAAAGCGGCGGTAAAGCGTATTATTCGGGGAAGGTTGCTAAGGATACTAACGGCGAATTTTACCGCCAAGATTTGCTGGCGGCGGGGATTGATTTTAACGTGCATCCTGCTGCTGAGTCGAACGGGCCTACGGGTACTTGTGTAGTGCTGACTACGCCTGATGCGGAACGCACGATGTGTACTAATTTGGGGGTTTCTACTACTCTGGCTGCGACTGATATTGATGTCGATCGACTGAGTCACTGCAAGTACAGTTATGTTGAGGGCTATCTTTGGGATGCTCCCGATCCGCGAAAGGCTAGCATTGAGACGATGGAACAGTCTAAGCGTCTGGGTGTGAAGGTGGCTTTTACTTTTTCGGATGGCTTTTTAGTCGATCGCTTTGCTGATGATTTTCACAAGGTGGTTTCGGAATATTGCGATGTAATTTTTTGCAATGCTGATGAGGTTCGGAGCTTTTTTAAGGAGGAATCTCTGGAAGAGTGCGCTCGGAAAATGAGCGAGATTTCGGATTTGGCTTTTATCACTAATGGGGAGAAAGGCTGCATGGTGGTGGAGAACAAACAGATTGTTGATGTGGCTGGATTTCCGGTAAAGGCGATCGATACTGTGGGTGCGGGAGATGCTTTTGCTGGCGGTGTTTTGTTTGGAATTACTAACGGTTTGAGTTCTACACAAGCGGCGCGCTGGGGCAATTTCTTAGCTTCTATGGTGGTGCAGATTCACGGGCCTCGTCTGGAGGGTTCTCAGGCTCATCTTTTGAGTGAGGTGATTTCTGGTTAGGAATTGAAAGGGGCGATCGCACTTTTTGTGTTAAGGGCGATCGCTCTTTTTTGAACCGATCCATTGTGCCACAGTGGATGCAGATGAGAGAAGGGCGTATTAAAATCAATAAAAGCTTAACTAATCGTACCTCAGATGGTAACAACCACATTGACTCCTCCTCAACAAAGTAGCGAGGAAAAACTAATTACTTTGACAGGCATTAAATGGTCAACATTTAAAGCAATAATGTCTGATGTCGGCGACGGTAGAGCGTGGAGAATTGCTTATGCTGAAGGACTTTTAGAAATTAGAATGCCCTTACCTAAAAATGAAAGACCTAAAGTCATGCTCGAACTATTTATTGGAGCTTTAGCAGATGAGTTAGAAATTGAAGCTATGAGCCTCGGTGCGTTGACTCTGGAACGGGAAGATTTAACTCGTGCTATTGAACCCGATACTTGTTTTTACATTCAAAATGAATCTTTAGTTAGAAATAAAGATGAAATAAATTTAGCCGCCGATCCTGCACCAGATTTAGTAGTAGAATCAGACTACACGAGTTCTTCTTTGAATAAGTTCTCAATTTATGCTTCTCTGGGTGTGCCTGAAATCTGGAGATATCGCAACCAATGTCTTGTAGCGTATCAATTGGTTGAGGGGAATTACGAAGAGAGGGAGAATAGTCTGGCTTTTCCGTTTTTGCCGATCGCCGAAATTCCAGGTTTGATAGAGCAAAGTAAAAGTATTGGACAAAGGGCGGCTGTGCGTTTATTTCGGGACAGGGTTAGGGAAGTTTTGGCGCAGTGAGTTTTGAAAAGAGTAGGAATGGGCGATCGCACTTTTTTGAACCCCAGATGAAAACTGACACGAAAAAGCCGATCGCTATTGATAAAATAAAATTTAACGACAGTTTATTTCTCGCCAGATTATGACTATTATTGAACAGATTTACGCGATCGTCAAAACCCTTCCCGAAAACCAAGCTAGCGAAATTCTCACTTTCGCTGAGTTTATTCGTGCCAAGTACCTGAATGAGAACCAATCCACCGACACAGTAGATTCTTTAACTCCTTGGAAAGAATTGGTTTATTCCCTAGCTGGAACATGGGCAGAAGACTTTCCTACTCTGGAAGAGATTCGTGCCGAGTCGGGAGAAGACATCTTGCGGGAGAGCTTCTAGATGTACATTTTGGATACAAATACATTAATTTACTATTTCAAAGGACAAGGACAAGTTGCCCATTTTTTTTTTATGGCTAGTTTTAGGATGATATGATGCCAATAAATTAGCATAATAAACAATGCCAGATCAAATCTTTAGAGGTCGAGGAGCCAAAGGATTTAATTGGGAACATATTATAGAACGTCACGCTCCTGAAGGCAGTGTTGCCCAACAGCGGTTAAGAGAAAATCCAGATTACATCATTGCCATTTTTGAAAATATGACAGAAAATCAGATGTAGAAGTTCACGGGGTTAGCGTGGCAGAAGAGAAGGAGGAATCTGACCAGAACGAGTACTCAAGACAGATTCA
>JAUBSN010000204.1:0-2981 GCA_036704825.1 Microcoleus sp. F8-C3 | reverse complement strand
TGTTGAAGTAATTCTGCATCGGCAAGTCGATTCTGCGAATCAAGAATCCCCTCGGCTTTAGCCAGGGGAGTGTCAATGCGCTACGGAAGATCCGCCCCTGATTATCGAAGCACAAACTCTCATTCAGTTGCCGTCAGACTGCCAGGGGGGGAAGCCGACTTAGGACTGTTGCGCGTAGTGATTGAAGAGGAAAATCGCAGTCATTGCCCACTCCCCGTTGACTCTTTAATCGCTTTAGGACAATTGCGACAAGAGAGGCGGTTAGACACGGCTACTCTCGCCCGTGCCATTCAGCGAGATGAAGCGATCGCCCGCAGCGTGTTAGAACGATTAGTTGAAGCGGGTTTGGTAGAAGCGCATGGTGTCAAAAAAGGACGCACCTACACCCTCAGCCCCCAAGTTTACCGAGAACTGGGACAATCCGCTGATTACGTTCGGCAAGCTGGCTTTGAACCCATTCAGCAAGAGCAAATGGTGCTTCAATATGTAAGGACTCACGGCAGAATTACCAGAAAAGAAGCTGTGGAACTCGTGGAGTATCAGCGAAGACCAAGCTAGTCGCCTGCTGCGGAAGTTGACTGATGCCAACCAGTTGAAATTAGAGGGTCAAGGCCGCGCGTCATATTATGTTGTTTTCTCGCTATAAAACACGCGATGCGCCTTTTAAACACGCGCCGCGCCTTTTAAACACGCGCCGCGCCTTTTAAACACGCGCCGCGCCTTTTAAACACGCGCCGCGCCTTACTATGACATGAGTTTAGTCAAAAAAATCCTCTTCAAAAACAAGCGATTACCGTTCCCACGCGCGACACAAGCCAGAACTGCTCAAATTGCGGGCATAACGTGGCAAAAACATTGAGTACCAGAACTCATAAATGTTCTCACTGTGGATACGTAGCAGACAGGGATGAAAACGCGGCGATTAACATTTTGCGTAAAGCAACTACGGTCGGGCAGACCGGAAGTAACGCTTGACTGAGTTGGAACCTCTCGGTGGCTACCCCTCTACGCTACTTGGGGTAACTCTGGTATGGTAAGGACTGCGCTCACTTGCTAATTTTAGTAAGTGAGCTTTTAGTCATTTTAGAAAATTAGCTTTATTGTGAAAGGTTATAGACTAAATTACTAAAATTAGCTTTTTAGTAATTTAGATATTGACTAATTTCGTTTTTTAGATGACGATATATATAGAAAACCCCATCCCATGTCCCTAAAGCCATGATTGCAGTCGCCATCGCGTCCCTGTCCGGGGGGCAGGGCAAGACAACCGCATCTCTATTCCTGAGCCGCCTCCTAGCGAGCCGCGGCTATCCCACACTGGCTATCGACGCCGACCCCCAACACAACCTGACCACCTACCTGGGGCTAGAACTGCAACCCAACCAGCCCACCTTGCTGGAAGTTCTCAAAAAATCCGTACCCATCGAAGACGGCATCTATCCAGTCGAAGGTAGCGACAACTTGTTTCTAATTCCCTCCGACGACGGACTAGACGCCGCCGCCGACTACCTATCCAGCAGCGGCGTCGGCGCCACCCTGTTGCTGCGCCGCCTCGAACCAGTTGCCGAAGCCTTCAAATTTTGTATCATTGACGCACCCCCGCAGCGCTCGCAGATTTGCCTAACCGCAATCGGTGCAGCCGACACCGTAATCGTACCCGCCGAAGCCTCCGTCAAAGGCTACGGTTCCCTAGTGCGGACACTCGACTTGCTCAACTCCATGAGAGATGTCAAAGCAACCAACGCTACCGTACTAGGAGTGCTGCCCTTCCGCGACCGCTGGATTGGCAACACTCAAACCCTAGAAAGCCGCCTTGCCGTAGAAGGAATGAAAGACGAAGTTGAAAACGAATTAATTCTCCCTTCAATCCGAGAATCCGAACAGTACAAAAAAGCCATTAACAAACGCCAAACCCTCAGCGAATTAGGACATCCCGACTTAGAATATCCCTTTGAAATACTGCTCGCCAAAATCGAGTCTCTTTTACAACAAAAAGTACAATGAGTGACAGCATCCTCGACCAAATTCGCTCCAACCGCAAGCGAACAATTGTTCCCAACCGAGAAGATACTTTAATCGCCCCTAAACAGGAGAGCGAACAAATAGCTCAACAGTCAACTCCGGCGAACACAACTTCGCCTAACGAAGCTTCAAGCGAAATCCTGGCGAACGCAACTTCGGCGAACGCAACTTCAACGAACGCAACTTCAAACGAAACCACTAATCCCAATTCAACATTAGAAGAGTTAAAAGCAGAACTCGCGAAACTTCCGCCAACTCGTCGCCATTCTGCCGTTGTTTTAGATGCAGAAATAGATGCTAAATTGACAAGATTTTGCAAAGAAAAAGGAGTGACCGTAGAAGTATTTTTAGAAGCTGCCTGGCTGCAAGCAGAAGCTTCATCCGAGCTGATGGAAAAAATCTTAGTAGAAGCCAAGTGCCGCTACGATTCCAGAAAACTTGCTGGGAAGTTGAGGCGGCTGATTACAATGCTATCTGGGCGCTGATAGGGAGATGCTACTGCCATTAAACAGTTAACAGTTGATAGTTGATAGTTGATAGTTGTCCACACTGTTAAAAGAACGAGTGGAAAGGCACGCAATCAAAAAGGCCATGAGTGGTTGAATTACTGCGATGAAATAACGGACATTTCTCGCAAGTTATTTAACACGGCGCTGAAGTTTGAGGATTTGTGCGAAGTGAGGATTGTCCCCAAAACGGGATGTTATGTTGTTGAAGTAGTTTACTCTGAACCTGACAACAGCCAATTCTTCTGTAGCTTAAACCCAGAATTAGCGGAGGCTATTGATAAAGGAACTATAAGTTTCATCAGAGTCCTAGATGTCAGTCTTGTCCACCTTTTATAGTGCGTCAGCACTTAACGGGAGAGAACGTCACAAAGCGCTAAAATTCCAAATGCTGCACGGCCCGCCGCTTAGTTTCCTCCCCACGCCTGTCATATTTTGCCGTAGTTACCGGAG
>JAUBSN010000203.1:0-2985 GCA_036704825.1 Microcoleus sp. F8-C3 | reverse complement strand
TAATTTATATTTTTTAGATAATAGCAAATTCACTCATCTTTCTAAAGGCTGTTTTCAGACTTTTTCAGCAAGCCCTATTTACATTAAGTTACATTTATTTACATAAAGTTAAGCGAGAGGAAATAACATCATGGTTTGCGGACAGGTCATGGAAGAAGGCGGACGCGCTAATGTTTATGCGGTTGAACCCAAGATGTATGTGGATGACACCCAAAAGTTTGGCTTCAGCGAATATGCGGAAAAGCTGAATGGACGGCTGGCAATGATTGGCTTTGTGTCTGCCCTGATCCTGGAAGTGGTAACTGGACATGGTGTAATTGGCTGGCTGACAGGGCTGTAGGCTTTTCCCTCCAGGTAAGTTTTGGATCGGTAAACGTTATCTATTTTGGAGATAACTCTCATGAAAACTGACTTCGATTTTCCCAACAAGTATTTGATCGGCCCAGTTGTATTCAGACCTGACTTTAACGCTCAGTCTGAAGTCATCAGTGCAAACCAGGCATGGTCGCTGTTTTTCACCGCTGGCAAAGAAGATAAAGTGCTTGGCTTTAACACTGAGGCAGGTCGCTTTTTCACGAATTTACTGCTGGCTGTAGGTGCGGCAGGAGTTCTATGGGCAGTGCTATTCAACAATGCAGTGTAGGTAATTTGCGATCTCTGCCACCTATCTCAAGTCTCCTCTGAAGTCCCGGTTCACTCTCCTCTGGGACTTCTATTTGTATTGAGAAACAGTTGCCAGCAATTTTGTAAAGTGGTTAGAGTGCGTTTTATTCAGGGAGTATTTGACGCTATGGAAGTAGACGCACCTGCATCAATTTATGATGTTTCCGCGACTAGCATTGAGGGAAATCCAGTTTCCCTTGATACGTATAAAAGCAAAGTTTTGCTGATTGTGAATACAGCGAGTCAGTGCGGCTTTACCCCTCAATATCAAGGGTTGCAGGCGTTATACGATCAATACGCTGACCAGGGATTGGTTGTTTTAGGATTTCCCTGCAATCAGTTTGGGCAGCAAGAGCCAGGAAATTCTGAGCAGATCCAGTCTTTTTGTGAAACTCGCTTTGGCGTTTCCTTTCCTCTGTTTCAAAAAATTGAGGTCAATGGCGATAACGCTCATCCGGTGTATCAATATTTGAGAAAAGCAGCACCCGGAATTTTTGGTACAGAGGCGATTAAGTGGAACTTTACTAAATTTCTGGTCGATCGCACTGGAAACGTGGTGAAACGCTATCCGCCAACAGCAAAGCCAGAAGATATCGAAAAAGATGTGCGATCGCTGCTATAAACTAGTCTGGCTCACTATATCGATCCCAGTCAGCGGCGGTAGATGCCTCAAACTCATCACCAGCAAAGTGAAAGTCCGCTGCACTGGGTTTGTTATGTCGCGCAAACAGCAATTAAACTGGGCGTTCCCAAGGTTCACTATACTGCCGATAGCCAACCCGCTTGAACGCAGAAATCATCCGCACATTATCTATCGCCGTGTCACAAAAGATTCGCCAGACTCCAACCTCTTGTAATATCTGTGTTCCCTTGAATAAAAGATCATTTGCCAAACCCAGCCCTCGGTATTCTGGCAAAACTCCGAGATAGTAGATTGTTCCTTCCTCTAAACCATCCTTAGCACATCCTGGAAAAATGACTGGAAGTACAACTCCTACAATTTCCCCTTTTTCGTTTATCCCAAACTGCCACCAATTATCTTGATACGCGAAGTCTTCTCTGGCTGAATTCAAAAATATCTCAGTCGCTTTATGAGGATCGTGTTCTAATGCTCTCCGGCGATCGCTCACATCGGCTGATTCAGCCATTACCCGCGTGACGGTTGAAATTAACTGGTCGTCGATCGCTTTAACTGGTTCAAAGGTCAACCGAGACGAAACTTCAATCAACCGTTCCGGCTCTTCCCAAACAAAAGGCACTTTTAGAAAAGTTTGCTGGTTCATAGGCGATCGCAACAAAATTTGTGAACTTTGCCAAGCACACTACATGATACTACAAAGCCAAATATTGTTCAATTTCTCAACACTCACAAATAACTTTCAGATTACCGTCCCCACCCCAGACCGAGCGGCATAACGTTGATTTGAACAGCGCATCAGGGGATGACTTCTACCGAAAATAAAGTCTCTTCTGACGCACTCATCACGGCATCGTAGCGTTGTCGTCCGTTGGTGTTTTGATTCCAGCTATCTAACTGGGTTTTGGCAGTTGTAGGAATGGTGTAGCGCAGTGCTGTTCCAGTGGTGCGATTCCGCAGAGCGGATCGCTGGCGCGAAACGCGAATCTCAGCAACGCCAAAAGTTCCCTCCGGGCTGGTAGTCGTAGCAACTCGCAACAAGTTTTGTCCAGGGGTTGAAGTGGTGGCAATCATGATGCCATCTGCAACACAAGGGCATGGTGCGATCGCCCCACTGTAGTAAGTGACATCTAGTGTACGGGGGGCTGCATCTAATCGTTGCATGGCATCTAAACCGATGCGAATGCCCAGGGCAATGTAGGAGCCAAAGCCTCCATGCACCCGCCGCCCCAGTTCTACCCATCGATCGGGTGTTTCGGTCGGGCGAGTTGGCTGAAGCGCAAGTTGTTGATGGTCATTTAATAAAGCGAATTTGTCCTGGGTGGAATCGCGCAATGTGCCATTTGTAGGAGTAGCGATCTGACTTCCATCAAATCCCAAAATCCCACACAGTATTGCGACCCAACTCAGAGTATTGATACCTTTAATCATTTCGTAATCCTCAAATGCCCCTGACCAGGATAGTCAGACCAGGTGTGGTCTGTTAAATTATGCCGAAGTGCAAAACTGCAAGCAATCGGGTCAAACCATCTTACATGAGAGCAGACGAATTTCTAGAACACTATCGGCGGGGAGAACGTGATTTTCGAGGAGTCAATTTACGCGGTGTTTACAGCGGATTCCACGTTTATGAAGTACAGTAGCAGCAGTTTGTAAACCAGTTTTTGAAGTGCTTAGTATTCACC
>JAUBSN010000202.1:0-3087 GCA_036704825.1 Microcoleus sp. F8-C3 | reverse complement strand
GTAAAGTTGAGCATTCTCAATGGAAATAGCAATTTGGGAAGATAACAGTTTTAACAGTTCTAGCCGATCGGTAGTAAAAGCCCCTTCAATCAGGTTATTTTCCAAATAAAGAAGGCCAGTCAGCTTACCTTGGTGCAGCAGAGGAGTGCAAAGAATAGATTTCGGTTGAGTAGCTGCAATATAAGGATCGCGAGTAAATTGTCCCTCTATTGCAGCATTATTTAACACCACATTTTCGGTCGTGCGAATCACATAATTGGCTATAGCACAAGCCAGCAAAGGAGTACCCCCAGAAGCTGCCATCGGATTGAGAGGCAGCGATTGCAGCACGCTAACCTCATCCTCCTGCACCGAACCTTCCGCCTCAATCGCCCAATTTCCGGCTTTTTCTAAAATCAAAAAACCCTTCTGCGCCCCCGCATTCTCGATCGCAATCTTCATCAACCTTTGCAGCAAACTACTCAAAACAATTTCACCCGAAATCGCGAAAGAAGCTTTCATCACAGTAGCTAAATCTAGCGTCTCTCCCAAATTGTTGCTAGTAGTCGCCGTCGTTGTGCGGTTAACTTTTGTTTGAATAGTTGTCTTCCCGGAAGTTCTCGCTATTAATTGAGGATACTTTTCCTCTAAACTCTCAACTTGACGTTTAGCACCCCAGTATTGGTAGCCATAGTGAGCCTTAGTCAAATAAACTTGAGCAAACTCTTCTTTATCCTTCCCCAACCAGAACTTAGCAGCAAGAAACGCAGCCAGCGCTTCATTCTGAATAAAATCACCCTCTCTAGCCTGGGCGCGCGCGCGATCGTACAAATCCATCGCCTCCAAATCTCGACCTGAAATTCTCGCCATTTCTGCCGCCACCAGCGAAAATTTATGTGCAAAACTTTCCGAACAATTGTCCGCCCAAACTTTGATTTGTTTCTGATTAGCTTCTAATTGCTGCCAGTAATCTTTTCGCTCCGATTCAGAAACCTCGGAATACAGAGCCGTTAAAATCAGACAGCGGTAAAAATAATGGTGAGCACTAGAAATATGACCCATCAAATAATCGATCAGCCCTGCCGCCCGTTCCGATGCTTCTAGCGCCTCACTGTAGCGTTCGTCAAGATAAAGATTCTGCGCTTTTAAAACATAAAACTCGCACAGCGCAGCCATACTTTTACGCTCGTGAAAATTTTCTAAATGCTGTTCTTCGCTAACTTCATCCTCTTCTCCCATCAACTTCAAAATTGCCAACTTATTAGCAACAATAATATCAATCGCCCATAAATTTTTTGTTTGCTCGCAGAAATGGAGCGACTTGCCAATATCTTCCAAAAGATTATGCAAATTCATGCCCTGGAAGAAATAGGTAATAGTTTGAAACATCCGGTTATAACCCGTCCACTGCAAATTCCCAGATTGCAAGCCAACTTTATACCCTTCATTATTAATTTCCGCCGTAGTTTTGAGCGGTCTCACCCAGCAGTTTAAGTAATTAGCAAAAATCACACTATCTTGGCAATTTTGAGACAAATTATTTGAATTTTCGCTCAGAGTCAGAGCAAGTTTGCCAAACTCATAAGCCGATTGGTAATCCCCTAAAATTGAATTCAGGATAATTCCATAACACGAATAGCAGTAAGACCCCCCCGCTACAAAACCGTACTTCAGAGAAAGGTTAATTGCTTTAATCACAGTCAACTTCCACAGCTCTTGAGATGAAAAGAAAGTGAGCGGCCCCATGTTACCCAATAATTTCATCGCCATTTGTTGAACCGGATCTTTCATCTTTTCGGCATTAATTAACTCAGCAATTTCTTGGTTTGCCAAATTGGCTTGAGCTGCCGCCATTTCCGCATTAACCGCCGCGCTTAAATTATCTTCAGCCAAATCTATGCCCAGCAATTGTAGGGCTTTTAATCCCGATTGCACTGCTGCTTCATATTTACTCAGCAGAGTGTACTGCACGATCAAAATGTTGTAGATTTCGGCTTGTTCTAGCTCAGATTTTGCCCGGGCAAAAGCCAGTTCTATTAAAGCTTCTGATTCTTCAAAATTGCCGTTTAAATATTCAGCCTCTGCCAGTTCCTTATGAAAGGTAAAAGCTAGTTCGTAGGAGTCTTGCCAAATATCGCCCGGTAACATTTCTCGACCGAATTTTAAGTAGTCTCTGGCCGCAGCATAAGCCGTTGCATCTTTGGCTTTGCGGGCTGCTGTTAAATTTAACATAGCTAGTTCAATTTTCTCGTGCTCGTCAATGATTAAATTCCGACCCAAATTCAAATGATCCGCAATTTCAAAAATTCTTTCGGCTCGTTGCTCGGGAGAGATATTTGCCAGTAACAGACGACCAATTTGTAGGTGAATTGCTGTTTGCAGTTGTGAGTCAATCAAAGCGTAACCTGACTGCTGCACGCGGTCGTGCAAAAATTTATAAGTAGTAATTACCAAGTCTGAGTTAATTATTTCTGATTCGGTAGCACCTAAGTCAGAAGTAGTTAAGATTAATCCCTCTTGGATGGCTGGCAATAGTTCTTGAAAGGTGGCTCCCCAAGATTTCTCATTAATAATTGACAGAGTGTTTAAGTCAAAACTATTGCCCGCGCAAGCAGCCAAACGCAAAACTTGCTGAGTTGATGCGGGCAGTTTTTTCATTTTGCCCAGCATCAATTCAACGACGTTATCTGTAATCCCTACTGATTCTATTTCTGAAATATTCCAATCCCAGTTTCTTTCTTGAACATTGAATTTCAGCAGGTTTTCTTGATAGAGTGTTTTGAGAAACTGATTGACAAAAAAAGGATTGCCTTGGGTTTTACTGACCACTAACTCGGCTAGGGGGAGGGCTGATTTTTGGTCTTGACGCACGGTATCACTAATTAAGTTACTTATCTGGTGCAGTTGTAAGGGAGCTAAAGTAATTCGCTCGATTCTTGCACCTTGATTTTGCAGCTCATCTACGGTCATCATTAAAGGATGAGATGGGCTGACTTCGTTGTCTCGATAGGCACCAATTAGAAATAGATATTTGGTTTGCTCATCTGCTATCATTAGTTGTAGCAATTTCAATGTGGCGGCATCAGCCCATTGTAAATCGTCGAGAAA
>JAUBSN010000201.1:0-3139 GCA_036704825.1 Microcoleus sp. F8-C3 | reverse complement strand
TCGCTCGAATAAGGTTTCATTTTTTTCGCTTATGTACTCAATACAGTGTATCATATATACATGGAATCTGCTGTAATACATCCGGCTATGTCTAATAACTCTAATAATGCAGGAATTGCGGTAATTTCATTTGATTTATCTGCCACCTTTACTTGTCCTAAAACCAAACGATATTCGCTCGACCAGGCACTTAGATGTAAAGCGGATTTGCCTTGCTCTCGATCGTATGAGCCTTTAAGGGTCTTACCGTCAATGGGAATTACCTGCGCTCCTGCTACCTCAACTATTGATTCTATCCAACGTCGAAAGCATTGCTCAAATACTTTGGGATTAATGCGTTCACTCGACGAGTCGAAATGTATCCGCACTCGGGATACCTCCTGGTAAAGCTAAAAACTGCTCCAACCATTCACCTTTACTTACTCCATAATTTTCCATGTCTTCTCATCCGTTACCTCCTGCAATCACTGACAATATTCCGATAATTAAAATATCTGTTAATACATGAACACGGGTTCTTGCTACACGGGGGTCTTTGATTTGGGCAAATACTAAGGCCATTTTTTCTGTCAGTTCAGTTGCCTGAGCTATACTAAATTTTTTTGACCTTTTAATCCTGTGTTTTTCAGATGTGAAACCTGATGCCATAAGACCGACCTGCTAAGTAAAATAGAAACTTTGTACTCACCAGTCTACTAAATAACATCTCCGAGCCTCAAACGATATCTGTCATGATATAAATGTGCCAAATAATCTGTATTTTTAACTACCAAATTAGATGCGCTTACCCTGTGCTGAACATCCGATGACATTGATCTTGGTAGAGCGAAAGGCTCTCGGTAGTAATTGTCGTCAGGTTAAACCTTTATGGTTAGCATGGATAGGTGAGAATTCTTGTTCTCTCGAAGTAGTCTGGATGGAATATTTGCGCCGCTTTGCCATTGAGCATTGGTATCGCGAGAGCCAAGCAAACATTACATTGGACTCTACCCCATCTAAGTACCAAGCGAACAATGTGACCGTTGGAGCGATTTGATGCCTCTGTTAACTTGGCAGTTGTGGTTGGCTCAAGATTTAGTTCGAGACTATCACTTGCTGCAGGCAAAAACCTCTGACTAATTTGACTCCAGGACGGGTGGCTCAATCCCTTTTCCCACTTTTGGTCAAGATTGGCACTCCAGCTCAAGCACCAAAACCACGGGGAAAATCCCCTGGTTGGCCGACTGGTCAATCTCGCTCTGAGCGCATTCGCTATCCAGTAGTAAAAAAGGGTCGAGGTCAGTTCCAAAATCATCGAAATTTGACTTCTTAATCACATATATTTGGCTGCCCAATGGATTTTTTATGCCTCAGTTTCTAACTGAGCCAGCTTTTCTTAGTCTAAACTCCAGGAAACAATATCCTCCACGTCGCGCAACACCCGGAAGGCATACCCGCCTAAGCCAAGTACGAACATACAGAGTCCGCAGCTAGCGTAAAGCAGCGCGATACCGGCCCCTGTCCCAGTCCCGAACAGCCAGCCAAAAACAGGTGCAAGACTGCCTTTTGGCATCATCGCCGGCTCAAAAACACGATCGACCAACGGGCCTGCGATTAAGTAACCAAAAGTTGAAGCAACCAGTAAGCTTACAGAACGAGTGGCAAAAACCCGCCCTTGCACCTCCGGTTTAACCTTAACAAGCCAGATAACGTCAGCAGAACTGCCTAGCAGCGGGAAATTGAGAGACGAACAAAACTGAGCCAAAGTCCAAACCAACGGCGTTACTCCTAAGCCAAACACAGTTTTGCTCAAGCCCGCACCTGCCATACCAAGCAAAAAGCCGTGTATCCGGCGCTTAGGGCCGCCCCAAGCACTCACAGCTAACGCCCCAACAATACCGCCCAAGCCGGCAGCCGAGACGGCCAGACCCAATATTCTGGCATCGTTACCAGTACGTGCCAAAATCATCGGCGATCGCAGTGTAGCGCTCAAATCGTGAACTAGCCAAAACAGCGATGTTAATACTAACAGCGCCAGCAGACTTGGGTGCGCGGCAATGTAGCGGAAGCCAAAACCGATTTCCTGTTGGATATTTTTGAAACTAAAAGGAGGCGTTTCTGTGAGCGTGGGTTGCGGAATGCGTGCCAGCAGTAACGTGCCGATCGCGATCGTAAAAGTAGCGATATCGACAATCAAAATCCCTCTCAAACCCATTACATAGTAGAGAGTACCAGCCAGCGCCGGCGCAACAATCTTAGAACTGTAAATTGCTAGAGATCCCATACTACTAGCGCGACTGTACTGCGACTCTGGGACTATCATTGATATCGATGCTTTGTAGGCAAGCTCTTGGAGTTGCTGAAAAATACCGTTGACAGCTACAGCCAGATATAAATGCCATACTTGCAGATTGCTCCCTAGATAAAGCAGTAAAATAGTAATAGTTAATAGACCGGCCACCGTGTCACCAACTGCCATCAATAATTTACGATTCCAGCGATCTACAATTACCCCCATAAAGGGAGCAGTCAATAATTGTGGCATTTGTGCAAAGAAACCAAATAAGGCTAATGCTGTTGCCTGACCCGTGAGTTCCCATACCCAAATAGTAAAAGCGAAGCCGGTCATGCTAGAGCCAATTAGAGAAACGGTTTGACCGCTCCAGATGAGCAGGAAAGTTCGGAGGCTACTTGAACGAATTTTTTGGAACATTATTTTTTAGTTATATTGAGGTCAATAAATTTGGTGTTCGGTAATTGATAATTAATGAAAAAAGTGTTACACTTCTGATGTTTGGTTTCACTTTGTGTCACATAACTACTCTTGATTCGGTATAAAAATAGTAACTGCGAACTGAAATATGACTTACGCAGGTCTAGGCTAGAAACTCTGGTTTTTCGTAGATTTTTAGTTGAGAGGCTAATAATTTTTATAAGAAACCCTGTTTACTCGCGTAACTCATGTGAAAATTATACTTTTCACTTTAATCCTCAGAAACTATTCTCAAAACCAAGGCCATTCGGCGATCGGATAAAATTTTTGAGGTTCAGCTGCGATCGCGGGAATTTGTCGGCTTGCTTCCCGCCGCTGAGCTAATCTCCACTGTCGCCGGCGCCAGAGTACCAGACCAGTGATTGATAGCAATGTCGGCGTCAACCC
>JAUBSN010000200.1:0-3215 GCA_036704825.1 Microcoleus sp. F8-C3 | reverse complement strand
ACTCACTATTATCTCGGATGATTCACTTTTACCCTCTCAATCCGCGTATGTGCCAGTTGGGGGTGCGGAATGTGGGTAATAATCTCCAATCTCAAAAACCCGCCCCGACCGGGATATTATGGTTAATCGATCGGACATGATATCAGAGATTGAATTTGCGATCGCAAATTGTTCCGAAAAAGTGCAAATTACAACAAAAATTAAATAGAGTTTCAAAGATTCCTTTGTTTCTTTTTCTGTTCAAAGCTTTGGGCATCAATTCCTAAAGCTTTGTGAGGTTCGTGGGGATAGAGATTTAGGGCGCGACGGATTAAGTTCGTCTCCAACTGTGCTACAGCTTGCTCCAAGTTTAAATCCGGCAGAGATTCCCGATCGAAGACAAGATGCTCTGGTAAGATTGTTCTTCCCCCAGAAAAAACAGCCGCTCGCTCTAAGGTATTTTGTAACTCCCGCACGTTTCCAGGCCAAACATGAATCCTGAGTTTTTCCAGTGCTGGCTCGGTAATTGCTAGACTTTTCATACCATTTCGCAAGGCAATGCAGCTTAAAAAATGTTGGGTAAGTTGATTTAAGTCTTCCAGGCGATCGCGTAAAGGCGGCAGTTCAATTCGCACCACATTAAAGCGGTAATAAAGGTCTTCTCGAAACTGATTCAGCCGCACCATCTTTTCTAAATTCCGATGCGTCGCCGCCAAAACCCGCACATCTACTGTTCTGGTTTGATTGCTTCCCAACCGCTCAAAGGATTTATCCTGCAACACCCGCAGCAATTTTCCTTGAATTGTCGGGCTGAGTTCTCCTACTTCATCGAGGAATATAGTGCCGCCGTTCGCTTGTTCAAATCGACCAATTCTTAGGTTATTAGCTCCGGTGAATGCTCCTTTCTCGTGACCGAATAACTCTGCTTCTAACAGATGCTCTGGTAAAGCCGCACAGTTAACTTTAACCAAGGGGCCTCGACTGCTGGAAGCAGCATGAATGGTGGAAGCGACTAACTCTTTACCTGTGCCGGATTCTCCCACAATTAAAACAGTGGTGTTTCCTAGGGCGACTCTACCGATGAGTTTAAAGACTTGTGCCATTGCAGGCGATCGCCCTAACAGTTCTTCTGGTTGCGCGATCGCCTGAAGATTTGCTTCCCCAAGTTGATAAGCTGACGCAGTGTGATGAGCCAAAGCCTTCTGAACCAGATTCACTAAATCCTCCAAATCAAAGGGTTTAGTCAAGTAATCGTAGGCTCCCAACTGCATCGCTTCAATGGTCGTGCGGCTGGTTCCATAGGCCGTCATCACAATTACGGGCAATTCAAATAGAGTTTTCCCCAAAGCTTTGAGAACAGCACTACCCTGAGTCTTAGGCATTTTCAAATCTAGAAATACCAGGTCAGGACGAGAGGAAACATCGCCTTGAATTATCTTGAGTCCCTGCTCTCCGTCTCCCGCTTCCACGATCGAGTGACCTTCATCTTTTAAAATTTGCGCCATCGCCTGACGGATCGCTTTTTCATCATCAACAATTAGAATCTTTGCCATCTGTAGATTTTATAATTGGGATTGCGATCGAATGCCATTATCCTAGCCTCTACCTAAGAGTATTTAATCTCTGCTCTTAGGTAGATAAACGCTAAAACGGGTACAACCAGGTTGAGAATCCCAGCCGATATATCCGCCCTGACGAGTGATAATCTCGTGACTAATTGCCAGTCCCAAACCCGTCCCCTCCGGTTTTGTTGAATAGAAAGGGTCAAATATCCGCTCTCTGTCTTGTGGCGACAATCCCTGTCCTCGGTCTTCTACCCAAGTAACAAAATAGTCCTGCTGCTGTTCCACTCCCACCAATACTTCACCTCCCTCTGGACTGGCTTGGATGGCATTCAAGATTAAATTAACCATTACCTGTCCTAACTCCCGAGGACGCAGCGGCACTAGGGGTAAGGTTTTAGTCGCAGCGCAATAAACCAGCGTTACTCCCTGTTCTTCGGCTCTCAGACGCAGTAGAGAAACGGATTCTTCAGCAACATTTTCTAGGGAAGCAGAAACCAGTTCTTCCTGTTGCTGATTTTGGTCAAAATATAACAGCCGCCTTACTAATTGCTCTAAACGGTCTATCTGTTCCAACAGGCTGCAAATTGGTAAAGTTGTTATCCCCTGCTTTTGAAGTTGCCGCTGGGTATACTGCAAGTTGAGCCGCATACTTGCAAGGGGATTGCGAACTTCGTGGGCTACCCCCGCCACCAACTGCCCCAAAGATGCCAGACGTTCCACTCGGCGCAAGCGCTGTTCTAGCTCTTGACGGCGATGTTGCATCGTATTAATTGCCTCTCCCAGCAGTCCCATTTCCGCTCTCAAGGGTGGAATTTGTTCGGCTTTACCCTCTTCCATTGCCTTAATACTCTGTTGCAGTCGCTGTACCCCCCAGTGCAGTTGTAAGGCAATATAAAATGTCCAGGCTCCTACCACCAAGTTCATCAAAACCACAAGAATGCTTAAGACTTTTTGATGGGCATCCTTAGAACTGGGTAGAGGCGTGCGCTTCATTGTCCATACAGCACCCCACAGAGGTAAGGGATCGGCGCGCAGCACCAGCAAATCGAGTCCCGGTTGCAGCACTAATTCTTGGGGCAATCCCTGGCTTGTGGCGCGGCGAGTCAATTCTAAAATCGTTTTTTCCTCAGCTTTGGGAATGTCTTTTTTGGGAGATGCGCCTCCGTGAGTTGGATAGGCATAGCCCAAAAGCCGATCTTTTTGCAGCAGGTAAAATCCCCCTTCCACTCGCGGGAAGGCAGCAAGCGCTTCTGTTGAAAGTTCCTGGAGTTGTTTGTCCCATTGCTTGTTTGGCTTGTCCGATCGCCCCTGGTTGGATTCCCAAAACAGCTTAATCAATCGAGCATCAGCATTGGCTAGTTCGGTTTGATTTCTTGCCATGACTGCACTGGAACGGCTTTGAAATAACTCGGCTACCAGCCACAGAGCCGCCCCACCTAAACTTAAAAACAGAATGGTGAGGATTGTTAGTTGCTGTCGGAGTGTCCAGCGGGGAGCGATCGCATTTGGTTTCAAGGGAATCTCCCAATAGAGCAATTAGATTTGACGGTGGAACAACAGGTAACGACAGTTTCAGGGCCCCGTTATGAAGGGTTAAGCTGTTGTGCATTTAAAACGCATAGTGGTATAATATAACATAATGATATTCAGACAAAGTGAATGCCTGCTAAA
>JAUBSN010000199.1:0-3426 GCA_036704825.1 Microcoleus sp. F8-C3 | reverse complement strand
GTCGGGTTAGTATTCGATTTTATTGTAGCAAGTATACAAACTAGAATAATTAAGGGTAAAGACTAAAAGGGCGATCGCTCTACTGGTATTTTTAAAGTATTGGTATTGCGATCGCTAGCTAACGGCACATTAAACAAAGTGAAAAGACTCTATTGAGTCCGTTTCAACTGAGATATTGCGCCATTCTCGCTTAACAGGCTTTTCGACCTGTTCTACAAAAAGTAAGTGAATTTTATTGTGGGCAGGGCAGGCGCGCCCTTCGAGTGAAAGGCTGATTGCAACTGGTGCAAGATATCAGTTCCAACGAGTTGTTTGGCTCAAGAGTGCGATCGCTAATAACCTCAACTGATTGCGCCTCAATCTTCCACCGCTACATTAGATCGATCTGAAACTTTTCATCCCTAGAAGGAAACACTAGGTATTTGTTCTTTTTCTTGATTGTGGCAATTACACTTGGATCACAATAAGATTACTCCTATCTGCTTGTTATGGAAATAGATCGCGTGCCATTTCTGAATCGCCTCCGGCGCACCATGTCCTCTGCTGAAGCTTGGGGGTTTAGTGTGGTTGGATATCTGATGTGGTTTACCTTAGCGCCGTCGGTGCAAGCAGAAATTGGCTCCGCATCTCTGTTGGTCTGGATTCCTGGTGCGATCGTCGGAATTCTGTTTAACTTTCAAGTTCAGAGTTTGGGTGAGAAATATCCAGATGTATCTGGGGGAACACCAAATTACATCACGCGACTGCTGCATCGTTACCCTGCCCTTTCCCGCTACTTGGGGATTGCCTACTACTTGGGGTGGGTTTCTTTTCCGGCCATTAATGCGATCGTCATCACAGATTTGATCCAATTCCATTTAGAACCGATGGGGCTGAATGTTCCAGAAAAAGTGTTTGAGATCGGTTTTACTGCGATCGCTTACTTTGTAGCATTCAGCGGCACCCGCGCCGTCGCCATTCTGCACCTGTTTTTTGTCTTTCCTTCGATCGGCTTTTTACTCCTCTTCTGCGTTGAGGGTTTAGGCTGGCTTGCCTTGGAGCCCCAAAGCCCCGGACTCTTGCCCAGCAGTATTGATGCCATCAGTGTCCGGGACTGGCTGAAATGGTACTTGTTTGCCGCATATAGCTTCTGTGGCTGCGACACAGCTTCATCCTTTGTCGCAGACAGTCTCCACCCAAAAAACACCATCAAGGCGCTGTCTTGGGTTGCCTGGTTCATGCCTCTGGTGTTTGTCGGTGGCAGTTTAGTGTTGGTGCAGTTGGCAACAGATCCCGGTTTAGAAGACAATTTGTACGGCAATTTCCTGGCGGCTGCCAAGCCTTTCTGGGGAGACGCTGCCCCTGTCACAGTCACATTGCTGGTTGCCGCTAGCTGTTTGTTGGGCTCGGCGACTAGCGTTTGCAATACGCCCCGCATCCTTTTCCAACTCGCGCAGGATGGGCTGTTGTCTCCAGTGTTTGGCGCAGCGTCCCGTCGGGGTTCCCTAGAACCGGCGCTGCTGCTAACCTTTATCTGTAGTTTAGGATTTTTAGTCTGGGGCAACACCACTCGAATTGTCGTGGTGTCAGGGGTGAGTTTTTTCATTTCTATCATGGGGTTGCACTTAGGGCTGTGGATGCAGCGCCACGATCCAGTCGTGCGTTGGGGGCGACTGTCCTTAGCATTGCTGGTGGTGGAGTTCATTTCCCTGGTGGTGGGTGGTGTTGCCTGGGGAAGGATGGATTTTGGCATCGGGTTGCTGTTGCCGTTAGCAGCGATCGCGATCGACGCTGCAATTCGGCGGATTCCTTGGGCCCCTTTGCACTTACCGTGGTGGGATCGACTCCATGCCAAGCCAGTAATTCCTCCTAAAAATGAATACTTTGTGTTACTTCAGGTCGGAATTTTGATTGCGCTGATTTGTGGTACAGCGACGATCAGTTGGTTGATCCGATCCTGGCTGCGGGTAGAAGCTGGAACTAACAATCCCTATCTGCTGATTATTGTGTTGATGACGCTGGCATTTGTGGGAGTGGCAATTGCTTGCTGGACAAGTCTGCCCCAGGTTGCTGCGATCGAAGAACTAGCAATTTCCTCAACCGCGCAAGCTAAAGAATTGGAGAGGACTCTAAACGAACTGCAAAAAGCCCAGATACAAGTTATCCAAAGCGAAAAAATGTCTGGCCTGGGACAGTTGGTGGCGGGAATTGCCCATGAAATCAATAACCCGGTCAACTTCATCCACGCTAATCTCACCCACCTGGACGAATACACCCAAAATCTGCTGCAGATGATCGAACTCTATCAACAGCGCCATCCTAGCAACGATCCAGACGTGCAAGCAATGGCAGAGGAAATCGACTTGGAATTCCTCACTGATGATATCCAAAAGATCGTGTCATCCATGAAGGTAGGCACCGAGCGAATTCGCGGTATTGTCGTCTCGTT
The DNA here is from genome assembly GCA_036704825.1 of Microcoleus sp. F8-C3. Classification (GTDB taxonomy): domain Bacteria; phylum Cyanobacteriota; class Cyanobacteriia; order Cyanobacteriales; family Microcoleaceae; genus Microcoleus. The sequence goes on along the minus strand of JAUBSN010000199.1, from coordinate 998 downwards.
GCGAAATTTTTCTCGCATGGATGAAGCAGACTTCAAAGATGTTGATATCCATGAGGGAATTGAGAGCACTTTGCTGATTTTGCAACACCGGCTCAAAGATCGATCGGATTGTCCAGCCGTAGTAGTAATCAAAGACTATGACACATTGCCCAAGGTGGAATGTTACCCCGGACAACTCAATCAGGTATTCATGAATATTTTGGTCAATGCTTTGGATGCCCTGGACCAGATGAATGACAAACGCTCCGATCGGGAACTTAAACACTCCCCGAACCAGATTACGATTCGGACTTCTGCGATCGACGATCTATGGGTTGAGGTGGCGATCGCTGACAACGGAATTGGTATGCCAGACACAGTGAAGCAGCGCATTTTTGACCCCTTTTTCACCACCAAACCCATCGGTAAAGGTACGGGTTTGGGGATGTCAATTAGTTATCAAATCATCACTGAAAAACATGGCGGTAAAATTAAGTGTTTTTCTACACCTGGCTCAGGTACTGAGTTTGTGATTCAGATCCCCATTCGGCAACAAACAATTTCAGCATTCCCCATCGCTGCTGAATCTTAACCACTTCGCGCTCAGTGCAGCCCTCAAACAATCTGAGGCGGTACAATAATCCATCGGAGTGTCAATCGATTGCGCGATTTTAGATTTTAGATTGACTTGCGCGAGATAAATTCGGGGGGCAAGTGTCATCGGATACAGGTTTTTTATTTCTGGACGGATGAATCCGGGGGGTTGTATCCTGGATGATGAAGGTCAATTACCGCCAACAGCTCGATCTCAAGCCGCAAGAATCAAAGATAGCGCGATCGCCCTTGACAAAAATCGCACTCTCGGTATAACAATAAAAATAGAAATCCGCAAGTGCGATCGCATTTAATTGAAGAGCGATCGCTCTACTGGTAATTTTAAAGTATTGGGTAGGGCGATCGAGTGTGGGAAACTACAATTCATCAAATGAATGATTGCATATTACTTTGTAGTTTGGGGC
>JAUBSN010000198.1:0-3562 GCA_036704825.1 Microcoleus sp. F8-C3 | reverse complement strand
TAGCAATCATTTGAGGTTTTGACAATTCTGAATTTTTTTAAAATTAAATCAGATAGAATATCTGCGGAATGTGGGTTATATAGCAACCGCCCAGACAGTGAAAACGTTTTTAATTGGTGAATCCCTTGCTTTTATTGCTTTTATTGCTTTTACTGCTTCTTCCTTCTTCCGACGGACATCAAACTGACATCCGTTACATCCGTTACATCTCGATCGCGTACTCGTTGCCGAACTTCTTCCTTCCACTAACATCCGATTTTAAAGCTAGGATAGAAATATCACCCACACTTGACCCGGAGGTACAAACCGTGAAATCAAAAATTATTGCAACCGCAACAATACTTGCCGCCCTGGCCTTTCTGCATCCTCACCCAGCATTATCTCAACCTGCAACTGACGGCGGCCAAAAACCCGGATTCTGGCAACCTCAAGCGCAGGTTGACAATACTCGCAACATTACCCTCAGACTGTTAAATGAAACTGGATTAAACCTAGAATACGGTCAATCAGGTGGCAGCTTGTCATCCTTGCCCGTCGGAACCAGCAAAAACATCATTGTTCGTATCAGCAATCGCACTGGCGACATTGCCAATATTCCGATTAATGCCACCGGAGGAGCCACAACTTTGAAATACGACTATAACGTTGACTCGCAGACAAACATTGTGACGATTCGCATCACCAGATCGGACCCCCGCACTCGGCAAGACCGGTCAGTTTATATTGATGAAAAAGGGCGAGTTTACTCTTTCTAAGATTAATGCTCATCAACCCGGTTTCTCCTGATAAATTTTGCTTTTAGCAGCGAGGTATAGCGGAAGAAATCGGGTTTCTACACTAGCGTGCATAAATTCTCTCTTTCTCAAAAAGTTATGAATCAAGTGCAGCCCGTAAAGAATCGATGTTTTTGTGCAGCGGATTTGACATTTCATCCTCAAAATCAACTGCTGCTTGCAATTCGGCGCTACTGGCGCACTGGTGCATCAGGGGGGTTTCGAGAGGATGTCAACCGCCGCATCGCGGACTAATATCCGTTGTTTCTCTTGATACCTGCGCCTCGATTTCCCTCTTCTTTCGGTTTAGCTTTGTTCACTCGCAAGGGGCGTCCCATCCACTCTGCACCGTCTAATTCGGCAATTGCAGCGTCTTCTTGGGCATCCTCCATCATCTCAACAAATGCAAAACCGCGCATCCGACCGGTTTCCCTGTCGGTAGGCAAGACAACTCGCTTGACTGTGCCGTATTCTGCAAATACTGCTTTCAGGTCTTCTTCGGTGGCGCGGTAAGACAGATTTCCAATGTAGATAGTCATGTCGATCGAACTGAACTTGTTGTGCTATACATAATAACCTTTTAATTTAACAGTCAAGTGCTCTCTAGCATACAACTGGGCAATCGACTCTGACTAAAAGGGTTTGCCACACTGACCAACCCTTGGTAATGGCTGCAATAGTTAGCTTAATCAAAACTCATCCGCAGGGCGAGTCAGGATATGAGTTTTGGGGCTGCGAGGAACCCCACCCCTGAACAATACTTGATGTTAATCAGATCGCTTATGGGTGGGCGACCGATCGCCAAGCATCTTCGGAAACAAAGCGACTAACAAGGTATAATATATTAGGTTGCTCTGGGCCGCGATCGTCGATCTAGGGGTTTTCAACTTTCGTGAGGTACTTGACAGTGAATTAGCAATTCCCCACTTCTTCCATTCTTTAATCTAAAATTTAAATCTATACCTCATTCACTTGAGAATTACTATACACATCTAGACAGCCCTTTCATAGACTGGAAAATGTTGCCTTCAATCCTTTGGAAAAATTGAGAATGGGAAATGGGAAATGAGGAATTGGGAAATTTTTATCCCATCTCTTTAATCTCCAGTTTAGGATTTTACTTTCTTTTCTCAATTAAACTAAGGAATTGAGATTTAAAGCCGCTTTGTTAAGTGTTTGAGTGCCAATTCGACTTTGGGTAAAACCGCGGGCTGTTTCCGCTGCTCCTTTATTCAGAACATTCATGGCATCTACCACTTGTTCAATAGCGATCGCCTGCTGTTTGGTATTCAGATAAATTTGCTGACTGCTGACAACAACACTCTTAATAGCATTAGCAACATTGTTAAAATTATCCGCCGTACCTTCAGTTAATTTTAGGCTATTATCTAAAGTTTTCTTCCCCTCATCTGTTACCATCACTGTTTTATTAATTGAATTATTAATACCGTTTATCAAACCGGAAGTTCTCATTTTTGTAAAAATAAATTACATTAACAAGCTTTTGAACCCTAAAGTTTGCTTAAAAATTTAATTTGTTTTACGCCTAAATTAAACTATGAAATAATAATTTAAGCGTGATTTTACAAGAAAAATTCTCCCTCTCTTGAATAAGTTCATTATTAAATAATCTATCGAACAAAGCTTCAATAGCGATAAATACAACGAACAAACGTGTATTTTTTTATAACACTATATATGACGGTAAATAAAATTAGAAAATGAGTTTAGTTAAAAAAGAAATGAGATAATTCTATTTGAGGCTTGTATGTTCTGGCAAACTACAGAAAATATGGAAAAATGCTTTGGCAGTGATGGAGAATGGTCATATATAGCCTTTTTCAGAAAGATGAGGTACAAGTTGAGATTTGAGATTTGAGATTTGAGATTGGGGGATTGAGGAATTGTTAATTAATTAGTAAATACCTCATCTTTATGAGAAGCGCTATAAATAGACAAAATAAGTAAAGAAAGCAATCAAGAACAAGGGCGAAATTCATATAGTTGTCGCACCCTTCGCCCGCTCGATCGCCAACCTGAGAATTTACGGTCAAAACTTAAAATTTTTTTCAGTTTTATCGACACAACAAATTATCAATAATTAGGAAAGGCGATCGAGTTTGCATTCCGCCAACTTTCTAAGCAAGATATTTGGAACTGGTGTACACGCTGCTGTTATTGTACTTCACGTATCTGAGAAAGGCTATACGGGAATCGAAAGTGTCTGTGTAAACTTACTAGCGGGGACTGAGAAATTCAGTCTAGCCAAGTGGGGAAATCCCGTAAGAGAAAAACGCGAAAAGCCAAACTGTGAATTTTGGCAGCCCACGCCATAACTGCAATCAGTTTGGCGTTGGGAGGATGTTACTGCTTTTCCTTAGTCGATCGAGATTGACTGAGGCCCCGTACTTTTACCGTTGGTGGGTTCGGCTGGGGGAGTAGTGTACGAAGTTGAACCGGCTTGCGAGTCGATCCAGCTTTTAACGGGATCTTCGTGAAGGTTGAGTCGAAGCAGGCCAGATAAAAATCCGCCCGCGAAGGCGATCGGCTGTTCGATCAATTCTTTCGCCATTGGGATGAGTTCATCGAGGAACATTCAAGAGTCTCCTTGTGCTGCAGGGGTTCTACCTTAACTTTATCGTTTGTACTGCGATGCTGGCAGCGGGCTACAAAAAACCTTCCAGCGCTGAAGATGGGCGATCCTCTTCGTTGGCGTAGCCCCCGTAGATACTGTCTAGACAAGTCAAGGGGTAGCAAGTAAATAATTGGGGTCGAAAGGCTTTTGGGAC
>JAUBSN010000197.1:0-3607 GCA_036704825.1 Microcoleus sp. F8-C3 | reverse complement strand
GATGCGGTTTTCGGTGGATGTTACCCACTCGCAGAAGCGTTCCCAGACGTTGGCGCTAGAGCGCTGCTGTAAGGTTGCGGTCATGGCTTTATGATTGCGTATGAATTTGTCAATGTTCGTGACGGCTTTGTGTTCCGCCATGTAAATAAATGTAAAGCATCTTCTAAAGTTTGTAAAGTATTTTAACAACAGCTTTACTTATGAGAGTCATAAAGTTGACTTATCAATATCAGGAATACAGGATAAATGGGCAAGAATGCACAAAAAAGTAGGGAAAGCCTGGAAGATTGTCGCCTTCAGGCATGGAAATATTAAGATACAGACTTTTGCTGGCTGGGTATCATCACCAGGGCCCAATAGGGAACTTCAGCGGGATCGACATCTACGATCGCCCGAATTCGCTGATTCGGCATAGTTGCGCGTTCTATATACAGTGCTCGATCGAACTGTCCCAACTCAATCAGCACGTCCCGGACTTTCGCAAAATGCCTCCCCAGCTTAATAATCACAGCAGCATCAACAACCGCCAGTCGATCGCGCAAAACCTCAGCATCCAGCGTCGCAGGCATAATACTTAACACATCGTTACGATAAGTCAGCGGCACTCCCAACGCAGCCGCACTCGCCATTGTCGAAGAAATTCCCGGCACAACTTCAGTGGTAAATTTCCCCGACAAACGGTTGAATAGATACATAAACGAGCCGTAGAGAAAAGGTTCGCCCTCACATAGCACCGCCACATCCCGCCCCTCGCTGAGGTGTGCGGCAATTTTCTCCGCAGCAATATCGTAATAAGGTTGAGACGATCGCGTCGGACTAAAAGGCAGCGGCATCGGAATCTCAATTTGCTCCGGGCGCAGATAATCTGCGACGATCGCCCGCGCCAGCACTTTACCATTTTCCATCGCCGGATAGGCAATCACCGGCACCGATTGCAAAATCCGATAAGCTTTCAAAGTAATCAACTCAGGATCGCCAGGGCCAATACCCAAACCGTACAATTTACCAGTAGCCTCAGTCATAATTCATCCTTTTTCGCTAACGCATTCACGGCAGCCGTTGCCATTGCACTGCCACCGCGCCGCCCGTGCAACGTAATAAATGGCACTCCCCGACTGTTGGCGGCCAGTTCGGCTTTGGATTCAACCGCCCCCACAAATCCTACCGGGAAACCCAAAATTAAAGCCGGTTTGGGTGCTCCGGCATCCAGGATTTCCAGCAGTCGGAACAAAGCAGTCGGGGCATTGCCAATTGCCACAACCGCACCCTGCAAGCTATCCAGCCATAAATCAAGCGCCGCAGCCGATCGAGTATTTCCGATTTGTCGCGCCAACTCCGGGATTTCGGAATGCCAGAGGGTGCAAATCACCTGATTGTCAGCGGGAAGGCGTTTGCGAGTGATGCCTTCGGCCACCATCCGGGCATCGCACAGAATCGGCGCACCTGCGGCGAGGGCTTGGCGTCCGCAGGTTGCTGCCCCGGGCGAAGCTGCTAAATCTGCAACAATATCGGTCATGCCACAACTGTGAATTAGTCGCACGGCTACCGATTCTAAATCGGGCGGCAAGCTTGACAAATCTGTTTCGGATCGAATTGTGGCAAAGGATTTGATGTAGATTTCTGTTCCGTCTCGAATGTAGTCAATCATTGTTTAAAACTGTTATGGAATTTTTTTTTAATTTGTGAAATAGATTTTTTGAATTAACCGCGAAGATGGCAAGGACGCGAAGGAAGAAATATCTAGAGAGATCGGAAGAGAAATGATTAAAATTTGTCTGTTTTCATGGGATATTTTTTCACTTTCAATTCCATTTTTCGGTGCTCAACAAATCCTGCAATTGGTCGATCGCCTGCCGATCGACAAACTCGCCAAATAACTCCAAAGGCTCTCGAAACCGCTGATATACCTGCAACAAAAGCTCGATCGCACCGGGCATCTCGGTCGCACTCACCCTCTGGAAAATTTGCCGCCCGAAGGGCAAATCTTTTCTACCCGCATAAATGTTGTAACCTGCGATTATCTCGTCTCCTCGCTCAATCTGAATTCCTACCAGCGTGATATCAATTGGCCGGTGCTGGGCGCAGGACTTTTGGCAACCGCTGAAATGAATGTTAATCGGCAGGTCGATCGTCAATTTTTGCGCTAAATCCCTCACCATTTTTAGGGCGTGACTTTGAGTATCTGTCGCCGCCGACGCACAGCCGCTGCTGCCGGCACAAGCAACCAAGCACGAATCTAGGCGAGTCGCCGACGAGTGCAATCCCAAATCGGCGATTTGCTGTTTTACCTCAAAAAGCTGGGAGTTGGGGATATCAGAAATCAACAGATTTTGCCACGGCGTAAGTCTCAGGGTACCGCTGGCTAGATTTTGGGCTAAATTTGCCAAATTCCGCAGTTGATTTGATTCTAGCTTACCTAGGGGCAGTGCAATTCCCATGTAGGAGAAACCGGACTGTTGCTGAGGGTAAATGCCGAGATGTTGGTGATTGGGGATGGATTTTTCAGATGAGGCGATCGATCGGGCGGGTAAGATGTCCACCCCACTAGCAAATTCACTCTTCGCTTCACAGATATCTTGCCTGTTTTTGGGAAAGGTGCAAGATGTGAATTGCAAGAAAAATGGTAAATTCTGCTGTACCCGTTCTAGATAACTTTCAACACCCCAATCTGCCAAGAGGTGACGCAAACGCGGCTTTTTCCCATCAATTCGAGGATGATTTTTTGTGTATTCAAGATAGGCGCTAGCGAGGGCGGCTAATACTGAAATACATTGCGATTCTTGGATTAAAATTCCTGTATCGCCGTTTAAATGCAGCCTAAAAACGATTTCTGATTGGGTTGAACGCCCTTGGGCAGCTAATAAAATATCGTTGCGTAAATCGCGGATCGAAACCGATTCCCCGCCGTCGAGGCCAATACTGAACTTAGGCGAAAGTTCCGACAATTCGGGATGTGTTTGCAGGTAATCATCCCAAGCTTTCACTAGCCGGCGAGTATCGAGTAACTGCTGGCGATCGATCCCTGCTGTCGGACTTGCCATAATATTGCGAATCGGGTCAACTTCCACGCGGCGAGACGCTATCCCCAATTCCTGCAAGCGGTTCCAGACTTCCGGGGGAATTTCCGAGTGCACTTCTCGGATTTGCAAATTTGCCCGATTCGTCACTTGCAAACAGCCGGTACTGTATATATCTGCCAAATCGGCGATCGTCCGACACTGCTGCGCGTTTAAAATTCCCCCCGGAATCCGCATTCTCGATAAAACTCCGTCTCGGGCTTGGGAACCGTAAAATAAACCCGGACAAGTCGGCAAATCAGTCAAAGCTAACAAATAATCTCCTCCCCGTGCTACGCAGGGAATCCAAAAGTAAACGCCCACAAAGCGCCCCCGAAATCGGCATTCTGACTTTTACAGTTGCGGCACAGCGCCGGAATTGCACCGGACTTTCCCGCTTTCAGGTTTTAGAAAGGTATCACGAGCTGACCCACAGAAAGCAAAACCCTCAACTTTCTTAACAAAATTCCTGGCGATGGCGTCGGGCCCCGCAAGCTACGCCCACCCCTCCCCTGTCATCAGCTTTCCTAATCACAGCCATCAGTTTAACT
>JAUBSN010000196.1:1505-3756 GCA_036704825.1 Microcoleus sp. F8-C3 | reverse complement strand
TGAAGTCGGGCTGCGTGGCGCTGATTGCGGGGCGGGTAAGCCGGGACTGCGATCGCCCCAGCGTACAAGCATCCGAAAAAAGCCGCAATATAGTCTAGTCCTGGCGGATAAAGCAATAAGGCGCGTTCGCCGCTGGCACCTAAAGCCTGAAGTTGAGCGGAGATCGCTCGGCTGCGACGATCTAATTCGCTGTAACTCAGGCGATCGCTTTCTGTTTCTCCGTCTTCCAGAAAGGTAAAAGCTAGTTGGTCAGGCTGGTGCAGACATCTGTAGCGCAACAAGTCTACACCCGTCGAACTGTTACTAGAGATTTCTCGAAAGTCCTTGAAAAGTTGAGCCATTCTACTTTTTGCACTCATTGCAACCCGAAAATCTTGAGTTTTGCGATCGTCGCAAAGCCGATGACCGCGATCTTCTCTCAAAAGGTTATTCTTTAGCTACTGCTCGAACTTATTGATATTAGTTCTTGATTAGCTTCCACACTGTAAGTCTAAAATATCCATTTTGCAAGTAGTAATTGATAATTATTTTTAAAGTAATCCCTCAACAGTCATAAGTTGCCAGGCTGTACCCAAAGCGGAACCATGCCGTCAATCGACCAATTGTAGGGTGTTCGCAGCTTGGAGTGAGGCACGCAGACGGCAGTGCGCCCAATATCGCCAGCACGGGCCAGCGTGCAGCTTGATAAAACTTGATAAAAATTAGCAATAAACAAATTTGACTTATTGCTTGACATTAGCAGCACCCTTATTTTATTTTGATGAGGCTACTGCAAATAATTAGTGATAAATCGCTGGCTTGTTGACCGCGAAGCGAGTGTACCGCCGCTCGTGTCAAGAAACTGGATTCAAACTGCGACCACAGATAGCTGCGCCTGTTACTGACAGGCTTAGTTTTTGTGTTTGCTTGAGTAGATTTTCAGCAGAGTACGAGTCGGGAGTGCATCTCCATCGGTGCATTCACTCTTACAGATGGTGTAGCAGCTCAAGTTTTTAAGTGTGTGGTGTGAATGAAAATGAAACTGCGTGTACCTTTTTTATGTGTTGCACTGCTGAGCGTCGGTATCATGCCAGTAGCAGCGGCAGGGCCAAGAAGTTTCTCTGAGGGCGCTAACTCCGACTCTGCTGAAGGTGCATCGGCGATCGCCCCCGATCCGAGTTCAGTAAATCCCTCAACAGCCGACGATCGCACTCAATGGTGGGCGATCGCTTCTGCGATCCCGTCACAAAAACCGATCGCAGAACAGCCCTCATCTGAAAGCGAGGAGTTAGAACCCAAGGTATTTGTAGAAAATCAAGTCCAAAAACTCAATTCAGACTTGACAGTTGCTTCAGAATACAAAACAAATATTCAAAAAAGCTCCTCAAAAGCAGATGGGATGCCTGTTCCACCAGGTTTATTGGAGATATCTAATAACGATCGCGCTTCTCCTAATCCTGATATTGAACCAATAGCAGACATACCAAAACTCAACGACATCGATCGTCCTAGCACCAGTGTTGAGGGATTACTTCAGCAATCGCCGTCAAGTTTTATTGTGTCTGATGCTGTGCAAATCTCTCAATCAGTCGTACAAGTAACAGGTGTCAGGCTAAACCCTACTGCGGCTGGTTTGGAAATCATCTTAGAAACTGAAGCGGGTCAATTGCTGCAAGCTGTTACCAGAACAGAAGGCAAAAGTGCGATCGCCGACATCGAAAATGCTCAACTAGCTTTACCGTCGGGTGAGGAATTTCGCGCTCAAAATCCCGATCGAGGAATTGCTGAGGTGACAGTAACTCAGCTTGAAGGTTCGCGCATCCGAGTCACCGTTACCGGAGAGACAGCAGCACCGCCCGCGCAAGTAGTAAAAAGCGATCGCGGTTTAGTGCTGGGCGTGACTCCTGAAAATTCTGACCAAATTGAAATCGTCGTTACCGCCACGCGCACCGAAGAAGTTATACAAAATATACCGCGCTCGGTGACAGTAATTACCCGTTCCGAGGTTGAACAGCAAACTCCCGTGTCGCGAAGCCTGCAAGATATTGTCGGTCGGGAGGTTCCAGGCTTAGGGCCTTCGACTCAATCGAGAAATCAATTTGGGCAAAACTTGCGAGGCCGCGGTATTTCCGTCTTAATTGACGGCGTACCCCTAACCACAAATACTCAACCTCGGGGGCTGCAAACCATTGCCCCCAATGCGATCGAGCGAATTGAGGTTGTTCGCGGCCCCAACGCGATCTACGGAAGTCAGGCCACAGGCGGGACGATC
>JAUBSN010000196.1:0-1405 GCA_036704825.1 Microcoleus sp. F8-C3 | reverse complement strand
ACATTATTACCCGCAGGCCGAGCGAAAATCGGCTGGATCAACAGTCAGAAGTAGGTCTGACTGCAGCAGCCGGCAACCGACGCTTCCTAGAAAGCGGCAGTTTTGGCAACTACATCGCGCATGGACTATCGGGTACAGAGGGCGCTTACAACTACGCCTTTTCCTTCTCGCGAGAAAGCACCGGCACTTTTTATGATGCTGAAGGCGATCGCATTTTTAACGATCGCCCTTTAGATCAAAGCGTTACCTTCAATGTATTGGCTAAGGCAGGAGTAAACCTAGATTCTAAACAGCGCTTGCAACTAACATTCAATCATTACCGTTCTAGCCAAGTCGATAACGAGTACATCAACGATTTGAGCGTCAACAGCCGCCCCGCCGGAACCGAAAAAGCCCGCGCTTTGAAAGTAGGAGAACTGGAATTTATTGACTCTACCCCCCCAAGAGATCAAAATACTATCCTTAACTTCACCTACACCAACGATCGGATTTTTGGCAGCAGTCTTCAGGCTCAAGCTTACTATCGGTACAACACTCTAAATTTTTTCCCAGCAGATTTTCGAGAGGCTTTTTTTGAAAATATTACTTTTGGACAAGTAGAAAAGCAAAATTGGGGCGGTCGCTTGCAGATTGAGACTCCTGTATTTACAGCAGCTAATTTACTGTGGGGAGTGGATTATGACAGCGAGTACAACACAGTTGTGCAAGATATTTTCGATCCTGTGGCTTTCGACGAAAGCGGCGGTCGAGTTTACCGTAAAATTAACGAGCGCGTTGAAATCCCGCGTTATGACCTCAACCAGCTAGGTTTGTTTGCTCAGTTGAAATGGGATATTAGCGATAACTTTTTAGTCACTGGCGGATTGCGCCACCAGCGGATCGGTTTCAGTGTTGACGACTACACTACCTTCCCAGGCAATGCAGATATTGAAGGTGGAGAGTTGAACTTTAATAGCACCGTGTTTAATGCCGGTGCTGTCTATAAAATCACAGACACATTTAATGTGTTTGGTAACTTTGCTCAAGGTTTTAGCATACCCGATTTTGGAAATCTCCTGCGCCGTCCGCCAGAAGGATTTTCGATCGGGGGCGATTTTCAACAATTAGAAGCGGTAAGAGTTGACAACTACGAAATTGGGGTGCGCGGCAACTGGGAACAAGTACAAGCGTCTATTTCGGGTTTTTACAATACCTCCGAATTGGGTGAAAGTTTTGTATTAGACGAGCGCGGTTTTCCCATAGGAATTAACCGCGCGCCACAGCGGATATACGGTGTTGAAGGAACTCTAGACTGGCAGCCGGGAGGGGGATGGCAACTCGGCGGCACTGCAACTTGGCAAGAAGGTGAAAATGATGTCAATCAAGATGGAGACTATTTGCCTCTCAATAGCAGCATTATCTCACC
>JAUBSN010000195.1:0-3805 GCA_036704825.1 Microcoleus sp. F8-C3 | reverse complement strand
TAACCTCAAACACTATGAGGGTAAATGGAAACACGGACAAACCCGCACCATCCGAGTGCCGATCGCCCTAGCCGATCGAGTGCTGACTCTAGCACGACAACTAGATAAGGGTAGTTCGCTTGACACAAGTGACTTGCCTGATGCTGCTACCCTGCTTAACCAGTTGAGAGCCAAGCGCAAAAAGTCCGAGTGCGACCTAGCGGACGTAGAGGCAATCTTGGATATGCTGGGTAGTTTGTCTCCTTAACCCGATCGCCCGGCACGGAAGTGCGATCGCCTTCATTCACACTATCTGCATGATGTGATTGTAGGTTTTCGGGTTCTGACCGGGAAATGCAAGATAAGGCAGATCAGGTAACAGATAAGCCAGAAAATGTCTAGATTTGACCATCCCAAAAGGTAAGCTAACTCAACGGCTGAAGCGACGTAAATGCGTTACTTGACTAGAAAGTTTCTAGAAAATAGGGCAAGAGTGGCTGGAAGTATTGGTTATTTGTAGTGATACCAGCGATACCACTCTTTAGAACTGCGAATTGCCAGCCACAGCAGCATCATCGCAACTAACCCTCCCTGCCGCGGGGCGTCAAAAGCAAACAAAACCAAGGAAATGCACAGAACATCTTGGAGGAAAATCACCCAAATCGGCAAACCCCGCAGCCGATAAAACCATCCGGCTTGTACCAGTTGCAGCACTAAAGCCAACAAACCTCCGACAATACCAATTATCCACAGCATCCAAGGGTGAGCAATAGTTTCCTCGATCGAACTTACTTGAGCGATCGCAATTCCCATAATTGCTCCTACAATGGGGCTGAAAATAATTTGCACAATTTGCAGTACCCGCTGTCCGACAAAGGTTTTAGAAGCAAATAACTCTAACAGCGACCAACTCACCAAGATGGCGATCGCCACTTGGGGGGGAACCCCCGACAAGAGAGGTATTTCCGACCAAAGTTTGTCAATCCGCAACAAACCAATTAACAGCAGGGGCAGGGCAATTCTCATACCCCCTGCCGCAGACCCAGAGAGTGCGGCTAGGAGTCCAACCATAATAATAATTCAGTTTCTAACGTCAGCTAAAGCCTCGATCTATTTCAGAATTTAATTCCCCTGATGGCTGGCTGTGATTTGAGCGATCGAACTCAAATTGGGGCTTGAACTTAAATATCACCCTCCATTGTAAGTGTATCTGCTTAATCCTGCTTGGCACTGCGATATTGTCGATCGACACAAGGCAGTTTGTGAAGAGTTGACCGTTGACAGTTGACAAAATTCCACCTGGATTGTGATTAAATTAAAATGTATAGGAACACCAGTAGATCAGCCGAGATACTTAAAATTAAGATGTCAGCTATTCTTCCTTCTTCCCTCTGACTTAAAAATCTGACGGACACTAAATAATTAATCCGTGTATCCGTGTCAAAATCCGTGTCCTGCTTTCCTTCTTCCTTCCAATTATGTCTGAATCATTATTTGCCGATGCCAGCCGTCGATTAGAACGAGCCTTAAAATATGTGTCGCTTTCCGAAGATACAATCGAACGGCTGAAATACCCCAAATCCAGTTTAGTTGTATCGATTCCCGTGCGGATGGACGACGGTTCCCTGCGAATTTTTCAAGGTTATCGAGTGCGCTACGACAATACCAGAGGCCCGTCTAAAGGAGGAGTGCGCTATCATCCGGGAGTATCCCTTGATGAAGTGCAATCCTTAGCATTTTGGATGACTTTTAAATGTGCAGTTTTGAACTTGCCTTTTGGAGGAGCCAAGGGCGGAATTACTCTCAATCCCAAGGAATTGTCCAAACTGGAATTGGAACGGTTGAGCCGGGGCTATGTCGATGCGATCGCAGATTTCATCGGCCCCGATGTCGATATTCCGGCGCCGGATGTCTACACCAATCCCATGATTATGGGTTGGATGATGGATCAGTACAATATTATCAAGCGGCAGCTTTCTCCGGCGGTTGTGACCGGTAAACCAGTGACAATCGGCGGTAGTTTGGGCAGAGATACGGCAACAGCAATGGGTGCTTTTTTTGTAGTACAAACTATCTTACCAAAATTTGAGCTAAATCCTCAAGATACAACTGTCGCAGTACAAGGTTTTGGTAATGCCGGTGCAGAAATAGCAGAACTGCTCTGGAAAGCAGGTTACAAAGTTGTTGCTGTCAGCGATTCCCAAGGGGGAATTTATGCTAAACAAGGGCTGGATATCCCCAGTATTCGAGGCTTTAAAGACTCTAACAAAGGTATCAAAGCTCTTTACTGCGAAGGTTCAGTTTGCAATATTATCGAACACGAAGTATTGACAAATGAGCAACTTTTAGCATTAGATGTAGACGTGCTGGTTCCAGCAGCTTTGGAAAATCAAATAACGGAAGCCAATGTTAATGATGTTAAGGCTAAGTTGATTTTTGAAGTAGCTAACGGGCCGATTGATTCGGCTGCTGATTTGATTTTAGAATCGAGGGGAATTCAGGTAATTCCTGATATTTTAGTCAATGCCGGAGGCGTAACGGTTAGTTATTTTGAGTGGGTGCAAAACCGCAGCGGGCTTTATTGGACGCTGGAGGAAGTCAACCAGCGGTTGAAGCATAAAATGGTCGAAGAAACTGAGGCAATTTGGAAAAAATCTCAGGAATTGTCAGTTTCCATGAGAACTGCTGCTTACGTGTACGGGTTAAATCGACTCGGAGAAGCGATGAATGCGAAGGGAACGCGGGATTATTATATAAAGGGTTGAGGGAAGTGCGGTAAGATTGCGCGATCGTACAATCCTACCGCACTTATTCGAGAAGAGTGCAGTCTACGAACCGACTTGGCAAAACTTGGCTTTGAATTATTGGGGAATTTTAGGTTTGCACGCCGCAGTTTATTTAACCACCACTTTGCTGTTGCAGAAGCGGAAAGATATTTTAAAATAACGCACGATGGGTCGTTGCTCCGACGCCGCCCCTGAAAGGTCGATCAATTTTTTGATATAATTACTTCCATGCCAAAACAAGACATCTATCATGATTGCGTCAAAAATGCTTGAGCCAAAGAGGGCTGGGAAATTACAGACGATCCGCTGACAATCGAATTTCAAGACCTGCGTCTCTATGCGGATTTAGCAGCAGAGAAGCTATTCGCTGCTGAAAGGAATCACCGAAAAATTGTTGTAGAAATCAAAAGCTTTACGAGTCCTTCATTAGTTTCCGAACTAGAAAAAGCTGTCGGACAATACAATATATACCGAGGCTTTTTGAGGCGGCAGCATCCCGAAAGAGAAATATATTTAGCAGTACCTCAACAAATTTATCAAGGATTTTTTATGCGTGTTTCAATTCAAACGATCGTTCAAGACCAAGAAATTAAGTTAATTGTTTTTAATGCAAGTTCTGAGGAGATAGTACAATGGATAAGCTAGAAAAGTATCGGCAGATAGTTCAAAAAATTGTAGCCGTTCACGGACAGTATAAATCCAGTCAGCCAGAAATTGAAAGTCTGACAATTTGCGATCGACAAAACGATAACTATTTATTGATGGGTGCAGGATGGAATCAAACAGGCAGAGTTCACAATATTGTTTTGCACCTCCGCCTTCGCGAAGGGAAGATTTGGATTGAATGGGATGGTATTGAACAAGGAGTGACTCAAGAATTGCTAGAAGCTGGAGTTTTACCGCAGGATATCGTGCTGGCTTTTTATCCTCCAGAAATGCGGGTTAATACCGGGTTTGCAGTTGCTTAACCCTGTTGTGTCACTTTCGCGGTAGTATAATGAGGCACAAAGCCTAGAACGTAAATACAGAGCATGGTAGAG
>JAUBSN010000193.1:0-3854 GCA_036704825.1 Microcoleus sp. F8-C3 | reverse complement strand
GTTGAAGTAATTCTGCATCGGCAAGTCGATTCTGCGAATCAAGAATCCCCTCGGCTTTAGCCAGGGGAGTGTCAATCAATTCCTGAGTACACTGGGCGCACGGTATGTTTTTTGGATGAATTTGGTCGTGCAGCCGATTGTACTGGCTATTCTTGGCGCGGCTCAACTTCTGATTCTGACACGATTTGTCCGCAAAGCAGAATGGTGGATTTTGGTCAGCGCTTTAGGAGGTGCATTAAAAGGAGCAAGTAGCTCAACTGTCGCGTATATTTTGCAGCCAGGGCTACTGCCAGCACCATTCTTAACAGCATTGAGCTATGGGGCAGGTTGGCTGGGCTACGGCATCGTTACCGGCATTTGCCTGCAATGGCTGCTGCGTCATCTACCCCGGTAGGGCATTACAGCACAACCTTTCGGCATCAAACTTGCGATTAGCGCCCTCGGCGCAACTCCGAGGGAATCGCAACATACCTCAATCAGGAATTCATCATGCAAACGCATTCTTAAGCTATTTCCAATGCAGCGATATTTTCTAATGATTGGTTTGATAGATCGGCATTGCAGCCACCGCAACCTTAAACAATTGCTGAGCGTATCCTGACCTAGAGCCTGGAACTGCTAATGCTAAGGTCATCAAATAATTTCAAGCGCATGACACGCGGCTTTGAGTGTCCTCTTAGCCGGACGAGCAGGCGGCTATTTTTTCGACGGTCTTCTAAATCTTTTTCACTCCGACAAAGACTTAACAGACCGTCGAAAAAATCCCGCTAGAGGTTTAGGCGGGGAAAATGTCAATTTCCGTGTTTGCCAAATCTGCACGATCGCCGGAAAATCCTACATCTGACGAGTGGGAATAGAATTCTCTCTCGGTCTATTTGTCTGTGGATAGATAAAAACTGCAACAACGTTTTGAGAGAGAAGGCGCATTGCTTCAAGGGGGCAATTCACTCTTTTAATGGGAATATTATTATCATGCACCCAATCCCAAAATTCAATTGCTACACCATTTTCTATTTTAGGAAATAGAGGCATAGGTACGCCATAATGCTTAGCAATCAAACCCCAGCTTGTCAAAGGCGCTTTAAATTGCACTTCCGTACCTTCTAGAGAGGTAGGGTAATAAATTTTTCCTGCTAACGATCCTTTGTTAAATATCATATAATTATCTCCAATCATTAAGCAACCATCACACGCCCACACCGTTGCCCTGGTAATTGGAGTTCCGTCTGTCGTATAGCGACCGTTCCAACTATCAAATCTCGAAATATTATTTTTAAAATTCTTTTTGCCGTAATTTGGATCTACTTGTTGTCGCCGCTTTGCTTCTCCCATAATATTTCCTAAGTGTTATTTTCCAAAATCTTTACATCTAAAATCTTTAACGAGGGTTTAGACTTTTCCTCTTTGCGATCGGAGCTAGGTCAGGATATGGATGTTATTTAATGTGTCACCCGGTTCATCACTTGCCGTATCAACTGAGCTATCGTCTTGAGTAGCAGCTTTTTATATGTGTCACGCGGTTCGAGTCCTCGATCGAGTTGGCGGGCATACTCTAGGGTAACTTAAGCCAGGAATATCGGAACTCGAATGGTGCGGGTAGGGCCGCTCTGCCAAGCAGCTTTGAACCGGCAATTTTTGATTGAGTCTTCGTGTCCTTTAGGGTTTGGCATAACAAGGGATTTCCGTGTGTCAAGCGTTTCAATCACTGTAGCAGTTACGCTGAGGAGTTTTAAGCGCGTGACACACGGCTTCTATTGTTGCTAATAGTTAGGAGGGTGGCGGCTATTTTTCCGAGGGTCTGAAACCAGCTTTTTCATTTCGGCAAAGTTTTAGCAGCCCGTCGAAAAAATCCCGCTAGAAGTTTAGGCGGGGAAACCCAAATTTCTCGGTTTACGGCTTGCAACCACGCAAGCTTCATCAACATACTTTATTTGCCCATTCTAAACTTGTTTACAGGTTTAAAACTTGTTGCTAGTAGGTTTGATTGTGCTGCTGCCCTACCTCGGATATACATATTGAATTGCTGAACGTTATTTTAAAAAAGACCCACCAGGTCTATCTTGCATTGCTTTTCGACCCTGTATATACCATTCATAATATTTATCGTAAGCCTTTCCTGATTGAAATGTAGCTGGAACATAAGTAGGAATCAGTACACGCCTAGAATGTAAAGAAAGGTTCATCCCACTTTTGTGAGCTAGGAGAGAATGAAACGCTAGAACGTCGCCCGCCTTAAGTTCTGGAATTATAGAGACCAGTCCCAACTTGTTAAACTCTTCCTCATCAATATCAAACTCGTCTTTTGGGTTTACAGGTACAATCATCCTATGAGTATAAGGATATACTGCAAGAGTTCCTGACTCCTCCTCTGCATCATCAATAGCTATAAAAACAGTAATAAAATGATTAGGATCTAACCCGAGAAATTTCCAATATGGATAATCTGTGTGTAACGTATATCCAGGTGTTCCTGACTCTTTCATAATTAGTTTACAGCGTAAAATTTGTACTTGCTCATTTATGAAAATTCTTGAATCGAGCAAGCCCTGTACTATATGTAGCAATCGCTTGTTAAAAACTATCTCTGAAAATAGCGGAGAAATATCCAACACTGGATCTAACCGATCGGGAATATATTCATTCAATAGAGACTTTCTAAATTCAACTCTGAGATTATCATTATTTATCAAATCAAGTCCCCAAATGCGCTCGGCTTCTCGCTGTAATCCTGCTACTACTTCGGTATTGAATATGCCGCGAAAGACTGCATAACCTTTCTCCCAATATGATTCATAGTTAACTGTATCATCGTGATAATTCGCCATACCTATTTAACTCCCTTTTTAATAATTAAAACGTAAAAGTAGTTCGGAATAATCCAGTTTACCAAAAACTTGGGTTTAAAGCCCCGTCCTTATAGGACGGCTTTGTGCTAGACTTTTAACGTAGCGAGTTCTCACGTAAGATGGTCGTTTTAGAATTCAAGGCTAAAGGCAAACCAAATCAGTACGCAGCAATAGACGAGGCAATTAGAACTGCTCAATTCGTTCGGAATAAGTGCGTCCGTTTTTGGATCGACAACCGAGGAGTAGGGCAAAAAGACTTGTATCGGCACAGCACTGCGCTCAGAGAAGAGTTTGCCTTTGTCAAAGATTTGAATTCTAGTGCTTGCCAAGCTTCTGTGGAAAGAGCTTATTCTGCGATTGCTCGGTTCTACGACAACTGCAAGAAAGCCGTTCCCGGAAAGAAATGCTATCCGACTTTCAAGAAAAACAGTCGGTCTGTTGAGTACAAAGTCAGCGGTTGGAAACTTTCAGAAACTCGGAAGCAAATCACATTCACTGATAAAAAGGGAGTTGGCAAGCTCAAACTAAAAGGGACGTGGGATCTCAACTTCTACCAAATCGATCGGATCAAGCGAATTCGCTTGATACGTTGCGCTGACGGCTACTACGTTCAATTTGCAATCAGTGCTGAGAACAAAGTAGATACAACGCCAGCAGGTAAAACAGTTGGATTGGACGTGGGCTTGAAAGAGTTTTATACAGACTCCGACGGTCACACTGAACCAAATCCCAAGTTTTATCGAACAAGCGAGAAACGGTTGAAGTTTCGGCAACGCCGTGTTTCTCGCAAAAAGAAAGGCTCTGCCAACCGAAAGAAAGCAATTAATCGATTAGGGCGAGTACACCTCAAAATAAGCAGGCAACGTGAAGAACACGCTAAGAGACTGGCGCGTTGCGTAACCCAATCTAACGATTTGGTCGCCTACGAAGATTTGGTAGAAGTTCACGGGGGTAGCAAAAACCCAAAAAATCTGATAAGGTGAGGCACATGGAGAAGACAGTGCCGGA
>JAUBSN010000192.1:0-3900 GCA_036704825.1 Microcoleus sp. F8-C3 | reverse complement strand
AACTGGGAGGCTAAAGCCTCCTTCTGCCTTTCATCCCCGGACTAAAGTCACGGGGTTTTCATGCTCGATCTTTATAATATGACTCCTGCTTTCGGTTCAGCGACTAACTGCTTTCGGGTCAACTGACTAATGACTAATGACCGACGACTAATGACAAACTAGCTGTACTGCTGATTGACATCCACATCCAAATTAAACAGTGTTTGCAAAGTTTGCATCGCTTGCCGCCGCGCCTCAATATCCTGCTGAGCCCGCAACTGTACCATCGGATCGTGCAAAATCTTATTCACAATCCCCCTGGTTAAAGATTCAATCACATCTTGATGTTTCTCCGAAAATTCAGAACCCAGACGCGATAAAGCTTTTTCTAACTCTTGTTCCCGAATCAATTCTATCTTATCCCGCAAACAGCTAATAGTAGGAACAGTTTCCAGGCTGCGCCACCAGAGATCGAAAGCCTCTACTTCCTGTTCCAGCAAGCCTTGAGCTTCCATTGCCATTTTGCGGCGGCTTTCGTGATTTTGAGCTACCACTGCTTTCAAGTCGTCCACATTAAACGATCGCACATTAGCGAGTTCGTTCGCATCTGAGTCAATGTTGCGCGGCACAGAAATATCCACCAACATCAAAGGGCGATTCGGGTCTAAAACCGCTTCCAATTTAGCTTTATTTAACAGGGGATCGGTAGCTGCGGTACTGGTAAAAACCAAGTCCGAACTGGCAATTACCTGCATCATTTCCGATAGCTGATACAGGTGCAATTGTGCATCTTTAAACTGACCGGCCAACTCCAGGGCGCCGCGCACAGAGCGGTTGACGATCGAAATATGGCTAGCTCCTTTTGAGAGCAAATGCTGCACCAAAAGCCGGGACATTTTGCCGGCACCGATAATTGCAATTTTGCTGCTGGCTAAATTCTGACCCTTCATTTGAGCCAATTCTGCCGCCGCCGAACTAATCGAAACTGCACCGGTACCGATGCTAGTTTCCGTGCGAACTCGCTTCCCTGCTGTGAGAGCTTGCTTGAACAAGCGCTCTAAAATTCTACCTACACCTTTGTACTGCTGGGCGAGTTTGTGAGTTTGTTTCACCTGAGCCAAAATTTGTCCTTCTCCGAGCACCAAACTGTCGAGGCCAGAAGCCACTCGCATCAAGTGCATCACCGCATCTTCGTGCAGCAAAATAAACAGGTGAGGGCGCAAAGACTGCACATAAACTTTACTGCATTCGGAAAGGAACTGAATAACCTCTCGCACACCAGGCTCCGACTCGCTGGTAACAATATAAATTTCTAAGCGGTTGCAAGTGCTGAGGATGGCCACCTCTTGAATGTGCGGGTAGCCGCGCAATTGGGCGATCGCCGCTTCTACTTTCTGTTCTGGAATGCTCAGTTTTTCGCGAACTTCTACCGGCGCTGTTTTGTGGCTGAGACCTACGACTGCAATATTCATATCTGTGATTTGTCACTATTTCTTTCTTAGTTGTTAACAGTCACCTGTTATTAGTTCTTAGTTTATCGCTAATTGCTAATCACTGGTGACTGTTAAGAGTTAACTGTTAATTGTTAACATTTAACTGTTAACCGCTAACTAATCACTAATTCAATTGCAAAGCTTTCGGTTCGTCAAACATATGGATTGTATCCACAAACCGAGCCGTTTTCGACAGAGAAGAAATTACCAAACTTTCAGTGCGAGCGCCGCCGCCAAAGAAGCGAACTCCATCCATCAGCGTTCCGGGAGTAATCCCGCAAGCTGCAAACAGAACTGTTTCTCCAGATGCCAACTCTTCAGCATTGTAAATCTTGTCAGGGTCTGTGATGCCCATCTCTTTCAGGCGAGCTATATTGCTCTCTTTGCTTTCACCGATCAAACCAGTTTTGACAACAGCCGGATCGTAAATTAACTGCCCTTGGAAGTGACCGCCCAAGCAGCGCATTGCTGCTGCGGAAATCACACCTTCGGGTGCAGCGCCAATACCCATAAGCGCGTGGATGTTGGAACCAGCAAACGCGCAAGAAATCGCTGCCGAAACGTCGCCGTCGCTGATCAGCCTAACTCTTGAACCCGCTTGCCGAATTTCATTAATTAAATCTTTGTGCCGGGGGCGATCCATGACCACCACCACCAAATCTTCAATACTGCGGTTGAGACAATCAGAGATAATTTTGAGGTTTTGGGTTGGCGTTTTGCGAATATCTACATGATTCTTAGCAGCAGCAGGAGCAGCCAATTTGTTCATGTAGAAATCCGGTGCAGCAAACAAACCTCCTTTTTCAGAGATTGCCAAAACTGCCATCGAACCGTTTTGACCGTAAGCCACCAGGTTAGTACCTTCGCAGGGGTCAACAGCGATGTCAATTTCGATCAATTCCTCTAGGTTGCAGACTTCGTTGGCATTTTCGCGGGTACAAATACCTACTTCTTCGCCGATGTAAAGCATGGGTGCGTCATCGCGCTCGCCTTCGCCGATCACGATGCGGCCGCGCATGTGAATTTTGTTCATGCGCTCCCGCATGGCTTCTACAGCCACTCTGTCGGCTTCGTCTTTCTCGCCTTTGCCCATCAAGCGAGCGGAGGCGATGGCTGCCTGCTCAACTACTTCGATAATCTCTAAACCGATTACATTGTCCACGAACTAGATCCTCCCAACTGCTGATGCGTGCCTTGTGCTATTTTGCACTCCCAGCCATCAAGTTTATCAGAGGCGGGGATCTGTGCGAGCGCAAGCAGTTGGTTAGTTTGTGTTAACTTTTGCTTCTTTGATAGTGGGGCTGGAAAATCTGAGTCCAACAAGCTCAAAGATCGCCGCAATACTTCACTCTTGGTTGGACGATCGCACGCTTGCCCCGTCTGAGCGGGAAATCTCGGACTATAGGGGTTCCGGGGCAGCGAGGGGCTGTTTCAGGCAACTTGTGATACCGAATGCCGTTAAAGGTTTTATGATTAGTTTGCGATCGCGCGATTTCTCAGAAACCTGGTTGCTAGACCGGACTTATCGTTACTAAACCCAACATTTTGGTAAAAACCGGGTTTCTGAGGGTAAATCCTAATAACGATCGCAAATCAAACGGACAGCCCGAAATCGGGACGCAGTAGACTTTATCAGCGGGAAGCAATAAAAATGATGATGAAAGCCCAAGATATTATGACAACAGAAGTTGTTACCATTCGCGGTTCGGCAACGGTAGCTGAAGCGGTAGCGATGATGAACGATATGTGTTTGCGCGCGTTGATTGTGGAACGCCGCCACGAACAAGATGCCTACGGCATTGTGACAGAAACGGATATTATCTATAAAGTAACAGCCTACGGAGTAGACCCGCAGAAAGTCCGCGTCTTCGAGATCATGACCAAACCGTGCATCACGGTGAATCCCGACTTGGGAGTGGAATACGTGGCGAGGTTGTTCGCCAATACCCGAATCCGCCGAGCTCCGGTGATTCAAGACAAACTGCTGGGCATTATTTCAGTAACCGATATCTTGACAAAAAGCGATTTTGTCGAAAAGCCGAAAAGTATTTTATTTGAGGAAGAAATCGAACGGGCGATCGCGGATGCCAGAACTATCTGTGCCGAGAAAGGCGCTACTTCTACAGAATGCGCGGTAGCGTGGGATATTGTAGAGGAAATGCAGGCTGAGGCTTCTCACCAGCGATCGATGAAGCTTGAAAAAACGGCTTTTGACGAGTATTGCGAGGAAAATCCCGAGGCGGCTGAAGCGCGGATGTACGAGAGTTAATTTAGCGATCGGCGATCGGCGATCGGCGATCGGTCATTGGTCAGTTGACAGGAAAGCAGTTGGCAGTTGGAAGAGTTAAAAATTGGGAGCATCTCATATTTGTAAAAACACTTATTCTGGCTCCTGCCTTCTGACTTTTTCCTTCTTCCTTCTGACTCT
>JAUBSN010000191.1:0-3909 GCA_036704825.1 Microcoleus sp. F8-C3 | reverse complement strand
ATCTGGGGATTGAGGAAAACGTTGATTTCTTTCCAGAAAACCAATGAACTGCCAGTTAAGCTGACAATCGCCAGCAGGATTCCCACCATCACGCCTACATAGCGGTGCAAAACTAATGCGATCGGGCGCAATTTCATAAGTACCTCACGGTGCATAATTGATACTTTGAACGGCTCGATCGGACCCAGAAAACACCTCGCGTTTTGCTAAATGAGATTCAATTTCTGTGCGCGATCGCCAAACCGGTCGCAAACGTTGACTCGCCAATAGCTGCAACTGATCGCCACCTTGCGGTGAACCAAGCATCGTCGAGTTGCCGTAGCTGGTGAGCACCATTGCCCGTACTGGATTGGAAAACTCGACTGCCGCCACGTAACTATCGCCCTCAACAGCTCGAAACCGGCTATCTTGGGTGGGAGCAAAACTGAGTACCCGAAAAATACCCAAGTTGTTAGGCCCTCCACTTGCCGGCAAATCGGCAGCGCCGTAGCGCAACCGGAAAACATCTCCCCAAGGCACGTCCAGGGCTCCATAAGCAGCTTCTACCTTGGTGGCAGCAGCAGCAAGGGCAGTCACAGCAGCAGCGGGATCTGCCAAACCGTCGGGCGTAGTCATTGGCAAGTCTTCATTCCAAGGAATCGCAAACGAGATCGGCGAACCCATCTCTTGAACCCAAGCAGCAAAAAGTACCGCGCCGCGACTATCCGCGTCCGCCTTGCGATCCCAGACAGCCAGCACGTCAGCCGCACGGCGGGCTAATTTATTGTCCTGCTGCTGGGTAGCCGCGATCAGATCGTCAAGCAAGTGATCGGCTAATTCCATGTGCGTTGAGTGTTTGTACTCAATCATTTCTGCAAACGAGATTTTTTCATCTGCCATCAGCATCCTGGCAGAACGCTGAGCTCGAAAAGACATCGGGCCGCGAGACGACATATAGGGTGGGTAATCATCGGGATCGATCGCCTGGGGAAATGTGGTTGTCCAAGGTGGATCGTTCGCATTTTGCAACCAGCCGCTAGGGGGATCGATCGCGCGCGGCAAATCTTGATAGGGATGAATTTTCGTCCACAGCGTACTCGACGTGTCGCCAGGGATCGCGCCCTGCCAGTATTTAAAGTCTCCGCCGGACCGCATCGGAACTTGACCGTTGAACAGGTGCATAATGTGTCCGTCTCGATCTGCGTACAGCACCGTGAACATGGGAATCTGCAAAGGTGCGATCGCCTCCTCAAATTGAGTTAAGTTGTGCGATCGCGCCATATTCCACCACTGCTCGAGTGCTAAGGGTCGATCGAGGCCAACAACGCGCAGCGCCACAGCCTTACCCTCTTTCTGGGCAACAACTGGCCCGTAAATAGAACTTCGCACCGTCAAGGGTTCCGAACGCCGAGAACCGCCATCCTGCTTGACTTCAACGATTTGTTGTTCTGTTTCAAAGGCTTGGATTTTACCGTCTAAGCGGTAGCCACCATCTGCCAGCGTCAGTTCGTAGGCATCCCAGCCATCATGCCGGTTCACCGTGTGAGTCCAGCCGAGAGAATCATTGAAGGCAATTGTCAGTACCGGGATGCCAACTAACGAGGTCCCATAAGCGTTGATGCCCGGTGCTGTTAGCTGTGATTCAAACCACAGAAATAAGTCTGACCAGGGGAGGTGCGGATTAGCCAGCAGCATCGCGTTGCCAGTGGCAGAATGGGAAGGTGCGATCGCCCAGCCATTAGATCCGAGAAAACTATCATTAATATCGTTTTCGGTAGCACCGGAATTATCTAGAGGACAGGGCAGTGCCGCGTCTCTACCGCTATTAATTGTAGGGACACCGCACTGCCCTGTCCTGGCTGTGGGTAATATTAATTCCGATGCTACCGGATTTGATGTAACGCCCTTGACTTGCTGAGGATTAACCACAAACGTGAAGTTCAGCACCCGCTGAGTGTGAGCCAGCAAGTCTACCCCATCAATTGGCAGGACGGCTTTAACTTCATTGTCGATCGCATCGCCGTGTGCTTCGGCATAACTATTAATTCCAGCAGCAAAAGCATCGAGATAGCTGCGAAAAGCTGGATTTTGTGCATCGTACCAAGAGCGAGCGCGAATAGGAATTCCCATAGTTCGTACCCACCGATCTGATTCTAAATATTTTTCTCCCCAGTATTCTGCTGCTCTTCCTCTCGCCTGTCCGTAGAGGCGCAAAATCAGGTTGCCGTGACTTTGCATCTGTGCCCAACCAAAGGCGCGGAAAAGGCTTTTTGTATCTTTGGCATAAACATGAGGAATTCCATAAGTATCCCAGAGGATTTCAGCACGAGTCGGAGCGGCGGCAAAACTATATTGACTTGCGAACAAGACAAGGATCAGGCCGAGAATAAACGGTAAAAGTAGGGAGAATCTACTTTTAATAAAAATAGCTGATTTTGAGACAGTGAAAAACATTTTTACCTAGCCATTTTTTAAAAAAAGTGAACCTCAAAAATTCAGCATACTGTTGGCAAATAAAATCTTGCGCCGGCTGTCGGTAAAAGCCTGTCTGCCGTGCAAAAATCTTGAATTGTCAATCATCACTAAATCACCCGGTTGCCACGAAATTGCAACTGTCAGTCTATCCATCACTTCCTTGATTTCATCAATGGCTGCATCGGGAATCGGGGAATCATCTTCAAAAATTACTTTTCTAGTTCTTTGTTCGTTGATAATACCGTTAGCAAAAGAGTCGTCATTACCGTACTTTGTTTTAACGACAGCAGAACAAACATAAGCTAGAGTCACAGACTGGTCGTCATTGATTGTGTATTGGACACCTTCAAAACTGTTGAGAGCTTTTTCGACATCAGCTAGGGTTGCATTTTCTCCTAAAAAATGCTTCCAGTTTGCCACAGGTATCTTGTGAATAAACTTGTTTTTTTTAGTCAAAAACAACTGCTTTAATTCTTCACTTAATTCTGACCAGACTTGTACGCCGTCCCAAAATAAAGTTTCGCCACCATCGGCGGCCGGCACATCACAACAAAACCAAACGGCATCGGGTCGTAAAGGAGTAGTTGCGCCTTCCGCATGAGGAGCGATATATCCCATTCCTTCGTTGACAAGATGGATGGCTCCGTCGCTCGAATCTGCCCGAATTTTGACATCATCGCGAACGAATTTAGAGCTAAATTGTTCGGCAAATTTTTTAAAATGTTGCTGGTGAACGGTAAATCCTCGAAAAAGAATTAGACCGCATGATTTAAACAGTTCCCTAATTTCTGTTATTGAAAGTTGAAAAATATCTGAGCAACTGTCGCCACTCTCAACTATTTTTCCTGTATTGATTCCCAGTGAATTCATTTTAATTAAACCCTTTTTTTTGAAAATACTGTCAGTTACTTTAAACTATTTTCGCAATACCAAAGAAACCTGTTGTTTGCTGAATCTGTGTGTGGCAACGTGTCTTTTCGCAATACCAAAGAAACCGGGTTTTTTACTGATTTTGCTGGTGCAAAAAAGTATTTTATTCCGTCAAACCCGGTTTCTGGGGTTCCATTACCAATTGAGCGTGTAGCGGAGGCTGAGGCTGCGACCCCTAGACGCAAATCTTTCGGAATTATCAAAACCGCCGGAACGTTGAAGCTGGACTGCAAAATATTGGGTGTCCAACAAGTTTTCGATGCCAATGTTTAACGTGCCCGGTCCAACCTTAACACTGCCGATATAGTCCACCACCAAATAGTTATCGATGCCCACAGGGTCAACTCCTTCATCAAAAGCCCGATCGCGATTCCCGATATAAACCAGTTGCAGTCGGTTGCGCCAGCCAGGCGTAGTTTGGTGTTGAATATAAGTCGTCAGCTTCAGCGGTGAGATAATGCTGCTATTGAGAGGCAAATAGTCTCCATCTTGATTGACATCATTTTCACCTTCTTGCCAAGTTGC
>JAUBSN010000190.1:0-3996 GCA_036704825.1 Microcoleus sp. F8-C3 | reverse complement strand
TGGAAATCGAAACTACACCGTGGCACGAGACCCGCACTCTCATCTCCCCTGAAATTGAGATGCTGCAAGAGGGAGGGATGATTCAATACAAAAAATCGTTCCTCAAGTCAGAAGCCCCGCAATCGGCAATTCCTAAATCGAGATTTATCTACTACGACGGGAACTACGTCAAGTATTGTTTTCTGAAAGAGTTTTACCAACTTTTGTTTGATGGAGTTCGGCAAGAACTTTTGACCGAGGGCGATGAAAACGAGCTGACGGTCATACTTGCGAAGGTCGTGACCGACTTCACCCAATATTGTCGCGAGAACCCTTTAGAGGAAAGCGCTCGCGAATTGTTTCGGGACTTCTGCAAGATTCACTTTTTAAGGTAGCAGTCCGTTTCAAGTCAAACCGCTCCCACCGCCGGAGCGGTTTTTTATTGCGGTTTCGCTGGTTCTCGCGACAATAATCCTAAGCCCTACAGGTTTCCCCGCGCAAAATATATAAAAAAGTATACGAATGTATCTATCTAAACCCTATAGGTTTCGCCAAAGAAGTAAGTGAATGTATCGCAAAAAAAAATTGTCGAAACCTGTAGGGTTTAGACAAGTCCTTTTTTGCTGTCAGTTACCGCGTTTTGCTACTCTTGCCATCCTCCGACAGGTTATAATCGGAGCCAGAACTGATTAATGCTCCCTGCAAAGGTTAGTTTGCCCGGTCTTCGGGCAAAAAAAAGAGTCGCGAAGCCTTTGACGAGGAACGCGACAACAAAACAAATAAATTTCTAGATTCACTTTAACTCGATCGTGCAGCCAGCGGCAAAGATAAAAATTAATTTTACCTTTGCAAAACTTCAAAAAAATTAACTTTCGGGTTTTTGTAATTTGCGTTCCTCGTCTTTGAGCATAGCGACTCTCCTTGTATAAATACTTTGGAGAACGTTATGTATAGTATATCTACTCCCAGCACATCCGTCAACACTGCCTCCACTCACAATTTTCTTTCCCCTTGTCAGCTACGAACGAGACACCTCATAGAGTTGGACAGGCGGGGGCTTGATAACGAGTGGGGACGCGCTAGCTGCTGGACAGTGACAGCAGAGGAAGCGGGTATATATCTGGGGTACACACCCCCCAGCGACGGCATCCTGTTCATAGGTGAAACTACTCAAACTCAGTTCAAGCCGGACGCCCCAAAACTGAACGAGAAAAAGAAACTCGTAAAATACCTGTCCCCACGGGGAACCGATTACGATGCCTTTGTACCAAAACACCCTACCGACGAAGATTATTGGATGCCCGACAACCTAAAAGAAGTTTGCTGGAAAGTGAACGGGCATCCCTGCATCGTGATTGACGAGGGGATTTTTAAGGCAATCTGCGGGTGCAGTAACGGCATCCCTACCATCTCCGTGCAAGGTGTCGAACTGGGTTTGACGGGCAAAAAAAGCGACCCGGAGGGCAAGCGCCACCTAGTTCCAACCCTTAAAGAATATGCCGAGGCGGGCTTGGGTTTGATCATAGCTTTCGACGCGGACGCTGCGACCAACCCAGATGTTCGCCGTGCTGAAAAAACGCTAGCCCTCGCGTTCAAACAACACAACGTCCCGGTATACACTGTTACGGGTAAATGGAATCACGAGGACGGTAAAGGGATGGACGATTTCATCCAAAAAAACGGGATTGAGGCTTTCAGGGCAATCCTGATGAAAGCTGAACTTGTAGGAACGGAATCGCGTGACACAAGTGATAGGAAGGCGAAAAAGCCACCTGTTCCCCGCGAAACAGCAGCGGAAATAGCTGAACAGTACGGGCATCAGTGGAAGTACGACAACGAACAAAAAGAATGGCGGGTTTACTCCGGTAACCACTGGGAAAAAGTAGAGATAGGCAATTTTGAAACCCTGCTGATGACGGTGGTTGACGCCAAAAATATCGCTTACAGCGGTGATGCTTACCTGAATGACGTTCTTGCGCTCCTGACTAAACTGCTGAGGGAAAAACATTGGGGAGGGGTTGACCGCCGTCGGTTTATCAATTTCAGCAATTGCGTTCTCGACGGTAGCAACGGCAAAACACGCGAACACCAACCGGGCGATCGCTTTACCTCGTACCTGCCTTTCGAGTACAAACCGCTGGTAGGCAATACAAGCAATGCACTGCAAGCATTGGAGGCAAATTGCCCAAACATCAACACTTGGATGCGGACGGCGATGAGGGGCGATGCCAAGAAAATATTTAAGCTATTGGCAATCATCAACGGCTGTTTGCGTTTCGGGTTCCACGGTTGGCAGATGCTCGTTCACCTCATCGGCGCTCCGGGTTCTGGTAAAGGTACGTTCGCTCGACTGATGGAAAAAGTAGTAGGCAAGGAAAATGCTCAGCCTTGCAGCCTCGAAGGCTTGAAAGACAACTCAACCTTGGCGAGCATCATTGACAAGCAATTGGTGGTGTTTGGGGACGAACGGAAGCCCGTAGGCGTTGAATCCATCCTCAAGTTAACAGGCGGTGACAGCATCAACTATCGGGAAGTGTACCAACGTGCTGCTAAAGCCTACTTTTACGGGCTGCTGCTCATCTGCAGCAATGACCCGATATTTATGGGCAACACCACCGGGCTAGAACGCCGATTGTGCTTGGTTGAATTTAACAACCCCATCCCCAAAGCCTTACGCAATTCCGAGATGGAAGCTAGTTTTGACGGCGAGATAGCGTCGCTAATTGCGATCGCCCTTTCGTTACCTAACGGCGAGGTAGCACAAGCGATAAAAGGTATCGGCGACGCCGAGATTGCCGATTTCAAGGCTGCTGAGTGGGATATGAAGGTACGGATGGACAGCCTCGCGGCATTCTTCGAGATGGAGCTAATTGTTGAGGATGGAGCCTCAATCCGTGCAGGCGACCTATTTGACAGTTATAAAGATTTTTGTGAAGAGATTAAAAAACCTGCAATGAGCCTGACAACTTTTTCACCGGGACTAGAGAAATTTTGTAGCGAGCTACACCTGCCAGTTACCCGCGACCGGAGCGGACGCCACGTCACTTTTGTGGGTCTAAGGTTGAGAGGTAAAAATGACTATCATCCCACTTACTCCCAACAACTAGCAGCGCTTTGCAGGACTTCCGGCTGTAATAGCAGCACTTTTGCACCACTTGGTGCAGGACTTCCGCCCATACAGGATATAGCTTTGCAGGACTTGCAGGACTTACCCCCAAACATTTTGGGAAGTTGTGAAAACACCGAAAAAACAGAAAGTGCAGATCAAAAAAATCTGGAAAAACTAGAAGTAAAGGAAGTTACCCCTCCAAGTCCTGCAAGTCCTGCAAAGTCCTTGCCTAGCAAGGCTTTAAGTCCTGCATCAAGTCCTGCATCAAGTCCTGCGACTCCTCCCCAAAGTCCTGCTGATATGCAAACTGCTGCGAACAAGAACCGAGCCAAAAGGCTGGCCGATGATATGCGGGAGGCTATTGCTGAGAGCGACCGCGAGAAGGCAAAGGAAGTTATGGATCGAGTTACAGCGTCCGCACCTCAAGTGCGGGGATTTTTTACTAAGAGCTTTACCGAGGAAGAAAACCTGAACATCCGCTTGCTAAAAAACTGTGACGTAACTAAAGGGACATCGGTCAAATATGTAGGGGAAAAATTTGCAGAACAATATCAGGGTGAAATACTAACCGTACATTCCCTTAGCCCTCAAAATGAAATTACTTGCCTCAGACCCGACGGCAAAGGTTTCACGACGTGGCTGAAGTCGGAGGACTTACGCAAGCTGTAGTAGTTCTGGGTTTTGAGTCGAGATACAACCTAACTCTTGATTTTATTCACCTGACACAAGTGATTATATTCTTGACAGACGCAAACGGCCGTGTTATAGTCTTAACGTGTAATCACCTGACACAAGTGAAATGACTGGAAATATCAATGACGCCAGCTTAGCTAACCTCAAACACTATGAGGGTAAATGGAAACACGGACAAACCCGCACCATCCGAGTGCCGATCGCCCTAGCCGATC
>JAUBSN010000189.1:0-4230 GCA_036704825.1 Microcoleus sp. F8-C3 | reverse complement strand
GTGTTTTTACATTTTAAATAATTCTTGCATATTAACCTTGTAAGTATTTATACTCATTGCATAGTTGAGATGCTCCCCTTTTGCTTTCTGTCACTTATTGGGGTTTCAGTTGTTGCCTCGTTTAAAAAGAATTCACAAGCACAGGGTAAGCTCATCTAATTTAGTATAAATTGTACTTGACAAAAAGACAAATATAAAAAATGTGGTATTTGCGTATTAGCAATTTTATAATGCCTTAAAAACTAAGTCATCAAACGGTAAAACTCAATGGATAAAGGATTCCTGCCCGCCCGGCAAATATCTAAACTACTGAAGAAGCCCTCACCTATCTCTGTGCAAGAGTTACAAGGAAGCTTATCAAGTTATTTTGATGACGTACCCGACACTCTTGGTGAACCGAACCAAACGTCACTTACTTAAAGACATTCTCGTCATTGCTATATTATCTACAATATAGCAAGTCTATTTGAGTCATGAATGTAGAACTACCTGAAACGCTTGCGATCGTTGAATCGATTGTTTACAAATCAAATGGTTTTGCTATAGCTGGAGGTGATGGATGGGAGGACTCAGTGAAAATTATGGAATCAGTAAGCAGCAATGGTTGCAAAAATTTTTAGACTTACCCAATGGTATCCCGAGCGATGATACCTTCCGACGAGTTTTTGAAAAGCTAGACCCGAAAGTTTTAGAACAGAAGTTGACTCAATGGGTTAAACAATTAATTGGGCCAGTTGCCGAACAAGTTATCCCGATTGATGGAAAAAGTCTCCGAGGTTCTTATGACCGAAAAACTGGGGTAAAGAATTTACATTTAGTGACAGCGTGGGCGAGTAAAAATCGGTTGGTACTTGGACAAGTTAAAGTTGAAAACCATTCCAATGAAATCACAGCTATCCCAGCCCTATTGGAATTAATCGATGTCACCGGAGCGATTATTACGATGGATGCGATGGGTACTCAAACCGAGATTGTGCGGCTGATTCGTCAAAAAAAAGCCGATTATGTAGTTACTCTGAAAAAGAATCATCCAACCCTTTACAAACAAGTCAAAACCTGGTTTGAAACAGCCAGAGGAAACCAATTTGGGGGAATTGAAGTGAGTGAAGATTCCCGAACGGAAAAAGCACATCATCGAATCGAAAGTCGAAAAGTTTGGGCGGTTCCGGTGGGGGTTTTAGGGGGGCTTTACAAACAAGAAGACTGGACAGATATTCCGACTATTGTTATAGTAGAACGTTGCCGTTATCTGTGGAACAAAACCACTCATGAAGTACAATTTTACCTAAGTTCCTTACCCGTAGATGCCCAGATTAATGGTCGCGTCATTCGTCAACATTGGAGTATTGAAAATCAAGAACATTGGGTTTTAGATGTCACTTTCAATGAAGATATATCTCGCATCCGGTCCTTGAATAGCCCTCGAAACTTGGCTGTTATCAGACGGATGTCCCTGAATGCTGTAAATCAAGAAACTACTCTCAAGCGTAGCTTGCGACAGAAAAGAAAACGGGCTGCAATGAATGATGAATACATGATGCTTCTTCTCAAATCCTTTTGTCAAGGCTGATTGAGATGCTCTTACCCTGGGGGAAGATACTCCAGCATAGTTAAAACTGAGAGTGACAAAACTCTACTGAGAAGTAGAGCTTAAAATACAAAACAGAGATTAGTCTGTATCATTGAAAGCAGTTCAATAAAAATTACAAAATCTAGCGTGGCAAGAACTAAAATTGTCAAAACCTGCTCACCTGCAATATTTTCCATTTCACTACAGCCCTCCATCTCTTGTCCCTTTAATAGTCAAACCAGAAACTGATAGGAACCTCCATTGTTGGGGAGGGAGCCAATATTTACTTTAGACTGACATCGAAGTAGCCTATGCTATTTTAGCCCTTTTGTAGCCTACTCAGTAAACTCCCTTTTGTCAAAAGACAAAGCGTCATACTGACTCAGATTTGTCTTGTAAACATATTGTCATGTTTGACAATCAGTCTTTTGACAAATCCCAGATGATTAGTCATCTTGAGCAGAGATCCGTTTTTCTAAAGTACAGATAGAAATTAATAGACGCAGTTAGGGCGGTACACAATGTGTCAATTTCATCAAAGGAGACTGAATGAAATTTTCTTCTGTATTACCCCCTACTCCACCTTCCGAAAACCAAGAGTGGGGAAGATTTGTGATGAATTCGCCCAAACAACTCTGGTCTTTGCTATTCGTTGGGATTGACATCATCCTTAGCATTATTGATTCTCATCGACCTCTGGTCGGGTTAACCGTTGTTGCAGGAACAACGTTATCGCCTCAACGTGCGATCGGAGTGATGAGCTTAGTTTGGTTTGTCAACTCGATACCTCATTTTAGCAACCCCCGGCTGCTCAAACTAATACCATTTCTTCAAATTCATGCAACAGTAGCAATAGTATGTTGATTCTATGTAGTAAAGTCAAGGATGTGGACTGTAGCATACTTTTAGAGAAATGGTATAACCCCTCTTTTGTCACTTTCGGCAGAAAATAATCTGGGATATTTATAGCATAAGACTTTTACCAAAAATCTTGATTTCAGCCATTCTGTTAGAAAATAAATGCTCAAATCCTTGCTCGATCTACAGTTGAAAATTTGACTGTGATTTTTGTTTTCCCATAGTGACAAAAGAGGGATAACGATGAGCGGAAATAGTCTGCTTACCACTCATCCGAAGATTCCTTGAAAGTCCTGACAGTTTCTTCTAAGCCTAAATCTCTTGCCAGTAAATCAATTCCATCAATAATTCGCTCTGGTTCTAAAATTCTCAAACCGCTAAAACACCTCTCTCGATAGTCAGGTTTTTCCTGAAAATTGAGGATAGCTTTCTTAAGAGATTCAACCACATCATAAGCAGCTTCCGCTTTATCAATAGCTTCTTGAGGCAGAGGAGATTTAAGCCTTTGCACAGCCAGATCGATCAGATCCCTCGATTCAACCGACGAATCAATCCATCGGTCAGCATTAGCTAACAACTTTTCGGCAAAACAATCAACTTCATTCAAACAGGGAACAGGACACCAACTCGGATAATCTGGTTCTCCCAATTGGATGCGCCCTTCCACAATCATCTCGAATTTAATCAGCGTATTATCAACTAAAATCGGAAATCTCACCCCATACTGGTTAGTTTGAATTTCTCCAGAGAGCTGCATCTGATTTTGACTGGTAAACAAGGCATTATAACCTTTAATTCTTACTTCTTGGCGAAGCAGACGGTAGCCTTCACCACTCGAACAGAGGAAGTCAATATCTTTACTTAATCGATATTCGCCTTGATTTAAGCTCATGAAAGTTACCCCACCAAAATAAGCTCTGCACTCTCGTAAAAAGTCAGCATCAAGTTGATTGAGAACTGTAAAAAATTTCTGGTGGAAGTCTTGCTGAAACATAAGGGAGGAAGCCAACCAAGAATTATATAATTGAGCTAGTTGTTGTACAAACTGAGCTTCAGTTGGGCTACAGGGGGCTAAAACGCCTCGGTAATGCCACCCCCGCTCATAGCACCTCAGCATCTCTAGTGGGGTGAAGTTTTTAATGCCTTCTCTCTGCCAACACAAACTCTCCAGAAATGGCAAATTATCTGGTATTTCAAGTTGAGTCAACATGGCGATAAATTCCCTTCACGTCAGCCTAAGTTGATTTCAATGGCAATTCAACTATAAGTCTAATAGCATAGTACCACCTCAAAACCGAATAAATGCTCCGCTTGCAGGCTTATTCAGATATTCGAGTAAGGGCAGCCGAATCGAGTCGGGAGTTGCAGTTTTCAAAGTCAATACAATTCAAAGAAAGCACAGTGCAAGGGCTTGTCTAGTAATAGTAGCTATCGCCACAAACACCTAAAAACTAGAGATGGAGTGTCAAGGGGCTTATTTTTACCCGATATTCAACTGTCCCAATCAATGCCTCTGATGCGATGTTAGCCAAGTGTGTCAAAAGGCTTGGTTTTACCCGCTCTCCAACTGTGCCCATTGCTCATACTAGGCGTAGAAATAGCTCCCGCTGCTACCATACGCGAAGTAGCACTTCAAACCCTTGCCAGATAAGGGTTTGAGCGTCTAATTCCAAAGGGGTTCAAGAAGCCACCCCATCTATCAACAATCGCTCATCCAAATCCAACCGGAAAGTTCCATAAGGGTTAATATGCCCCCAAGCCAGTGGCGTCAGCGCCCGCAAGTCATCTTTTTGCATCAGCTT
>JAUBSN010000188.1:0-4514 GCA_036704825.1 Microcoleus sp. F8-C3 | reverse complement strand
TCTCCCAATACAGAGTTTACCTGGATTGTACCGCCGTGTTTCTCAACTACAATCTGCCGCGCGATCGCCAATCCCAATCCCGTCCCTTTCCCCACACCTTTAGTTGTAAATAAGTGGTCAAAAATCTGACTTTTTACCTCATCTGATATCCCCGGCCCGTTGTCAGAAATCCGAATCTTCACCCACTCAGAAGACTGTCTTTCTGTCCGAATTGTGATGCAATTGGCTGGGGCTTTAATCTTCTCTAAACTTTGTTCGCGATTAGATTCTTCCAGTGCATCAACGGCATTTGCCAATATATTCATAAACACCTGATTTAATTGTCCGGGGAAGCAATCAACTGATGGCAAGTCCCCGTACAGTTTCACAACTTCAATCGCTGGACGCTGTTCGTTCGCTTTCAATCTGTGTTTGAGAATCAAAATCGTACTGTTAATTCCGTCATGAATATTGAAAGGAACTTTGTAATCTTTGTCGGCTCGGGAGAAGGTACGAAGACTGGTGCTGATACCTTGGATGCGATCGCACCCGATTTGCATTGAATTCAACATTTTGGGTAAATCTTCTAAGAGATATTCGATGTCAAGTTCTTCTGCTATTTGCTCGATGTCATCTCCAGGATGGGGAAATTTTTCTTGGTAGACTTGCAGGTATTTAGTCAGATCTTTGACGGCGGCGATCGCTTCATGAATATTACCAGAAATAAATCCGACTGGATTATTAATTTCATGGGCAACCCCGGCAACTAAATTCCCCAAAGCAGACATTTTTTCGCTTTGTACTAATTGCAGTTGAGATTGTTCCACCTGGTGGGCGTAGTCCTGGGCTTGCTGATACAATCGCGCATTTTCTAAGGAAATGGCAGCCTGAGTGCAGAGGAAGTTGAGGACGAGGAGACGATCGCGAGTAAACACTCCTTTTGTCGAGCTATGTTCGAGATAAAGTATCGCCACTAAATTCCCGCGATCGATAATCGGAGTACATAACATACTCTGAGATTGATACTGGAGCGTACAGTCATTCATTAAACCCGGAATATCGGTTTTGCCCCCTTCAATAATCACAGTTTCTAAGGTATGCTTGACATAATAAACCAGCTTGAGCGGAATCACCGCCGAACCTTCTATAGGTTGGGTTTGCAGTAAGGTTGTGGGTAACTCGTTATCTGGACTGATGTGAGTTATTGCCCGGATTTGCCATTCATCCTGATAGGGGAGTAGCAAAGCACAAGTTTCGGCGCCCGAAGTTTTTAAAATAATTTGGTTGAGGCTACCGAACAATTCATCAAGCTGAATTTTACTGGATAAAGCTTGAGCCGCTTGCACAATAGATGCGAAATCAAGGGCCTGGGAAATACTGGTGCTGCTATTACTGGAAGTCTGCGAAGAGTGGCTGATCGTTGCCAGCGTCTCTAGAGGATTAAAGTGAAGTTTAGGCTGATTCAGGATAGGCCCAAGTAACTGCGGATACCGTTGTTCTAAGTCTTCCGCTTTGGCTAGCGCACCCCAACGGGCATAACAGTAATACGCCTCCTGCATATAGCTGGCAGCGACTTTTTGTTTGCCCCATGCCCAGTAGAATTTTGCTGCGAGCTCGTTGGCCAATCCTTCCTCTTGAATATAACCGTTTTCCTTTGCTCCTTGAATTGCTAGATCGTAAAATTCTATAGCTTCTGTTTTGCTATTGAGGAGTTGATACTTTTGGGCTTCAACTAAATGATATTTGTGCAAATAATTCATCGGGCCATAATCTGCCCAGTCTTTGAGCTTGGCTTGATTTTCTTTTATTCGCTGCCATCGCGGCTCTGACTGGGACATCGATTCACCAGCACTCGCCAGCACGTTCAGAGAATCATAAAAGTAGAAGATCGGTTCCACAATACTTCCCATCCCTCCAGCCAAATACTGTCGCGTTTGAGCCGCATCGTGTTCTGCTTTAGCAAAGTCTTCCAACCAGTAATTCAATGTGAATCGATACAAGTAGAAGAAGGATAGTCGGTAAAAATCGACTTTTGCCTCAGCAACGACTTTTTCTTCATAGGCATCCTGGCGTAAGGGCACTTCGTCCTCTGACTCACCCAAGAGAATTTGAGCCGCCTGCCAGTACGCCAACACACAGTTTGCTGCCGTCAATTGGTTGAGGTCGCACAACTGTTGGTAATAGGCGCGAATTTGCGGTTCGAGTTCCACTAGCGGTTGACCGTACCAATAAGCATTGAAGCAGTACAACTGAGCGTCGTAGCCCATAAATTCTAGATTGCCCGTTTCTAATCCAGCTTGATAGCCATCGAGAAGAATGGGCAGCGTTTCTTGCAAATGGATCGTCCAAGAACCCACATAGGCCCCCATTAACATGGCGGTGGCGGCTCGAATGTTTTTAGCATCGGGTTCTAAGGCGAGTTGGTATCCTAATTGCCCAAACTGAGGCACCATTGTCATGTCGCCCCACAGCATCCTCAGTTGGAAGGCGTAACCCACGTAGCAAAAAGCTGAAACCGGACTATTGCCGAATTGGATGGACAACTTCACCTGGAGTGCCACCACCAAGAAATAAAGCTTAGTGCCGGACATATAACAGACAGGTGTCAGCCGCGCCGCATTTTGCATAATGGCTAATTGCTGAGGATCGCTCATTTTCGGCAGATGAAAGAATGATTCAATAGAGCGACCTTCAATTAAGGCATCAATTTCTTGCTTCAACTGCCGAATATCGTCTAGGGTGGGTTCATTTGGTAGGTTTACGCCTAACATTTGGAACACTGATTGACCGATCGCGATCGCCTCGACAAATTTATTGTGGGCGACCAATGCCTGGATTTTTACTTGATAAACTTGCACCTGTTCTAAAGGTGTTTTCGCATGATGAATCACCGCTTCAATCCACTGGTTCATCTGCTCAAAATCCCCGGCCAAAAAAGCCACCTCGGCAGCCAAGTCGTACAAAGATAGGGTCATTTCATACTGCCGTTGCCAAGCGTCTGTTCCCAGCAGTTTCAGACCGACTTTGGCATATTCGCGGGCGGCTTGATATGCGGTGGCGGCTCTGGCTTTGTGGCAAGCAGTGAGGTTGAGTTGGGCGAGTTCCTCCCTTTCGGATTGTTCTACAACCAGTGCGGTTCCGTAGTTCAACTGATTGACTAATTCAAAAATGCGTTCTTCTCTGGCTTCTGCTGAAATTTGTTGCAGCAGCAGTTGCCCGATTTGATAATGGGCGATCGCGCGTTCTGCTTCGGGAATCAAAGAATAAGCCGCTTGCTGGACGCGATCGTGCAAGAAGCGATAGGCAACGGTTTGAGTAGTCGCTTCAGAAATCGCCTGTTCTATTCCTACATAAAATTTATAAACTTCACTTTGGGGAATAATCAGCTCTTCCTGTAAAGCTTTCCACAATGCGGTTGCGGTTTCCGTCTCCGAACTCTCTGAAACAATTGCCAATGTTGCCAGGTCGAACTGGTTGCCAATGCAAGCAGCTAATTTTAAAACCTCCTGAGTTGTTGCTGGCATTTTTTGCAACTGCTGCGCCATAAATAGCACCACATCATCGGTGAGCGCTGCCTCTCGAACTTTGCTAATATCGCACTGCCAATGTCCCGCTTGGATATCAAAAGTAATCAATTCATCCTGATGCAATGCTTTGAGAAACTGCGTTGCAAAAAATGGGTTTCCTTGAGTTTTTTGATATACCAATTCTGTCAGCGATCCGGCAAAATTAGGAGCGCAAACTAGCGTATCCGCTACCAATTGATTTAAACTGATTTGAGCGAGCGGTGCTAATGTAATAGTGTTGAGTGTGGTTCCTGCCTTCCTCACTTCATCTAGGGTCAACATCAGGGGATGGCTGGGTGATACTTCATTATCCCGATAGGCTCCCAGCAGCAACAGATAACCCAATTGCGACTCATTGACGAGCAATTGCATTAACTTCAGCGATGCCGAATCCGCCCATTGCAAGTCATCCAAAAATATCACCAATGGATGCTCTTTGGTGGTGAAGACAGCAATGAATTTGTGGAAGAGCAAATTAAAGAGATTTTGAGCGGCAATCCCCGATAATTCGGGGCCTGGGGGTTGGGTTCCAATAATCCGTTCTAGTTCGGGAATGACTTCAATAATGACTTGTCCGCTGTCACCGAGCGCTGCGATAATTTTAGTTTTCCATTCTTGGATTTTGGCATCGCTTTCACTCAGCAATTGTGCCATTAAATCGCGGAATGCATGGACAAATGCCGAGAAGGGAATGTTGCGGTTGAACTGGTCGAATTTGCCTTTGATGAAATAGCCCCGCTGCCGGACAATCGGTTTATGTACCTCGTTGACTACAGCCGTTTTTCCGATGCCGGAGAAGCCAGCGACTAGCATTAACTCTGAGGTGCCATTTGCTACGCGATCGAAGGCATTCAACAGGGTTTGTACTTCAGTTTCTCGACCATAAAGCTTTTCTGGAATCAGGAAGCGATCGCATATATCCCGCGTTCCTAACTCAAATGTTTCAATCTTTCCAGTTGCTTGGCACTG
>JAUBSN010000187.1:0-4533 GCA_036704825.1 Microcoleus sp. F8-C3 | reverse complement strand
ATGTGTCCCACAGCACCCAACAAAGGCTAGTACATCGACAAGAATTTGGAGCAATACTAGCAGAGAAAACAGTAACTGCCTTGAGTGTGGATGGAGGAAAAGCAAGATTGAGAACCGAGACAGGAAAAGCAAGTGAGTGGCAAGACTACAAAGCCGTAGCGTTACATAACCAAAAGTGTGCAGCATTTTTTCAACAGCAGGATAAGCTATTAGAGTGGGTTAATCAATAGCCCTGATCCGAACCGATTACTTGTCGCTTGAGATGGACATCCAGGAGTCTGGAATTTGATAGCAGGTATTGCCTCAGAACAAAAACGAGTAGAGATTTTAGACTGGTATCACCTGAAAGAAAACCTTTACAAACTTGGGGGTTCTAAGCAGCGGTTACGAAAGGTGGAAACAAGTCTATGGCATGGCCAGATTGATAGAGCAATATCGAGTTTTGCCGACGGGAAAATACCTCAAGTAAATAACTTTCTGGCTTACCTAGAAAGACATAGAGAACGTATTCCTGATTATCAGGCTATCCAGTCTAAAGGGATAACAATTGGTTCGGGTGCTGTGGAGTCTACAATTAAACAGATTGGAAAGAGAATCAAGATATCAGGAGCGCAGTGGAATCGTAATAATATTGCTCAAGTTCTGAAACATCGCTGTGCTTATCTAAATCTAGCTATGAGCTAAACAGTATTTATACTCATTGCATATTTGAGATGCTCCCGAGATTATGAAAGCAGCAATGTACGGGAAATAATTTCTCTTTTCCTCTTGTTCCTAATATATAAATATCATTTATGAATATTAATGCTATCGATACGCTTAAGCTTATAATTTAATTAAACTATAGCCAGCCACAGCCAGGAGAACAACTATGTTTCGCAACATGAACTTACAAACAAAACTAATCAGCGCTTTTATATTAATGGGGTCGATCGTCTTCGTGTTTGCTGGGGTAGGGTGGAGCGGGGTTTCCAAGCTAAGTGTACACATCAATACCCTCGGTGAGGACAGCCTGCCAAGTGTGACTGCATTGTGGAATATCAACGAAGGAAAAACTCAAATTCAGGCATCAGAGCGATTACTCTTCGATCCAGAAATGACTAATGCCGAAAGGCAAGAGGCATTAGCTAGAATTCAGAATGCCTGGAAACAAATCAACGAAAACTTTCAAAAATACGAAAAGGTCCCGAATACCCCAGAGGAAGATAAAAACTACAAAGAATTTCAACAACACTGGGATGCTTGGAAGAAAGCCCATGAAAAATTGCTGGATATAGAACAAGACTACAACCAAGTGGGCATCCGCAATCCCTGGAAAAGACAGGTTCAGCTAATCAGTCAGGGTAAGGGAAATTCACCAGAAATCGCGGCAGTTAAAAGAGCACTGGAACTCCGTACCCAGATGGATGAGTACGGCTCAAGTACAGAGGAGCCTTTATTTAAAAGAGCTACAGATTCAGTTATATCAGTGATCGCCTTAAATCAAGACATTGCAGACAAAACTAAGCAATCAGCCGATCGGGATATACATCAGACTGGATTTTGGGTTGTTGTGGGGATGATTCTAGGTCCGGTGACAGCGATTATTTTGGGAATATTCTTGAGCATTAAGATCGCCAAGCCGATCGACAAAGCCCTCAAAAGCATTGTCAATATGATTGTCAGTTCTTCCAGCCAAATTGCCGCTACAGTTGAGCAGCAAGAACGGATCGTCAATCAGCAAGCAACAGCGGTGAATGAAACTACTTCCACAATGGATGAATTGGGAGCATCATCGCGCCAATCAGCAGAGCAAGCAGAATCAGCACTGGATAATGCACGTCAAGTTTTAAACCTAGCGGAGGAAGGAGCAACAGGCGCACGTCAAGTTTTAAACCTAGCGGAGGAAGGAGCAACAGGCGCACGTCAAGTTTTAAACCAGGCGGAAGATGGCAATAAGGTAGTGGAGAAATCTTTAGAGGGAATGTCACAGTTGAGAGAAAAAGTGGCGGCGATCGCAGCACAGATTATGCGATTGAGCGAGCAGACTACTCAGATTGGCAGCATTACAGGCACTGTAACAGATTTAGCCAATCAGACGAATATGTTAGCTTTGAATGCCTCAGTCGAAGCTGTTCGGGCTGGAGAACACGGTAAAGGATTTGGAGTGGTAGCTAATGAAATTCGCCGACTGGCAGATCAGAGTAAAAAATCAGCCGAGAAAATTAATACCATCATTACTGATATCCAGAACGCG
Source organism: Microcoleus sp. F8-C3 (assembly GCA_036704825.1). GTDB lineage: Bacteria > Cyanobacteriota > Cyanobacteriia > Cyanobacteriales > Microcoleaceae > Microcoleus. Next base: position 2,297 of record JAUBSN010000187.1, on the reverse strand, counting down.
ATCAATTCCACAGTCATTGCTACAGACGAAGGCACGAAAACTGTCAAAGAAGGTATCAAACTTTCTCAAGATACAGCCCAAGCTTTTAAAGAGGTAACACAGTCGATCAATGATATCGTTTTGAAGAATCAGGAAATGACGATATCGGGCATCAACAATAGCGTTTTGAATAATCAAGAAATAACTCTCGCTTCTGTCAACGATATCGTTTTGAAGAATCAACAAATTTATCTCAATGCCATGCAACAAGCATTAGCCGTCCAACAAGTAGTTGAAGCAATGAATACTATCAATGCTGGAGCTAAACAAACTGCTAGCGGCATTAATCAAACTAAGGTAGGTACTCAATTACTAAATGATGCTGCTCAAAATCTTAAATTATTGAGTGCCCAATAGAGAGATTATATCGATTTCGGTTGCACTCCTCATGATTGTTAACCGTTGACTGTGAGTCAAAAAACTGAAAATTGCGCTTATATTTGGTCGCCACTTTCCTATTCCGATGAAGCGCGGATTCGATCTGGAACCAGGAATGTACGGGAAAATAATTTTTATTATACTATAATCTCTAATCTGTATTTTGTACAAGAAGCCAAGTTGCGGGTTATTAGCGATTTCCACCTATCTATTACGTCACTGAAATTCTGCCCATTTTTTTACCAAACAAGATTGTAGCTGTCATTGTTAAGTTTTAACAGTACCATAAATAAGCCAACAAATAGCCCTTTACCTAAAAAAAGCAAAGGGCGATCGACTTTTTAACTCAATTAATTAATGACTGTGCCCGTGCCCGTGAGAATGGCCGTGCCCGCCATGAGAATGACCGTGTTCACCATGAGAATGCCCGTGCCCGTGAGAATGGCCGTGCCCGCCGTGAGAATGACCGTGTTCGCCGTGAGAATGCCCGTGCCCGTGAGAATGACCGTGTTCCCCATGAGAATGCCCGTGTTCCCCGTGAGAATGGCTGTGTTCGCGGTGTGTGGAAGCCAAACTCGGATTAACAGCAACCGCAGTCTCACTCAACAACGCTTCAATCTGCGGATTTGCCCACTCTGCCGCCATTTTCAGAAACTCTGGATGGTCGTTAACGCAAGGCAATTTGCGGTAAGTTACTCCTTGACGCTGTTTCTGCAAAGACTCAATAATGTGGTCTACATCTAACAATGTTTCGTGATTTTCTGTGGCAAATCCGATCGGCATAAAGACGATCGCAGTTGCACCCAGATCGATCAAATTCTTCGCAGCCAACGTCGCATCCGGCTGCGTCCATTCAATCAGCGGCGTGTCGTGATTCAGCCAACCTACCGAAATCAAAGGATAGCGATACATCAAACGTTCCCGCACGCGATCGTACAAAGCTTGACTTTCCACAATTCCCGAAGTAAAGCCCTTTGCCTTGTGCGGACAACCGTGATTCATCAGCACAATCCCAATCTGAGAAGGCAAATGCGCCACAGCTAAATCGTTCTTAATTTCGTCTTCAACCAAATGCGCCATCAAATCAATGTAAGCAGGTTCATCGTAAAAAGAAGGAATGTAGCGCTGTCCTTTTACCCAATGTTCTTTGCCATCAAAGGTTTGTGCTAAAGCTTTATTCACCTGTTCGACGGCAATGCCGCTGGTGAAAACAGAATCAACAACTAGCAGCGGATAAATCAGAATTTTGTCAAATCCTTCTGCTTTAATTTGCGGAATTACTTGTTCCGGCAAAAACGGCGCGCAAAAGTTAAAAGCTTTGAACACTTTTACTTTATCGCCCCATTTTTCCTGTAAATTATTTTCAATCCCAGCGCGCTGCTGTTCAAAAATTGCATTGTGCGGCGACACGAATTGACCGTGTTGGTGACTCCACTCGTGCAAGTCAAAGATTGCTAAAATCTTGGCCAGCGGCGGATAAATCCACAGCGGTACCGGCGCAAACTTTGCCGTAAGCAAGTTTAAAGCTTGTTCGTTGTAGTTGGCAAAATCGTCGTAGCTTTCGACTTCGCCGTAACCCATCAGCAATACAGCAACGCGATCGTTACTTGCAGGTGTCGCAGATGTTTTGAAATCGATTTTTTCTGGAGAAGCAACCACTTTGTATTCCTCAATTTGAATTATTTGGAGAGTCGCAGGAAGGATGAATCAGAATTGCGAAGAGAAACCCCGTTTCTAGACTCCCCGGAGATCCCCCTCGCATCCCCCTTAAGAAGCAGGGCTGTTTCATTCTCGGTTGATGGGGAGAGGGGGAGAGGGGGAGAGGGGGGAGAGGGGGAGTGGGGGAGAAATGCCCTTTTCAAGAGAGTGATTAATTTTTG
>JAUBSN010000186.1:0-4559 GCA_036704825.1 Microcoleus sp. F8-C3 | reverse complement strand
GGTGAATACTAAGCACTTCAAAAACTGGTTTACAAACTGCTGCTACTGTACTTCATAAACGTGGAATCCGCTGTATAATTCCTTTGACTTGGAGAATTTTTTCATAGTCTTCTTGAGTCAGTGGACAATCAATCAAATCTAAAAATTGTTGCTTTGGTAAATAACACTGTTTTGCCATTTGACCCAAAAGATTATCCGGAATATCCTTCATCTTCTTTGTATGGCTTGTTTTAGTTTTTGCTACTGTTTTTTTGCCATCTTGGGTAAAGTAAATGAAATAATGATGATCTCCTTCTGACTCTTGAAATCCCTTTTTTAATAATCCAGACTCAACTTTTGATTTCGGGCGTGGCATTATAGACCTCTTCAATTTGGTTGAGTAACTGCTCTCTTAAATGTTGAGCATCTGAAGCTAGATCCTCAACACTCGCTTGGGCATATTCATCCCACATCATCACAATTTGTTCATTAATTTCATAAATTAAATCATCACGAGTATAAGCAAAAACGTGAATCCGTATGTTAGGTTCTTCAACCACAAATAATTGACTGGTATCTTCATCCATTTTAGGGATCAGTCTTAGGGGATTTTTGCAAATAAGCTTTCTATCTAACCAGGAAATTTCTCGCAGAATAATGGGAGATAGTTCTACGGGTTCTATTCTGGTAACATCTGTTAGTTTAGTAGGATGACCCTCAGCATCCAAAGTAAACTGACCTGTTACCTGGATTAGCTGGCGACGATTTTCAATCATTGAATCTTCTAACTCTTCCAGGTAAAAACATTCGATTTCCTGGTGAGTAGGTGGATACTTTAAAACTACCGTGCGTTTATCAAAGTCAATGCGAATTAGTTCTCCTGTGACTGTCATTACAGTATCTTCAGAGGATTCTTGATTGAGCCAGCCATTGATATAAGCGATAGCTCCGTTGGTGAGATTTAATTCAGGTCTATCAGGTCGTGAAAATCCTAAACTCCAATTTTCTCCGGCTTTGGGTAGGATTCTTTTACTTTCTAATAAAGCTCTATTCCTGAGTTTTGAATCGGGAAAAATATCCTGAGTTTGATTAAAGTTTGAATCGATTAAACTGGAAGCTATACCCTTCCAGTTTTGCCATAATTGCTGTATAATTGCCCAACTGACTATTAAAACCTGAGTTCAGCACAACTGGAAGGGTATAGCTTCCAGGTTGAGGAATGCTAGCACGTAAAGCATAACGCTGCTCCATTTCCAAAGGCACTTTAAATCGTTGTTTCACTGTACCTTTTTCTTCGACAGTAGCGAGTAGGTAAATAATTTATTGCAATCCACCTAGAACACGCACTAAAATTTCGATGGGGACTTCACAATTCTCCATTTCCTGACCCATCAAGCGGATAGTGGCTTTTGCTTCTGGGGGTTGTGCGAGAGACATTTTTCTAGATAGTGGATTGTATTGTTTCTTAATCTTAACCTGAGAAAGGCTTAAAAGCTAAATTTTTTTCTGGTAGCTCTAGCCTGGTATCTCTGAGAAGGCGCACTATTCCCACAGAGGCAATAGCACTCCCAACAGAGGCAATAGCACTCTCGTTCTCCCCTGCTAACCTACTTGCCAAATGCTGTATCCGATATAACCATACCGGAATCACAGGCTCACCTGTTTTCAGTCATACGATCGCCCTTGACATATCAAGCTCTACCATTTGGAGCGATCGGACCCTACTCCTTTACTCTCTCACACGATCGCCCACAAATCACATCTAACCACACCGACACAACAAACTTCCCCGTCAAAATCCAGATCCAGCGCCTCGCGGAACAGCTAACCGCCAGAATACCGAAAGGTCGAAATTTCTTAAAGCCGATGGTGGGATTTGAACCCACGACCGTTCGATTACGACTCGAACTGAAATAATAGCTGTATCTAAGGCTGTACAAGAATCTTAGGCTGTTAGCGGACTGCAAACTTGTGAAATCATAGACAATTCATAGACAAATGGGTAGGATAAAAGTGTCTTTTACCCAAGACGGCTATGGACTCAAACGCTTTCACGGGCAGAGCCTCTAAGGGTTCCGTCAGTATTGAGAATTTTCAGGGACGGCTGCGCCTTCACCTCCCCCGCGAATTTTACAGAGGCAAAAACAAGTATTTGACGCTGGGGCTAGCCGACACTCCCAACAACCGGACAATAGCAGAATTTAAGGTCAAGCAAATTAACTTTGAGATTGCCAATGGCATTTTCGACCCGAACAACTTGGAAAGGTACAAGCCAGAAAGATGCCTGAAAATTGTAGAACCAGTAAGGCGTCAATCACTGAGCTTATTGGAGACTTGGGATAAGTATGTTGATTTCAAGAGACCGTCAATCAGTCCATCCTATTTAGCCCACCAATTGCAAGCAACCAGGAATCACCTAAAAAAACTTTCCGATTTGTCGGACATGGATGCTGTCGCAGTCCGCAATTGGGCGATGGCAAATTTGACTGTTGATTCGGCGAAACGATTCATCACTCAACTCTCTGCTTGTTATGGGTGGGCAAAAAAAAGCAGGCTGATTGACGTTAATCCTTTTGCTCTTATGGCGTCAGATATAAAACTGCCTCGCTCTGAAAAAGTTGACGCCGAAGATGCGGGTATAAACCCTTTTACAGCAGCAGAACGCGATTCAATAGTGCAAGCGTTTAAAACGAATCAATTTTGTCATGCTTGCACGTCAAAAAATAATCAGCACAGTAACTACGCTGCCTATGTTCAGTTCCTTTTTTACACAGGATGCCGCCCCAGTGAAGCAATAGGTTTGCAGTGGAAAAATATTGACATTGAGAAGTGCATCGTCGTCTTTGACGGGGCTGTGGTTCAGTCACTTAAAGGACTGGTTCGTAAAAAAGGACTGAAAACTCAAGCATTCCGCAAGTTCACAATCAACGGTCAACTACGCGAAATACTTGAAAGCATTAGACCGAAAAATTTTACTCCTGACAGTTTGGTCTTTCCGGCTCCCGAAGGTGGTTTTATTATCCAAGGTAATTTTGGGAGTCGCGTTTGGAAGAAGGTTTTGCAAGGTTTGGGACTTGAGTATCGCGTCCCTTACCAGACTCGTCATACATTTATTACTCTTTGTCTTGACAAAGGTATTGATGCCAAAGATGTAGCGCGGTGGGTGGGCAATAGTCCAGAGATTATTTATAGGCACTATGCGGGTAACAGGCGAGATTTACAGGTTCCAGAAATCTAAGGATTGTCAGTAAAATAGAATGAAGATACAGCGGTTAATGTGTTTGTTATTAACCGCCTTATTTACTGCGTTTATTAGTAATTATTTTGCGTCTTGAATCTTTGCAAAACTTTACAGTCCGGGTGTTGACAAGGGATTGTAAGTCTGCAATCGTGAGTAACTAAGGAAGATTGATGCGCGACTGACAAGCGTTGACACCGCTAGCCAAGTCACGACTTCCCCAACCGTTATATCGCAACGCTTGGAGCTCAATAATTATGACATTTTCAGACGATTGTCTTTGCAGACGATCGCAACTCTTTACGTTTAAAGCGAAAGAGTTAATTACTGTCGATCGCTTTACCCTTGAGCACATCCTTCTCCTTTTAAGGAACTCTAGGGCAACTTGTGAGTACCTTTCTGGCAACAGTATTTTTGTGCTGGCAACGAAGACTTATCTTGCCAGCCTAGACAGCGGTGAATCCCGCAAAGCAATTAACCTGCTTGATATATGGGAACAGACTGTCCCAGAAGCACTTGAGGAATTGGATGAGTCCTTAGAGGAGGGTTTGCAATCAGTCGAGTTCATTTTGGCCGCCTCTGCTGGGGGCAAAAATGAGTAAACCTGCTGCCAGTTGCCGACGGATCGATCGACTCAAGGCGATCGCTTTTAATTGCGGATTCACCAATGAAGACGCCAGACAATTCGGAAAACTCAGCAAAACTGCTACATGGGAAGCACTGCTAGAACTGTACCTCGTTGACGGTGAAACGCTAGACACAGTGCTAGACACAGCGCTAGACAATGTAGACACAAAATCTGAACCGCTTGACACAAAGGATGTAGACAGTGTAGACACCCTTGACTGGACTAACGACGGCTCATTCCCTGTGTGCGGTTTCACTCGCCAAAATTCCACGAGCTTTTTGGACTGGGTTGATTTCGGGCAACTCATCGCTCTCGTACTCGCATCGGCGGGAGTGTTTGTGCTGGCAATGTCCATGTGGCGACAAATCAACCCACTGAATTTATTTCCCCCAGTCCGCGTAAACATTCAAATCGGAGCTTCAAAATAATGGGCATGATGACTAAACTATTTGGCGGCGAAAACAGCGAGGCTATTAGTAGCAAGAGTGATAAACTGAATTCGCCCACTGATGACAAGGCAATCACACCTTTAAATCCTGGTAACTTTGCAACTATTCGCACCAGTCCAGTGTGTGAAACTCCCCGCTATTTTAATAAAGAGGAAGCGGATAAATTGAAGGAGTTGGCGAAGGAGAAGACTGAAGGGGCAAGGCAGGCTAAACGCGCTTACAAGTCAATGGCTCAGATTGAGGAAGCGGATGCCAAAGTACACAA
>JAUBSN010000185.1:0-4674 GCA_036704825.1 Microcoleus sp. F8-C3 | reverse complement strand
ATGCAGAAACCAATCATCCAGGTGCGAGAATAAATGAATTTATTCCAGCCTTGGATAGCAAATTGTTGCCTTGGAATGATACAGATCGAGTAACGAACAAAAAAAAGCTTTTAAGGCAACATAATAATGGTGGTGAAACATTTATGTTTGTCACCTTACCACACTATTTCACTCACTATGGAATGATTTGTTCCTACAATGAAGAGGCATATATTTTAGGTGGATATTGCGATCTAGGAAATTACCGACTTGCAAAGGATCACTTCTGCTATTGTCCTAGCTATAATATTACTCCTAGAGAGAGAACGATTGATGGACTTTTTGGGTTTGCCAGAATTGATAGAGATTTATCCCAAATTGCCATAGCGTCGCCCTATGCACATATTAATGATTAGGGATTTTAAGTAACAACTTTCTACTGATCTTACATATTGTTTAATTTTACCTATAGATCGGGTGGGAGCATCTCAGTTTTGTAAAAAATACTGAAATATGAGGCTAAAACGGTTGGCTGCGAACAAATTGGTCAAATCTAGTCTCAGTTTTGTCTAGTCCGCCAGACTGACATTTTATTATAAATCATATTCCATGTATATTTGGTACACACAATCTTGTCGATCTACGTAATTAGTTTACCAAGAGTTTTTCTACTGTACTTCATTAACCTGGAATATGCTGTAAATCATCCCGCAATAATGGAACGCCGTATGAACAGATAGTCTTTATCGTTCCAGATATTCATATCCTCAGTTAACTTGATAATGATGCCGCATTGTAGGTAGGAAAATCTGTGTAACCTTCAGCCCCAAATGAATACCAAGTAGTAGACGGGTCTGCCATTGGATTTAGTTCTAAATTGTGGGTGAAGCGCTCTACCAAGTCAGGATTGCTGATAAAAAGTCGTCCAAAGGCAATCATGTCACCATATCCAGCCTGAATTGCTTTTTCGGCCGTCTTTTGGGTGTAGCCAGAGTTACCAATCAGAATCCCCGCAAATACGGATCGAAACTCTTCCAGGGTCATAGGTTCACCAAGTCCATGAAAGCCGATGTCGGCCAGTTCATGAAAGCCGGATGTGTCACCATCCATGACATGCAGGTAGCTCAGATTATAAGGATTCAAATGCTCTGCTATATACAGAAATGTCTCCCGAAAATCAGGTGAACCCATTTCACCATCCACGCCGTTGGGACTAATTCGTACTCCCAATCGGTTGGCTGGCCACACTGTCAGAACCGCCTCTACTATCTCCTTAAGAAACCGAAATCGATTTTCCAGACTGCCACCGTAGCGATCGCTACGGTGGTTAGTTTTGGATTGCAGAAATTGATCGATCAGGCATCCATTGCATGCGTGAATCTCAACTCCATCAAAACCTGCTGCCTGCGACCGTTCAGCCGCTTTACGAAAATCTTCAACAATGCCCGGAATTTCCTCGGTTTCCAGTACCCGAGGGATTTCATGGGGCTGTTTACCGATCGGTGTGTGAATGTCATATGCACTAATCCGAATTGCCGAGGGTGCTACTGGAAGCTGCCCGTTGTGAAAACTGGAGTGGGAAGCTCGTCCGGAATGCCAGATCTGGAGGAAGATATGTCCGCCTTTGGCATGAATAGCATTCACGACCTGTTTCCAGCCACTGGTTTGCTCGTCGGAATAGATGCCGGGTGAGTTCAGCCAACCGTTTGCTTGTTCTGAAATCGTGGTTGCTTCACCAATGATTAGACCAGCCGATGCCCGTTGAGCATAGTATTCACCCATCAGTGCGTTGGCAATCCACTCCACTCCGGCCCGCGAACGAGTCAAGGGTGCCATTACCACGCGATTCTTTAAAGGTAGATCGCCCAACATGAATGGGCTTAATAACTGAGGAGAGATACTTTGAAAAGTCATAAAGGTTGTTCCTTGTTGAGATGAGATGCAATTCCAGCACTAATTTTAATGCTCATTGACAATTCTGATTTGGCGATGGCATCGCCGCTCATCGATCCAAATCCAAAAAGGGAGTGATCGCCAAAGTGAGGAGCCTTTTTAAGACATATCAACTCAACCCCTTACCTAGTATGTCTTTCAACTTGCTTGTCACCCTTTCAAGCTACCCTAAGATAATTCTTGGATGTCCTGACTTTAGATGTAGACACGGCGAATGTTTTTATGGTATTATCTTGCAAAACACCAACCACAGCATTATGCCCTTTATCTGATTTCCCCAGAGGCTCATTTCTGCATAATGCCTGGGAAGATTACCAAATTATTGAGGATGAATTATGGATCCTACTTCTAATGAGTTGATTGATGCCAGTATTGAACAGCCCAAGAAAGCAGGAACAAAAAAAAATCGTCTCCTGCGAGCTATTAAATTGTTTTCTGGAGGTTTGACAGCAACGTTAATTGCATCATATGGTGTGGCAACAATTAAGGCTGAAGCATCGAAATCTACGGCTCTTCAACAAAGTGCTACTAACTTAAAGCAGGACGGAATTTCACCTAAGCAAGTCTCCACCCCCTCCGGAATGGAACATTCTTCCTATAAGATTTCCCGCGGTGAGTTAACAGCCCAACAAAAACAATTTGTAGGAAGCTGGCGACTGGTATCTTGGGAAAACAAGGATGCAGAGGGGAAAGTTACCTATCCATTTGGGAAAGATTCTCTTGGTTATCTTATGTACACTGCCGATGGACATATGTGTGCAACCTTTTCAAAAACCAAACGTCCTATTTTTCCTTCAGGAGACATTTTGGGAGGAACGTTAGAAGAACAGGCAAGAGCAGTACAAACATATATTACCTATTGCGGTAAATATGAACTCCAAGAAGGTAAAGTGGTTCATCGTGTTGAAGTCAGCCTATTTCCAAATTATGTTGGTACAAATCAAGTACGCACCTATAGTTTTAAGGATGGCAAGCTAGTATTGACTCACGCTCCAGAGATGATGGATGGCAAGCTACAAACTCCTTTTATAACTTGGGAGCGCTTTCCAGAGTAACGGTTCACAGAATTCCCAAACCTTACCGGAAAAAACAGCTACACTATTAATGGTAGATTAAGAGGCATGGATGTAAACTGCCTCATTTTCGGAATTAAAATTTGCCACTCTTGTTTCCAGGGATACTACCAACCTCTCGTTCACAATCTACCACTCTGGCGAACAAGCGTGGCATTTACAGATTTAATCCTGTTTCATAAGACAAATATTAATTTCGGATATAAACCCAGTCTAACCAGCGCCGATAGTAATGTCTTAACTCTTGCACTCGGGGATCTTGGTTGCTGACATAAACACTTTTTTTTACAACATAAGCCTAATTTTTATACTGTACAAGGCATTGTTAAGATATTATATTTAGAGACAAGCTTATTTTTTCAAGCAATATTATTTATGAAAACAGAAATACCTAATCTCTGGATTAAATGTCCCCAGTCCAATCCACAAGCCAATTTACGCTTATTTTGCCTACCCTATGCAGGAGGTGGGACATCTATTTTTCGTCTTTGGCCTCGAAAATTGCCGTCAAATGTAGAGCTTTGTGGGATTGAGCTGCCTGGAAGAGAAAATCGCATCAGAGAAAAACCAATTTCAAATCTTGAAATTCTGACAGAGAACTTAGTAGATGTCTTACTGCAACATTTGGATAAGCCATTTGCTATCTTTGGTCATAGTATGGGAGCGCTAATTGCTTATGACCTAGCTAGAAAACTCCAGCAAAAAAACGTCAATCCGGTTTATTTGTTTGTATCAGGTCGCCCTGCTCCTAATGCACCTGAATTATATCCGCCCATTCATTTGTTACCTAATGCAGAATTTATTGAAAAATTAACCAATGTTTACTCTGCTATACCAGATGTAGTCCTAAAAGACCAAGAACTCATGGAGTTGTTCTTGCCTACTTTGCGAGCAGACCTGACTTTAGTAGAAACATATATCCATTCCCAAGTGGAGCCTCTTGATTGTCCCATTTTTGCTTTAGGTGGTCTTGAAGATCCGGAAGCCAGTCATCATTATCTTGCTCATTGGCGTGAGTATACTCGTTCCTCATTTTCAGTACAGATGTTCCCAGGTGGACACTTCTACCTGAATGAAAATAGGCAACTCTTGTTGCAGTTTCTATCTCAAACGCTAAAAGACTATTGACAACTTCTATATCGCATCCTCGACTGTTACCAAGACAAATAGATACAGCGCCAATCGCTGTATAACCGGAACTTGGCGTTGCTGAGTTAGAGTATGAATAGTAGGAGGAATAATTTATGCAATGCCCAGAATGTAAATCAACCAATATCCGTAAAAACGGCAAGAAAAAAGGAAAACAGAATCACATTTGTGTCCAATGCAGTCGTCAGTTCATCAATGAGTATGAGCCTCAACGAGGTTATAAGCTGTTGCACATTTAAACTGTGATACAACCCACATTCTGCAGATGTGATTATCTTATACCAAGTTCATAAAATAGTGCTACAGTTAGTAAGTGGCATTTTTGTAATTTAGTACCCAAATATCAGGAGGAAAAATGTCAGGAGTCGTTAGAATTTAGATTTGGGAAACAGCAGCAGAACTGAAAGACCTGATGCGTCAAGAGAAAGATGCTATACGTCTAGAAAAACTGCAAGTTCTGTATTGGCTTAAAACTCAAATAGTAGACAGTGTATGATCCGCTGCTGTGAGGTTAGGGAAA
>JAUBSN010000184.1:0-4702 GCA_036704825.1 Microcoleus sp. F8-C3 | reverse complement strand
TCAAAAGCTGTTATTCACTTATAGCGTAAGGGTTTGCAAGATTTGAACATCCCCTCTACGGGGGGAACTTCAGTTTACCCGTTTCTTGAAGCCGACAAACATATTTCTCTTGTCCCTGAAGCTTAGTTCTTTTTCCTTGCAACCACGCCGAAGTCATGGAAGCGGCGATTAAAATTATTAAAGCAATTAATTTATCCGGTGATGCTTGAGAACCCTCTAGGTTATATCCTCCGGTTTTAAAGTCTTTAAACATTGCTTCGATACCGTAACGTTTGCTGTCAACCCCGTAGCTTGCGGGGCGGTACGCCATCGCACTTTTCAAATCCGGCAGATTAGTTAACAGATACCAAGGTTCATCTTCTTGTTTGCCTCGATATTTCCTCTTCCAAGAAGCAGCTAAGTTAAACCTAGAAAATCCTTTCTTTTGAGTCAAACTATTTTGCGGATATAAAAAATTAATCCCTGGTTGAACTGGAATGGTATCTAGGGATTGAAACGGTTGTCTTTTTTCTCGGAAAGCGGTACTGCATTTTTGACGGAGGACGAAACTAAAACGCTTACGGTGTAACCATTGTGCCATCTCTATGCTATGAAATTCGCGGTCGCCAACAATCACTAATTTATATCTTTTTAACAGCCGAATTACTGGGCCTAATACTTGTTGCTGTTCGACTTGCATTAGAAGCCCCACGTTTATCTAACAGCGTCCAGAATATAGGAAACGCTCTTTTTTGAACGATCGCACTTACCATCAAGACATTATACTCTTTCCATTGAGTTCTATCCAATGCAACGACTAATTGACTCCCCACTTTTAGCTGACGGGCCATTACCTCTTTGATAATCGGGAACCACAGCACAAGTATGCTGAGCGCTTTAATTTGTAGAAATCGTTGTATGTAGCGGCGACGACTACTTTGTAAGCTCGGCAATTGCAGGGTGCCCGCTAATCGTTCTATTCTGACTTATTTTTGAGTCTGTAACAACTTGTGCGAACATTTGAAGAGTAAGTAATTGTGTTGGGCTTAGGTATTTTTCCAGTATGGAGTGATATAATGAGGGTAGCATTTTATTGATTAGGGTCTTGTGGTATTAGCGAGACCCTTCTTTTTTATCACAAGTAGGTAGTTTTTCACTAACCGAGATTACGTTGTCAACAAGCCGAAATTTTTGAGGCTGGTCGATCGCGCAAAAACATTTGTCTGTAAAGGTTCAGGGGCACTTGTCGCCCCCTGAATGCGTTTACTCTGGCCCGATACATCGATTTCATGAAGTTCAACAGTTACGATCGAAGTGGGAAAACCTGGGTCTATATATCGGATTTTTACCCAAACATTGTTCATCCATGAATGCGATAGAATTGGAGGTGAAACATATCAAAAAATACGAGCTAGCTGCGACATTTGTTTGAGGAGGAATTAGACCTAGCCTAGGCCGTAATTAATGGTATAAGCTACAAAAAAAAAAGAAACTACCCTACAAAACGCATTCAATTGAGTTCGGAGCGCCGTACTTAATGTTGTGTTACATACTTATGTTTTTTCCCACCGACTTACTTACATCAAATATGCTGTATTTTAATACTTTTGGCAGCAAACTCTTTCGATCCATCACTGCAAACACATAAACTCAAACGTCATTTAGTCGGCTCTTGGGCTTGTTCTGTGGAGTATGACTGTCGGATTGTATTGAATTTTGTTGAAAATCAAGAGTCAGGATATGAGGAAATTCTCTTGCTTGAGATTGGCAGCCATGATGAGGTGTATTAAAAATGCTGGCTGATGCGATCGCCTCTTTCTATCTGCTTTTTTAATAGGGAGGAAAGGGCGATCGAGTTTTGTGTTTGTTGGAATTGACGAAAGGGCGATCGCTCTTCAAAAACTTTTCAAGCAGGCGATAGGAGAAGGTTGTAGAAAAGTGAGGGTGAGAAGGTGCGATCGCTTTTAGGAGCGAAAGGGCGATCGTCACTCAATATCCTGTTTTCTAAAAGTGGTAAATAAGTGTATGTGACCAAGATTTTAACTACAGAGCAATACCGCAATCTGACAAACGCATTAATAAATTTATTACAATAAAATCATTCACGTAATTTTTCCTTAACCCAGGATATCCTCCTGGCGGATTCGCTGTGGGAAGATGTCCGTATGGAGCCTGGATTGAAAAAGTAATATCGTTATAATTTTTTAGACCTGCACTGCCGTCACTGTGAGGAGCGTACCATCCTATGGTTCTACGAAATTTCTCATTTAATTCGCTTTGAAGTCTTCTCTGATTCATTTGCTGAGCGGCACTTCCTTCTCTTTTTCCATAGGTAAACATAATGGACAGTGCATTCTTCTCTCCTATTTTCTCTCCTATTTCTGATATAATTCGCCTTTGTACACTCAACCCAAAGCGACCATTGCTATATTTAAGCCAAAGTCGATCTATAGTACAAATGTCTTCACAGGGGGTATGTTTAGCAGTTACTGGAGTGGCATAGTTCTCGACGCTGTTGTAATTTGTTACGCGAAGTATCATATTGTTGGTTTCTTCGTCAGCTTCTCTCCATTTTCCCTCTGCTAGTAGGTCACGAAGGCGTCTGTAATCACAGCGATAGCTATTGGACGCGCTGGTGTCAAGTGATACTTCAAGATTTGAATAATCTACTTGATTAGTGTAATTCTGGCTTGATGCTTTACTAGCTTGAGTCCTACTTGATGCCTGACTAGCTTGATTACTGCTTGATGCTTGTGACACCACTAAGTAGGCAACTACAGCCAGCACAATTAAAATTAAAATCCACATTGATACTTTCCTTGATTAGGTAATCAGGGGAATTGCCACTCCATCCCCTGATGGTTGTGTCTACTGGTAAAAATTAATCAAAATTGCTTTATCCGCCATAATTACCGCTACCATAGCCTGTTTCTTTGGCTATCTCTAGCATGGTCGATTGATTTGATTTTACTTTTTTTAGTTCCCTTTCTACTTTCTCTCTTTCTTCCTGGTCTGCTATTCCGATTTGCTCTTCAAATTGAGCTATTATTGTCGAGTTTGGAATATCAGAAACCTGTGAGGAGGATAAAATTCCTTGAGCCAAAGCCAAAGTAGCCATAATATTCCGAATTGTCTCGGCAAGGTTGTATGGTAAACTCACTTTTTTCAACTCTTATGCGTTGGTAATTTGTACAAATGAATGTTAGTCATCTGCTGGTACTTAAACATCGCCAACACGATTAACAGTCAGGTAAAGACTGCAATTCATCGAACAAGGCATCCAAGTATTCACTAGAATCTGCCTGTTCCACTCCCCATATACCCGGAGCTATATTCTCGAAAATATGCTTATTCTCAATCTTAGTTTGAACGTACCATTGACCATTCTTTGTATAAAAGTGATCGTGCATGATTCCAGGATTATCTGGCTCAAGACCTAGCTTGTCATCAGATTCTAAAATGTTCCTTTCTCCCCTGATGGTTGCCAATTTATAATATAGACGGTTTTGTCTGTGATATTTTGGTCCATCCCAATCAGTATATGCCATGACAATTTCTTTCGTTAGTATTGCTAATGAAAATGTGTAAACACAATTTATAGTAAAGCTTCCTCTTTAGCTTGACCAGTGATAAAAAGTGACAAAAAGTTAGAAATAGTAGCAACATCTTGGAGATTGTGCTAAAATCTATCCACAGCAATGTGCGCGCACGGTCAAAGTTTCATAAACCATGCCAGCACAACCTCAACTCGGACACTACCTTTAAGAGGATTTAACCCATGACTGTGGATGAAGCTCTCGCCATTGTCGAAACAGTCCTAGATGACGACGAACAGTTAAACGACGTGCAAGAGCTAATCTTCAAACAGTGCTGGGAAGGCAGGCAGTCTTATGAGGAAATTGCTAAACTTTCTAAATATGATGATGAATATATTAAAGCCGCTGGCTGTAAACTCTGGAAATTACTCTCAGAAGCTTTTGAGGAAAAAGTAAAAAAAAGTAATATTAAAGCAGTTATCAAACGATACTTGCGGCGACATCAAGTGACTTTACATCGAACTCAAGTTATAGGAGTTAATCTCAGCGGTGCTGACTTAAGCGGAGCTAAACTATCATTCGCAAACTTAAGTGAATCAGATTCATCAGCAGATTTACACGGTGCAATTTTATCTGATTATCATAAAGTATCAGATGAAATTATCAAGGCTGAAAACGCGCACAACCAGGGAATTTCATCTAGCATAGAAGAACGGATTTATCACTGGAACGATCTGCGCTTTCACAGCCAAGAACAAGTAAAAATTGCCGAAGCGTTCGATCGCACTTCCGTCCTTTTCTTCCCCAACTCCAAAGCCCGCCTCACCACACCCGCAGGGCGACAAAACCAAGAACCAGATTTCCTCATATTCCACCAAGGCAAATGGGGTATTCTGGAAATATCGCATCCCGATACAGAAAAGGATGAAACGCGCGATCGCCTGTTTGCATCTCACGGTATCAGCATCATCCACTATTGCGACGCTAACAGATGCCGCGAAGAACCCGATCGCATTGTCCGAGAGTTTTTAGACATATTGAGTCAGGGATAGGGCGAGTGGTTTTTTCATAAGGGCGATCGCATAGGGGCCCAGAAACCGGGTTTTTTACGATACAGCACTTCCGGATGTTACGAGGTACAATAGAATAGACTAAAAATAATATACAAATGAAAGCATACTCAGTAG
>JAUBSN010000183.1:0-4838 GCA_036704825.1 Microcoleus sp. F8-C3 | reverse complement strand
ATCTTGCACTTTTTTCTTGCTCGCGCTATCGAAACCTTTCGCGACGCAATATGCGATCGATTATTCAGCAAGCCCTAATTAAACGTAAAACGATCCTGGGGGGGTGACAGAAAGGTCTAGGAGATAGACCGGATAAGGGTTGCAGCCCGCATACCTTGTTGATAAAATCGGCGTTTATTTGGACTTAACTTCATTAACTCTTCAACTTGTTCAGCATATTGTTTTAGATAATTAACCCACTTGTCTCCATCTACACCCACACCAAATGTACTCCGTCTACGATATTTTTTTTTGTTTCTTTACGACGAGATACATATTTTTGCACCTGCTTTTGCCGGATTTCAGTTCCTTGAAATATTGCCGCAGTGTCGGCGAGAGTCATCAGCAAAATCATCTTAATCAGTCGGTCTCCTTTTAAGCTAGTTCCTTCAAGATCGTAGCCTCCTGTTTGACAATCTCGGAACATTTCTTCAATTCCCATCCGCTGCTTATAAGCATTGATTGCTGCTGGCAATGACCCTAAATCTGTGAGAATAAACCATGCTTCATCCACTGTAAATCCTCCCGAGGTTCTTTTCCATTTACTGGCTAGGTCAAATCCAGTAGCAGGACGACTTTTTATGACTCTTTTTCCTTGAAAGTATAAAGACGTTCCTGCCACTATTCCTAGTCGATCTAGCCGTTGCCAAACTAAATGTTCTGTTTCGATTAAGATGATTCTTTTTCAGCCTCAAGCAAAAAGACACACCTTTTTCCATCAGCCAGTTCCCCAAATCGGAGCGAGCAGAATTCACGGTCTCCCAAAACGATGACTTTATATTCTGAAAAAAATGGTAAAACTTGCTCTAAATTTGTAGTTTGTTCTGCCAAATTACTATTTCCTAATTTTGGCAACAGTGACCAGTATAATGGAATTGCTCTGCGCTCCCAGATTAAGCTTACCATAAACAGATTAATACGCCCCCATTGACTGCGGTCAATTGATCTTGATACACGAGTACCAACAGGACAATACTTGGTCAATCAATAAGCAATTAATGGGAACCAAATAGCATTAATTGTTAAACTAGGCCAATCCAAAAGTCTTTGTAATTTTCGCCGACGACTTTCGGTTGAAATTGGGTACGGAAATACCCTGGTCAACCGCTCTAATCTCACTTGTTTTTCTGCTTGTATTATAGGTAACAAGAGTTCCATCACTTTCAACTGAGCTAAAGTTAGTTGTTTTTGTAAATGTGTCTGGTAGAATGTTGGTAACATTATTTTTTAGATAGGCAAGCCTGTAACAATTTTGCTGCCGCTCTTTTTTAACCACACATTGCCTCAATCCTTACCAAATAAGGGTTCCAGGCTCCTTGTCACCCCCCCAGAAAACGATCGCACTGTTACAGCGCCGACTTTTTAAAAAAGTCGGCGCTGTATTTAGATCGAGACTTAAGAAAGATTCTTTCGAGCACGTTCCGATCGCTCTTGAGCGGTATCCATAACATCCGCCATTTTATCCACCATTTCCCCTGGATAATTTTCCAGTACCCGAGTAGAAAGAGAAATTCGGCCGCGACTTTCATCGAGGTCAAGCACGATCGCTTTCAGGGGTTGACCGGGAGCAAACACCTTTCCAAGGTTATCAATATATTTTTGGCTGACTTGCTTGATGTGG
The DNA here is from genome assembly GCA_036704825.1 of Microcoleus sp. F8-C3. GTDB lineage: Bacteria > Cyanobacteriota > Cyanobacteriia > Cyanobacteriales > Microcoleaceae > Microcoleus. The sequence continues at coordinate 3,178 of JAUBSN010000183.1, read as the reverse complement.
AGCAAACCGCTAACTCCTTCCAAGTCCACAAACACGCCAAAAGGCTTGATGCTGCTGACTTTTCCTTCCACCAACTGACCGATTTGCAAATCTTTGAAGGCATTCGATTGAGTGGCCATCCGCTGGGAAAGTACGAGTTTTTGTCGTTCGCGATCGACCTCCAAAAAATTAACGCTCAAAGATTGACCGATCAGCGATTCTAGGTTATCGCGTTCCACTAAGTGCGATCGGGGAATAAAACCGCGCATTCCCTGAACATCTACAGTCACGCCGCCCTTATTGGCCCCAGAAACCCGCACCTGAAGAACTTTACCGGTTTCCTGCAATTCAATTAAATCTTCCCAAGCTTGCTGAATTTGTAACTGCCGCAGAGACAAAGTAACTTGTCCATCTGCATCTTGTTCGCGGATAATCAAAAAGTCCCGTTCCTCGTCCAGCGGAACCACTTCCGACAAATCCGTTACTGTTCTCAAAGCAGCCTCTTCGATCGGCAAAAAAGCCGAAGACTTGCCGCCGATATCAACATACGCGCCGTTTGAGTCGTACTCGAACACTTTGCCGCGCACTACTTGTCCCTTCTGGAACTCGTAATTGTGCTGTTCGAGGGCTTTAGCAAAATCATCCATTGAAAAGGATGGTTTTGCGCTTTGAGAACCTGTAGATTTGGAATTCATGTCAGTTTAGTTGTCAGTTGTCAGTAATTTAGTTGGCACTCGTCAGTAGAAAAAATTTTCCCACTCTCCCCATCTCCCTATCTCCCATCTCCCACTCTCTAAGCTGGTTGAAGTTGCTGATGAAATAGCTGCTTCACCTGCACCCACGAGTCGGCTGCTGCCGTAGCGTCGTAACTGCCGCGGTGGTCGCAGAAGAAGCCGTGATCGGCATTGTAGCGGAAAATTTGGTGAGAAATACTGTGTTTTTGCAATTCGGCGGCGATTTGGTCAACTTGTTCTAAGGGAATGCTGGGGTCTTGAGTGCCGAAAAAGGCGTAGAGAGTGCCTTTAATGTCTGCTGTGCGGGCGATCGTGGGGGTGCCGCCGCCAGGGGTTAGGGTGGCGATACCGGCGCCGTAGAACGACGCTGTAGCCTTGATTTCGGGCAAAGTAGCCGCGAGGTAGGCGACGTGTCCTCCAAAGCAGAAACCGATGCAGCCAAAACATTCTGGTTTGACAGAGGGTAGAGTTTTGAGGTAATTGATGGTGGCTTGGATATCGCCGAGAAGTTCGGAAGCGGTGGTTTTTTCTTTGTATTCTCTGCCGATTTTGATAGCTTCGGGGGTGTAGCCGGTTTCAAAGCCGGGGGCTTGACGCTGGTAGATAGCTGGGGCGATCGCCACATATCCTTCTTTTGCTATTCTTTCAGTAACTTCGCGGATGTGCGAGTTGACGCCAAAGATTTCTTGAATTACGATAACTGGGGGAAATTGCCCTGGGGAGGCTGGCTGGGCTAGGTATGCAGCTATTTGCAAATCCCCGTTAGGAACTGTGATGTTTTTGGTGCTAATTTCTGCTTTTGTCATAGGTAGTTTTAAGGTAAATGCTACTCTAATGAATTTTAAGTTAATTTGGGGATTTTGTATGCAATTTGCCAATGATGTTTTTCGGTACTGCGAATCGCAAAGACTGCGATTATGGTAGGTAAAATTTTGTTAAACTTTAAAGGTTTAGGTTGTGCTAAATAAGTCGAGAAAAATTATTCAGAGAAATGAGTTAGGGATTCAGTTTAGGTAAAAGATAAGTTTTGGGATGTAATTCGCTCAAGCCTATATTTTGATAAGCCTATAAACTTTCAGGTTTTAGCTGGCTTTGTCGTGAGATTTTTTAGATATGTGTCTTACTCGGTTAGCTGTTAAGTATGAGCTAATTTGTTTTGATATATCGGAGTTTTTTTTAAATCGCTTTACTTTATGGTTGGCGGAATAGTTGTGGTTTTTTAGCTGATTTTAAGTAGTCTTTTAGGGCTATATAGCGGTAGGTTATTGGTTTTTCCTTGAGCTTCCGTTTATGGGCAGTGGATCTAGTACAGTGTGTTTGAGTGTGGTGAGTTGAGTGAGACTGAGCATGATAAATTACGATCGCCCTGCCGAACAAAGTCATCCAACCAGTTGAGGAGATGGATGCAGGCTAGAACTCAAGTCTAAAGGGCGATCGCCACGACGAACAAAGTCATCCAACCAGTTGAGGAGATGGGTGCAGGCTAGGACTCAAGTCTAAAGGGCGATCGCCACGACGAACAAAGTCATCCAACCCAAGGAAGACAGTATTTGGTTTTTCCCGCTGTGCGCTTGCTGTCAGGGTAAGATCGAACGTATTGGTGGGGTAGTGCCAGCCGATCGCACAATATTTTTTGCTTAGTTTCCGTGAATCGGTAGGTCTTAAAATGGGGGTATCAAATTTTTCTGCTCAAACTCATGTCCAGCAAGAGTTTGATGCCCCCAGTCAAAAAAAACGATTCACGGAAATTGTGAAAGCGTTACAGGATAAGGTTTTGGAGTCACGAAGAAGAATTTGCTATTGACAAGGCCCAGGCTGGAATAATACTTTTATTTGAGATTCACGGAACTGCACCTTGAAAATCAAATACAGCAAGGCTTCTGGAACGGGCGCCGGAAAATGCCTAAAACCCTATCAGGGATTGAAACCGGCACATTGCGGGCCATGCCACAAAATCCACATCCCCCGGAAAATGCCTATTTCCCTATCTAGGGCTTGAAACGTCCAAACTACAAAATTATTGGCTCAAAAAGAGACCTCTCCTCTCTCTTTTTATCTCCTCCCATAACCTCAAACAATCGATCGACGACCCGCCTCCAAGTAAAATTTTGGGCCACAAAAGCCGGGCCCGCAACCCTCGCTTTCGCAGCCAATCCAGGCTGTTCGATCGCCCCTTGCATCAAATCAGTCAAATGTTCCCACTCAGGAGCTAAGATAAATAAGGAACATCCACAAAACAAATGATCCAATAACTATGTGGGTTTAGCAAAAATTTCCACAAACCATTTTTGAAGATTGGGGAGGCGATTAATCTGGGTTTCAATTTCTGCCATAGCGTAAGGATTCAGGTATCTGAAACGTAGTCACAGAAGGACTGGTAGAATTAAAACCTTCGCTAAATCAACAGCTTCATTCTCATTCTTGTACGAAAATAAAAGCTTTCATGGTTTCTTAATAAGAATGGA
>JAUBSN010000182.1:0-4985 GCA_036704825.1 Microcoleus sp. F8-C3 | reverse complement strand
TCTACCATGCTCTGTATTTACGTTCTAGGCTTTGTGCCTCATTATACTACCGCGAAAGTGACACAACAGGGTTAAGCTGTCGCGGCAGGGAAATTATGGATACGGCAATGGCTATTGGTGTTCCCTTAAGGTAAATCCAATATTCCGTCAGTCCGTCAGGGGTTGAAACCCCTGCCTCAAAGCGAAAGTCCTCGCTTCCGAGGACTGAATAATTTATTAGTCCTCGGAAGCGAGGACTTTCGCTATAAGACTCGTGGAATTCATTCCCGCTTAGGAGTGCCGGGTGAGCGGTATTTACTTTAAATCCAGCAATCCGCTAGTTTTCAACTTGGGATTAAACCGGATTTCTTCAGTTACGCCGCGAGCTTTCAGCAGCGCGAAAATTTCATTTTCCACGCGCCGCGCGACATTTTTCAACAATTTATCTTTGGCAATTTCATCTGCGAAGATACCTTCATAATTTGCCGTTTCTTGGGCAGTCATTACAGTTTTGGTGTCGATGGGATCGTTCCACTTGGCAGCATCGACACCGTTACCTTGGGGTTGGAAACCGTTTTCGGCAATCCAACTCGATCTGATGCTTTCTAGAATAGTGCGGCTGGGCTTGTCAATAGTTTGGACTTTCAGCCAGTAGCAATATTGGGTTTGGCGTACCAAATGCTGTTTGAGGCTGAGGTAAATGTCGCGAGAATAGCCGACAAATTGCAGGACTTTCTCGCTGTCAAAAATCGCGTAAACGCCGATTTTTCCCCGGACAAAATCGGGCAATTTCCCCTCGGAGTCTATGTATGGGATGAATTCTAAGCTGGCGAGAGATTGAATGTCTTCTGTCATCCGATTTGAGATTTTAGATTTTAGATTTTAGATTAAACCACAGATTAACCAGCCTTTACTTAACTATTGAAAACTCGATAAATTGCACAGAGGCGGCTGGGTTTAAATATTTTGGCTTGGAACATGAAATTAGGGGGGACGTTGACGATCGCAAAATCGCTCGATTCGTGATACTTTTCAAATTCCGCAGGCATTCCCTTCGGCGTCTCGGTGCTGTAAGGGACTGGCGCAAAAAGTAACTCGGCAAACTCAATGCGCGAGCACTGCAATTGTAGCGCTACTTGTTGGAGAAAGCTTTCACTGGTTAATAAACCGAACAGTGCAGTTTTAGCATCGGGTTCGAGGACAAAACTGCTATCGTAGCTTTCAATAATCTTGAGACCCATTTTCTGTATACTCCTGACAGAGGGCGGTTAACGCTTGTTGGTTAACTGTTGAGCGATCGGCTCAATCCTGAATTTTACCTGAGATTGACCGTTTTGAAAGCAGAAGGTATGCGGCACGAGGTCAATCGATTGCGCGATTTTAGATTAAAGATTAAAGAATTAAAGCATTGACCCAGCCCAAAAACGGATACAAGCCCCCGGCTTAAGTCGTGGAAAGATAAAAATTTTAGACCCTTCGACAAGCTCCCAGATTGATCTGTGCGGTAAATCTAAAATCTAAAATCTAAAATCTAAAATCTAAAATCGACTGACTTGCGCCAGATAAATACGTTAGGCAAGTTTCATCGGATACAGGTTTTTTATTTCTGGACGGATGAATCTGGGGGCTGGTATCCTGGATTCTTTCGGTCAACTAAAATACCACAATCAGGAAATTTTGACAAATAGCCCTGATTTATTTGCCGATCGCTTTTATCATGTCCCTATCGCCATCTATCCGACTACGACTAAAAGGCTATGCAGAAGATTGAAAAAGCATCATTCCCAGCTTCCAGAAGTGCGCCGAACCAGCCGGACTGGCTAGAATTGGTAGAATACGCCTCTGTTGCCGGTTCAGCGATTGGCACGATTGCTGCTGGATTGTCGGGGCAAATTGTCTACGCTGCGGCCCCCTTAACCGCAGCACTCTCGCTAAATCTCGCCAATCGCCAGCGTTTCGAGCAACAAATGCAACAAAAGGCAAATTCTGCGATTGCGGACGTACAGGCCGCAGTAGAACGCCGATCGCAGCAAGTTCAGACACTACCTGGAGAACCTGCGGAACTCTACACCGCCGTCTCCGACTTGCAGCAGAAACTAAGCGGCTTGGAATCCGGCGCCATCGCCGAGGTACAAGCTGCCGTAGCCTCCCTCCAACGCCAAGCCCAGGCGCTTCCGGCAGACTCTCAGGAGCTCTACACGCAACTGTCCCAGTTGCAGCAAAAACTCCGCATTTTGGAAACTAGCGCCCTCAGAGAGCAGGATTGGGAAAATGTCAACGTCCGATTTTTATTGATGGGCGAAAAGTTAACTGAAGTTAAAACTATTACGGCCCAGTTACAGGAACGATCGAACGAAGTAGACTTGAATGAAATCCAAGGTTCTCTGAACCAATTGCAGGATTTGCTCGATCGACCCACAATAGATGCAGGGATGCTGCAAACCGAGATGCAGCATTTGCAGCAGCAAGTTTCCGAATTGCAGCGGCAAAATCAAGAAATTGTCAAGCCTTATTTGCAGCGTCTGATTCGCGCCGTGAAGAAACTATCAACAAATTAGTCCTAGTTATTAGTTTTTCGTAGGGTGCTGCGCGCGTACCTTCCCGGATTCTTTCGTAGGGTGCTGCGCGCGCACCTTACCCATTACCAATTACCCATTACTAAATTTTTGCCAAGCTTGCCAGAAAACATAAATCGATAAGATTGCCAAGAGCGATCGAAAAGCTAAACTAACAATACGATCGGGCAATTTCGGCAAAAACCGCGTGCTCACCTGCGCGCCCAACAAACCGCCACCGCCCAGAATCAACCCCACAACCCACAAAACATTCCCATGCACCGCGTGTCCCGCCGTCGCCGAAATTGCCGTGATGACGATGACGCCCAAGCTGGTTTGAATCGCAGTTTTAATGCTTTCTCCTAACAGCAAAATTTGCAGGGGAACCATAATCACGCCGCCGCCTACGCCGAACAAACCCGCTAATAAACCCGCCGCACTGCCGGTGGCAATTTTAGCAAAAATTGGATTGAATAGAATATTTGAATTATGGGGTAATTGGTCACTTGTACTGACAGTAATTGTACTGAGCGAAGCCGAAGTAGCCGAAGTATTGGTAATTGCTAATTGAGCATTTTCTCCTTGTCCCGCTTCTGTTCCGAGTTCCCCTGGTGCTGCTTCCGCGTTCTGATTAGCTGTCAGGTGATTGCGAAATTCAATCAAAAAAATATTCAGCCACAGCAACAACCCAAAAGTAAGTAACAGCAAATAAGGCGGAAATATCCCCGCCAAATAAGCACCGATTTGTGCTGTAATGACGGCGGGAAATCCGATGCCTGCGACTTGACTCAAGCTGAGGTAGCCCATGCGCCAATTCTGGATGCTGCCAGAAATAGCTGTAATGACGATCGACAAACCGCTAGTAGCAACCGCTTGTACCGGGGCGTAATTGAGAGCTACCAACAAAGGCACGAGGACTGTACCGCCGCCGATACCCAAAAATCCAGCTAGAATTCCGGCAAAAATTCCCGCCGCACCCAACATCAATAATTCAGTGATAGTCATTAGTCATTAGTCAGCAGTCATTAGTCAGCAGTCATTAGTCAGCAGTCATTAGTCAACAATTAACAGTTAACAATTAACAGTCAACAATTAACAGTGAACAGTCAAATTTTAAGAATCATTAGTTGTGCCGTCCGGCATAATTGCCCGCCTCAAATCTGCATCGCGGAAGTTAGTTCGATTAAGATTAGCATCAATCAAAACCGCTTCCACCAAAACAGCCCCGCTGAAATTAGACCAGCACAGCTTTGCCCGGTACAAATTAGCACCGCTCAAATTAGCTCTTGCCAGCGTTGACCAACTCACATTAGCAACTCTCAAATTAGCATTGCTCAGATTAGCTTCGCTCAGATTAGCTCCAATCATGGTTACTTGGCGCAAGTCTGCTGCAGTCAAGTTTGCCCCGCTCAGCATCGCCCCGCTGAGAATTGCCTGATTCAGATTAGCTCTTTCTAAAAGCGACTCGCTGAGGATGGCATTTGTCAGGTTTACCGCTTTGAGAGTTGACCAACTCAAATTTGCCTTCATCAAATTAATGCGAATCATGCTAGCGTCGGTTAAGTTGGCCGCAAACAAATTCGCTTCGGTAAAGTTGGCTTCAGTCAAATTCGCTTCGGTCAAATTAGCCTTGGTCATGTTGACTTCTCTCGCCATTGAGCCCCGCAGGTTCGCTCCCATCAGGTTAGCCCCGCTGAGATTGGCACGGCTCAAATCGGTACCGATGAGATTTGCTTCGCTGAGGTTGGCTTCCGTCAAGTCCACCCCTGCCAATTTCACCTCGCGCAAGTTTGCTCCAGTCAGGTTAGCGCCTTTGAGGTTTGCGTCTTGGAAATTCGCTCTGGTAAAGTTAGCCTCGCTGAGGTTTACCCCTTTTAAGTCGGCCCTGGCGAGGTTAATTTCTCGAAAATTTCTTTCTCCGGCCGCATATTGCCTCAGAATTCGATCGGCCTCCATGTCATTCGCCTCGCAATTTTTTTTAAACGTTAGAGTGATGGGTGTTACCACATCATCCCAGATAACTAGGGTATTCACTCTGCACGCTGTAGTATCTGTAGAATCTTTGCACTGCTTTGGTGGCACTGCTGTGCCGCTCCTTCCGAAAAGGCCCGACCAAAAAAATGGGATACAAACCTCCCCCTAGAAGGGGGACTTTCGATACCTTGCACCAGATTCTCTCATTGAAGTACATCATAAGGATAAGAATCGAGCAAACAATAAGAAAGAGAATCTGACATTAGTACACAGACACTGCCACGATGTCATCCACAGCGCAGGGAATGAAGTGTTAGAAGAAGGATGGCTTGACGAACACCCTTCCTAACCCCCTAAGCCCAACAAGGGTAAGATGTATGTGTGACAAACACCAAGTCTTTGAGGAGCCGTGTAAGGGGAGGCGCGACGTGCAAAGTCGCATTTGATGAGTAGAGAGCCGTCTCTCTCTGGGGTACT
>JAUBSN010000181.1:0-5001 GCA_036704825.1 Microcoleus sp. F8-C3 | reverse complement strand
TTGCGGCGACTGGCCAGGTTTTGGCTCGGGTTTTTGGTGCTGATAATCCTCTGACTTCTCTCGATTTTCTCACTCTTTCTCCTTAAGACAAAAGCGCATTCAATCCCCTGCACTTTTACTAAAATTATAGAAGCTCGGTTTGTTTAACAAACCGAGATTTTCAATATTTTCAAACAAATAAAGATCGAGCAAGTCGATTATTGTGTGATTCGAGTTGCTGACGACCATAGAATTGATTTTGAGTGAGTCATTAATTTCTGATAAAAGCCAGCAAACGAAGTAGATAACTAGGAAATTTACAACCATTTTTTGAGTGAAATATAGATTATTTGAGATTCGGCTGATTGACACACCCTAAAATTTGTTTGTGATGGTAATTAAGTCATCATAAAATTTTTATAATTTGCCCCTGGGTTACTACAAAATTTAACGTTTGTCAACTGCTTTTAGGTAATAAATATCGCAAATTACGGTGTATTTTCGTAGGTTGCGTGCGGTTTTTTTCATCGTAAAATAATTTAGTGCCATGTCTGAATTGGCTAAAAAACCCCTGATTTATCAGGTAAATACAGCGAACTGCTACTTTGGGAAGATGTCGATTAAAAAAAAATCGAAGTAAATAGAACTTGTTAACTATGCGAAGTCGAGAAATTAGCATTTAGAAATTTCCCATTAGCAATTAACAGTAATATCTACCACTAAAAATTGAAAATTCACAAATCAAGGAGCTATGTAACTCATGAAAAATTTATGGTGCAACTACTCTTCGCCAATTCACAAATCAAGTTGCGATCGCCGCGACACCGACTGGATAAAAGCTTCTTTGATTGGGGCGCCGTTAGTCGGCGATCGGGCGATCGATATTTCCTGTTTAACAAAAGCGAGTCTGGGCGTCAAGACTAAACATAAAAAACATTTAGTTTGCATCGATCCGAGGGTAGAGAATTATCAGCATCTTGCCAGCGGAGTCAAACCGGGGACAGAGATAATTGTCTTGGATCGAACTGTGGATGGAGTAGAACAAATTACCGATATTCTAGCTAAACGCAGCTTAATTTCCAGCCTTCAAATAGTTGCTCACGGCAATGAAGCTTCACTGCAACTGGGGTCAACTTTTCTGAAGGATGAAAACTTACCGAAGTACGATCGGCATTTGCAGCAGTGGCATAAGGCTTTTAGCGAAAAAGCCGATATTTTATTATTAGCGTGCAGGGTTGGGGCTGGAAAATCCGGGATGGCTTTTGTGCGGAATCTGAGACAATTAACAGGTGCCAACATAGCCGCTTCCAACAATCTAATTGGCAGTGCAAAATTAGGGGGAAACTGGCAATTAAATGTTACAGCAGGACGAGTAAAAACCGCAATAGCCTTTGAAACAAAAACCCAGGAAAATTACAGCGCTGTCCTCATTAGTTTAGTGGACGAAAGTTTTCAAGACGCACGTCTAATCGGGCCTTGGATCTCTGGGGTAACAGGCACGTCTGATGCTCCAGCTTTAACAGCAGGAACCGGAACGGATAGTTTTCCGGGTTTGAACCTAGATCCAGTTGGCAGCGGCGCGTTGAGATTAACTACAAGAACTTTTGACCAATCTACTTTTGTCATCTATAACAGTCAGGTTCCAGTCAACAGCGGTCTTAACATAGTCTTCGATATATTTGCCTACGACGGCACTGCACGTCCGAATTTAGCAGGGCGGACAGGGGACGGCATAAGTTTCTTTTTAATTGACGGTACTGTGACGCCAACAGTAGCTGGAGGCTATGGAGGTTCTCTCGGATACGCCCAAAATACAGATACAAATCAGTTTGGTTTGCGGGGAGGTTATTTAGGAATTGGATTGGATGAATTTGGAAATTTTTCAACAGAAACTCAAGGGCGAGTAGGCGGAATTGGGGTGGCTCGTAGAGCAGATTCGGTAACGCTTAGAGGTAGCGAAGTTACGCAATATCGATTTTTAACTTCTACCTTTGTGCCGCAGGGAATAGATAATATTCCCGATACCGTAAATCCTCTGCCTCCAAACGGGCCAACCAACACCATTACTAGCATTCGCGAAGCAGCCAGAAGAAGAGTTCAAATTATTTTGCAACCCCCGACTTCTGTAACGCCAAATCGTCTCACTGTTAACTTCGATCTCAACAATAATGGTTCGTTTGCAGATCCGGGCGAGACTATTATCGACATTGCCAATTTAGCGGACATAAACGGACCAATACCAGAAACCTTCAAATTTGGTTTTGCTGGTTCAACGGGAGACGCTACCAATATTCACGACATTCGCACTTTGTCGATCCAAACTATAGACGTGCCGCTTACTACAGCAGATGTTGCCTCAACGAAAACAGGCCCCGCCGCTGCGGCACCGGGTAGCAGCATTACTTACACAATTACGACTGTAAATAACGGCCCGAACGACGCCGAAAACGTGGTGGTTGAAGATCGATTGCCTGTCGGGGCAGTATTTAGTAGTGCCGAGGGCGGTGGCACTTTCAACGAGACAACGAGACTGGTAACCTGGCCGACTATTCCGAATTTACCTGTTGGGGCCACAGCCACCCGCACCGTAACTGTTACGACCCCAACTACACTCGGCCCTATTACAAACAGTGTATTCAGCAGCAGCAGCACGATCGATCCCGTACCCGGTAACAACAGCGGCAGCAGCCCGGATGCGAGAGTCACGACCACTATTTCAAACGATATTGCCGATGTAGTGACGGTCAAAACCGGGCCCGCTACGGCCGCGGCGGGCTCGACTGTCACCTACACGATTACCGCAGCCAACAGTGGGCCGAGTGCTGCTGCCAATGTGGCGATCGCTGATAGCATTGTTCCGGGTTTAACAGGAGTCAGCGTTTCCGAGGGCGGAACTTACAACGCAACTACAGGTATTGTGACTTGGCCGGCGATCGCATCCTTAGCCAGCGCAGCCAGCGCCAACAGAACCGTCAGTTTCGCAGTTCCAGCCACCGGTGGCACCGTCGCCAACACTGCTAGCAGCACCTCAACGAGTCCAGACCCCAATCCCGACAACAACAACGGCACCACCCCCGAAGCGCGAGTCACCACTACCATCTCCGATAGCGCTGATGTAGTGACGGTTAAAAACGGGCCGGCTACGGCCGCGGCGGGCTCGACTGTCACCTACACGATTACCGCAGCCAACAGTGGGCCGAGTGCTGCTGCCAATGTGGCGATCGCTGATAGCATTGTTCCGGGTTTAACAGGAGTCAGCGTTTCCGAGGGCGGAACTTACAACGCAACTACAGGTATTGTGACTTGGCCGGCGATCGCATCCTTAGCCAGCGCAGCCAGCGCCAACAGAACCGTCAGTTTCGCAGTTCCCGCCACCGGCGGCACCGTCGCCAACACTGCTAGCAGCACCTCAACGAGTCCAGACCCCAATCCCGACAACAACAACGGCACCACCCCCGAAGCGCGAGTCACCACTACCATCTCCGATAGCGCTGATGTAGTGACGCTCAAAACCGGGCCCGCTACGGCCACCCCGGGGTCAACTGTCACCTACACAATTACCGCAGAAAACACAGGACCCAGTACCGCCACCAACATTACCATTACAGACAGCATCGTTCCGGGTTTAACGGGGGTCACAGCATCCAACGACGGTGTTTACAACCCAGCCACAGGCATTGTCAGCTTTCCGCCCATTGCCAGCTTAGCTGACGGTGTGACCGTCAGCCGGACTGTCAGATTCCCAGTCCCGGCGACTGGCACTGTCAGCAACACGGCAAGAAGTACCTCAACCACTAATGACCCGAATCCCGGCAACAATAACGGCAGCCAGCCCGGCGCAACTGTTGCTACCAGCATCGCTGCTACCCCGACTCCGACTCCCCCACTCCCACCGACTCCGACTCCGACTCCCGCCAACCTACGTCCGATAGCTAACAACGTCAACCTTGAGATCGCCCCCAGCAGCGCTGTGGCGATCGCAGGACTCGGAGGAAGTGACCCCGACGGTTCGATCGCATCCTTCACCATCAACACTGTCCCACCAGCCAATGAAGGGCGGATATTTTTAGGCAATCCCGATACTGGTGGCACGCTTGTCACTGCCGGTCAAATTCTAACACCTGCTGAGATCGACCAATTATTTTTCCAATCGACAGCCAACTTTACAACAGCAAATTTCACCTACAGCGCTACAGACAACCAGGGCGCTACCAGCCCCGCCAGCGCTACTGTATCGGCGCTGCTGCCGTCGCCAAACCAACCGCCCGTAGCCAACAACGTCAACCTTGAGATATCCCCCAGCAGCGCTGTGGCGATCGCAGGACTAGGAGGAAGTGACCCCGACGGGTCGATCGAATCCTTCACCATCAACACCGTCCCACCAGCCAATGAAGGGCGGATATTTTTAGGCAATCCCGATACTGGCGGCACGCTTGTCACTGCCGGTCAAATTCTGACACCTGCTGAGATCGACCAATTATTTTTCCAATCGACAGCCAACTTTACAACAGCAAATTTCACCTACAGCGCTACAGACAACCAGGGCGCTACCAGCCCCGCCAGCGCTACTGTCTCTGCCATTCCTCTGAACGAACCTACACCCACACCCACACCACCGGCACCCACACCAACACCCACACCACCCACACCCACACCCACACCCACACCACCCACACCCACGCCCACACCAGCGCCGGAACCTACACCCACACCAGCGCCGGAACCTACACCCACACCCACACCACCCACACCAACACCCACACCACCGGCACCGGAACCCACACCACCGGCACCCACACCAACACCCACACCACCGGCACCGGAACCCACACCACCCACACCAACACCCACACCACCGGCACCGGAACCCACACCCACACCACCGGCACCAACACCCACACCATCGGCACCGAAACCCACACCCACACCACCAACACCAACACCCACACCCACACCCGCAGCCGAACCAACCCCCAGATTCAACCCCGTACCCGAACCCGATACCAATTGCGGTTGCGACCC
>JAUBSN010000180.1:2500-5104 GCA_036704825.1 Microcoleus sp. F8-C3 | reverse complement strand
GGCTTGTGCCCCGGGAGGTCTCATCTTGAGGCGCGCTTCCCGCTTAGATGCTTTCAGCGGTTATCGCTTCCGTACATAGCTACCCGGCAGTGCCACTGGCGTGACAACCGGAACACCAGGGGTACGTCCACTCCGGTCCTCTCGTACTAGGAGCAGCCCCTCTCAAACCTCCAACGCCCACGACAGATAGGGACCGAACTGTCTCACGACGTTCTGAACCCAGCTCGCGTACCACTTTAAATGGCGAACAGCCATACCCTTGGGACCGACTACAGCCCCAGGATGTGATGAGCCGACATCGAGGTGCCAAACACCGCCGTCGATATGAACTCTTGGGCGGTATCAGCCTGTTATCCCCGGAGTACCTTTTATCCGTTGAGCGATGGCCCTTCCATACAGAACCACCGGATCACTAAGACCTACTTTCGTACCTGCTTGATCCGTCGATCTCGCAGTCAAGCGCGCTTATGCCTTTACACACACTGCACGATGTCCGACCGTGCTGAGCGCACCTTCGTGCTCCTCCGTTACTCTTTGGGAGGAGACCGCCCCAGTCAAACTACCCACCATACACGGTCCCCGATCCGGATTACGGACCTAGGTTAGAACGTCAAGCACTTCAGGGTGGTATTTCAAGGTTGGCTCCACACAGACTGGCGTCCATGCTTCAAAGCCTCCCACCTATCCTACACAGAAGAACTCAACGTTCAGTGTAAAGCTGTAGTAAAGGTTCACGGGGTCTTTCCGTCTTGCCGCGGGAACGCTGCATCTTCACAGCGATTTCAATTTCACTGAGTCTCGGGTGGAGACAGCGCCGCTGTCGTTACGCCATTCGTGCAGGTCGGAACTTACCCGACAAGGAATTTCGCTACCTTAGGACCGTTATAGTTACGGCCGCCGTTTACCGGGGCTTCGATCAAGAGCTTCGGTTTCCCTAACCCCATCAATTAACCTTCCGGCACCGGGCAGGCGTCACACCCTATACGTCCACTTTCGTGTTTGCAGAGTGCTGTGTTTTTGATAAACAGTCGCAGCGGCCTGGTCACTGCGACCCTCGATTGCTCTAGCTCGCACGAGCCACAATCAAGGGTGCACCTTCTCCCGAAGTTACGGTGCTATGTTGCCTAGTTCCTTCACCCGAGTTCTCTCAAGCGCCTGAGGATTCTCACCCTGCCTACCTGTGTCGGATTACGGTACGGTCGTCGTGATCTGAAGCTTAGAAGTTTTTCCTGGAAGCGTGGCCTCAGTGACTTCGTCCATAAGGACTCGTCTCGGTGCTCGGTGTTAAGACCCCCCGGATTTGCCTAAGGGATCCACCTACCTCCTTTCCCCGGGACAACCAACGCCCGGTACACCTAGCCTTCTCCGTCACTCCATCGCAATCACGATCGGTGCTGGAATATTAACCAGCTTCCCATCGACTACGGCTTTCGCCCTCGCCTTAGGGGCCGACTCACCCTGCGTCGATTAACGTTGCGCAAGGAAACCTTGGGCTTTCGGCGGGAGGGTTTTTCACCCTCCTTATCGTTACTCATGTCAGCATTCGCACTTCCGATACCTCCAGCAAGCCTTACAGCTCACCTTCGCAGGCGTACGGAACGCTCCTCTACCACTCAATCTTGCGATTGAATCCCTAGCTTCGGTATACCGCTTAGCCCCGTTAAATCTTCCGCGCAGGCCGACTCGACCAGTGAGCTATTACGCTTTCTTTAAAGGGTGGCTGCTTCTAAGCCAACCTCCTGGCTGTTTCTGCCTTCCCACATCGTTTCCCACTGAGCGGTAATTTTGGGACCTTAGCTGAGGGTCTGGGTTGTTTCCCTTTTCACGACGGACGTTAGCACCCGCCGTGTGTCTCCCGTGCTCTACACTTGCCGGTATTCGGAGTTTGCCATGGTTTGGTAAGTCGCGATGACCCCCTAGCCATAACAGTGCTCTACCCCCGGCAGTGATACACGAGGCGCTACCTAAATAGCTTTCGAGGAGAACCAGCTATCTCCGAGTTTGATTAGCCTTTCACTCCTATCCACAACTCATCCCCTACCTTTTCAACGGGAGTGGGTTCGGTCCTCCAGTCGGTGTTACCCGACCTTCAACCTGGTCATGGATAGATCACTCGGTTTCGGGTCTACACCCTGCGACTATTCGCCCTATTCAGACTCGGTTTCCCTTCGCCTCCCCTATACGGTTAAGCTCGCCACAGAATGTAAGTCGCTGACCCATTATACAAAAGGTACGCAGTCACCCTTGCGGGCTTCCACTGCTTGTACGCATACGGTTTCAGGGTCTATTTCACTCCCCTCTCCGGGGTTCTTTTCGCCTTTCCCTCACGGTACTGGTTCACTATCGGTCAGTCAGTAGTATTTAGCCTTGGAGGATGGTCCCCCCATGTTCAGACAGGGTTTCACGTGCCCCGCCCTACTCAATTTCATCGACTGTGCCCTTTCAAGTACAGGGCTATCACCTTCTATGGCCGGACTTTCCAGACCGCTCCTCTAGAACACAATCGACTTTTGGGCTGTTCCCCGTTCGCTCGTCACTACTCAGGGAATCTCGGTTGATTTCTTTTCCTCCGGGTACTTAGATATTTCAGTTCCCCGGGTTCGC
>JAUBSN010000179.1:0-5237 GCA_036704825.1 Microcoleus sp. F8-C3 | reverse complement strand
TATTCATCTTTTTATTCACGATCGAGTATTGCATATAATTGTATCATAGTCTTGATAATCATTTAGGATTGCTATAGTAGAGCAACTCTAAAAACCATGAAAACTCCACCTGAAGCGATAAACATCGTAAATTTAGACCCTGCAGGGAATAGTAGCGGGAATAATAGACGAGATGGAATTGGTAGAAGAAGTCAACAAAAAAGTGGGAATAAAAGCTAAAGAAACAGTCAGCCCAGGACAAGTAATGAAAGCGATGATTTTGAATGGATTGGGGTTTTTGAGCGCTCCAATATACCTATTCGATGCTTTTTTCGTGGGAAAAGCAACAGAACATCTAATTGGAGAAGGAATAACCCCTAAGCAATTAAATGATGATAGAATAGGCAGAGCATTAGATAAATATCATCAAGCGGGAACGACAAAACTATTCACAGCAATAGCTATGAAAGCTGCGATGAAATTTCAAGTAGAAATGAGTAGCGTTCACCTAGACAGCAGTTCAATATCAGTAGAAGGAGAATACAAAAATCGGCAGGAAAAAATCCCAGAAGATGAAGCAGAAATCTCAGACAAAGAATCAGAAATGAAAGCCATAAAAATTGTTCATGGATACTCAAGAGATAAGAGACCAGACCTCAAACAATTTATCATAGATACAATCGTAACT
The DNA here is from genome assembly GCA_036704825.1 of Microcoleus sp. F8-C3. Classification (GTDB taxonomy): domain Bacteria; phylum Cyanobacteriota; class Cyanobacteriia; order Cyanobacteriales; family Microcoleaceae; genus Microcoleus. The sequence continues at coordinate 4,570 of JAUBSN010000179.1, read as the reverse complement.
GGAGATGGAGACATACCATTATATCTCAAAATAGATGACGGAAACGCCGACGATAAAAGTGTATTTGTTTCAAGACTGAAAGAATTTAAAAGCCAGTGGACATTTGACGGGATATGTGTAGCAGACAGTGCCTTATACACAGCCGAAAACTTATCAGCAATGGCAGGAATGAAATGGATAACCAGAGTGCCGTTAAGTATAAAAGAGGCCCAAAATAAAATCTGCGCTGTCGAAGATAGCGCCTGGGAAAACACTCAAATAAAAGGCTATAAAATAGCCGCGATAGTAAGTGAGTATGGCAACATAAAGCCAAGGTGGGTAGTTAGAGAAAGTGAAATCAGAAAACAAGCAGACATTAAAAAAATAGGCGAGCAAGTAGAGAAACAATTAGAATCAGCCAAAACCTCACTGCGTAAGCTATCCCGGCAAGAGTTTGCTTGTATTGCCGATGCAGAAATCGCGATAAAAAGGTTATCAGACTCTGGGAAATATCACCAAATAAAAGAGATTGAACACCGAGAAAAACCAGCCAAAAAACTGACAAACAAGCCGAAAACATCCAGCCAGACAAAGATAACAGTTTATCAAGTTACAGGTGAAATAGAAACTCGACTCTCAGTAATAGAAGCGGAAAAAATCAAAGCCGGGAGATTTATCTTAGCCACGAACATCTTGGACACTAAAATAGTGAGTAATGAACAGGTATTATCAGAATACAAAGCGCAACAAAGTAACGAGAGAGGATTTAGATTTATCAAAGATTCGCTATTCTTTACTCAGAGCGTATTCGTGAAAAATCCGAAGCGAGTCGAAGCAATTGGCATGATAATGGGATTGTGCTTGTTAGTGTATAACCTAGCGCAAAGAAAATTGAGACAACAACTAAAAGCTACCAACCAGGGGGTGAAAAATTAGGTGAAGAAATTAACCAATAAGCCGACAATGCGCTGGATATTTCAGATGTTTCAGGCGGTGCATTTAGTGACAATAAATGGCTCGAATCAGGTCAGCAATTTAACCGAAGAGCACCAAGATATCTTGCGGCATTTAGGAGAGTATTGCTGTCAATACTATTTAATATTTTCAAGTGAATAACGATTGAGTTCGAGGTGTAGATATTTGTGAATAATTTTCATTAATTAGTCAAGACAATTTGCTCTTGGCATAAGTTTTATTGCTTCAAAATATGAGCGGTCACGATCAAATAGCAACATGAATATATGAAAAAAAGTCAATCATTTCAACTTACTTAGGGTTTGCTGAAAAAGTTATAAAAAGCAGGGGGTGGGAAATGAACCAGAGACCAGGCTTCCTCACGCAATAAGCAAGGCTTTACTTTGAGTTTTCAATTCATAGTTACAGCACTTCCGGGTGTTATGAGGTACAATAAGAATAGATTTAAAAAATACACCAATGAAAGCATATTCAGTAGATTTGCGAAGAAAAATAGTAGCAGCCCATCAAGTTCAGAAGCTGTCGATCAGAAAAACAGCCGCGATATTTTCCGTCAGTAAAAGCTTAGTTCAAAAACTGGTCAAGCAACAAAAAATCGAGGGAAATTTACAGCCGAAACCCAGGGGGAAACCGAGATACAGTCATTTGAATAATTCCACAGCTTCTTTGAGAGAAATAGTGGCAGCACATCCCGATGCAACCTTACTAGAATTGTGTGAGTTGTTTGCCCAGAAGACCGGAAATTGGGTGGGTAGAACAGCCATGTGTAACCAGGGTAAACGCATCTAAATTAATTTGACAAACACCTAAATTTGTGCATTACTAAATAACTAAAAAAAACTTTTAAAAATCATTAACTTTAACCACATTTAAGCAAATTAAATCAGAACCTTAAGATTTTCTAAACTTCTTAAAGCCGGATAATTTTCCTTCTTAGATAGGTGTTAGATTTCGAGCATTAACTGGCAGAGTTTAAAATTTGCACTAAATAATTATTGTCCATTGCCGCTCGATACCGTTTCATTTTTAGACTTTGTTTGGAAGTTTTTTCTTGTTTTAGTAAATTTATAGCCAAGCGACGTAGAAGTGCAAAATTTTCGGGAGAGTTCTGTTTCCGAATCCGGCTTTCATCTTCAAAAAATGTCACATCCAGCGTCCAATGTAAGCTATTTTCAATGCCCCAATGACTGCGGATAGCCCCAGCAATTATCTCAGCATTACTGCTTAAACTACTCAAATAAAAACGAGCTTCAGTCGTGGTTTTATTCCACAGCCTTCGTTCACTAACTATCATGACAACTGTTTTTAATCCCGTCCATAATTCTTGATTGTGCAGAGGTGGTAACTCGGATACATCAACAGTCCAAACTTGTCTTTTTTCCCCTCGATGATGTCCAGCTTCTACTTGCTCATAATAACTGTAGTCTCTGCCTAAATAATCTGATTTTTTAGCTACTTCAAACCACTCTTTCACAGCTTGATAGAGGAGTTTTTGATTCCCTTTTAAAGCTAAAACATAATCTCCTTTTTTCTTAATAATCAGAGATGTTATATTTTTTTGACAGCCCATAGCATCTATAGTTATTACACTTCCGGCAATTTCTAACATTTCTATTAATTCCGGAATCGCTGTCAGTTCATTGGATTTTTTATCGACTTTTTTTGGTCCTAAAACCAATTGATGAGATGAAGACCATGCGGTAACTATATGTAGCGCTTTTTGCTGGTCATTTCGGTCATAAGATTGTTTCATTGTTTTGCCATCAATGGCAATCACCTTTAGTTCTAATTCCCCGACTATGGCATTTACCCAACTCAAAAAGCATTCTTGAAACTGTTGTGGTTCAATTCGGGCAAATACCCGACTAAATGTGTCATGAGATGGTATGCCATTCGGTAATTCTAGAAAGCTTTTTAACCATTCATATTTGGCATTACCATAGGCTTCTATTGCCACCCATCCGTCGGCACCGCTAATGATAGCTAGAATCGCAATCGCTATAATATCTTTGAGTAAGTGTTCTTTACTTCTTTCTATTCTGGGGTCTTTCAAATTGGCAAAATGCTCTAAAAAACTGGCATTGAAAATATTCATTGAAGGCAATGAATCTGTTTGTTTTTGTTGGGAACTTACAGCTTTACTAAAACCTCTTGCCATTGGCAGCACCCATAAACTACAACAAACTACATTGAAATTTAGTCGGATTTAACTGTAGCATATTTTGGGTTCCAGTTAAGATGCGTTTACCCTGGGGTCGCACCTGACTCGATTAGCTGTTCAATATGAGCGAGGTTTCTTTTGATATATTGAAGTTGTTTTTTAATTGCCTGTCTTTTTTTGTTGCGGGATGGCCTTCTTTGTTTGGCTATTAATAAGTAATCTTTTCGGGCGAGATTACGGTAGGTTCTTGGTTTTTTCGGAATTTGACTTTTGAGCTGTTTATACAGGATATCTATGATTTTTTCGGTGTGAACTCTAGCTCTGTTTAATAGTCCTAAGTCTGTCGGATAACTAATATCGGCTGGAGCACAGGTTGCATCTATGATTAGTTTTCCGCGATTTGCTGACTCATTTTTGGCGTCCGAATCCTTTCTTTTTTCGGGTTTGATTGGCGTGATTTCTCGCATTTTTTCAACTATGCGTTCGTTCACTTTATTAATTAGGTTGGGACTAATACGCCCGTCGAAAGTGTACTAATAGAGATGGGTCAAATGCGAGTTCATTGCTGTAGTTTGATTGACCGATAAAGTATTGTAGATAGGGGTTTTCCCGGATTTGTTCTACTGTTTCCCGATCGCTAATTCCTAACTTTTCTTTAATAATTAATGCCCCCAATGCGATCCTAAACGATTTGGCGGGTGCACCCTTTTCTGCGGGGAAGTTGGCCGCATATTCTGATTCAAATTCAGACCACGGGATTATTTGGGCCATTTTTACCCAACGGTTGTCAGCAGACAACCTTCCTCCGAAAGGCAGTTCAAACTCGGATGGGGGGCTTGGGGCAAGCTCAGCTTTTTTGTACACGATCGCAGGTGGTGATGCACGGCTTTTGACCTATTTTACCTGTTTTTCTTGCACTTTACTCTCGATCGCGCGAGCTCTTAACCCAGACCACGTAATATGCCATCGATTATTCAGCAAGCCCTAAATAACTTGATGAATTGTCGGATATAATCAAAAACAGCGCCCTTATTGCTATTTTCTCTAAAATTGATAGAAACTCGCCAGGGATTTTTCTCTTCTACCACTTGATCTGACATTTAAACCTATGTTTGATTTTAGTTCAATTGAGTCGGAAATAAAGAAACTGTATAACTCTTTATCAGAAAAGGATAAAAGAAGGTATGCAGCGTTCGAGGCACAAAAATTGGGATGGGTGGAATTAGCTATATAATGAAACTTTGCGGATGCAGTCGAAATACTATTGTCCAGGAATTAAAGATTTAGAAACAATGAATGAAACGACTATTAATAATTCAAGGTTCGGAAAAAAAGGAGGAGGAAGAAAAAGTATTTTAGCTACTAGGAGCGGTATTATACCTCTTGCGAAAGTGCGAACACTCTAGTAAAATAAAAGAAAAAATTAGCTCCCATAATATGAATTACGAACAATTA
>JAUBSN010000178.1:2500-5486 GCA_036704825.1 Microcoleus sp. F8-C3 | reverse complement strand
AAAGAACTTGACGAGCCAAAAAAAGAACTACTCAACACGGAGAGTTTGATCCTGGCTCAGGATGAACGCTGGCGGTCTGCTTAACACATGCAAGTCGAACGGAGTAGAAATACTTAGTGGCGGACGGGTGAGTAACGCGTGAGAATCTGCCTTCAGGACGGAGACAACAGTTGGAAACGACTGCTAAGCCCCGATGAACCGAAAGGGAAAATATTTATAGCCTGAAGATGAGCTCGCGTCCGATTAGCTAGTTGGGGGGGTAAGAGCCCACCAAGGCGACGATCGGTAGCTGGTCTGAGAGGACGATCAGCCACACTGGGACTGAGACACGGCCCAGACTCCTACGGGAGGCAGCAGTGGGGAATTTTCCGCAATGGGCGAAAGCCTGACGGAGCAAGACCGCGTGGGGGAAGAAGGCTCTTGGGTTGTAAACCCCTTTTCTCTGGGAAGAAAGTTGTGAAAGCAACCTGACGGTACCAGAGGAATCAGCATCGGCTAACTCCGTGCCAGCAGCCGCGGTAAGACGGAGGATGCAAGCGTTATCCGGAATGATTGGGCGTAAAGCGTCTGCAGGTGGCAGTTCAAGTCTGCTGTCAAAGACCGGGGCTTAACTTCGGAAAGGCAGTGGAAACTGAACAGCTAGAGTATGGTAGGGGCAGAGGGAATTCCTGGTGTAGCGGTGAAATGCGTAGAGATCAGGAAGAACATCGGTGGCGAAGGCGCTCTGCTGGACCATAACTGACACTCAGGGACGAAAGCTAGGGGAGCGAATGGGATTAGATACCCCAGTAGTCCTAGCCGTAAACGATGGATACTAGGTGTTGTCTGTATCGACCCGGACAGTGCCGTAGCTAACGCGTTAAGTATCCCGCCTGGGGAGTACGCACGCAAGTGTGAAACTCAAAGGAATTGACGGGGGCCCGCACAAGCGGTGGAGTATGTGGTTTAATTCGATGCAACGCGAAGAACCTTACCAGGACTTGACATGTCGCGAATCCTTTGGAAACAGAGGAGTGCCTTCGGGAGCGCGAACACAGGTGGTGCATGGCTGTCGTCAGCTCGTGTCGTGAGATGTTGGGTTAAGTCCCGCAACGAGCGCAACCCTCGTGTTTAGTTGCCATCATTAAGTTGGGCACTCTAAACAGACTGCCGGTGACAAACCGGAGGAAGGTGGGGATGACGTCAAGTCAGCATGCCCCTTACGTCCTGGGCTACACACGTACTACAATGGTAGGGACAGAGGGCAGCCAACCCGCGAGGGCGAGCTAATCCCGCAAACCCTGCCTCAGTTCAGATTGCAGGCTGCAACTCGCCTGCATGAAGGCGGAATCGCTAGTAATCGCAGGTCAGCATACTGCGGTGAATCCGTTCCCGGGCCTTGTACACACCGCCCGTCACACCATGGAAGTTGGCCACGCCCGAAGTCATTACTCTAACCCTTCGGGGAGGAGGATGCCGAAGGCAGGGCTGATGACTGGGGTGAAGTCGTAACAAGGTAGCCGTACCGGAAGGTGTGGCTGGATCACCTCCTTTTAGGGAGACCATCTGAGAGTAGACCAAACCTAAACAACAGGTCGCTATCAGTCATCCCTGGTCGTTCGAGGAATAGATGTCAAAGCTTTCAAACTATTAACTGGTTCGGAACTCGCGGGCTATTAGCTCAGTTGGTTAGAGCGCACCCCTGATAAGGGTGAGGTCCCTGGTTCAAATCCAGGATGGCCCACCTGGAAAAAAAGTGATGAATTGTCAGTAATGAGTAATGGACAATCAATGATTAATTCAGGATTAATTCAAAACTCAGAAGCTCAAAATCAGAACTACAAGTGTGGGGGTATAGCTCAGTTGGTAGAGCGCCTGCCTTGCACGCAGGAAGTCAGCGGTTCGAGTCCGCTTACCTCCACTCTCACTAACTCTAACTAACTACAAAAAAGTAGAAATCAGCACCCAGACTAACTTAGTCAAAAAAGAAGTCGGAATGCTGGAGTCTAGAACTCTAGTCAGAACCTTGAAAACTGCATAGAAATTAAGTCATCAAAGCTTGTAAGTCCTCCGAGAAATCGGAGCATCGGACAAGCGACCACCATGAAAAAATCAAGTGGTCAAGTTACAAAGGGCTAACGGTGGATACCTAGGCACACAGAGGCGAAGAAGGACGTGGCGACCGACGATAAGCTCCGGGGAGCTGGAAGCAAGCATTGAGCCGGAGATGTCCGAATGGGGCAACCCAGTAAGCATCAGTTGAATACATAGACTGAGAGCAGCGAACCCAGCGAATTGAAACATCTTAGTAGCTGGAGGAAGAGAAAGCAATAGCGATTTCCCAAGTAGTGGTGAGCGAACGGGAAACAGCCTAAACCAGAGGTTTTGACTTCTGGGGTCGTGGGACAGTCAACTAACGTATCTCCAAGCTAGACAAAGCAGTTGAAAGCTGCACCAGAGAAGGTGAAAGTCCTGTAGTCGAAAGTAGAAAAGAACGTGACTGTATCCCGAGTAGCACGGGGCCCGTGAAATCCCGTGTGAATCAGCGAGGACCATCTCGTAAGGCTAAATACTACTGTGTGACCGATAGTGAACCAGTACCGCGAGGGAAAGGTGAAAAGAACCCCGGAAGGGGAGTGAAATAGAACGTGAAACCGTTAGCTTACAAGCAGTGGGAGGACGATTTAACGTCTGACCGCGTGCCTGTTGAAGCATGAGCCGGCGAGTTATAGGCAGTGGCAGGTTAAGACCCTATGGGTTGCAGCCAAAGCGAAAGCGAGTTTGACAAGAGCGCCCGTGCTTTTAGCACAGGTCACTGTTTATAGACCCGAACCCGGGTGATCTAACCATGTCCAGGATGAAGCTTGGGTAACACCAAGTGGAGGTCCGAACCGACTGATGTTGAAAAATCAGCGGATGAGGTGTGGTTAGGGGTGAAATGCCAATCGAACCCGGAGCTAGCTGGTTCTCCCCGAAATGTGTTGAGGCACAGCGGTCGAGATGAAGT
>JAUBSN010000177.1:0-5576 GCA_036704825.1 Microcoleus sp. F8-C3 | reverse complement strand
TTTGCTTTGATAATTGAGTGCGCCAAAATAAGTTTGTCTATCTTTTTCATTGGTAATTGGGACTTCAATTCTGATTTTTGATTGACCCCAAACATAACCAGTCAGATCGCCATGAAGTAGATGACATTCATCTAAAAACAATACTATTGTTGACCCGGATTCTATACCAGCCTTGTTTTGTAAAAAAATATCGTTAATTTCTTCCGTCTTTTTTTTTACCAGTTCTGCATCATATTTAGGATTGATTTTTTGAGTTTTTTTCCAACTAATTTTTGCTTGCTTGAAAAGTTCATAGTAACTCTGTTTTGATTTATAGATCACACCAAACTCTCGATCTAAATAAGTAACTAGCTCATCTAAACTCCAATATTCTTTATTCTTTAACCACTCGATTACTTCAGTATTTTGTAGAGCTGTTAAATACCCTTTTGACCCTTTATGCCCTAGCTTGATTCCTTCGATGCCTTTGGTTTTAAATTGTTTTTTCCAATGGCAAACAAAAAATTCACTTACACCGAAAATTTTGCTAATCTCATGGTAGAACTTGCCTTCCACAGCCATCCTTACAGCTATTGCTCGTTTAAGTTCTCTTGCATCGATTTCACTTTTAATGAAAGATTCTAATTGAATTATTTCCTTTTCCATATCTTTGAGGGGAAGTTTTAAGTTATTCATCTTTTTATTCACGATCGAGTATTGCATATAATTGTATCACAGTCTTGATAATCATTTAGGATTGCTATATGTAAAGGCGACTACTTTTAGCTGCGACCATTTTTTAGTCTAAACTACAGTAATGGATTAGGGATGGTTTCTGCCCCACTATACTTATTTTCTAAATTTTTTGAAGGGAAAGCAACAGAACATTTACTTGGAGCAGGAATTCAAGCATCGCATCTGAATGATGACCGTTTAGGCAGAGTATTAGACAAGCTATATTTGGCAGGGATTACGGAAATATTCACAACCATTGCCCTGTGGGCTGCTCAAAAATTTGAGCTAAAAACCGACACATCTCACTTAGACTCAAGTTCATTTCATGTACATGGCAAATATGAGCAAGAATTGCCATCAGTATCTTTTTCGAGCATAGAAACAGATAGCAATCAGTTAGATAATTCATCAATCAACCATCAAACATCTCCCATACCAATTGAGATTACCTACGGCTACTCTCGCGACCATCGTCCCGACTTAAAACAGTTCATTTTAGACCTAATTTGTAGTGGAGATGGAGATGTACCACTATTTTTACGAGTAGCTTCAGGAAACGAATCAGATAATTCCATATTCGCCTCAATTTGTCAAGACTTTAAAAAACAATTAAATCTCGACAGTTTAATGGTAGCTGACAGTGCATTATATACCGCTCCCAATGCGAGAAATGTTAACCAATTTAAGATGGTTAACTCGTGTACCACTCAGCCTGAAACAAGCGCAGCAACTGGTATCTCAATTAAATGAATCAGAATTTCACGATAGTGCTGTGACCGGATATCGTTGGTCAGAACACAAAATTAATTATGGTGGAATTACACAAAGATGGTTAGTAGTAGAGAGCAGTTTGCGTCGTGAGGCAGACCAACGTAAATTAGAAAAAAAACTCAAAAAAGCTGAAATTGAGGGTCAGAAAAAGTTGCGAGAGTTATCAAATATTGAATTTGCTTGTGACACCGATGCCTTGTCAGCAGCACGTCGTTTATCTACCGAACTAAAATATCATAATTTAACCCAAATTAGTAGCAGACAATCGACAGCAAAATCCGATGCTAATTCGACCAGTTCTGACATTTCTAGCTCTAAGCTAATATTTAAAGTTCAGGCACAACTAGAATTAGATGCTAGTGCGGTAGCCAAAGCAACCAAAGCTAGTGGCAGATTTATCTTAGCTACTAATGTGCTGGATGCTTCACAATTAAATCCTGATGAAATGATTGTAAAATATAAGGAACAGCAGTCGGCAGAGAGAGGGTTTGGGTTTTTGAAAGATCCCCTATTTTTTACGGATAGCGTGTTTCTAAAGTCGCCGGAAAGAATAGAGGCTTTAACTTTGGTAATGGGTTTGTGTTTGTTGATTTATACTTTAGGTCAAAGGTTACTCCGGCAAAACTTGCAACTCACTAATAAAACCGTAAAAAATCAGTTGGGCCAAGGAACCAATCGGGAGTATGTCACTTTTGTAGTGAGTAATTATACTTATGAAGTTTTTCCCTGATTTCCAATTAACCCGTTCAAGTAAGCACAACGATGAGCTAATACTTGTCCCACATGTTCTGATTTCCAACTAGCTCCTGATATTTTAATTCGTCTGGCTATTTGCTTAATCCCTGATTCTACCGCTCAGCCAACCAATTGAACAGATGCCATCCGTTGAGAAAACTTCATAGTTGATAATCCTTTGTTTGTGCTTTTCTAGATATTTGCAAAAATGTAAGGATTCAGGTCAAAAAAAATTCAGTGTCAAAAGCTGGTAAAATAAAGGAATGAAAAAGCCCGCAGCCACCAAAGAGCAGAAAAAAACCGAAATCGAGCAGTTGAGCCAAGCTGAACTGGTAGAAATGCAGGGGGAACGCATCTTATTTAACACTGTTCATCAGTGGTGAGTATATTTTGAGATAAATTCACCATTCTTAGAAGCTACAGACACGCTTTATAATGACTTTAGTAAGAAAACAGTAACTGATTAATGGTGGTTTTTACGCTTGTGCTAATTTTGAGACAATAAAACTATTACAACCACTGTTTCCCAGTTGTATAATAGTTAGTAATGAGTTATTCGTGAGAATTTATTTAACTGCAACAGCGAGGATTTTAGTCAAATAGTCATCATCCCACCCGGCTCGAAGTCGCTTATTTTTTGCTCCAGTTTTTGAAGTTTTCTCTTGATTCAAAAGATTGAGCGAGATGTGTCTAAGAATAGCAAAATTTTGCGGAGCATTATCTTTTCTAATCCGACACTCATCTTCACGAAAACCCACATCTAATACCCAATGTAAAGAATTTTCAATTCCCCAATGGCTCCGGACTGATTTACCAAGTTTTTGAGCATCATTTGGTAAACTACTAATGTAATAACGAGTTTTAATAGTTGTTTTTCCCTTCACTATTCTCACGGATTCTATCATACCTATACTCTGAAATTTTTCCCATTGATTGTCGGAGTCAATTAGCTCTTTGATGTCACTGAGCATTAAGTGATGTCGAATTTCTGAGCGACCGTGATTACTCTCTTTATTTGTCGAATAAGCTGTATGTGTAAAACCCGAAAATCCTTGTCTAATTGCTTGTTTAAACAACTCTTTCGACGAAGGCATACAGGGATGGTTGGTTCTTTTTTAAGGTGATTACGTAATCTCCTCCTTGTTCGACAATTCACTTCACAATTGACCTTTGACAGCCCATCGCATCAATGGTGACAATGCTTCCACTTAATTCTAATACTTTGAGTAAAGCCGGAATTGCTGTGATTTCATTGGATTTTTTATCAACCTTAACTTGTCCTAAAACTAATCTTTGACTGGTCGCCCAAGCACTGACCATATGAATCGCTTTTTTGTCTCCTCCCCGATCGTAAGAATGGCGAAGAGTTTTGCCATCAATTGCGATTACTTCTGCTGGATTGAAGCAGCTAATAGATTGAATCCAACTCAAAAAACATTTCTGAAATTGCTCAGGTTTGAGGCGAGAAAATACTCGCGCAATTGTGTCATGCGAAGGGATGCCATTCGGCAATTCTAAAATTGTCTTTAACCATTCGTATTTAGCACGCCCGTAACTTTCGATATCCACCCATGTATCAGCACCGCAAATCACGGCACAAATTGAGATGGTGATAATGTCAATTAATTGATGATGTTTTGTCCGCTCAATTCTTGGATCTTCTAGGTCGCCAAAATGGTCGGCGATGGTGATTTTAGGTTTAAGTTTCATACAGGTTAACCCTAATTAAATGTTTTGTAGTTACTCAATAATTCTTCTCCAATATACCAGATTTTGTTAACATGAAATTTAGATGCGTTCGCCCTGGTGTCTCGACTGGTAAGAAAGAGCTTAGCCTTCTCTAAAAAATTAGAAAATCATATTGCTGCCCGGACAGCGGTTTGTGCATCATTACAATGCTAATTTACAACTCTAAACGCCTACTTTTTTTGAATTCAGTTTAATTCTCTTGATCCTTTCCTTCAGGGCACTACCGGTAAGCTCTAATTGAATATTTTTTGGATCCTCAATAATTCTGCTCCAATATACCATATTCTGTTATAGCGAGTCTAAATGAATTGTGAAAACGCATCATAGTTTTTAAGATTGGGAAGGTTAAAGAGCTTCTTCTCGGCGAAAAGCTGAAATAAACGCTTGACAATTGCAAACCTTTTGCCAAAACGATAAAATCTTCTCAGCAAAGTTTTGAGTTGCAACCAAATTGCTTCTACTGGATTTTCTTGAGGAGAGTAAGGTGCAAATAAACAACAAGTTACTTGCCATTTTTCTGGGGTCAAATCATGATTTTCTTGAGCCAAAAACTTTTTCATTTCTCCTTCTCTATGATAAGCAGCTCCATCCCAAATTAATAAAGTTTTTGTGTCCGGGTTTTTCTCTTGTAGTTTTTTGACAAAATTGACGGTGTTTTCTCCGTTTCCTTGGGAATAAGGAACCAGAATAAATTCCCGAGTCAGCAGATTTAAGGCTCCGTAGTATGTCTGTCTCTCCTTGGGATTGGCAAGGGGTATTTTTACCGGATTTTTCATCAAATTCCAAAGATAGCCACAGATATCGTTCCAGAGTAGATGACATTCGTCAATGATATATACAACAAGCTTTCCCGATTCTATTTCGGCTCGCCTACTTTCCAGAAGTTGAGCAATTTCTTGATTTTTTTTTTGTGAACTCTTCATTATGTCGAGGATTGAATTGTTCTCCTTTTTGCCAAGATATTCGAGCTAATTTTAAAAGCTGATAGTAGCTTTGTCGAGATTTAAATACGACATCATACTGCTCAATCAAATAAACTTCTAGCTCAGAAACATCCCAGGATTTTCGCTCAATTAGCCACTGGATTGTTGCAGCCATTTCTGCTTTAATTAAATAACCTTTACTTCCTTTATAGCTCGATTTTAACCCCGGAACGCCGCCGAATTTAAAAGCGTTAATCCATTTACTAATAAATCCAACAGATACCGACAAAATTTGTTTTATTTGTGCGTAGCGATAGCCTTCTAGTACCAGTTTTACAGCCAGCGCTCTCTTCATCTCTTGAGAGTTGGGATTACTTTTAATGAATTCTTCAAGAATTTTAAGGGCTTCTTGAGGAGCGAAAGATTCAACGGTCATAACGTTTATTGTTGGGGGTGCCTGACGCTCTATATTTTACCAGAGAACGGTTTTTTATTTTCACGACTCATTTAGGTTCGCTATAACATAAAATTTAGATGCGTTCGCCCTGAGCTTGAGCGTGAGAAATTTGAGAGGCGATTGTTGTTTGTGTACCCATGCATCAATGGTAATACAGCGGATTCCACGTTTATGAAGTACAGTAGCAGCAGTTTGTAAACCAGTTTTTGAAGTGCTTAGTATTCACC
>JAUBSN010000176.1:0-5626 GCA_036704825.1 Microcoleus sp. F8-C3 | reverse complement strand
TCACGGGGGGGATAAATCTAATTCCTCTCCTGTACCACCAGAGAATACCCCCCCACCCCCCCCTTATCAAGGGGGGGCTAATTCCAACTCTTGTCCCCCCCCTTTACAAGGGGGGGTTAGGGGGGGTGAATTAAGTTCTGAGGCTAATTCCAACTCTTGTCCCCCCCCTTTAGAAGGGGGGGTTAGGGGGGGTGAATGGGGATGTTCTGCGCCCGAAGCATTTGAAAAACGCCTCGGCCAAATGCAAATAGTTCTGCAAAACCAAGACAACCGCGAACACGACATCCTCGACTCGGATGATTATTATCAATTCCAAGGGGGAATGACGGCCGCAATTCGCAATTTGCAAGGCAAAAATCCTGAAACCTATTTCGGAGACAACTCGATTCCCGAGAAGCCGAAAGTGCGGCAACTGCGGGAAGAGATTGCACGGGTTTATCGCAGTAGGGCTGTAAATCCGAAATGGATAGAAGGTGCGATGCGACACGGTTATAAAGGTGCCTTTGAAATTGCAGCAACAGTTGATTTTTTGTTTGCTTACGATGCTACGGCAAATTGTGTAGAGGATTTTATGTATGAAGGAATCGCAGAGGCTTACATTTTTGATGAGAAAGTGCAGGCATTTATTCAAGAAAACAATCCTTGGGCACTGCGAGATATGGCGGAAAGATTGCTAGAAGCTCGTCAGCGGGGGTTGTGGGAGAGTGCGAAGCAGGGTACATTGGATAAATTGAGAGCGATCGCCCTGCAAGCCGAAGCAGTCATCGAATCCCATACTGGTTTCTAGTCTGAACGGAGAAATGATAGAATATAGTTAATATGCGAGGAATCCATGTTGCGCGATCTCACCATCCAAAATTATCGCTGTTTTAAAGATTTTCATATCGACGAGCTAGCTAGGGTTAATCTGATAGTCGGTCAGAACAATAGCGGTAAAACTACTTTTTTGGAAGCCATTTATTTATTAGTACACCAACAGAATATTCAAGCTGTGTTTGATGTGCTAAATAGCCGTGGCGAAATCAGCAACATACAAACTCAACTTGCATCTGGTCAAGCAGTAAACCGCAGCAAGTATCAATTTGAACATATTTTTTACGGGCACCAGCTAACTCCAGCTAGAAGTATTTACATTCAATCCCAGCAAGAACAACAACTCTCACTCAAAATAGAAGCAAAACCAACCAACCAACAGATGGTAATTCCGGTAGCTGAAGAACTAGAAACAAAATTTTTGGCATGGGAATTAATTGCTTACTATAATCAGAATTCCCAAGTAAAAATAGAACTGCAACGCGATGCTACTATTGCTCGTATTGCTAGTTTGCTTCCCGCTCACTTAACAGAATTAAACAATAATTATAACTATAACTATTTATCCCTTGTTGAACCCAGTAAAGATAATTTTAATTTAATCAAAACTACGGCAATAGCTTTTAACGAAATGGCTGTGTTTTGGGATGCTATTACGCTGACACCAAAAGAAGAAAGCGTAGTAGCAGCACTGCAAATCTTAGAACCAGAGGTAGAACGTATTAGTTTTACCAGCAATTTCACCACTAACAGCGGTATTTTGATTAAACTTAAAGAACAAAATCACCCAATTCCTCTCGGCAGTATGGGAGATGGAATGCGACGCATACTTGGTCTAGCAATGGCAGCAGTATCATCAGAAAATGGATTTTTGCTAGTCGATGAAATCGATACAGGTCTTTACTATCAAACCCAAACTGATATGTGGCGACTGATATTTGAAACAGCAAAGCGATTGAACGTTCAAGTCTTTGCAACTACCCACAGTTGGGATTGCATAGCCGCATTTCAAGAAGCCTTAGAACAGTCAGAAGATAGTTCTGTTGGCAAATTATTTCGCTTGAGCCGGCGCGGTGAGGATATTCGTGCAGTTGAATACACTCCCGATGAATTGTCCGTTGCAGTGCGCCAAAGTATCGAGGTGCGCTGATGCCAAAAGCACGAAAACCTCCTCAACCAAAACCTCAACAGTTATTGGTAGAAGGTAAGAATGACCGACACGTAATCTGGCATTTGTGCCAGCAATATCAACTACCAGAAACATTTTCCGTCGAAGTACCGCAAGAAGAAGGTACAGAAGGAGTTGAAGCGCTGCTAAATGGTTTGCCAGAAAGATTGAAAGCAGAGAATTTACGCACGTTGGGAATTGTGGTTGATGCCGATCGCAATTTAAGTGGGCGGTGGCAATCTCTTAAAGATAAACTGAGTTCGATCGGCTATCGAGACATCCCCCAATCTCCCCCTCCCGAAGGCTGGGTTTTCACACCTTCAGATCCATACTTGCCTCGCGTCGGAGTTTGGTTGATGCCAGACAATCGACTTCCTGGAATGTTAGAAGATTTTGTCGCCTATCTCATCCCCCCCTGGCGACACGCTGCATCCGAAAGCCGAAGCAATTTTACAAGAGCTCGAACAAGCCGGACTTAACCGCTACACTTTAATTCATCATCCCAAAGCGCTAATCCACACTTGGCTGGCATGGCAGAAAACGCCTGCAATGCCGATGGGACAAGCAATAACAGCACAAGTGCTTAGCTGCGATTCCCCGATCGCCTTAATTTTTATCGAATGGTTAAAACGTCTGTTTGAGCTAATTGCTCGATCCGCCGGATAATTAGTAATATCTAGTAATATTTTGCCCACGCTGAAAGCTTTATGATTCGCCGCTACATTGCTAGCATCAGCACCAGCATCCTCAAACGTACCTGCGCCGCAGCCGCTGTATTAGCCGTAACTTTGGGATGTTCGTCAACGAAGCCGCCCAACACCGCAGCGCCATCGGGTTCGATCGAATCCGCCGTCCTAGCGCAGTCCCCAACGTCTCTGTTAGCTCA
This sequence comes from Microcoleus sp. F8-C3, assembly GCA_036704825.1. Classification (GTDB taxonomy): domain Bacteria; phylum Cyanobacteriota; class Cyanobacteriia; order Cyanobacteriales; family Microcoleaceae; genus Microcoleus. Next base: position 2,759 of record JAUBSN010000176.1, on the reverse strand, counting down.
AAACCACAACAAAACTAGAAAATCCCTCAGCCTTCCCTCTTGCCCGCCAAACGATGCCTTCACGGAGTCAGTTAACTTTGCCACCCAAGCTTCTAATTTGGCTCAATCAGCCAATTCAAAACAAGACTGGGACGAAGTAGCCGCCCTGTGGGTGCAGGCCGTCGCCTGGATGCAAGCCGTTCCCCCCGGCAGTCCCAGACGGGCGTTTGCGGAGAAAAAAGTAATCGAGTACATGAGAAACCTGGTTTATTCCCAGCAGCAAGCGAGCGCAACCAGAGCGCAAGCCAGTACAGTCAGCTTCAGCAGCGATTTGCTAAACGAACAACTCGAACTTTACCTATCCTACGTTGCTGCCGTCGGCCCGCCAGATGTTTTGATTGTCGGTAGTTCCCGGGCATTGCAGGGCGTCGATCCCAAACAGCTAAAGCAATCTTTGGCCCAAAGGGGCCGTCCGGGCTTAAAAGTATTTAACTTTTCAGTCAACGGCGCCACTGCACAAGTAGTTGACTTTCAACTGCGGCGGCTTTTGAAGCCCGGTCATTTGCCTCAAATGATTGTCTGGGCAGATGGTGTGCGGGCATTTAACAGCGGCCGGGACGATCGCACTTTTAATTCGATCGTCGATTCTGAAGGCAGTCAACTTTTAGCAGCAGGCATTCGCCCCGAACTGCCGTCCGATGAACCCAACGTGATTCCGGCGTGTTACAGATTCCCGCAGGTCTGCGGTAACAACAATTTCCGCAACAAAGCATTTACCTCTGCCGATCGACCTTTCAGGGGCGGGCAAGATGCCCAACCCTTACTCCCCACAATCAAATTCCTGTCCAGTGGAACGGGCATCTCGCCCGTGGCTGAGAATGCTGCAAGATATGAGTTAAAACCGATCGCAGCGAATGCAGCAACCCAAAAAGCACAATTGATTCCAGTCTCGCAACGCACAACAGTAGCCCTCAGACAACTCAACCAATTGGCAGATTCGATCGACTCCAACGGATTCATGGCGATGTCGGGCAAGTACAATCCCAACACTTATTATCGACAACGGGCTTACGTTTCAGGCCAGTACGATCGCGACTACGAAAACTTCAACCTCGGAGGCAAACAAGCAACAGCCTTTAATTCAGTTGTAGCATTTACCAAAGCCCGCAAAATTCCCCTAATTTTCGTTAATTTGCCCCTCACCAACGACTACCTAGACGGAACTCGCCTGCGGGCAGAACAGCAGTTCCGGCAGCGAATGCAGCAACTCTCCCGGCAAAAAGGCTTCGCTTTCCGCGACTTGTCGCAGCGGTGGCCAGGCCGCAACGACTATTTTGTTGACCCCAGCCACCTCAACCGCTTTGGGGCCAGCGCAGTTTCTAGCCTACTCGCAGCAGATTCCAGCATTATCTGGCCGCGGCCCAAATCCAGGCGCAGCGACGGGTAATACGATTTTAGATTTGAGATTTGAGATTTGAGATTCAAGAATTGGGAATGACCGATTTTGATTGTCGATCTTCGATTAAAGTATGGGAAATGACAGATGAGATAAGGGTTTGGAGCTTTCAAAAAATTGGATTAGTTTTGGGAATTGCTATAAACCAGAGGGAGAGTCTCCGACGGGAGATGTCCTGTGGCATCGGCATAATATTTTTCCGAGTACAGTGCGATCGTGCCAGTCGCGGCAATTCAGTCTAAAATCTAAAAATCTAAAAATCTAAAATCTAAAATCTAAAATCTAAAATCGATAGGTTGTGCAACTAAAACAAGTAATTATCGCCCACAAAGCCAGAGATCCCCTCAGCCAGCGGTGGGCAGAACAGTGTGCCCGCCAATTAGAAAGTCGCGGGTGTGACGTTTTAATGGGGCCCAGCGGCCCGAAAGATAACCCGTATCCGGTATTTTTAGCTTCTAGTAACAGTTCAATTGATTTAGCTGTGGTGCTGGGGGGCGACGGTACTGCCCTCGCTGCGGCGCGGAATTTGGCTGCTGACGACATCCCGATTTTGGCAGCGAATGTGGGGGGACATCTGGGTTTTTTAACCGAGTCTTTTGAGGATTTCCAAAAGACTGAGGAGATTTGGGACAGACTGTCGGAAGACAGGTATGCTGTACAGACGCGGATGATGTTGCAGGCAACAGTTTTTGAGGGAAACAGAAGCAATCTCGAACCCCAAAGCGATCGGTTTTTGGCACTAAATGAAATGTGTGTCAAACCTGCTTCAGCCGATCGAATGCCGAGCTGTATTCTAGAAATGGAAGTTGACGGCGAAGTAGTAGATCAGTATCAAGGCGACGGTTTAATTGTGGCAACTCCCACCGGTTCGACTTGTTACACTGCATCTGCCAACGGGCCGATTATGCACTCGGGAATGGAGGCGATCGCCGTTACTCCGATTTGCCCTTTGAGTTTATCCAGTCGGGCGATCGTCCTCCCGCCCGGTTCAGTCGTCAGCATTTGGCCTTTAGCAGATTACGAACTCAGTACCAAACTCTGGACAGACGGCATTTTGGGTACTGCAATTTGGCCGGGACAGCGCGTAGACGTGCGGAGGGCAGACTGCGAAGCCAAGTTTATCATTTTGCGGGAAAACTATTCTTATTACAACACTTTGAGGGAAAAACTTCACTGGGCAGGAGCCAGAATTCGCTACAGCAACAATCACCGCAATTAATCCGAATCATCCACCATTAATCATTAATCTGTAGATACTGTCTAGACAAGTCAAGGGGTAGCAAGTAAATAATTGGGGTCGAAAGGCTTTTGGGACTTTAAAATC
>JAUBSN010000175.1:2500-5646 GCA_036704825.1 Microcoleus sp. F8-C3 | reverse complement strand
ATAAGAGCCTGACGATGACCTACTTTCACACGGGAATCCGCACTATCATCGGCGCAAAGGCGTTTCACTGTCCTGTTCGGGATGGGAAGGAGTGGGGCCACCTTGCTATGGTCGTCAGGCATAACGGGTTGCCTGGCTGAGTTGATCGCTCAACCGGGCGAATTCATAGAGTCTTGAGCGCCACTGTTATTGCAGTGGGCCATCAGCGTTTCATCTTGATTGAATCAACGATGCAGCACATCGTTGCATTTGCTCTTTGAATGCGTATTGCAGCATCAAAGTTATAGGGTCAAGCCGCACGGGCAATTAGTACTGGTTAGCTTAACGCATTGCTGCGCTTCCACACCCAGCCTATCAACGTCGTGGTCTACGACGACCCTTCAGGGGGCTCAAGGCCCCGGCAGATCTCATCTTGGAACGAGTTTCCCGCTTAGATGCTTTCAGCGGTTATCTCTTCCGCACTTAGCTACCCGGCAATGCCACTGGCGTGACAACCGGTACACCAGAGGTGCGTCCACTCCGGTCCTCTCGTACTAGGAGCAGGCTTCCTCAAATCTGCAGCGCCCACGGAAGATAGGGACCAAACTGTCTCACGACGTTTTAAACCCAGCTCACGTACCTCTTTAAATGGCGAACAGCCATACCCTTGGGACCGGCTACAGCCCCAGGATGAGATGAGCCGACATCGAGGTGCCAAACACCGCCGTCGATATGAACTCTTGGGCGGTATCAGCCTGTTATCCCCAGAGTACCTTTTATCCGTTGAGCGATGGCCCTTCCATACAGAACCACCGGATCACTATGTCCTGCTTTCGCATCTGCTCGACTTGTCAGTCTCGCAGTTAAGCACGCTTATGCCATTGCACTATTAGCACGATGTCCGACCGTACCTAGCGTACCTTCGAACTCCTCCGTTACGCTTTGGGAGGAGACCGCCCCAGTCAAACTGCCTACCATGCACTGTCCCCGATCCAGATGATGGACCTAGGTTAGAACCTCAAACACACCAGGGTGGTATTTCAACGTTGGCTCCACAAGATCTAGCGACCCTGCTTCAAAGCCTCCCACCTATCCTACACAGATCTGTTCAAAGTCCAATACAAAGCTACAGTAAAGGTTCATGGGGTCTTTCCGTCTTTCCGCGGGGAGATTGCATCATCACAAACATTTCAACTTCGCTGAGTCTCGGGAGGAGACAGTGTGGCCATCGTTACGCCATTCGTGCAGGTCGGAACTTACCCGACAAGGAATTTCGCTACCTTAGGACCGTTATAGTTACGGCCGCCGTTTACTGGGACTTCGATCAAGAGCTTGCACCCCATCAATTAATCTTCCAGCACCGGGCAGGCGTCACACCCTATACGTCCACTTTCGTGTTTGCAGAGTGCTGTGTTTTTAATAAACAGTCGCAGCCACCTATTTTTTGCAACCCATTCGTGCTTCGATGTTCTCTACACACTACTAGGGCACACCTTCTTCCGAAGTTACGGTGTCAATTTGCCGAGTTCCTTCTCCCGAGTTCTCTCAAGCGCCTTAGAATACTCATCTCGCGCACCAGTGTCGGTTTGCGGTACGGTCGATCACAAGCTGAAGCTTAGTGGCTTTTCCTGGGACCCCTTTCAGTTACTTCGCGAGCAAGCTCGCTCGATCGACAGCCTCGGTATGTGTGCGCCGGATTTGCCTAACGCACGCCTACATCTGCCTAAACCGGGACATCCAACACCCGGATAACCTATTAAGATCCGTCCCCACATCGCACTTGTGATCGGTGCAGGAATATTGACCTGCTTGCCATCAGCTACGCATCTCTGCCTCGCCTTAGGGGCCGACTCACCCTACGCCGATGAACGTTGCGTAGGAAACCTTGCGCTTACGGCGAGCGGGCTTTTCACCCGCTTTAACGCTACTCATGTCAGCATTCGCACTTCTGATACCTCCAGCAGCCTTTACAAGCCACCTTCACAGGCTTACAGAACGCTCTCCTACCACGCACGATTGCTCGTGCATCCGCAGCTTCGGTAACTGGCTTGAGCCCCGTTACATCTTCCGCGCAGGACGACTCGATCAGTGAGCTATTACGCTTTCTTTAAATGATGGCTGCTTCTAAGCCAACATCCTGACTGTTTTAGCCTTCCCACTTCGTTTCCCACTTAGCCAATTTTAGGGACCTTAGCTGGCGGTCTGGGTTGTTTCCCTCTTGAGTCCGGACGTTAGCACCCGGTGCTCTGTCTCCCAAGCTGTACTCATCGGTATTCGGAGTTTGCCTTGGTTTGGTAAGTCGCCATGACCCCCTAGCCAAAACAGTGCTCTACCCCCGACGGTAATACTTGAGGCACTACCTAAATAGTTTTCGGAGAGAACCAGCTATTTCCAAGTTTGTTTAGCCTTTCACCCCTATCCACAGCTCATCCGCTAGTTTTGCAACACTAGTCGGTTCGGACCTCCAGTACCTGTTACGGCACCTTCATCCTGGCCATGGATAGATCACTTGGTTTCGGGTCTACACCCAGCGACTGAATCGCCCTATTCGGACTCGGTTTCCCTGCGCCTACCCTATTCGGTTAAGCTTGCCACTGAATGTAAGTCGCTGACCCATTATACAAAAGGTACGCCGTCACCCTTGCGGGCTCCGACTTTTTGTAAGCATGCGGTTTCAGGATCTATTTCACTCCCCTCCCGGGGTTCTTTTCGCCTTTCCCTCACGGTACTTGTTCACTATCGGTCGATGATGAGTATTTAGCCTTGGAGGATGGTCCCCCCATCTTCAGACAGGATTTCACGTGTCCCGCCCTACTTTTCGCAAGCTCAGTACCACACAGGTCTTTTCGCGTACGGGGCTATCACCCACTATGGCCGCCCTTTCCAGAGCGTTCCGCTAAGTCTTGTGCTATCACTTGCAGGCTCCTCCGATTTCGCTCGCCACTACTTTCGGAATCTCGGTTGATGTCTTTTCCTCGAGCTACTGAGATGTTTCAGTTCACCCGGTTCGCCTCGCACACCTATGTATTCAGTGTGCGATACCTTTGCAGGTGGGTTTCCCCATTCGGAAATCTCCGGATCAAAGCTAATTTGCCAGCTCCCCGAAGCTTATCGCAGGCTATCACGTCCTTCGTCGCCTATCATCGCCAAGGCATCCACCACATGCT
>JAUBSN010000174.1:0-5899 GCA_036704825.1 Microcoleus sp. F8-C3 | reverse complement strand
AATTCCGGCACTGTCTTCTCCATGTGCCTCACCTTATCAGATTTTTTGGGTTTTTGCTACCCCCGTGAACTTCTACAGTTTATTGAGGCTTTTTGAGTTGATTTGGTTTAGCAAACCCTTAACTTATTTTATTCGTGAGTAGATCCATCTGGCATAATTGCACCAGTCAGTTTAGCATTTGCCAAGTCCGCTCCCCCTATTTTTGCACCCGTTAAGTTAGCGCCAGATAAGTCTGCAAAGCCTAATTTTGCTGCACGGATGTCTGCTGAAACTAGCTCAGCACCACGCAGCTTTGCAGAGTTTAATTCTGCTTGTCGCAAGTCAGATTCAGTTAAGTCGGCTGTCGTTAGATCTGCACTAAATAATCTTGCATCATTAAAGTTTACCTGCTTCAAATTAGCCCGACTCAAATTACAGCCCTCTAGACTTGCTCCCTGAAGTTTTGCCCCACTCAAATTCGCATCTCTCAAATTGGAACTATTCAATTTTGCCGAAATCAAATTAGCACCTTGTAAGTTGGCTCCCATCAAGTTAACACCGATCAAATCCCTACCACTTAGATCGGCATTTTGGAGCGATACATAAGGAGCAATTAAGTAAGCGCCAGCTTGCACGGGATCGAAATCAGTAGGAAATAAAGTTGCTTGATTGTAAATCGCTCCTTCAAGTTGAACTCCCTTGAGATTTGCTCGGTCGATGTTGGCTTCTAAAAGGTTAGAATTACTCAGGTTTGCATTTGTCAAATCAGCATTGTTTAGGTCGGTTTTTCTTAAGTATAGCCCGCTTAAGTTAGCTTGACTGAGGTTTGCACTTGTGAATTTTGTTTGTTGACTAAGTTTAGATTCGCTGAGGTTCGCACCATTCAAATCGGCTTCACTAAAATTTGCATTTTCTAGTTTTGCTCCTCTTAAACTCGCCTTGCTCAATTTGGCTTTTTCTAGTTTAGCTGATTGTAAATTAGCCTGAGAGATGTTGGCATTGATTAAATTTGCCCGCTCCAGATTGGCACTGGATAAAGTAGCCTGAGCAAGGTTGGCATTGATTAAATTTGCGTGATTCAGATTGGCACTGGATAAATTAGCCTGAGCAAGATTGGCATCTCCTAGTTTTGCTTCGTTAAATTTGGTGCTACAGAAATAACCATCCCTCATATCTGCTCCCTTCAAATTTGCCCCGCTGAGGTTGAGACTCTGCCAATTAACACCCCTTAAATTAGCTTTTGTAAAATTAGCATTACTCAGGTTGACATCAGAAGCTAGGTTTTTACCGATCAGATTAGCACCGGCTAAATTAATTCCTGTAAAATCCCTTTCTCCCTGAGTGTAACGCTGCCAAAAATCCTCAACACTAACAACAGCTTCCAGACATTCCTCAGACTCATCATCCAAATCCTCACTGCTCTCCTCTAAAGCAATATCTTCAGCATCCGCCGCCAATCCTTCCAAATAATCAGCTCGATCCAGGTAATCAGAACTGGCTACAAACCGCCTTTCTATCTCGTCCTTGTTTAATACTTCGCTGCTGTCAAATCTGTCAATCAATCCCTTGACAATTTGACCATCATTTGTGCGAATTCCCACTTCTTTTTCGGCACTTTGGTCGCTGTTAGTCAGAAAATTGTGACTTCCCAACATGGCAAAACTAGAATCACAGACTAAAAAGTTTTCGTGAGTACCCAATAAAGAGAGGCAAAATTGATCTGGATATTCGCGGGCTAATTCTTGCAAATCTGCCAAAGCATTGTAGCGCCATCCCTTGCCGATATTTTGCCGATCGCCCAAATAACCCCAGCCAATATTTATCAAACATCCTCGGTTCAAGCAAGCCCTAAATTTTTGCAGCAATTCATCATTAATGCTGTTACAATTGAGCCAAGGGCAAACAATAATCAACCGCTCTTGAGCTAGTGATAGGGCTTCCATCAAGACAGCGCGACTGTTGGGACGATCGCATACTAACTGATACTGAAAGTCTGACTTTGGCTTTTCAGTCTCGGTGTCAAGCTCGATATGTCGATCGGCAATGACCGACATATCGCCATTTCCCAAATCACACGGGTGTTGCAGGGACGCAATTTCAGCAGTCAAACTTTCTAGCATTTGCGGCTCCGGGCGATCGTTAAATCGCTGTTCCTGTGCCTCTAACTGCCTCTTAAGTTTGGCTAGATATTTTTTCAGAATAACTTGCTCTTCTTCAAGCTGCAATACTCTCGTGGCTATTGATACTAAATCTAGTTCGGTTTCTGACATAGTGCTCCCCTAAAATCAAAAAAACTTAAAAAGCCATGTTTGGGAAGTTGATGCCTCATCAAACATTACCAACTTCTGCCAACTCAGCAACATTAGCAGAAATTTCTTCATCCCCTGCATCAATAGCAACCGTTAACTTCAATCCCAAAGCCTTCAGCCAACTAGCCAAACCATAAATTGTCGCAATTCCGTCTCCCGACAACAAAGTATCTAACTTTTCCAAATGCAACTTAGCATCATCAGCAGACATATTTGGTTCGCCCAGAGCCTCAAATACATCTCTCAGCGCTTTTCGCATGATTCTTAATTCCCAATCTCCCTCTTCTTCCTCAAAAATTTCTGTGATGTAAGCAGCAGAAAAATGGGGATCTTTGAGAGATTTGATTTTCAATGGATGGTAAGGGACACTTTTAGGCATTTTCTTGGCTCCTGTATTCTTCCCAATATTTCTTAGCAGTGCGAATATCTCGATCTTGAGTGCTTTTATCTCCACCGCACAGCAAAAGCACAATTATTGCTCCAACTTGTCCAAAATAAACCCGGTAGCCCGGGCAAAAGTCAATTTTCAATTCCGAGACACCTTCGCCAACCGATCGACAATCTCCCAAATTGCCATTGCTAACACGCTCCAGCCTTTTCACAATCTTGGCTTTACCCTTAAAATCGCGGAGAGATTCCAACCACTCATCAAAAGGAACTCTGCCGTCAGGCTGGCTATAACTTTGAATTTCCTTGGGTTGCGCTTCCATAATTTCAATTTTAGCGGGTCAGCACTCCAATCTTAAAGCCGCGCCCGATCGCCCCTTGACTCCATGCGCTACAATTATTAAGAAATCTTTAGTTAAATCCGTTTAACGTCCCAGACGCATTATGAGTCTTCCCATTCGCAACGTCGCTATCATTGCTCACGTCGATCACGGCAAAACCACACTTGTAGACGCCCTCCTCAGACAGTCGGGGATCTTCCGCGAAGGGGAAGAAATCCCAGATTGCGTCATGGACTCCAACGACATCGAGCGCGAACGCGGCATTACCATCCTTTCCAAAAACACCGCTGTCAGGTACGGAGAAACCCTGATCAACATCGTCGATACCCCCGGACACGCGGACTTCGGCGGGGAAGTCGAACGAGTTCTCGGCATGGTTGACGGCTGTTTGCTGATCGTAGACGCTAACGAAGGTCCGATGCCGCAAACCCGCTTCGTACTCAAAAAAGCCCTAGAAAAAGGATTGCGCCCGATCGTCTTTGTGAATAAGATCGATCGACCCCAAGCAGACCCCCACAAAGCTATTGACAAAGTTTTAGACTTGTTCTTAGAACTCGGCGCCGACGACGATCAATGCGAATTCCCCTATCTTTTTGGTTCCGGGCTCAACGGTACTGCTAAAAAAAGTTTGGACGACGAAGCAGTGGACATGAAACCGCTGTTTGAAGAAATCCTAGACCACGTACCGCCCCCCGTAGGCGACCCCAACAAACCGCTGCAACTGCAAGTCACCACCTTGGATTATTCCGAATACGTGGGTCGCATTGTCATCGGCCGCATCCACAACGGTACAATTAGAGTCGGCCAACAAGCAGTCTTAATCACAGAAAGCGGCGCGCTGGTCAAATCAAAAATCAGCAAATTGATGGGCTTTGAAGGCCTGAAGCGGATTGATATCCAAGAATCTTCTGCTGGTAATATTGTCGCCGTTGCCGGTTTTGCTGATGCCTATATTGGCGAGACAATTACTTGTCCGAACGACCCGCAAGCGCTGCCTTTAATCAAGGTAGACGAACCGACTTTGCAGATGACTTTCTCGGTGAACGATTCGCCGTTCTGCGGTCAAGAAGGAAGTTTGGTGACATCTCGGCAAATTCGCGATCGGCTAATGCGAGAACTGGAAACAAACGTCGCCTTGCGCGTCGAAGAAACCGACTCTCCCGACAAATTCCTCGTATCAGGCCGCGGCGAACTTCACCTCGGCATCCTGATCGAAAATATGCGCCGCGAAGGATACGAATTTCAAGTATCCCAGCCGCAAGTAATCTACCGCGAAGTCGGCGGTACTCCGTGCGAACCCTATGAATGTTTGGTGTTAGACGTACCGGAAGAAGCAGTCGGCGGCTGCATCGAACGCCTCGGTCAGCGCAAAGCAGAAATGCAAGATATGCACGTCAGCAGCACCGGCCGCACCCAAATAGAATTTTCAGTTCCCGCCCGCGGTTTGATCGGGTTCCGAGGCGAGTTTATGCGCTTGACTCGCGGCGCTGGAATTATGAATCACAGCTTCCTGGATTATCGCCCCCTCAGCGGAGAAATTGTCGCCCGCCGCAACGGAGTATTGATTTCTTTTGAAGAAGGAACGGCCACCTACTATTCACTGCAAAATGCTGAAGACCGCGGCGTATTTTTCATTACCCCCGGTACCAAGGTTTACAAAGGAATGATTATCGGAGAAAGTAACCGAAATCAAGATGTGGAACTGAATATTTGCAAGTCGAAGCAGTTGACAAACCACCGCGCCTCTGGCGGTGAAGAATTGGTGCAATTGCAAGCGCCGATAGACATGAGTTTGGAACGCGCTTTGGAGTACATCGGCCAGGATGAATTGGTTGAAGTAACACCACAATCAATTCGTTTGCGGAAGGTTTCTAAGAAGTTGGTCAAACGCTAACACAAAATATTTTTAGGATGGGGTGTCAATCCCCATCCTAAAAATGTCACGCGACCTCTGTCAACTGTCAACTGTTTGAGAAGGTTAGTTTGAGGCAACAAGAGCTTGTTGGAGGGGTTATGAGAATTTAAGTGAATTTAGGGCAGTTGATTGAGGTTGAGGTTTAGGTGGTGTCTATGCTGCATTTATATAGCAGGTCTTTAGACTAAAAACGCTATAATTATCGCAATCAGAAATAGGTAAAAACGCAGAAGTGTTGAATGATAGGAAAAGATTGCTAAAATTGGCCCAACAATGTATAATTGCAGAGTTATAAATTATTAATAATCAACTGAAATGCTATTTGATAATTTCCCCAAAATTGTCAAACGGTATCTCGCCCATTTACCCAAAGATGATTATCCAGTTTTAGATAGCTTCACATTTTTATCCTGCTGGCTAGGGTTTAGTTTTGACCAAAGTCTCGATACTATGCGTTCCCTATTTTCCCGTTTAAACAGTCGAGATATTTCCCTAGATATATCAACTTTTTCCAAGGCTAGCAAGCATAGAGATATTGATGTTTTTGTAAAAATATTTGAAATATTACAAGCGGATATAAAACGTCCATTAATTAACAAAGATTGTCTCAGCTTATTCCCTTTAGATTAAACGATAGTTACCTTGACAAGTAAATTACTATGGCAACAGGAATACCATCAAGTAAAATTATTTGCTGGAACGGACAATGAACGGGGAATAATTGATGGAGTACACATTCATTTTGGTCAAGGTCATTCGATTGCGCGATTTGAGATGCTTTCGATTGACTTGCGCGAGATAAATTCTCTTTCTTGAGGATTTTCGATTTTCGATGCTTTCGATTGATTCCACGGATAAATCGCGTGGCGGGTACCACCTTTTAAAGTCAAGGTCATTCGATTGCGCGATTTGAGATTTGAGATGCTTTCGATTGACTTGCGCGAGATAAATTCTCTTTCTTGAGGATT
>JAUBSN010000173.1:0-5908 GCA_036704825.1 Microcoleus sp. F8-C3 | reverse complement strand
CGCTGCCGTTTTCTCCAAGAAAATATGCAAACTGAAATTATGGCTTTGACCAATTATCATTGGTTGAACTATTGAGCATTTGTTGTAGACTTTTACCAACCGGATTCCGTATGAAGTCCCAATTACCAATGAAAAAGATAGACAAACTTATTTGGAAGCCCTCAATTATCAAAGCAAAGAATTCCATATTCAGAGCCATCCATCTGGTGATGGAGAATCCACAGTTAAATTCATAAAATACTTACAAAATAAATATAAAAATCGCAAGATTATCTTGATTTGGGATGGAGATAATTATGATAAACATGGATAATTTAGAGACTTTTTATTAGAACTAAATGGTGACAAATAACCTGAGAATTGGTCAATTACTTGTATTTTATTTGCGGTAGTGATGCATAGTAATGGTAAGCTGGTAAGCGAGGATATTCAACCATTGCAGACGACTCAATGAACTGTCCCAAATGCCAATCCGCTCAAATAATCAAATACGGACATACTCATTACGGCAAACCGCGATTCCGGTGGCAAGACTGCTGTCGGCAGTTTGTCGAGAATGCGAGCCGACAACCGATTGATGAGGCAACTCGTCGATTGATTGATAAGTTGTTGCTCGAACGCTGGCAGCGCTGGCAGCGATTGCACGAGTAACTGGTGTTTCTGAACGTTGGCTACAACTGTATGTCAATCAGAAGTTCTACGAGACTCCAAAGGTCATAGAAGTCACTAAAAAAAAGTAGGTCGGCTGACGATTCAGCTTGCCGGAGATGTGGTCATTTGTGGGTTCCAAAGAGAACAAACAATGGGTCTGGTTAGCCATTGATGCCGATAGCCATGAGATTGTTGGGGTCAACGTTTGCGATCGTTCTCGGCAGTCAGCAACAAAGCTTTGGCAATCCTTGCCGCCCGTTTACCGCCAGTGTGGGATCTGCTACACCGATTTTTGGGAAGCGTATGAACAGGTGCTACGCCCGTAAGCGTCATCGGGCCGTTGGGAAAGAAACCGGAAAAACCAGTTACCCAAGAGCGATTCAACAACACGCTGCGACAGCGAGTGGGGCGATTGGTTCGTAAAACCTTGTCGTTCTCCAAGAAATTGAGTAACCATATTGGTGCAATTTGGTAAGTAGCTAGACAAAATTAATTACATAGTTTTCTCCAAATTCTTTCAGGAATTTTTCCACAGATGTAACAAAAGTTCCCCAACTTTTGTAAGCAGATATTTCAATCCATTCATACTTAATAAACCGCCATAAAATTTCAATTAAATTTAGTTCAGGAGAGTAAGAAGGCAACTCAAAAAGAGTAATCTTACGTTGTTTCCACTCTTCTTGTTTGTCAACAATAAGTAGTAAGACACAATTAATTACACAAAAATTGGGCTACAAGCCTTGTCTAGTAAAAAATTAGCAAAAAATCAGTGTGTAATTAATTCTGTCCAATTACTTAGCATCACTGGTATGAATAGAAGCGTCGATCTGTGACAATCACTGTTGGCTTATGTACTGTGGGGAAAAAAGCATCAATACAGGCAATCACCACATCTGAGTTAATATTTTGAGATGAAATATAAGTTTCAAGATGGTTATTTCGCTTCATGATTCCTAGTACATTCATTCGCTGACTACGACGACTAGGGATTGTTAAATATTCTCCGATATCCTGCCAGCCATAGGGGACACAAGGAATCAAACAAAATCCCGTTTCATCCAAGTAATATAAATCAATTTTACCCTCATCATCCAATCGCTTTAATTCTTCTAATTGTGCCTTTTTATCTTGATATTCCTGGGAGGGAGGCTTTCCTCCCACTCCTTTACGCATGCGATGCCAACTCATATTCAGACTTTTTAGTATTCTTTGAATTGTTTTTATACTCGGACTTATCCCCCAGGCTTCTTGAAGTTTTTGGCTAACCTTTTTTAATTGCCTGGGTGATTGTTTAGCCCACTCTTTAATTTGGGCTTTTTGCGAAGCGTTAAATAGTGGCTTAGAGCCTCTTCCTGGTTTATTATAAAGTCCTACCATTCCCTCTAATTCCCACCGATTGAACCAGTTATAGAGAGTTTTATAACTTATTTGAAAAATATTCATTAACTCTCCTTTTTTTACTCGCGAAGCTAATATGAGGCAATGTGCTCGTTGACGTACCTGATGATGTCGGCTTTGGCGATGAATTCGAGTCGAGCAATTTAGACGAAAGAGGGTTTATTTCTCTGATAAACATCATATGAAACTGTAATTAACTCATAATTTTGCCGCCAATATCATTCTACTATGTATTTGTGTAATTAATTCTGTCTGACTACTTACTTTGTGCATCATTACAATGCCTCTCTTCGCTCTTGACCATTACTATTCACCACTACCTTATTTGCTCCCAATGCGGACCAACAGAATCCCGTTGAAGATATTTGGCTACAAGCTAAAAACTTTTGTAAGGATTCAGGTCAGAGAGTGGGGAATTAAAGAAGGCATAAATAAGTCACAAGAATGGGCAGATATAGCATCACGGAAAAAAGCCATTGCGCTTTTACCTTGAAATCTACAAGTCTGAATCACAGATAACAAATCAGCAGTTTGTTCAAACCGAGACATTGACCGGGAACCCCCAGATACCTTACGCTTCGTCACGACTAATCGCAGAGAACGTTCCGCTAAATTATTATCAGGAGGAATGGACGGGTGGTCTAAAAAGTACCACCATTGTTGCGCTTTATCACGTAAAGAGCGCAGTAACAGTCCAGCAGCATGACCAACATGACCTTGCCAAGTATTTAATAAGTCTGCTAGTCTAGTCTTAAAGTCCCTTGCCCAAGTGTGATAATCGAGTGCTTCAGGGTTCTCACGCCATTTTCGATGTTGTCGAAATGCCTCATCAATTAATTCCAAGAACGCAGAGGCGACGACTGTATTGTTACCGTAACTAAGAAGCAGAACTTTCTTAAAATGTCGCCGTAGATGGGCTAGACATTTTTGCTGCGCTCCCACAATCACACCGTTGTATACGCTAAAATCATCAGAACTCAACACTCCAGCTTGCTTCATGCCCCAGCATTGTTTCTAATTCGGCTCGACTACGAGTGTCTGCTGCATGAAACAAGCAAAAATTTTTACCTGTGGCTGTCCACAACCATTCTTTGACTCCCTTGACACACCACGGCGTTTCATCCACATGGACGGAAAGCTTGTAATGGCGCCCATTTCCATAAGGCTTCAACGGCAGGCTTTACAGCATCGGCTACCCGCGCATTTGTCGCTTGTAATGTCCCTATCCCTATTTCGATTCCACCTAGTTCGCGCAGGAACTCTTGTTGCTTTTCGTAGGATATGTGTCCATAATTACCTAACCATACCAATAATGCTTGTAGGTCGATACTCAAGTCTTGTCCTGGAACTATCCCGGACGCTGGCGCTCCCATTACCATTGCCCCACATTCCAGACATTGACACTTGACTCGTTGATATTCCACTACTTCAATTGGTTTGGCGACTAAACACGCTACTTGCTGCTTGCTATAACCAATAATGTCACTTAATTCTCTGCTACCACAATGTTCACAAGAGTCAGGAGTGCTGATTTGATATCTATCCACTCTCCCAAACCCTTTGCGCGTTTTGCCGATATGTCCCGGCTGTCCTCCTGGTTTACGCTTTGGCTCGGACTCTGACTCTTTTGAGTT
Organism: Microcoleus sp. F8-C3; assembly: GCA_036704825.1. Classification (GTDB taxonomy): domain Bacteria; phylum Cyanobacteriota; class Cyanobacteriia; order Cyanobacteriales; family Microcoleaceae; genus Microcoleus. The sequence goes on along the minus strand of JAUBSN010000173.1, from coordinate 2,225 downwards.
ATCAAAAGTGGCTGTCTCTGATTTCTGTATCAGATCGCTCGATGGGGGTTTCGATGATGTTTGGCTATTGCTGGGCTGTTTGTCTTTGAGTTTTTCGAGTTCTTGTTGTAATTTTTCAATCAGCTTCTGTTGGGTCAGCACAATTTTGACCAGTTCCTCACGGCTCAACTGGTCAACTATTTCCATTTTTAGTGCTAACAACTCTGATTTTTCGCTCATCTGATTACATTACCATATTTCTCGGCTCTTACTCTCACTATTTTTCACCTGAATCCTTACAAACTTTTTAAGAAAGTATTGGTATTTATGTAGATCTTTTAAGATTGTCAAGTTTTTGGAGAGAGTTTTTTACTTAATACTCCGGACAGTTTTTAAGCAACCAGAGTACCATAAGACAAGACTGAAGGAAGATTTGGATGATTTAAAATCAAATCCGGGTCTAAATCTAACTTATCAATAAAGGTACAAAGTAGATGCGCGATTTTATTCCAGACGTTTATAAGAGGCCATAGAAAACACAAACGACTTGGCAGATGAATGACAACTAGAGAGTTCATGTTTAGCTAAGTTTAAGGCAATTAGACTGGCATTAAAATGAAAATCAAGCCGTGGTAAATGACGAGCTTGACAATCAGACAATCCTGTAAATTGCTTGGCATCAAGAAAAATAAATTCAATCTGGAAGCGAGCCTGATAATATTCAAGAATTTGCTCAGGTGGTAGGTGAATATCAGTGCTAAACAATAAAGCATTTTTGATTTTGCCGTTGGCTTGAACCTCAGAGATAGAAACCAAACAAATTGGGCAATTTAAACAACAACTCCACACAATCAATGTATATAATGAAACTCCCGGTTTTAGGTCTTTAACAAAATTAAGACGACTCAAATCATGGCAGTCAACTTGTGCGATCATATTTACGTGGAGATCCCAGCTTCTTTTGTTCACCTGTATAGAGATAGCGTAGGTTAGCATCACTTCTTAACTTGCCAATAAAGTCTAAATTTAAGTCCCGCACAGCATCCCAGAATTGAGAGCGATAGTAATAGCCATCAGCCACCAAATAACGTACAGAAGTTGGGAAGTAACAACGAGTATTCTTTAGATGTTTTGCTCCCGTCATCAACTCTTGTGATGTCAGGCGTTGAGCTTTGAGACTCCTGTTTTTTGCGAGATTTTTTTAACCAGCTATTCTTCGGTTTTTGTGGCAGTTTTTTCACGGGCTTTATTTGAGGACGTGATGGAGTTTGTTGCACGCTTAAGCTATAAGATAAACGAGTCTCAATTTCGACAAGAGAAATCACAGAAATTTCCAATTCCTGTTCCGATTTACCAGCTACACCATTATAAAAATAAGCCTTGCCGTCAGTTTTTTTGCCACTTTTTGTTAAGAAAGAACAATCAATAACAGCAATGACGGTGTGTTCAGGATTTAAGGCAACACGCGAGGAAATATTGATTGAATTGTGGAAAGTTAAAGCTTTTGAGAAAGTGACGACGGCAGGTTTTTTCGCTCAAACAACTATAACGACTGAGATTTGTGAAGTTGACCTTGCCATAAACAAGCAAAATAGTTGAGAATAAAGTGATTAAAAACTTCTTTTGGGGTTGACTAATTCCTGGCATTTGTTGTAAGATGGATTCAATAATCTTCATCTATGCAATCTGAAAAGCTTGTGTGTTTTTATAGCTTAACCTAAAAGAGCGCCTTTTTTTCTGTTCATTTTGGGTTCAGATTGCACTCACTTTTTTCGCTTCTGTGATTTATTGCGTAAGCGTTGCTTGCCGAAGCCATCGCATCCCTCTTTAAAAACTGTCCGGAGTATTGGTATATAACGGTGTTGAGGTGGGAGCGCAGCAGAAATGTTTAGCCCATCTACGACGACATTTTCAGAAAGTTCTGCTTCTGGGTCACGGTAACAACACAGCAGTTGCGTCTGCATTCTTGGATTTAATTGATGAGGCATTCCGACAGCATCGCAACTGGCGCGCTCGCCCACTTGAGCTAGATTATCAGGCTTGGGCGAGGGACTTTAAGGTCAGACTGGCAGAATTATTAAATACTTGGCAAGGTCAGGTGGGTCATGCTGCGGGACTTTTACTGCGTTCTTTACGTGAGAAAGCTCACCAATGGTGGTATTTTTTAGACGGAACTTACCCCGCACACTTGATCGGGAGAGGTTTCAAACCCAGAACTCCCGGGCGGTCGGGGTGAGAACCCTCAC
>JAUBSN010000172.1:0-6078 GCA_036704825.1 Microcoleus sp. F8-C3 | reverse complement strand
ACTTCCTCAAGCTTTATATTCCTGTCTCACCCTGATTTCTATTTTTCCTCTGCCTAAAGTGACACAAGAGGGTTAATATCAAACCAAATCCAAGTCTAATATTCTCCTTGACTGTGTAACGACAGCTTGAACGCGGGAGACTACAGCACAACACTGGAAACCGAAAACGGGAGGCTACCCGGAAACAAGAGCCACGCGAAAACCAATGTCCTCGCCCCGGACTTGGGCGGGATTCTTGCTACGATTGGCACTGCGGGAATTGACAGCAGAATCGAGCCATGAACCGCCACGCAGTACCCGGCAATGCTCTGTGCCAGCTTCCCAGGAACTTCCATCCGTTGGTGCGCCATTGTAGCTATCATGCCACCTATCGCTGCACCACTCCCAAACATTGCCGTGCATATTGTACAATCCAAAGGCATTGGGGGGCAAACTCCCTACATCAGTTGTTTCTCGCCGCCAAAGTCCTGTGGGGGCTTTTGCGTAGGGGTAGTCTCCCTGATAGTTGACTAATTCCGGGGTAATGGTTTCCCCAAAATGAAATGGGGTGCTTGTTCCCGCACGACAGGCGTATTCCCATTCTGCTTCACTCAAGAGGCGATATTTTTTCCCGGTTTTTTGCGATAGTTTGCCACAGAATTCGACGGCTATATTCCACCATACACATTCAACGGGAAGTTTTTTATAATCTATAAACCACGATAAAAACCACGATGGGTTTTTTCCCATGACTGCTTCCCACTGTGCTTGGGTGATGGGATATTTGCCTGCAAAAAAAGCTGGTACTGTGACTTGATGTTGCGGGCTTTCGTCATCCTCTCGTCCTGCTTCGTCGTTGGGGGAACCCATCATAAATGTGCCACCGGGAATGTAAACCATTTCCAGTACAATTCCGTTACCTAAGTCTTCAGGAAAAAAGCGAGCAAAGGACTTACTGCGACTGTTTTCTTTTCCTGTAACATCTACTGTTATGACCTCAAAGTCAAATGTAGGGAGATAGTCTTGGGGGAAATGTGGTTTGAGTTTTAAGTCATCCCTATCTTTCAACAGTGAATAGGCAGCTAATTTCACCTGCATTGACTCATCTTGCAATCCTCTAATTATCAAATCCAAGCCTGCTTCTCCATATCTCACCGCTTCGGAGAGTGCGGCGATTCTAACTTCGATCGCCGGGGATGCTAAGCGCATTTTAACGCCGGGGATGCCTCCGAGTACCGCAGCATTGACAGGAATTGAACTTTGACCGCCGAGAACGGCATCGTATTCTCTAGGTTCATTTTGGTGGTTTGACATAATTTCAACCAGGGACTTTTGCTAGTTGATCCGGCTGCAACGGAGGCATCGCCAACAATTCATCAACGGAGAAAGGTTGGGGTTGAGGAATTGCAGCTTCAGCATCCATGAGTTCTTTTATTTTATCAAAAATCAAAACTGCTTCTGTTTCTGAGTCAGTTAGTTTTTTGTAAAAATAAGGTATGGAGAACCAATGCTCAAAAGCAATCTCTAAAAACCGTTAGTGGCTAATTGCACTTGCCAGTACCGAGAATATCTGGCATCCACTATCTCAAATAATGGGGCCCGATTGTGTATGGGATAATAAGTAAAGCGCTCGTCGCAAATATAATATGATAAATTACCTTGCCATTCAGAGATAGCATAGACAATATACTCTTTCCCTACTATCAGTTTAAATTCAGTTTCTTTGGTGATGTCTAACGGTGGATTTAGGTAAATTTCCGTCAAAGAAGCCCCTTGGTTGGCAATGCAGCGAATCTTCATAATATACTAACATTACTGGTTTTCATGTAAATTAGTAGGAAGAGCATCGGAAATTGCACCTCTTATCATGTTGCTATTAGTAACCAAAATTAAAAAGATTTAATCTACCAAATCGTGTAAGGAAAGCTTCAGGAGGTCGCACAATGCTTTCGTCTGTTCGAGATAGAGTTTTGGAATATGTCTGCCCGCTTCCCAATTTTTCACAGTGGTTACAGTCACGCCCAATTCATCAGCAACTTGCTGCTGCGTCAAAGAAAGCGATTGGCGTCGCTGTTTGAGTTTTTCCCCCACACTACTCATTAACTATCCAATTTAAGAATTCCTCTGGTTAAGTTGACTTAACCACCATTTGTCCGTAGTATGAGAGGAGAACATCTCGTTCGTCAGAAAGCCAGTGCGTCCCGGCTACCAACCTATCAGCACTGGCTCTGGCTCCCATACGTAATGGAGACAAGTTAATTATGCCTTACAAAGAACGACTTTACCCTTGGGTACTGGTTCGTTTGCTGCCCAAAATGCAGCGGTTGACAGTTGGTCAGTTCCGCACTCGATCGGATGCGGACGGTCATCTAGAGATTCTCCGTCGCTTGGTTCCTGGCGGGAAATTCGCGGTGATATTTAACCCCGACCTGCTATAATCCCAGCAAGCCGACACTTGCTACAGAAGATTCGATCGGTAATTTTCCAAGAACCCCTTCCCGAACACGGGGAGGGAGTGACAATTAGTCGTTGGGTGGGGGCGGGTTTACGAAATTATTGATTTTAGGCAATTATGGTTGGTGAACCGGCCCCTACTATTTTTGCTGAACCAGCACTTAAAAACATAAAAAAATCCCCCAAACGGGGGATCTCATTCAACGCTATTACATAGCCTTAGTCTCCGGCATCAAACACTTATCGGAATCGCAGCCCGCCGGCCCGGAATCCATCATTTCACCTAAGTCATAGCGACTCAGTGCCGCGTGAAAAACATCTATTTGGCGGCGCGCTAAAGTCTCTTCCACCATCTTGGTGTAAGTTGCCTTGTTTATCGGTTCAAAGGGCAAACGCGGGAAAGTTTCAAGAGCATCAAACCTAGCTAAAAGCGCTGCGGAAATGTAGCCTTCATCATCGCGAATGGCTTCATAAATCCGAGTTCCCAAACTTTCAACTTCATTTTCCCGCAGTTCAATGGTGGCCGAAGTGTTATGTCGCACATAGAACTTTTGCACCTGCATATAAAAGTCCATTTGTGCCGCCGCTGAGAATTTGTTAATGTCAATTTCATCAGCACCGGGTAAATCAGCCCAACTTACCGCAACAGGTATTTCTACCAGCCATTCTGTACAGCGTTCGTCGAAGGGATTGTTCAGCAAATTGCCGTTTTCATCCTTGTCAGATTGAGACGGAATCACGTTGTATCCGTAGTCAATGCAGGCGAGGGCTACGGGGTCGTTTTTGCCGAAAGTGATGCGGCGAATGAAACGCTGGGCTTTCGGCGGATGCCACCCCGGCGAAGCACCTGTCAGCAGAGATTTAGTACCCGACGGTTGAACCGTTGTGCAGCGGTTTGGGCGTTTTAAGGAATGGCGATCGCAATAATCCCAAACTACCCGATTCACAATCTCGCGCCAACCAGTCAAATACTCTTCTTCCCGCTGTTTAAAAGCGATTCCCTGGGGAGTTTGCGGGCGGCCTTCCACCCACCAGCGCAGCCACTCAACGCCAAAAGCATGAACGAAGAAATCGAACAATCCCGTGAAAGATACGCCGACAATCGGGTCTAGTTCGCGGCTGTATTGATAGCGGGGTTCAAGAAATTTGTGATTGAGAAGTACCGCTACAGATAGAGCCGCGGCCCTGAAAGCTTCCTCCTGTTCTTTGAAATTGTAAGGGTCAATTTGATTGAGGTGAACCTCAGAAAGATTACAGTGGAAGTTAGAGCCGATGATTTCCAGTTTTGTTACCCTAAAGGCTTTTTATCCTTTAGTTCTACAGATTCCATTTTACCTGTAGCTCGGCGTACTTTTTCATTTACTGTAGTTGTAAATGCCCCGCACTCTTGCCAGGATTATATTCTTCAATAAAGAAGGTTCACCCGGTACGCTCTACGGTGGTAAAGGATTTTTAATTCCCTTACTTACCTCGGAGTTAACATCTCAGTCTTCTCCGATTTTGCGAAGTTTTTTACGTGAGGCAAAATTACTTACCACACGGGTTTAAGCCCACACGGACTAACCGATGCTCTAACTCGCCAGCAGCCATATTAGGATGGCGTTCCTGCAACCACTTTTTAGCTTGTCCTTGGTCGTAAGCTTTCAAAAAGTCAAGTTTAAGACTTGGTGTTGACAGTAAATCAACGTTAGCTCTAGCTACGGCTTCGCCAGCCCATTGAATCGCACCTTCGCCGCTGTAATACTGTTTGCGGACAGCATCAATACATTCTTCTAGTGTCGGTTTGCTATGAAAAACACGGGTATGATTTGCCATACGAAGGGCATCGCGTTCTGGATCTATTCTCCAGTTGCCACTTTCATCTTGTTGCCACAAATTGTTTTTAGCATTTGCGCCTAGTTCATCACCCGATTCAAACTGACGCATTCCGGCGCTGTTGTGCACCAGCAAGCCCTCAGCAATAAACTCATGATCGCCTTCGACTTCAATATCGAAAGTTTCAGCTTCACCGGCTGGTGCTACAAACAGAACTTCTAAGGGCAGCCAGTGAGGATTTACCGCATCCTCTGCCATTAAAGCATCCCAATTTGCATCTCTATGTCCTCGTCCCGTTGGATGAGCAATTAACCGAGAGGCATGAGATTTTACAAAAGGTTTCCAACCTGCGGCAGAGGCTTGTTGAATTAACTGATAAGGTAAGGATAATCCATTCTTTTTACCTTGACAGATAGTAAAGCCATCACGTACTGCAAATTGATTCACCAAACCCACAGCTACAGCTTGAGATTGCAAGCCTTGAATATGAATCCAGTGGCAACCGTCATAGATTTTATCTCTGCCTTTCAAAGTTTTTGGCTCGCGCTCATGCAAGGTAGTAGCAATTCCCAAGGAGAGGGCTAGCTTTTGCACTTCTCGTAAAAATTCTAACTTGTTAGAGTTGACCAAAACATTTCGGGAAGGAGTACCATCTGCATCACTCAATCCTGCTAGAAAAGCAGCTCGGATTTCCCGATTTCCTTGCCAGACAAACTCTGGAATTATCGGAGATTGCCAAGGTTTCTTGTACTGTCCGAGAGTTTCCGCAAATTCTTTGCGATAAACATTGATATTGGCGTGACTGCCTTGAATATTCAAGGTTGGAGAGTACCCAAGATTGCTGAGAATTCTGAGAATCTTCTCTCCTAAGATTCCCTGCAAACGCTGGGTTGAAATGGCAAAGCTAACAACTCCACCACCACCATTTCGTCTTTTAGTGGATTCTAAATCGGCGTGACCGTCGCCAATAAAAAAACCGATAAGCCATGCCCAATCTGTTGTAGAGTTAGGCAGTCCTTTCGAGTGAGGGACGGATATTAGCCGATCGCCCTTTTGCAATTCGCCTGCATATTTCCAAGTATAAGATCGCAGTCCGTCATAGACAGCAACGCGATGATTTGCAGTACACCGAATTGAAGTTGCTGGGGTGCGAATTTCTACAACATCCTGATTGCCTTGGATAAATTTATTGACTACAGGACGATATTCACCAGATGAAGTTAACACCAACTCCCCAATCTGAATATCTTGGATTGGCTTCATGCCTGAAATGGCTGAAACTCTTGCTCCGTAAGCAATACATCGACGAATGTTGCCGGCGACGATCGTGACCGCTGCTTCATCAATCAACACGCAGCATTCTACTGAATTTAACTGCCGCCCTAAAGCTTTATTCAAAATTGCGGCGCACCGCTGATAAAGGTCGGGCAGTTTTACCGGATTTGCTACTCCGCCAAAACCTTTTAAAGGTTCTCCCACGGGGCGAACGTCGCTCAAATCGATGAATACTTGAACTTCTCCTGCAAATCTTTCATCTGTGGATAATTCCAGCAAAGTTTGATAGGAGTTTACCCAACCTTGGCGAGAATCTCCGACATAAATAGTTGCGGTTTTTTCTGCTATTTTTACTTCGGTTTCTTGACGGCGCGACTGGGCGGGTGTAGAGCCGATTTCGCCTTGCACGGTTATGGTTAAACGGTTGCGGATCGGCGGCAGTTGGCTGATATATTGTGGTTCCAAGACTGCCCCTGTGCCATTAAACTAAGCAACACCCTCGCGAGTGCTACTCGTCTCCAGAACCGGACATGAGACTTTCACCTCATCCGGCTC
>JAUBSN010000171.1:0-6127 GCA_036704825.1 Microcoleus sp. F8-C3 | reverse complement strand
GAATCAATAATTAAACGCATTGGATTAAGGGTGAAAATATCGGGAGCGCAATGGAATATTGAGAACGTTTCCTCTATTCTGGCTCTTCGCTGTGCTTATCTCAACGGTCAACTTTCAATTTGATGTATTTGCCAAAGTGAGATGCACCCTATTGCTCGTTTTAGTTTTCTGGCATCGATATCACTTTTAATGAAAGATTCTCAACAATCTATTTCTTTTTCCATATCTTTTTGTGGCACTTGTAAGTTATTCATGTTTTTGTTCACGATCGAGTATTACATATAATTGTATCATAGTCTTGATAATGATTTAGGATTGCTATATGTATTGGTGCAATAAGTATGGTAGCCTTGACCGCAAGCAAAAAGAGAAACGCCGAACACAACGCCTGGGAAACTGTGCTTTAATACGTTATGCCGATGATTGGCTGCTCTTAACCAATGGCGGTAAAGCGGAAGCATTGCGATTACGTGAAGAGTTTCAAACCTTCTTAAAATAAGAATTAAAACTGGAACTCAACATGGAGAAAACACGAGTAACCCACGTTAACAATGGATTTGACTTTCTTGGCTTCCACGTCCGACGCTACGTCAGCGGTCACGATCGACCAAAGTTATTGGTTACACCAACAAAAGAAGCCGAGAAGCACCTGAAAACTCAAATTAAGGAGATGACAAATCGGAAACGGTTTAAAGATTCCCCTTTACTCAAATTTACTGCTGTAAATGCAGTACTAAGAGGTTGGATTGGTTATTACTGTCACAGTAATGCCAAGAAAACGGCAAAGGACTTAGATTTCTGGGTCAATGAACGCCTATTTCTTTGGTTACAGAAACGACACCGCCTACCACCGCGCCGGATTATGAAGATGTATAAAATGTGTCAAGTTCATACAACGGGGCAAAGAGATAATTGGGGAATTAGGAACGGGGAAGATTATTTGTACATGTACCGTATGAGCGATAAACCGATTACTAAGTATCGGTCACGCTGTTTGCCGCATCCGTATTTAAAGGGTGAGGAGTCTACAATACTAATAACTCCCGAAGTACCAATTCCCGAGCGAGTCTGGCTTGGTAATGCTCTCAATGATGAATGGCGAGAATTGAAGGAGGCAATTAAGGCAGAACGCGGAGCTAAGTGTGCTATTTGCAGCAGTACTGAGGGTCTCGAGTTGCATCATATTAAACCACGTCGAACTGGCGGTACTGATGACAAAGAGAACCTACAACTGCTCTGTAGACACTGCCACGCTCAAACGCCTTCATTTGGCGACCATTGTCGGTTGCAATGATGGAAAGCGAAGTGACGGGAAACTGTCACGCTTCGTTTGGAGAGAGGAATAGAGAAACACATAAATCGAGAGGTTTAAAGGTGCGCTCCGTCCCTACTCTAAGCTGATACGCAGCTAGATTGTATAATATAAATATAAAATAAGCGATCATTAGTTATAATGTATGCCAGCCAAAAACCATCTATCTCAAAATCAAAAACAGAGACTCGTTAAACTACTAAAAGAGTCTGACGAGAATTACTTGAGGGAAAAGATTCTAATTTTATTGCTAATAAATAGACCTCTTGCGAAAGTGCGAACACTCTAGTAAAATAAAAGAAAAAATTAGCTCCCATAATATGAATTACGAACAATTACAAAAGTTAACCCCCAAAGACTTTAAACGCTACTCGGGAGTACATCAAGAAACATTCAAAGAAATGGTAAAAATAGTCAAAGCGGAAAAAATACTTCAAAAAAAATCGGGAAGACCAAGTAAATTGTGCCCATCAGACCAACTCTTAATGACATTATCTTATTTGCGAGAATATCCTACTTTTTTTCATCTCGGAGTTAAATGGGGTATTAATGAATCAAATGCCGGTCGAATTGTAATTAGAACTGAGAAAGCTTTAATAAAGTCAGGTTTATTTAATTTTCCTAAAAAATATTTATCCAAGTAAAAATCAGATATAAACTGTAGCAGTTGATGTGTCAGAGCATGAAATAGAGCGTCCCTAAAAAAAGAAAAAAAATATTATAGTGACCAGAAATATCATACAATAAAATCGCAAGTTTTAGCCAAGCCAAAAAAAGCAGAAATAATATGTACAGCTTTTAGTAACGGGAAAACGCACGATTTTAGTTTGTTTAAAAAAAGCAAGACCGGGATGAATAAAGAAATTGAATTGCTAGGTGATAAAGGTTATTAAGGAATCAAAAAGATTCATAGTAATAGTAGAACACCGCTCAAAAAAACCAAAAACAAGAAACTGAGTCAAGCCGAAAAACTTTTCAATCGGCAATTAGCAAAATCAAGAATTATCATTGAAAATATACATCGAATTTTAAAGATATTTAGAATACTTTCATCAAGATATCGAAATCGAAGAAGACGCTTCGGCTTAAGATTTAATTTGATATCTGGTATTTATAATTATGAACTTTTTTTGAAGGCAAATTAGCTATCGCCTGAGACTTGCGCAAGAGGTCTAATGACGGAAAAACTTATCGATGAATTAGTGAATTTATGGAGATAGCTTACACAACAGTAGCTTATTGGGCAGTTCATGGCGACCCAGATAATTTGGATAGTTTTTTAGATAAAAGAAGCCCAGGAAATTTTCGCAAAGTCACTCCAGAGTATGAAAAAATATTGATAGATACAATCGAAAAAACTCCGGAAGAATATGGATATGAGTTTGGGAGATGGACGGCAGCTAGACTAGCAACATATTTAGAGAAAGTCACAGGAATTAAATTGAGTAGTTCCCAAATATCCAGGATACTACATAAAAAAAATACGTTTATATTTGGGCTAAATATAGTTTAGAGGATAAATAAAATCCAATTAAAAGAGAAGCATTTAAACAGAAGCTATCGGAGTATTTAAGAATAACTAAACAAACACCAGAGCTTTTACAGGTATGATTTTGGGATGAGAGTGGATTTAGTTTACGAGTGATAAGAAGAAAAACTTGGGGTAAAAAAGGTCGTCGCAAGAAAATCACAGGTCAAAGGAGAAGAGGCAGAGTAAATCTCATGGGTGGGTTGAGATATCATGACAAAAAAAGGTTAAATTTTGTCATAAAAAAAAGAGACTCGACTACGTTTTATGAGCAAATTAATGCCTTAAATGATTCGATAGTTCAAAAATGGATAGAACGGGGAATCAAGCTGAAACTTTTGCAGAATCAGGAATAAAGATTGTAATTATTTTAGACAATGCTAGTTTTCATAAAAAGAAAGATATTCTGAGCTAAATATCAGCCGAAATGCCTCATATTATTTGAGAATTTTTGCCCCCTTACAGCCCCGATTATAATTTGATTGAATTGGTCTGGCATTCAGCCAAAGAATATATAGCACATCGACTGTTTAAGTCAGTAGAAGAATTGTCAGAATTACTACATAGATTATTAAATGTATCCGCTCAATAAGTAGGGGTAGCAGAGAAAAAAAGTAAGCAGAGTAAAAAAAGTGTTATAAAATAGGACACATGACGCCAAAGACTATTTCACAAGACAAGTCATCCTCCAATATACTGCAAACCATCGACCCATCAGGTATTGCAGACGAATCAATGCGTCAGACAGTAGAACTCTTACTGAACCTCATAGAACAATTACAATTAAAAGTCAAAGACTTAGAATCAGAGAATCAACGGTTAAAAGATGAAAATAACCGATTGAAGGGAGAACAAGGAAAACCAGACATCAAAGCCAACTCCAAAGGATTCAAAAGTCAGCACTCATAGCGAAAAAGAACGAAAAACGCCAAAAAAGCACAAAAAAGGCAGTAAGAACGCCACAATTAAAATAGATCGAGAACAAATACTAGAATACCCCACAGACCAACTGCCAGCAGACGCAGAATTTAAAGGATACGAACAAGTAATCATCCAAGATATCAGCTTGGCAACCGACAACATATTGTTCCGTAAACAGAAATATTACTCACCCTCACTCCGAAAAACTTATGTAGCAGAACTACCAATGGGCTACGAAGGAGAATTTGGACCAGGAATCAAAGCCTTAATCATTAGTTTGTACTATGGCGGCAATATGACGCAAGGCAAACTACTAGATTTTTTAGCAGATTTAGGCATTTCCTTTTCAGCAGGTTATTTATCCAACCTGCTAATCAAAAACCACTCGGGTTTTGAAACCGAGAAAAAAGAAGTTTATGATTCAGGACTAGCGAGTAGCCCCTGGCAACACTTCGACCAAACAGGCGCGCGTGTAGGTGGAGTCAACCATACCACCAATATCATCTGCAACCCTTTATATACAGTCTACTTTACGACAGCCAATAAAGACCGACTGACGGTACTGAAAGGATTACAGCCCGGACGAGAACTGAAATTTATTCTAAATCCACTGACATTCTCACTAATTGAGGACTTCAAAATCCCGATTAAATGGCAAAACGCTCTCAAGCTATTACCTCAAGAAACGGTGTTGAGTGAGGCACAGTTTAATCACAAACTAAATAAGTATTTACCCAAACTGGGTTCCCAACAAGTTACCCGGATTAAGGAAGCAGCAGCTATTGCTTTCTATCATCAGCAAACAGATTGCCCAGTCGTACAAACTCAGGCGTTGCGATGATGCCCCCCAATTCAAGTTAATCACTACTGATAGAGCGTTATGTTGGGTGCATGAGGGAAGGCATTACAAGAAGTTAAGCCCGGTATTCCATTGCCATCAAGTAATTTTAGAGCAGTTTCTCGAAGATTTTTGGGATTATTATCGGGAATTATTAGCTTATAAAAATGATCCCGGGACTGAAGCTGCACTGCTTTTAAGGTCGAAATTTCGGCGGCTTTTTGAAACTCAAAGTGGCTATGAATTGTTGGATGAACGCAAACAATTAACTGCGACAAAAGTATCGGAGTTGCGAGCGAGTTTTAGAGCACCCTGAATTACCTCTACATAATAATCCGGCTGAGTTAGCTGCCAGAACTATGGTGCAGCGACGTAATATTAGTTATGCAACTCAAACGATTGAGGGTACTCAGGCATGGGATACTTTAATGTCTCTTGTTGCTACTACTCGTCAGTTGGGAATCAGTTTTTAAGGGTTATGTGCGTGACCGAATTTCTCAACTTGGAATTATTCCCTCTCTGTCCACTATTATTCGCGAAAAATCTTCTCTTTATCCCTTGGGCTTGTCTTGGCAACTAGATTAACTGCTACCCCTACTTATTGAGCCGATACTATTAAATGAAGGAGAAATGGTTATTAAATGGGAGCGAAAAATCAAAAATAAAGGCAATGCTATTTTATCCGGTTTAGCTGCGTAGCAGCTTATTAACGGGACTTAAACAAAAAATACGGTGAAAATACGTTATATAGCAATCCTAAATGATTTGCAAAATCTTATAAATTATAAGACCTAGGGAGTATAATAATAGTTGGATACAGGAAATTGGCAAAAAAACAATATGTCTGAGCAACACTATTTACAAGAGTTAAAGGATTTTATAGATGGCAATCCCGATCCGAGAGAACTGAAGCGAGCAATGTCCGTAATGATGTGGATTGAGGGCGTGCCTGGTTCGCAAATAAAAAAAATGTTAAATGTATCAGCAACATTTATCAGTCAATCCAAAATGAAATTTATCAAAAATGGAGTTGAAGAATTAAAGCTGAGGTATCAAGGGTCAAAAGCATATCTAAGTCGAGCGCAACGCCTAGAGATTGTCAATTACTTAAATACTCAAGAATATTTGAGCTTACAGGAGTTTCAGATATATATAGAAGACAAGTATGATGTTCGTTTCAAATCAAATCAAAGTTATTATACATTACTTGCTGAAGCCAAGATTAGCTGGAAAAAAAATCAAAAAAGTAATCCCAAAAAAAACGATGAATTGGTAAAAACAAAAAAAATAGAAATCGAGAAAATTCTCACAGAAAAACGAGCGGAGATAGAAGCTGAAAAGCTTGTGGTGTATATGATTGATGAGTGTCATCTGCTATGGGGTGATGTTTGTGGATATGTTTGGGGAAAAACCAATAAAAGAATAGAAGTGCCATGACCAATCAGAGAGAAAGGCAAATGGGAGCATCTCAGTTATGCAATGAGTATAAATACATTGAATAAAAATGTGACATAATAGAGAGGTAGTA
>JAUBSN010000170.1:0-6130 GCA_036704825.1 Microcoleus sp. F8-C3 | reverse complement strand
GCGATGAAGGCGATGATGTAGCAGATGGTGGCGCTTAACAGGGTGGGAATCATCAAGACTCCGAACCAACCTACATAAATGCGGTTTTCGGTGGATGTTACCCACTCGCAAAAGCGTTCCCAGACGTTGGCGCTAGAGCGCTGCTGTAAGGTTGTTGTCATTTGCTTATGATTGCTTTATTTTGTTTTCAATGTTCGTGACGGCTTTGTGTTCCGCCATGTAAATAAATATAAAGCTTTTATTTCTGTTTGTAAAGGGGTTTTAAGCACGGTTTTTGTTATGAATGTCATAAGCTGCGCTTATTAAAGCCCATAAGGCTTGCTGTATGGGGTTTTCAAAAAGCAGATCGCGGAATTTTTGGACGGTCGCACCAGAAACAGAATGCTCGTAATTTAGCTGGGCAACGAGATTCCGCACTTGCGTGATTGTTAAGATAGATGAAGGGCGGCGATCGCCAACCGAAAAACTCCCAATGCACAGATATTATGTTGTTGCAGAAGTCCGATCGATAAAAGTCCCAAGGAATGTCCCGCACCGTCACCTACAGCCCTGCTTACACTCTCGTTCCCACTTACGAGTGTTTTAACCGCTGCACCTATTGCAATTTTCGGGCCCAACCCCTGCAAAGTCCTTGGCTGACGCTACCAGAAGCTAAAAAACAGCTCAACTTGCTGCAAACTCAAGGTGTAATTGAAATTCTCATCCTCAGTGGGGAGGTACACCCTCGCAGTCAACGGCGAAAAGCTTGGTTGCAGCGGATTTACGATTTGTGCGAACTGGCACTTGCTTTGGGATTTTTGCCGCATACTAATGCGGGACCGCTGAGTTTTGAGGAGATGGCACAGTTAAAAGAGGTGAATGTATCGATGGGGCTGATGCTAGAACAGCTTGCCCCAGATTTGTTACAAACAGTTCACCGACACGCACCGAGTAAAGTGCCGGCGCTGCGGCTGCAACAGTTAGAATGGGCTGGGGAATTAAAGATTCCGTTTACAACTGGTTTGCTGCTGGGAATTGGGGAAAGTGAGGCCGATTGGATTGAGACATTAGAGGCGATCGCCCGCATTCATTCTCGTTACCATCACATTCAAGAAGTTATCCTCCAGCCACACAGTCCGGGAAATCAGCAAATTTGGGACGGTGAAGTTTTTGATCCTACAAAAATGCCGGAAGTAATTGCGATCGCCCGCTGCATTTTACCTGATGAAATTGCCCTACAAATTCCGCCCAATTTAGTTGCACAGCCAGACATATTACTGGCTTGTTTAGAAGCAGGTGCGACAGATTTAGGAGGAATTGGGCCGCGGGATGAAGTTAATCCCGATTATCCTCACCTGCAACACCACACTTTAACAGAAATTTTAGCAGCAGCGGGATGGCAGCTCGTGCAGCGTTTGCCAGTTTATCCTCAGTACGATAATTGGCTGCCCCAGACATTGCAAACTGCTGTAAAACAATTCAGAATTAGTCATTAATTATTCTAATTTCTTAGTCTGCGGAGGCGGAATTCGTTTGTACAGCAGCGGTTTCAACCGCCAAGGCCAAGTCGGACAAGGCAATCCCGTTTCCCTCCCCTAAAATAATCAATCTTCTTCGATCGAAGATGTAACTATCGCCCGATTAACTGTAGTCCAAGGGTACTGCCGTGTCCTGACTGCGGCTAAAATCAAATCCGATGCCACCGGATTTGATTTTAAATCAAAGAACCGCCACCATCAATCCAGACTTCAGTACCTGTGGTAAAGCTGGAGTCATCTGATACCAGAAATAACACTGATTGGGCGATTTCTTCGCTAGAACCGGCGGTATTATCAGTCAAAGGAATCACGTCTTGAATGGAATCAGGCGAGACTGGAATGCGATCGAGATTGCGCTTAGTGGTACTTTCGTCAATCGCAGTCAGCACCCCACCCGGACAGATAACATTGACTCTGATTTGGCTGGCAGCAAGTTCTAGCGCTATCATTTTTGCAAAGGCTACTTGGGCAGCTTTAGTACAAGCGTAGGCGGTGGCGCCAACTTTCCTGAAACTTCTGGTGCCATTAATTGATGATGTAATGACAATCGAACCTCCTTGTTTTTTCAGATGAGGAACAGCATACTTAACAGTCAAAAATGTTCCTCTGAGGTTGGTGTTAATTGTCCGATCCCATTCATCCGGTTCTATATCCTCTATCGGCGACCATACACCGTTAATACCCGCATTTGCAAACACAATATCAATTCTTTGATATTCGCCAACAATTTTTTGAAATGCCTGTTGCATTTGCTGAGAATCCGCTACATCTGCGGCAATAGCCAGCCCGCAGCCTCCTTCACTGACTAATTGGCGGACGGTTTCTTGCCCTGTTTCTAAAATGCGATCGACAATAGCAACTTTTGCGCCTTCCCTGGCCATTAAAATTGCTGCTGCACGACCAATTCCCGACCCACCGCCGGTAATAACGGCAACTTTTTCTGAAAGTTTCATATTTTTTTATTTAAATAATGATTTTGCGCGATCGCACAGCATAAAAATAATACTAGAAAGAGGACTAAAATCCTCACTACAAAAATTTTTTTTTCATCAAAATTGTGAAAGAAAAAAGTGGTTTAATATAATGATTATAGCGGTAAGGTGCGGAGTTCGCACCCTACTTTAGGCAGAGAAGTAAATCAATTTAACACAGTCCTTACGGCTGCGGAACCCAGACTGAAACTGAACCGGCGTTACACCTAAAATCAGCCCAACCATCGTCATTGGTTGTGATTGGTTCTTTGATGTGTTCGGTGATGTCAATATAAGTTCGATTCGGCTGTCCGACTTCCATAAACTTGGTGCCATCGTCTCCGTTGCTGAGTACCACAGCCATTCCGCCCGGATGTTCTTCATTTCCGAGTCGAGTCCAGCCAATGGTATTGGCGTGGTCGAAGTAATCGTACTGATCGCCGTAGGAATAAGTTTGGCGCGCTAACAAGAATTTATCAAGCATAAATTGATGCTTGTCTAACCAAATCTCGTATTCGTTTCCATCATTTGCTGTGTCCTTATAGTTAGCGCCGTAATAGTCCGGGTAAAAAATGCACGGATATCCTTCGCTTCGCAGCAAGATTAAAGCGTAGGCAAGGGGTTTAAACCAAGCTTCGACAACTGATTCTAGGGATTGCAAGGGTTGCGAATCGTGGTTGTCAACCAAAGTAACAGCGAGGGTTGGTTGGTCTTTAACCAGGGTGTTATCAAAAATTGTTCGCAAGTCGTAGCTGTTGCCCGCCTTGCTAGCAGCGTGGAAGTTGTAGTGAAGAGGTGCGTCAAATAAGGTGACTTTACCATCGGTTGCTGTAATGAAGCTGTGCAAAGCTTCCACTTCGTAAGACCAATATTCGCCTACGGCAAATAGGTCGCGTTGGGCATAGTGGCGAACGTGTTCCAACCATTCTTGGAAAAATTCTGCTTTTACGTGTTTGACGGCATCGAAGCGAAAGCCGTCAACGTTTGTTGTATCGACATACCACTCACCCCAGTATTTTAATTCGCCGGTCACTTCTGGGTTGTCCATATCTAAGTCGCAACCCATGAGGTAGTCAAAATTACCTTTTTCTAAGTCTACTCCTCGATCGAATTCTTTCCCTTTTAGCAGGTAAATGGCATGGGTTTCTGTGTTGTAAACGTTGTAATCAATGGCGTCAAAATGCCACCAATGCCATTCCATGCTGGAATATTTTTTGTTGCGGCCTGGGAAAGTAAAGTGCGTCCAAGCTTTGATTTTTTGATATTCGCCTACGGTGTCATTCCGGTTGTCGGGATTGAAGGGTGTGGCTTCGGATTCTTCTTCTGCATCGGCACCTAATTTGTGGTTGAATACAACATCGGCATAAATCCGAATTCCAGCATCTTGTGCAGCTTTAATCGCG
Source organism: Microcoleus sp. F8-C3 (assembly GCA_036704825.1). GTDB lineage: Bacteria > Cyanobacteriota > Cyanobacteriia > Cyanobacteriales > Microcoleaceae > Microcoleus. The sequence goes on along the minus strand of JAUBSN010000170.1, from coordinate 2,239 downwards.
GCCAAATACTCATCTTTTGTGCCGTATTTCGTGCGTACCGAGCCTTTTTGGTCGAATTCGCCTAAATCGAATAAGTCGTAGACGCCATAGCCGACATCCATACCGCCGCCGGTTCCTTTATAAGCGGGTGGCAACCAAAGAGATGTAACGCCAATTTTTGCTAAATCTTTTGCAGATTCGGCTAGCTGATTCCACAGGGTGCCGTCGTCGGGATTGTACCAGTGAAAATACTGCATCATGACGCCATTGACTTCAGACATATATTTAGTTTTTCCTGTTTTGTAAATTGTAAAGTTGCTAGATATTTATTTTTTGTTGGTTGCCGATCACTCTAGCTATGCCTGCAATTTATGGTTAATAAATATCATAAAAGATGGGGTTGCTAAAATAAATCTATCTGTTGATGTATTGACAACAGAATGTAAATTTGATAAATAATTTTTTTAAGAAAAAAATTGTTTTAAGAAAAAAAATTAATCTGGTGGCGATGGTACGACAACTCGCTCAACTCTGGTGTTCCAAGTACCGTCGATCGCCAATTCAAGCAATCTAAATCCCGGGGGGATTTCGTCAAGGATAATCGGATGACTTTTCGGTAAAAGTTGGATGCAGGTGCTGGGTGTCCCCAAGTAGGTAACTGAGCCCCGCTGTTGTTGAAATTCTTGGTGAATGTGGCCGCAAAGAACGATTTTGATTTGAGGGTATCGATCGACAATTGCTAAAAATTCACCGGCATTCTGCAGCATCATTCCATCCATGATTTCAGAGTCGATCGGCAAAGGATGATGGTGCAAGGCAATGATAACAGGTCGATCGCCCGTTTGTTGCAGTTGAGAGTCGAGCCAATGCAAGCTTTCTGGGGAAAGCCGCCCGCCGTCGCATCCGGCTTCCACACTCGAAAGTAATAGAAATTGCCAGTTTCCTAGCATCCATGATTTTTCTGGGGAAAGAGGCGGCTTATCTAATATTTGCTTCATGACTGGGATGTTGTCGTGGTTCCCAGGTATCCAGTAGGCGGGAATTCCGAGGGGGGCGATGAGGGAGACGAGGCGCTGGTAGGATTCGGGTGTTTCGTCTTGGGACAAGTCCCCTGTCAGCAGGAGTAAGTCGGGCGGCGGCTGTATCTGTTGCAAGCGATCGAGAACTGCTTGGAGGGTGCGGGCTGTTGAGAGGCCTTTCCATTCTCGATCGAGCTCTGCAAACAAGTGAGTGTCGGTGATTTGGGCGATGAGTAAGGGAGAAACTGGTGTCATGGCTGCTGTTGCGGGCGATCGATGTAGTTCTAGAATAGCCTCGGATGGGTTTTGGATGTGTGGGAAAAAAGGGCGATTCCCTACGGGATAGCTGCGCTTGACGAAATTTTTGACAGGTATGTTGAAATTTTCGAGATTTGGTGTACTATAAGAAAACGTCAAATTTCAGGCGTGACGGCGGCATAGCCAAGTGGTAAGGCAGAGGTCTGCAAAACCTCCACCCCCAGTTCAAATCTGGGTGCCGCCTTTTTTAATTTTTGTTAGATGTGGGGCGATCGGCAAACGTTTCGAGCGTTGTGGCGAAATTTAATTATTTTTAAACTCTTCCTCGGCTTCTATCTCTCTGTTCTATCTGGATTTTCATGCGATTATATAAATCAACTTGAGGATTGGAATGGCTAATGCAAGCAACTAAGGCATAACGTTGCGTTTCAATTTCCTCTGGATTTGCCCATTTACGGTTACAACTTACAATTAGGGTCATAGGCCCTTCATTATATTTTTTGGCTTGAGGCGTGATTTTAGCTATTTTCACTTGCCCTCTTTGTACTGTTCCTTTCTTCCGAATGTTGGAACCTGGAGACAATATAACTTCAATACCAGCGCCATATTTTTTCTTTAACTTTATTTTTGTATTGTCTGTGGACTGATCGGGCAAGCTTGTCTTGCTAGCCGTCTCATAAGCATTTCTAACAATTTCGCGGTCGATGCCTTTAAAAAGGTCAAATTCCATTGTGACTCCTAGATATGAGTCTCCACGAGTAGGGCGAGTTGGCGGGTCAAATGCCAAGGTAATGGACAATATACGAGTGCCTTTTTTCTTCAGGAAATCAGATGGCAACTGGGGAATTTCGTAAATATGAAAACTTCCTACTTTGAGCGAAATATTATCCTCTGATAGAACAACATAGGTAGAAGTTCACGGGGTTAGCGTGGCAGAAGAGAAGGAGGAATCTGACCAGAACGAGTACTCAAGACAGATTCAG
>JAUBSN010000168.1:0-6453 GCA_036704825.1 Microcoleus sp. F8-C3 | reverse complement strand
TGCTGGTTTTGCACAATCAAAATCAACGGGAGTTATGGCCTTAAATAACGGAATTCCAATCACCGCAAATTTTACGTTAAATAGCAATACTTCTACCGTTACGTTAGTTTTAACGGGTCCGTCGGATAGATGGTTCGGTTTGGGAATTGGTGTAGCTGATGGATTTAATATGCAAAACGGCGACGCACTTGTTTATACAACAGCGCTTTCTCACAGAAACTTTATTGGCTTTACAGCACCAGCTGTCGATGCTACTGAAAGTTGGACGACTGTTTCTAACACAGTTGTAGGGACGGTAAGAACTTTAACTTTGACAAGAAGTTTGACAAATACGGATCCTAACGATTTTCAAATGCCTTACGCTACAACAAATTCAATTAGCATCGGAGGCGCGAGAGCTTTATCTCAAACGACAAATTTAGGTAGTCATGGAAACGGTGGTTTTGCAACTGCCACATTTACCACTTTAGACGTTGAAGATTTTTCTTTGAATGCTTCGGCAGTTTACCCAAATCCATCTACAGGAAACTTTAGCGTCAAATCTAAAACTACTTTGGATCGCATTAATATCTACTCACAAACCGGTGCTTTTATGAAAACTGTTGAAGGCGATTTAGGAGCTAATCAACTTGAAATCAATGCTGAAGAACTACCTAAGGGCGTTTATCTTATAGAACTTCAGAATGCTTCTGATAAATCATGGAAAAAGATTATAATCAATTAATCAATCCAACTTAAGAAAATAAAAAAGGGACAAGTTTTTTATAGCTTTGTCCCTTTTTTATTTTTAATTCTTAAGGTAAAATTGTGCAAACGCCGTCAACACAACCTACATTCTGCGGAGGCATAACCATCATGCAATCGGAGATGATATTATTTCTCCTGTTGTACGAATTTTCCATTGCATTGTAGTTGGCTACTTTCCCTGTCAAATATTCCAAATCTACCGTACTTGGAAAAACAAGGTATTCTTGTGGACCACCACAGGCTTTGCTTCCAAAAGCGATGTAATCACAACTCGTAGCATCACTACAACTAAAAGTGGCAATGTAATCCAAAATCAATTGGCGTTCTTGTTGTAGGGTTACCAAATCAATACTTTGGTCGGTTGGCGCTGCATCATCTTCACATTGAAAACTTTGAAACAGCAAAACGATTGCAAATAAGGTTAAAATTTTTTTCATGTTAATTGGTTTTTTCATTTAGATGTAGAAACTTTTCATGGGTTGCGTCCGCGAAAAATCCCAAATCCTGAATCCCAAATCCTAAATCCTAAATCCCAATTCCTAAATCCCAATTCCTAAATCCCAAATCCTAAATCCCAATTCCTAAATCCTAAATCCCAAATCCCAAATCCCAATTCCTAAATCCCAAATCCCAAATCCCAAATCCCAAATCCCAAATCCCAAATCCCAAATCCACAATCCGCAATCTAAAATCTAAAATCGCTCAAATCCACAATCCCAAATCCCAAATCCCAAATCCACAATCCCAAATCCACAATCCACAATCCACAATCCACAATCCACAATCTAAAATCTAAAATCTAAAATCTAAAATCGCTAATCCACAATCCACAATCCACAATCTAAAATCTAAAATCTAAAATCGCTCAAATCCACAATCCCAAATCCCAAATCCCAAATCCCAAATCCACAATCCACAATCCACAATCCACAATCCACAATCCACAATCTAAAATCTAAAATCTAAAATCTAAAATCGCTATGACTTGTCTCCCACCTCTGATTCAGCAAATGTTGCAGCCCGGGTTTTACCCGCACGGGGTGACAGAACCAGTGCAGCTAATTCAGACTCACGCTTCCTTTGTTTTGCTGACAGGAGATTATACTTACAAAATCAAGAAACCTGTCAATTTTGGCTTTTTAGACTATTCGACTTTGGAGAAGCGGCAGCATTTATGCAACGAAGAATTGCTGCTGAACCGACGCACTGCACCGGAAATTTATCTAGAAGTTTTGCCAATTGTTCAAATTGGGGATTCGTTTCAATTTGGCAGCAACTTACCTGCTATAACTCCGGCTGAAGTGGCTGTAGAATACGCACTGAAAATGCGGGAGTTTCCTCAAGATTCGCTGTTGCTCAGTTTGTTGGATCGCGGAATGTTGACCGAGCAAATTATGGCAGACTTAGGGCGGGAAGTTGCCAATTTTCACATAACGGCAATTAGTAATAGCTACATTCGCAGATTTGGCGAAGTCAGTCAGATTCGCCAAGCCATAGAGAACAATTACCTGATTTCGCAAAAATATATCGGCGGGCCGCAGACTCAGGCACAATTTCAGGAAACTAAAGATTATACTGATGCGTTTTTTGCAGAAAATCAAGAGTTATTTAACCTGCGGATTTCCAATAATAAAATTCGCGAGTGCCACGGAGATTTACACTTGCGGAATATAGCATTGTGGCAAGATAAAATATTGCTGTTCGACTGCATTGAATTTAACGAGCCTTTTCGCTTTGTTGATGTCATGTACGATGTGGCTTTTACAGTAATGGATTTGGAATCGCGGGGGCGCAGAGACTTGGGCAATGCTTTTCTGAATACTTACATAGAACAAACAGGTGATTGGGAAGGACTGCAACTGTTGCCTCTGTATTTGAGCCGTCAAGCTTATGTTAGAGCGAAAGTAACTTCGTTAATGTTGGACGATGCCGCTATTTCAACTGACCAAAAAGTAGAGGTTTCACAGACTGCCGCTCATTACTATAAACTGGCTTGGGAATACACGCAACCGCACCGGGGAAAGTTAACTTTGATGTCTGGTTTGTCTGGTTCTGGCAAGAGTACAGCCGCTCGATATTTAGCTCGCCGCACTGGGGCAATTCACATTCGATCTGATGCTGTTCGCAAACATTTAGGCGGAATTTCTTTAAATGAACGCGGGGGGCAAGATTTGTACTCGGATGAAATGACCGCGCAGACTTATGGTAGATTGTTAGAGTTGGGGATAATTCTGGCTGACAGAGGTTGGGATGTGATTTTAGATGCAAAGTTCGATCGCCAAAACTGGAGAACGGATGCAATTAATCAGGCTCAATCCCACGGCTTGCCCCTGCAAATTATTTACTGCACCGCACCAATAGAAGTATTGCGAGAACGGCTGCAACAGCGCCGGGGCGATATTGCCGACGCGACAGCAGAACTATTGAGTTCGCAGCAAGCAGCTTTTGAACCTTTGACAGAATTAGAGCAAATTTCTGTAAACATTGTAGATACCGCGCAAGACTTAGAGGTACAATTAAACTTGATTTGTGGGGAGTAGTTGCAGAGCGATCGCCCTTGCCAATTTGATTGTCTGCTAATATTGTAAATATCTTTCTGTGTTATTACAAACACAACTTGCAGCTCATGCCAAAATTTACCGGAGACTCCAAGGGGTTTAACCCCGCGCTGATATGGTTTGTGTTGTTTACCGTTGGGTTTCGCTTAGTAGGATGTACGCTGCCCCTGAGTCTCGGCTTGGGTGTCCTAGGCGGGGTGGCAGCAGGTTTAATTGTCGCTTGGTGGCACAACGAATTACTACTCAACCCGAATATAAATTCTAAGGATAAAACCTCGGATGCTATCGTCAATAAAGAAGTAGTGCAAACGGACGGCCATAAATATAGCAAAACCTCTAGGGGTGATGCTGCTACATTTTTTGGCTGGTTATCTGGGCCAGAGGATCGTCGCTAGGTTTAGTCATTAGTTGTTAGTCATTAGTCATTAGTTAACAGTCACTAATCATCTTCGTCCCAATACCCAATACTTCGGCTACGCGATCGTATAAGTTCCAAATGCCAAATTCCCAATTGAATGTTTGTATTTCTATCGAAATTTCTGCCGCTGTTTATTTATCCTTTGGGGTTGAGTTGCCTGTTAATGATGGCAGCTTTAATCACACTTTGGAAGCGTCCGAAATGGGCGGTGGCGCCAATTGCTGTTGCTCTAATTATTTTACTCCTCGGAAGTAGCGGTTGGGCTTCAAAATCGTTGGTTCGATCGCTCGAATGGCAAAACTTACCAACCGCCGAACTTCCCCAAGCTGAAGCGATAATCGTCTTGGGCGGCGGTGTCAAAGCAGCTTTACCTCCCCGTCCTTGGGTAGAATTAGCAGAAGCCGGCGATCGCATAATCTACGGTTCTCGACTTTACCGGCAAGGCAAAGCTTCCTTGCTAATTCTCAGCGGCGGTAGAGTAGATTGGAAAGGTGGCGGGTCTCCCGAATCGGCAGACATGGCAGAAATTGCCCAAACAATGGGCGTACCGGCATCAGCAATTCTGCAAGACCCCGATTCACACAATACTTATCAAAATGCCGTCAACGTGCGGAAAATTTTAGATGCTAAAGCTATAAAAGGGCCGGTTTTGCTAGTGACATCGGCGATGCACATGACTCGATCGTTCTTAATTTTCCAGCGTCAGGGAATAAAAGCAATTGCCGCACCAACAGACTTCCAGATAACGCAGCAGGATATCGCAGCATCCCAAAGCAATTGGCAAGCATTCGCCTTAGATTTATTGCCGGATACCTATCATTTAAACCAGTCAACTAAAGCTTTGAAAGAATACATCGGCTTAATCGTTTATCGTCTGCGGGGATGGCTTTAACAGAATTTTAGATTTTAAATTTTGGATTTTAGAGTGAATAATTTAAACTACTATCAAATCCGGTTGCATCCCAATTATAGGGGCGGGCGGGTTTATATAATTTGTCTGTACTTATCAAATATCTGGGCGAACCCGCCCCTACGGGTTTGTAAAATCGCGGTTGCATTACTCTAACTCCCGCGCCACTAATCGAGCAAATAATCCTCCCTGTTTTACCAATTCCTCAAACGAATCGATTTCTACTAAGCGACCGGCTTCAATTACATAAATGCGATCTCGGCATTGCGAATCGTACTCAGGCGGTGGGCGATGACAACTCGCGTCACATTCAACTTGTCCAAACTCTCAGTAACGATCGCCTGCGTGCGGTTGTCCAAAGCACTCGTAGCTTCATCCATCAGGATCGCCTTTGGTTTGACAACCATGGCGCGGGCAATTAATAACCGCTGCCGCTGTCCTCCCGAAAGATTCGTGCCGCCCTCGCTGACAACCGCGTGCATTCCCATCGGCATTTGTTCGATATCGGCGGCTAAACCGGCCATTTGCGCGGCTTCCCAAGCTTCCTCCTGCGTTACCACCTCCCCGCAGGTAATATTGTCAAACATCGAACCGGCATTAATTCTGCCGTTTTGCAGCACTACTCCTAACTGCCGCCGCACAGCTTGAACGTCGAGGCCTGCTAAATCTTGATTGTCGTAATAAACAGTGCCGCTTTGTGCTATTTCAAATCCCAATAACAGCCGAAATAATGTTGATTTACCGCTACCAGACGGCCCGACGATCGCGATAAATTCCCCCGGTTGAATATTGATGCTGACATCATCTAAAATTGGGGGGCCGTCCTCCCGGTAGCGGAAAGTTGCCCTATCGACAGTAATTTGACCTTGCAAGCGGCCGGGATCGGCTTTTGTCGGGTCAGATTCCGGGATGCCCTGGACGATCGGTTTGGCGCGCTCCCACAGCGGTACAATTCCTAAAATATCAGTTAAGGTATTGCTCAAATCTGTGACGCCGGAAAGAAAGGTACCGAAGGCGGAATTAAAAGCAAGAAACGTCCCCATATTCAGTCCGCCGCCTTCTGTTTGAGAGGTTTGCATAAACTGAATTGCAAACCAAAACATCAAAATAGAACTTACTAACGGCAGCGCTTCGTTAAATACAGAAACGCTGTCGTCAATTCGTTTAATGCCAGTTCTTAGTTTAATTTGCTGGCTGTATTTTTTCGCCCAAGCTGCAAAAGCTCGCCCTTCGGCGGCCGCTACCCGCAACTTTGATACTCCGTTAATTAGTTCTACTGTCAGCCCGTTAATGTCCCCTTCTCCTGTTTCCATCTGCCGCTCTTTTGGGATTAAGAGCAAGCTCGATGTGACTGTTACTATAACCGCCAGAAAAGTTAAGCCAATTCCGACTAAAGTCAGCGGCAGACTGTAAACAAACATCAGCCCCAAATTCAGCAGGGAAAATATGGCGCTCAAAAGTGTCCGCTGCGTCGCGCCGCTGAGTTGGGCGCGAATTTGATTAACTGCTAATAAGCGAGTCAGCAAGTCGCCAGAAGAATAGCTGCGAAAAAACGCCGGTTTTAATCTCAGCAATCGATCCCAAACTGCCGGCTGGAGAGTGCCGCTGGCAGCATTTTCGATCCGCAGCGTCAGGATGGTTTGGGCCATGCTAAATACAGCCCGTCCGATCGCCGCAACTAACAATACCAGCCCTAACTGCCACAGTAACAAAAGATCGCTGTCAGGAATAGCATCATTGACCAAAATCGTAGAAGTTCACGGGGTTAGCGTGGCAGAAGAGAAGGAGGAATCTGACCAGAACGAGTACTCAAGACAGAT
>JAUBSN010000167.1:0-6658 GCA_036704825.1 Microcoleus sp. F8-C3 | reverse complement strand
TGAAAGTCAGCTATGTTCACTGGTTTAAGAAAGTAGTTTTCAATTGCTGAAATCAGCATTTTATAGGATTCGTATGTTTATTTTTAGAACCCTATCAATAAGCGTTCAACACTTCTGCTCTCAATCATCTGTTGCTGCTGAGCGATGATGGAAAGCAGTGAGCTAACTAAGGGAGTGATTTCTCCAGAGGGAATTTAAATCCCACATTCCGCAGATATTCAAGCAGATTTCATTTCAAAGAAATTCAGAATTGCCAAAACCTCAAATGATTGCATAGCAATTATTTGAGGTTTTTTTAAGGTATAATAATTTGTGCCCGTATAGCAACCTTCAAAACTATGAAAAAGCCCTCTGAAGCTATAAATATCGTAAATTTAGACCCTGCAGGGAATAGTAGCGGGGATTATAGATGAAATGGAATTGGTAGAAGAAGTCAACAAAAAAGTGGGAATAAGAGTTAAAGAAACTGTCAGCCCAGGACAAGTAATGAAAGCAATGATTTTGAACGGATTGGGATTTTTGAGCGCCCCAATCTACCTATTTGATACATTTTTCGTGGGAAAAGCAACAGAACATCTAATCGGAAAAGGAATAACAGCCGAACAATTTGCCGGATGACAGAATCGGAAGAGCATTAGACAAATATTATCAAGCGGGAACGACAAAGTTATTCACAGCAATTGCCCTGAAAGCAGTGATAAAATTTCAAGTAGAAATGAAAAGCGTTCATCTAGACAGCAGTTCAATATCAGTAGAGGGAGCATACAAAAAATGTCAGGAAAAGAGCCAGGAAGTTGAGGCAGAATCTGAGGATACAGAATCTGACATGAAAACCATAAAAATCGTTCACGGCTACTCAAGAGATAAAAGACCCGATCTCAAACAATTTATCATTGATACGATCGTAAGTGGGGATGGAGACGTACCATTGTATCTGAAAATAGATGACGGGAACGCGGATGATAAAAGTGTCTTTGTGTCAAGATTGAAATAGTTTAAAAATCAGTGGACATTTGATGGAATCTGTGTAGCAGATAGTGCCTTATACACAGCAGAAAATTTGTCAGCAATGGCAGGAATGAAATGGATAACCAGAGTGCCGTTAAGCATAAAAGAAGCTCAAAATAAAATCTGCAACATAGAAGATAGTGACTGGGAAAATTCTCAAATAAAAGGCTATAAAATAGCAGCCAGAACCAGTGAGTATGGCAACATCAAGCAAAGATGGCTAGTCAGAGAAAGTGAAATCAGAAAACAAGCAGACCTTAAAAAAATAGTCAAACAAGTAGAGAAACAGTTAGAATCCGCCAAAATCACACTGCGTAAGCTATCCAGGCAAGAGTTTGCTTGTATTACTGATGCAGAAGTTGCAATAAAAAAGTTATCAAACTCATGGAAATATCACCAAATAACAAAAATTAAATGCCAATAAGAGCCAGTTAAAACAACAAAAAGAAAGCTCAAAGAATCGAGCGAGACACAGACAATAGTCTATCAAGTAACAGGTGAAATAGAACCCCGAATTTCAGCAATCGAAGCGGAAAAAGTCAAAGCTGGGAGATTTATATTAGCCACAAATATTTTAGAGCCTAAAGTAGTGAGCAATTCACAGGTATTATCGGAATACAAAGCGCAGCAAAGTAATGATAGAGGATTTAGATTTATCAAAGATCCGTTATTTTTTACTTCCAGCGTATTCGTGAAAAAGCCGGAGCGAGTTGAAGCAATCGGAATGATAATGGGACTGTGTTTGTTAGTGTATAATTTAGCGCAAAGGAAATTGAGACAACAATTAGAAGCTACCAATGAGCAAGTGAAAAATCAGGTAAAGAAATTGACCGATAAACCGACAATGCGCTGGATATTTCAGGTGTTTCAGGCTGTACACTTAGTGACGATAAATGGCTCGAAGCAGGTCAGCAATTTAACCCAAGAACACCAAGATATCTTGCGGCATTTAGGAGAGTATTGCTGTCAATACTATTTAATATTTTCAAGTGAATAATGATTGCGATCGAGGTGTAGATATTTGTGAATAATTTTCATTAATTAGTCAAGACAATTTGCTCTTGGCATAAGTTTCATTGCTTCAAAATATGAGCAACCGCGATAAAATAGCAACATGAATATATGAAAAAAAGCCAATTATTTCAACTTACTTAGTTTAGGTAAATTTGACAACCTTCTGTAATGCTAAAACTGTATAATTTCAGCCTAAAAGTGTTTGGCTTCCAAGTTTTCACAACTGATAAAGAAATCCGACCCACATCTGCGGAATGTGGGTTCAATAGCTACATGAGGAATTTGCATATTTTCATTAAATCATATTTGAAGCCAAATTGCCAAGGAGAGAAATAAGTTTATTGGCTCGCGTTCTGGGACTACTTAGCTCAGATACTCCAGCCAGCGGTTATTGAGCAGTTACAACTCTGCCAGTTAATGCTCGAAATCTAACGGGTCTTCTGGATTGGCGGTGATAAGAAAAGCTAATTAGAAAAGCAAGCTAATAGTCTATCTCGAAAATTGTCGAAATTAACAAATCCATAGGCTTGACGTTTAATCAGTTTGAGACGATTGTTGATTCCCTCCATCACACCACTTGTTGTTCGGTTCAAGAAATAGTTACAAATTCCATCAATATGATTGCGAAGCATAGTTAGGGTGTCAGTGTAAATCGGTTGTGCTTTCTTAATCCATTCAAGCAGTGATTTTTTCCCCTCTGACACACTATGATGACTTTCAAAAATCTCTCTGAATTCTTCTTTCAATTCATAGGCAAGCTTAAGACGCTTAGATTGAGTTAAAACTGTAGCCAATTTCACCCGTTCCTCTTCTTTTAAATCTACACCATTTCTCAGGACAATAAATTTGCTACCTTTGACTTTAATCTTGCTTTGTATTCGGATTTTATTCAATTCCTCATTCACATATTTCATCACATGAAATCGATCGTACACCACAATCGCATTCGGAAAAACTTCTGAGATCACTTTGGGAAAACCACCCCACATATCTACACTCACTTCTAACACCTGAAAAGCGAACCTCAATCGGTTGCTGAATAAGGACTTCCATGATACCTTGCTGTTCATGACTATCGATCACTTCAATCAATTGACCAAAGTCAATATCAGAAACTACAGTCACAAAATCTTGATGCCCTTTTCTCATACTAATTTCATCGATACTCAGACGTTTAACCGCTCCCCATGAGGCTTTTTTACTTGTGCTCGCTGATGATTAAAAATTCCTTGAATCTGATCCCAACTTAATTCTTCCTCTCGTTTTACCTGTGACACTGTTGTCACCTGAAAACGGTGATAAATATACTCCTCATATCGTTGAGTATAGCGCCGACCTTCATCAACAAAACACAGTTGCTCGCTCAAAATATTTTTGACAATTTTTACAGTAGTATTGGCGGCGAGGAATTTCCAATTCAATTAACTGACCTGAAATCGGTAAATCTCGAATCAATATTGTCCGAATCTGATGGAGTTCATCTCTGGACTGTTGACAGTGAGGACAAGTAGTATGATCCGTCAAAAAACCAACTTTTAAAATTGTTTTTTTATCATTTTTAATACATCTTTCAATCGTAATGTCTGGCAAATTGAGTAATCCGTCAAGATGAAAATCCATGAGCTTAGCCTTTAGCATAAAGTTCCTATATTATACAGTTTCCACCGCCAACCCAGAAGAGCCAATCTAACACCTATCTAAGAAGGAAAATTATCCGGCTTTAAGAAGTTTAGAAAATCTTAAGGTTCTGATTTAATTTGCTTAAATGTGGTTAAAGTTAATGATTTTTAAAAGTTTTTTTAGTTATTTAGTAATGCACAAATTTAGGTGTTTGTCAAATTAATTTAGATGCGTTTACCCTGTAAAGAATATTGGAATTTAGATGAGCTAGTCACTTATGTAGAGCGAGAGTTGAGTGTGATATATAAATCAAAACAGAGTTACTATGCACTTTTCGACCGGGCGAAAACTAGTTGAAAAAAAACTCAAAAAACCATCCTAAATTTGATAAAGAACTGGTCAAAAAAAATCCGGAATAAATTAATGATATTTTATTTAAAAACAAGGCTGGTATAGAGTCTGGGGAAATAATAGTATTGTTTATAGATGAATGTCATCTACTTCATGGTGATCTGACTGGTTATGTTTGGGGTCAATCTCAAATCAGAATTGAAGTCCCAATTACCAATGAAAAAGATAGACAAACTTATTTTGGCGTCCTCAATTATCAAAGCAAATAATTCCATATTCAGAACCATCCATCTGGTGATGGAAAATCGACAGTTTAATTCATAAAATACTTACGAAATAAATATAATAATCAAAAAATTATCTTGATTTGGGATGGAGCGAGTTCTCATAAATATGGCGAATTTAGAAACTTTTTATTAGAAGTAAATGGTGATAAAGAGCCTGAAGATTGGTCAATTACTTGTATTTTATTTGCTCCCAATGCTCCCCGGTAGTGCTTTTATGTAAAGGATGGAGAAAATTGAGGCGGTCGAGCCTTCAGCATTGCTAATCTGATTTGGTGATTGCAGTCATGAATGAAGTTCCAAATAGCACCCTTGTGATTCTCCAACTTCTTAGAAAACGATAACGTCTTCCTGACCAATCGCGAAATTCGCTGTCTGAGCGTATTATTCAATCTTTCAATGTAACTGGTTAATCCACTTTCCTTATCGACCGACTTATGCCGTTTACGGGCGTAAAACCGCAGCATAGGCTTCCCAATGATCCGTATAAATCTTGGCGCATTGGCGATAGACACGGCTTGTAGGGAATCCCATAATGCTTGAGCCGACTTCGAGGAGCAGTCCCCAATCTGACATCCGATCACTTCCCGAGTCTTGGCATCCATCGCGTTCCCAGACCCATTGTTTATTTCCTTTGTCGTCTACTTTCATACCAAAGTTCATCCATTGGGACGGTGTGTTTTCCAACTTGTTTCGGGATGACTGTGACCTTCTGTTCTACGGCAGCGTACAGGTGGTTCACATAATGCAATGAGCCAGCTCTCAGAAACACCCATGAAGGAGGGCAATACCAGCGAGGGAAATCCGCTCTCTTGAGAAGCAGCTCAATTTTTGCCAAAGTGTCGGTGTCTTTGGCTTGCCAAGTTCGGATTTTCGACTTTCCTGGCGACCACAGTCACGACATTTATGGTGAAAGTTGTCCCCGACGAGTCATTCCATTTTTCATCACATTGTCAGAACCACAAGTGGGACAAATCAGATAGGGTTTCATCATGAGACTCCTCAAAAGACTGGCACAGAGCTATTATCCTCCATCCTTTACATAAAAGCACTACCGATGAAAGAATTAGAAATGCGATCGAAGGCAAATTTGGACAGGGTAAACGAAGATTCGGCCTAAATCGAGTGATGGCTAAACTTGATAATACATCTAGTACAGCGATCATCGCAATTACTTTTTTAGTAATATCATTTTTCCAAAATCCTGCAACAGCAGTCTTCGGGTGCGTCGCTGCGAACAATCCCTAGATTTCACGCCATATCTCTCGTGCGACGCACCTTACACATTGGGTGGACGAAACAAACTCAACAATTATCTTGTAGCAAAATTTTTGCTAAACGGTATAATGAACCTTGCTACCTGGTGGCGCCGGGTTTTTTGTGTGTTTTTATGTCTGTTTGGAAAAAGAACACCTGTTTTTGGGTGGAAGATAATCCCCAATTATAACTGGGGGTATAGACACAGAAAAAAACTTATCTTTCACCGAGCTTTCAGATATCGATCGCTCCTGTTCTTAGTTTGCGATCGATTATTCAGCAAGCCCTAGGTAAGCGTCTTACGAGTTTTGGTTGCATCTGCTTGCGTGCCGGAACGTCTTGCGAGCAAAGCTTGTCCTCAAACAAGTGTCTGAAACCGGAAATCAGGTGAAGCGATTCCATAATACCGTGCAGGAGCGATGGAGGATACAGGGGAAAATTTCCAACGCACTTGTGATGGATATGTTTCGGTGGATTGTGGAGATTGTTTTGAGACCCTTGGAAAAAAAGGGTTTTGTCCAACTCCCAAAACGGTGGGTTGTCAAAAGAACTAATGGAATAGCTCAATTAGTGTCGTCGTCTCAGCAAAGATTATGAACGATTGCCTGCAACCTCTGAGACTTTCATTGATATCGCCACGATCCGTATCATGGTCAGGCGACTTGCATAATTTTTGACTCGCTTCTACTTTTTTTAAAACATCCTCTTAAAATAGGAGTCAGCCCAGGGATGCCGGAGCCGTGCTTAAGAGTCGAAACCCTGACGGTGTATGGCTTCCTCAAAAACTCAAAAATATTTTCACAAAACGCTTGACAACATCTTGCGGAATTAGTATATTAATAAAGCGCCAGAAGGGAAGCGGTTCACTGAACCGCCAACTTAAGGTAAAAGACTGAACCTAGAAAAAAGAATAGTTTGAAAGCTTAAAGCACTATTAACCTCGTCTTTAAAAATCAAGAGCGAAAGTAAAAGCGAAAGCTGATACTGAGTATCGCAAACAACGAGAAAAAAGTCAAGGGAAAGAAACCAGCTTCCGAGCTGGGGTAGAAAGAACTTGACGAGCCAAAAAAAGAACTACTCAACACGGAGAGTTTGATCCTGGCTCAGGATGAACGCTGGCGGTC
>JAUBSN010000166.1:0-6982 GCA_036704825.1 Microcoleus sp. F8-C3 | reverse complement strand
AATTAATCCGAAACACCTCAAAAACTGGTTTACTAATTGCTGTTACTGTACCTCATAACATCTGGAAGTGCTGTAGTTTTCCAGTTTTTGCGATCGCACTTCAGCATGATTGGATTCACGAATCAGGAGAGCGATCGCGGTTTAATTAGGTTTGAGGGTAAGGGGGTGCGATCGCGGCCGTGTTCGATCGTATAGCTGGAAAATCAAGGGTGCGATCGACCGTTTATCGATCGGGTAAAGCAACTGTCTACCACTTACAGCGTTTCCACCATTTTAGTCATAGGTGAGAGTGGTGATTAGTTTGATTTGACACTCACCTGCCTTTAGCCGAGATGACTCTTGGGGCGATCGTGCCGTTAGTTCCTTCCCGTCGAACGGAGTATACTGTCTCTTTCTTGACACTCCTCAAGCTTAAATTCCCGTGAAGCACAGGGTATTTGTGTGGCGAGTCCTTCCCCATGTATCAAGCTGCCTTGACTCTTAGACTTGAGACAAATTTCAATTCTCTTGCTTCGTTAAAGGGGAGTATGATTAACTTTAACATTTTTTTATGTAAAGCCAAACCCATTTTGTATTATATTAATATACCATACTATCAACATGAAAATAGAAACTTTTTAAAACTTTTCCGACTTGAGAAAAAATAAAACTAAAGTCGTCAAGCTTAGGACGAGGCTCTGACCCCTAATTTCTGGTAGGGGATACGGTAATTCGTCATCGCGCCTCTGGGAACCAACCTTTAGCTCTAGTTGGGGAATGAAATTACCAATTTAGATTATGGACAAAATCCACTAATTGTGAGTTTTGTGGATTACAGCCATATAAATATACATAAACCTAACAACTTTATCTATTTATCGTCGAGCTAAAAGACTGAACAATGCCTAGTGAAGTTAGCGCTCGATAAACATCTCCTAAATAAAAAACGATAGTGCGATCGCCGAGAGTATAAAATTTGATTTTACCGATTAAAACACATACAGCATTTTTTAGGTAAGTGAGGTCTATAGCAAAGATAGAGGAGACGGCAGTGCCGTTTCCCTACAGCGATTGAACGCTTGACTGGTGTATTTTATTAACGTGGAATATGCTGTATGAGTCAGCTTCAATAACTCATGCCCGTTCACAGCCGATGACAATAGTCTCAGAACTAAAACCATTTTATGGAGGGGCACTCATTCACAGCTATTGGCGCAATTAGTTTCAACAAACTATGGCAATTAATGACAAAAAAAGTTCTATAAATGAGCGGATTTTGTCGTATATATATATATATATTGATATCTTTTTATGTCTTAAACTATGGAGCATATCGGTAGTATTGCTGGAAAAATTGCAGTTTATAAAATAGCATTAATTCTGCCAATAATTGAAGCTGTAGGTGCGAGTGTTATTTATTTATCCCATACTCTTGCCTATTTTAATTTCCTAGAGTAATGGTTGTTAAAACTCATTTTTTTTCGCTCTCACTACCATGTCCATGATTGTATTAATCATTGCAGTTGCCCTCAATAAACATGAATCTTCAACATCTAAGAAATGGGAAAGCTAATTGCTGATACTGTACCTCATAACAGTAGAAACTGCTGTAATTACTATCACACGAAAAGTGCGAAGGCAAAATCGAATTGACTGCGCTGGTATGCAGAGTTGATTTGTTTTACCCTTCTTTTTGGGCTATTAAGAGCGATCGCCGGATGGAAGACTGTTTAAACTTGTGCTGTTTTTAAATTCTTAGCATTGAGCGATATGTTATTAATTATACAAAATGAGCCGTTACTGGCAATGCTAGCCGAGGAGCGATCGCCCCCAATGAATTCAGAAAACAGATTCAGCGCCACACAGCGCAAAATATGTGGATTCGCAAGCTGCGAGTCTTCGTTGGCGCGGAGATTACAAAGCTGCTTTAATTAACACAAATAAGGGCTTTGCAAGAAAAGAAAAAAAATATATCATTGAGAAACAAGAATAAAAACTTGCTCGCTTATGGTAGCCCATGTAACAACACGTATTCCTTAAGTTATAGTCCACAGCGAGACATACGGCATATCTAAATCAATAGGGTGAGGTGGTTGTGTCTGAATGTTAAGAGGGGCGATCGAAGAGGAATCTTAAAAGGGGCGATCGCTTGCCAATGGGGGAGGGTAAAACCTAGGAAGGCAAGGATCTGGAGACAATGTTGAACTTTTTGAGTTTAGGAAAGTAGCGTTAGCACTAAACTCTGCCTTATTGTCGGAAGCGAGCCAAATTTGTAACAGTTCTTAACTATGAAGAATTCTAGCAAAACTGGTAGCATAGTGACACTTTTGCTAGCAAAAACAGATAAAGTAAATAAAGTTGGCTAGCTCTAGACGCCCCGATCCCCATCCTGGGGATATTGAATCAATTTGATTCCTACCAAGTGGTTTTAGAGTTACAATCGGAACCAAAGCATCGCTATTTAACTGAGTTCTTTACTTACTTTTACTTTCAGCTATGAACGTGGATTTTATCAAAGCCCAAGTCAGGTTGCTACAGGGTGCAAGTTCATCGGAGCGAGAAACCCTTATTAAAAACATCGGCGTCTGTGCTGGCGTGATCCGACCCGGAGAGTACGTGACTCCGCAACGGAAGCACGCTATCACTCTGTGGCTGCAAACAAATGCGGTTCGCCTCCGGCTTCCCCAACTTCCTCTGGACTTATCAGGCCAAAAGCCTTAAAACCGAAGTAATCAAGAGGTAGCGACAGAATCAAAGAAATTAGTCAATCTTGCCTAACAGTGCGTTTTTATTGAGCTGTACAGGATCGATGAAACACGATTAAGATTGAAAAAATGTGTGTAGGGAAAGTTGGGTTCGAAAACACGCCTGCGGACAAGAAGCGGCCGACCGCCTCGGTAGAAGCAGGAAGTGAGCGTCAAACCTGCTCTAAAAGTAGATTTGAGTAAGTTTCACATAAGTGATTATTCTGCACAACTATAACCTGGGTTATTTGCTTTTAGATTTGAGATTCACGATTTAGCGCGTAGTGGATAAATTTGCTATTTGTGGATCGCCTGAAAAATAATCCTATTCAATAGGTATAACTAATTACAGGGGCAGTCATTGAACTGCCCTTACTTTTGAACCCCGGTGCGAAACTGCTGCAAGTTACAATATAGGTATAACTAATTACAGGGGCAGTCATTGAACTGCCCTTACTTTTGAACCCGGTGCGAAACTGCTGCAAGTTACAATAAACGCATCTACTTGTAGATAGAGTTTAGGTGAACTCTCCTGCAAGCAGCAGCGGCTCTATATTATCTGGTATGTTCGAGACAAGGGCAGAGGGGGAAAAGATTCGACGAGCTTTAATAGGGAATTAATATCATCAAACAGAACGGGTTATAGCAATCATTGCAGGAGTCCTACAAAGATGTAGGGATAGTGCCTTTCTTTGCCTACCCCTGCTTCATGGGGGCAACCGCGGGGGGGAAGAGCCCCTACAAGAATTACACAAAGGATTGAGGATTGCTATATTACAATTCACTTGCTTTCTAATATATTTTTCCACAACAATACTGTGAGCAAAAAACAAAAATTTCCTTACTTAGTTGGTTCCCGATGGACTTCACACCAAAAAACTTGGGGCTGGAGGCACTTTCAAGTGGTCAACCGAAAAAACGAAGGTAAATGGGTATTTGCAGAAATGGTGGCGGCTTGCGATCCAAATGTCCGTTTTTGGCTGAACGCCTCACAGCTCAAAGACCGATCGCTCTGGCAAGCTGGATGGCAGTCTACACAAGAATTAGAGGAATTAGAAACGGCAGACTAAAATACAGGGCTGCGGGGTAGAGTCAGCCGAACTTCCGCCGCCTGCTGCTATCGTTTTGATCC
The DNA here is from genome assembly GCA_036704825.1 of Microcoleus sp. F8-C3. Lineage (GTDB taxonomy): Bacteria > Cyanobacteriota > Cyanobacteriia > Cyanobacteriales > Microcoleaceae > Microcoleus. The sequence goes on along the minus strand of JAUBSN010000166.1, from coordinate 3,127 downwards.
AAACCAATCACTGAGCGAGACTTTCCCGCTTTTGAAAAATCTTTTACTTAACTAAAAGTCCTAGAAACCTTGATGTAGCAGCGTTTTTGCTTAAGTAAGTTGGTGGGAAAAATCATACAGCATATTCCATGTATATGTGGTAAACACAAGAAGAGCGATCGCCGGTGTAAGGTGCGTCGCCACCCGTCAATCTGGCATCTTTATCTAAATCTGAAGGAGCGACGCACCCTACCGATTAACACCACATAATATAGCTGCTACTGTACTTTATGAACCACGGAATATGCTGTAAGTATGTAAGAAAACATTAAGTACGGCGATCCGAACTCAATTTAATGGGTTTTGTAGGGTACTGTACTTTTTTCTCTACTAAAGCGAGAAGTTAAATTGACTAAGGTCGATCGTCCCATATTTCCAGCGGCACAGGGCGCAACCTTCCCGCTACTTCTACACTCGGCCAATTCGGATCGAAAGTCAAATTTTCCAACGTTCCATCGCTGTGAATTACAAACGTATCCTCAATTTTTGCTCCCGACAAACTCGGATTCCAAGCCACAGCCATATTTTCTGCCAAAACATTTGAAGTAGCCGGATTCGCCACAATTTCGCGCGCCAAGTATCCGGTAGTTCCGCCTTGATGGTGTTCCGCAATTGCTTGAGGATATCCGTGCTCTGCGTAAGCAGTTTTAAGCGTATCATAAACAGCATTCAGCGTTACTCCCGGCCGGCAAAAATTTAGCGCCGCTGCTTCAATTTCTCTGACTTTTCGGTGCAACTCTGAATGCTTTTCCCCAAGAAAATCGAAACAGACAAATCTAGTTAAATTTGCATACAAACCCCATCCCCTCGCGCAAAATACTAACATTGCTTGGCGTCCAATTTGTTCGGCGGTTGCTGTGGCGTGGCGGTACAGCGGCAAACGCCTTTCTCCAGCAACTAAGGTAAGTGCTGGATGCAAACCTCTCGCCCACAAAGCCTCTGCACCGGCTCCCGCTAGCTGATATTCTGTCCATGTTGGTTTTGCTGCGGAAAGTACCTCTGTCATCGCTTCGCTGGCTAAACGCCCGACTCGCCGGTATCGATCTAATTCGCTTGACATCATTGTCCGTTTGCGAGACTGTAAAGATGCGATTATTGGTGTTTCTCGGGCATTTGGCCGATCGCTCATGACGTTACCGCCACCAGTAATTTCTTTGACGAAAGCTTCGCGCTGTGCAACATCAGCCCAAGGATAGATGTGCATTTGAAAGTTGGCTGGCAATTCTTCATCTTGCAAGCGTTGAGCTTCGATTTCATCGGTGAGAACCCAAGCGTTTTCGGCGGTAATTAATATTTCTGCAACTCCGGTTTCTGCAGTTAGCAATACTGTATGGGAACCGCCGGCTGTGGCCCAGGCAAACCAGTCTGTACCGCGCAAGCGAAGGGCGATGGCTTTTGTTTCGGTTAAGGCTTTGCGGATGAATTCGAGTTTGCTGTTAACTTCTGGGTTTAATGAGTTTATCATATATGAAACAAGGAACAAGGAAGTTCGGCAACGAGCAATGTACGGGATGTAACGGATGTCAGGAAGAAGGGAGAAGGAAGAAAATCACGGATTTTAGTTAACATTTCCTAAATCTAAAATCTACAAAATCTCAAATCTCAAATCTCAAATCTCAAATCGATAGATACTGCTTGCAATTCTTTAGCTTTTTCTTCCGGTAAAGCGTCGTTGGCAAACATTCCGGCGGCGAGTTCGGTTCCTGCTAGGTATTTTAATCGATCGCTCGATCGATATGGCGGATAAAATTGGGCGTGCAAATGCGCTTCTGGATGGGGTTTCCCGTCTGTAGGGCCTTGAAACCAAGCCATCAAATAAGGGAAAGGACGATGCCACAAACCGTCGTATTTGAGAGTGACTGTTTTTAATGCTTTAGCGAGCGATCGGCGCTGTTTTTCCGTCAAATCGATAAATGTAGCAGCCGGGGCGATCGGGGCTATCCACACTTCGTAAGGGTAGCGGGCACAAGCGGGGACAAAGGCGATCGACTCTTCGTCTAAATAAATAATTCGCTGTTTGTCGGCAATCTCTTTTTGAATCAAATCTTGCAGCAAACCGCTACTGTGTTTTTGATAGTAAACCGATTGACATTCTAACATCCGTGCCGGCACCGGCGGCACGAACGGATAAGCGTAAATTTGACCGTGGGGATGGTGCAAAGTTACTCCAACTTCGACACCGCGATTTTCAAATGGCAATACGTATTGAATTTCGGAATTGCTGCCGATAACTGAAGTGCGATCTGCCCATACTTCTAACAGCAATTCCAAGTGAGATAACTCCAAAGAACCCAAGGAAGCCAGAGGATCTTGAGTGAAAACAACGACTTCGCAAATGCCTTTGGCGGGCAAAGTTTCGACAATATTTGCAGGTGCGTTTTTTGCTTGCAAAGTCATCGAGGGAAAGCGGTTGTCAAACACTGCTACATCGTAATCTCCTGGCGGCAATTCTGTCGGAAACTTAGGGTTAATTGTAGCTGCCAGCGGGTTGTATTCCGGCGGCGGCATGAAAGTTCTGCCCTGACGGTGGCTGGCGTATGCTACCCATTCCCCCCGCAAAGGATGCCAGCGAAAGTGGGGGTTTGCCTGTACGGGTTCATTGCTGGGACTGACGGCCGCGATTCCTTCTGGAATTGGGTAGCGGCTGTAGAGTGTGAGTGGGCGGCCGTCTGGTTTTAGCAATGTTTGGGCGTACATTTTTTGTAGGGGCGGGCGATCGCGTTTAATATATGTTAGGAGTATAACTTCGTGCTTTGAAAATCCGCCCCTACCTAAAGTCGCAAATTATGTTAACAAGTTTAGTTTGCAGTACCAAGGTCAGCCGATCGTCCGGCAGTCCTTCAGGGGTTGAAAGCCACGGGGTTTTTAGCTACAGTCTTCACTATGACGACTGATGAGTTTTTGAGTCGTATCTAAGGGGACTTTAGCTTTGACAGGACTGACGCAGGCACACTATATGTGTACCAAAAAAGGACTCTCCTTTTTCTCCGATCGAGAGTTAGCCTCACGAGATTAACCCTCTTGTGTCACTTTAGGCAGAGGAAAAATAGAAATCAGGGTGAGACAGGAATATAAAGCTTGAGGAAGT
>JAUBSN010000165.1:0-7331 GCA_036704825.1 Microcoleus sp. F8-C3 | reverse complement strand
AATTAATCCGAAACACCTCAAAAACTGGTTTACTAATTGCTGTTACTGTACCTCATAACATCTGGAAGTGCTGTAAGTATCATTAATTCGGCTTGGCACAATTGGAGGATGATTGTGGTGGGGAGTAGGGTTAAGATTCCCGCCTGCTGTGAAAATACACGCCTTTGGGAACACGATCGCACCTACAAAAAAAATCAAAATCATCCCGCTATTATGCAACGATCTGCCAGCAGTAGGTCTTTTGACGGGTTTGTCACCCCGTCCAGATATTCACCACAAGCACAAAACAAAAAAAAACCCGATTTCTTGGAGAAACCGGATTTCTGAATACCATCAAATTTTTAGGTTTAATAAAGTTTTGATTCTTCTTAACTCAAAACTCTCGCGACTCACAACTTAAAACTCTTGAGATTTTGCTGTTGTTTTTGCCCGATCGAGCTTTAAAATCAATACCCCCAAAGGTGGCAAACACAAGTCGATCGAATAAGCACTGTTGTGGAACCACCACTCCTCAGTCCACTTGCCCCCCAAATTCCCCATATTGCTACCGCCGTATTCCCGCGCGTCGCTGTTAAACAACTCCGTATAGAAACCCGCTTCCGGCACTCCTACCCGATAGTGAGAGTGCGGCTGCGGCGTAAAATTGCACACTGTCACCACAAACTCGTCGCCATCCTTCTCTCGGCGCACAAATGCCACGACACTGTGTCGGTTGTCGCTGCAATCAATCCACTCAAACCCATCCTCAGCAAAATCTTGACTGTAAAGCGCCCTTTCGCTGCGGTACAAATTGTTCAAATCCTTAAAAAACAGCTTCAACTTTTGATGCGGCTCAAATTGCAGCAACTGCCACTGCAAATCCCCCCAAACGTTCCACTCGTGCCACTGGCCGAACTCCATCCCCATAAAGATCGTTTTCTTTCCGGGATGAGTAAACATAAAAGTAAACAAACACCGCACGTTTGCAAACTTTTGCCATTCGTCGCCTGGCATTTTCCCGATGATGTGGGCTTTGCCGTGCACTACTTCATCGTGGGACAAAGCCAGCATGAAATTCTCGCTGTGGTTGTACCACATACTGAAAGTTATGTTGTTCTGGTGGAACTGGCGGAACCACGGGTCCATGTGGTAATAGTCGAGCATATCGTGCATCCAACCCATGTTCCACTTCAGGTTGAAACCCAAACCCCCTACATAGGTCGGCCAAGATACCATCGGCCAAGAGGTAGATTCTTCGGCGATCGACAGCGCACCTGGAAAATAGCTAAAAATGACGTGATTCGCCTGACGCAGAAAATCTGCCGCCTCAATATTTTCCCGGCCCCCGTACTGGTTGGTCAGCCATTCTCCCGGTTCGCGGCAGTAATCCAAATAAAGCATCGAGGCCACCGCATCTACGCGAATCCCGTCGATGTGGTACTTGTCAAACCAGAACAGAGCATTTGATACTAGGAAATTCCGCACTTCGTTGCGGCCGTAGTTAAATACTAGGGTTCCCCACTCTTTGTGTTCGCCCTTGCGGGGGTCGGCGTGTTCGTACAAGTGAGTTCCGTCAAAGAAAGCCAAACCGTGGCCGTCTTTCGGGAAATGTCCCGGTACCCAGTCCACCAGTACGCCAATGCCGTTAGTGTGGCACTGGTCAACAAAATACATGAAATCTTCAGGTTTGCCGTAGCGGGAAGTTGGGGCGAAATAGCCAGTTACTTGATAGCCCCAAGAACCGTCGAAAGGATGTTCTGCTATGGGCAGGATTTCGATATGAGTGAATCCCAAATCTTTGACGTAGGGTATCAGCCGATCGGCTAATTCCCGGTAGGTCAGAAAGCGCGCCCCGGGATTGAGTTCCGAAACTTGCACTGCTGGTTCTTTTTCCCCATTTGGCAGCACGGCGGGTTCCTCAGTAGCGGCGTGCAGCCAAGAACCGAGGTGGCATTCGTAAACCGAAATCGGCTGCGTCAGTGGGTCTGTGTGCCGGCGCTTTTCGATCCAAGCGCTGTCGTGCCAAGTGTAGGTGTCTAAGTCGGTGACAATTGATGCTGTTTTCGGCCGCACTTCTTGCTGGAAACCGTAAGGATCGGACTTTTCGTAGGGATGTCCGTCTTGGTTTTTCACTTCGTATTTGTAGGAAGTTCCCACTTCGAGTCCCGGAATAAATAATTCCCAGATCCCGTTGTGCGATTTCCGCATTTGATGTTTGCGGCCGTCCCAATAGTTGAAATCTCCTAAAACTGATACATTTCTGGCATTCGGTGCCCAAACGGCAAAATATACTCCTGTGATGCCGCCTACTTCGGTGAGGTGCGCCCCCAGTTTTTCGTAAATCCGGTGGTGGTTGCCTTCTGAGAATAAGTGAATGTCAAATTCTGTGAGTTTGGGCGATCGAAAGGCGTAGGGATCGTAGATGAAGCGCTCGTGTTCCCCTTCTTTGACCCGCAATTGATAGTTTGCTAGTTCTGGGGTGTCGATCGTACATTCAAAAAAGTGAGGGTGATGCTCTGATTTCATCGGGTATTCGGCCCTGGCTTCCGGCAAAACTACCGATACCGCATCCGCATTCGGCAGATAAGCTCGGACGGCCCAGACTTTTTTGCCATTTTCTTCGATCGCGTGAGGACCTAGCACTTCAAATGGATCTTGGTGCTGATTCCAAACAATGCGGTCAATCTGTTCAAAGGGGACGGTCGCGGGCATAAAACTACTTACCTCAATCTTTTAACTAAATGGCTTTCAAAACCTAGAGCGGCGCTGCACTTTACATTTCGATACATTTTTGATCGCTGATCCTACCACTGATTAGCACTAGCTTGCCGGCTGCTGCTCGAGCGCGCGCCCTTCCACACACAGCAGGCTGTTGCCTTGCCGGCGGCTGAGCTGGGGTTTTACTGCTAACATCTAAGTATAGAAATATTAAAACAAATTGATAAATTTATCTTTTTCCCAAATTTCCTTGACTTATTATTTAATATGTGATACCAAAAGTTTTCAAACTATTGTCGATTGGTCGCTGCCGGAGGGTCCACCCTGTAAGTGTTGGGGAGCAGTTAATAGTTTACCTAGAATTTTCAGGCAGGGAGGATCGCCCGATCGGTAGACTTTCGCATCCCGGAGGCTGGGTTTTCCCAAAAAGTCCGTAAATTTGGGCAATACGCTCCAGCAGGGAAGGATGCTCAACTCGGTATTCAGGAACCAAAGCTAAAGGACTCAGCAGGGCGACAGCAGCAAGCAATATCTGCCACGATCGAGGAATCGCCTACCAAAATAGCACTATCCTACCAACGACGGTGCAATAGGTTTAAAGCAGCACTCAGGTGCAACAGGAGCGAGTTTTGCCGAGGCAGGGTTCATACCGAATTGGCGAGGCGCCAATTGAATTACTAAACTGGCTCAAAACAGATCGGTAGATTTGCTTGCCTGCCGCGGCGCGAAACTCGTAGTAAACGTAGTAAACAAATCGAGTAGCAATATCGATGCTTTCAGCGAGCCAGTCTTCTAGCATCCAAGCCTCAGCTTGCTTTCCTTTCGTCTGCAGGCAACAGAGGCGGGGAAAGAAAACGAGACTCGATCGAGTGCCAAATTTTCGTCGAGTCGGCGATCGCCCTCCGGTTGAGATTCACTGGAGGCAGCAGCACTGGCAAAGTCCTCAAACATCCTGTCACAGGATTGAGTTTCCAAACGTGCAGCCCGGGAGTCAATTTTTCTACTTGAAAAGGAATGTTCTTATGAAGGCAGCGAGTCAGGGGACTTTGCTGCTGTAACTGGACGCATTGAAGTTTAGCAGTAAAAGCATCAGACAATCACTACCACCCAACTCGAGACCTAGACCGATGAGATGAAAAAATGCGAGGAGCAAACCATTTTTCACCCCGAGGCTAGGCTCGTTGGGCACCTACTCCGGGATAGCCCTAGTTAGGGAGTCTTTTTAGGAGCAGGGGTAGGGCTAGTAGTTGGAGTAGCCTTTGGAGATGGAGAAGAAGCAGCAGGAGGAGTAGTAGTAGTGCCAGAGCCGCCCGGAGTGGGGCTAGGGCTGGGGGCGTTGCTGGACTCTCCGCAGGCGCCGAGGGCTACTGCCAAGCCCACGACCAAAGTCAAACGAATTAATCCCTTGTTCATAAAAACTCCTTAAGATTGAAAACCCATCGCAAGGAAGGGAATAGTGTACTAGAGAAACAATGCTGGCACGAATAGCTCAACGATTCGCTCGTTGATTACAATACTGCATTTATCCATAAATTTCACATAGATTATCGCTAACCAGCAAAGATTTCTTTTTTTTGGCAAATCCTGAAGTCAAAGGAACCAGTGGTAGGATGGGTTGGTTGGCTTGTGAGGTATCTTTGGTAAGGATAACCGATCGAACGCAGATAGCCACCACTGGCGATCTGGGAGACAAAAAACTCTTAACCTCAATCAAGCTGAAGCTACCCCACTTTACTTATTGGTGAACTTTATGACCGCTGCTATCAGATCCCCGGACTCTCCCCGCTCCAGATCTACCCGCAAGCCCGCTGCTGGCGCAGCCAAAAGCAAAGTTACTTCTATTGCCAGAGCTAGGCGGGCGAAGACAGGGCCGGTATTGCCCAACTACTCGCCCGCAGACGAACAGGCGATTGCCCGATCGTCGTCCGCATCGGTGCTGAAAGTCTTGCCAGATCGCCAGCAGCAGCCAGTGTGGTTGCGATCGCTCCTGCAAGCACAGCGCGCCTCCTCAGCGGTAGCTGTTATGCTTTTGGGCGGCGCTCTGAGTCTCTACGGCTTGACAGTTTACGGCGAGCAGCGCTGGAGTCATGATTATCAAAAACTGGAAACTCTGCGCCTCCAAGAACAGCAGTTGAGTGCTGCTAGCGAAGTTTTGAAACACCAACTTGCTAAAGAAGCCCAAAATCCCGAAACTGGTTTGGCTCCGCAGAATCCTGGGGACGCGATTTTCTTGCAGCCGGCCCCTGAAACCCGATCGCCCCTGGCGCCACCAAATTCTGAGCCCGCTCTCAACAATCGAGCCGGTGTGGAAACACCGCTGGGCTATTAAACCTGTGTCAAAGCGAAGAACGCCCGAGGGCCTGAGTGTCCGAGGGCCTGAAAATTCGAGGCTCTAATTTCCTTTTTGACTTTGAATGCAAGTTGCAATCGATTTTCTGCTTCCAACCGGAAGTTACAAATTAAAAATAATTAACACCACTTCAAAAAACAGAATGCAACTGTCAGTCCGATCCCAACCCTGATACGGACTGCTCATTCCCCAGTCGGGAATTTTCTCTTTTAAAATTTAAGTTGTAAATTATAAATTCTAAAACGCTCTAACTTGCTATTGAATTTTTAATGCCATGAGCTACGATCCCCGTTTTGACCGCTACAGATCGCCGAATTTTAAACGCCCAAAACAGTCGGGCGATAGCACTGGGTGGGAAAAACCAGCCAAACCTAGATATGCCGGAAGTGTCGGCAGATCGCCACAACAGAGGGCTGCATCTTGGGGGCGGCCGGTGGAGCGTTTAAAGCGCAGCAAGTTCCGTTTGTGGGCAGTGTGGGCGGTGTTGATGCTGGGGGGGCTGGGGCTGGCTGTGAATTTGTTTTATTTGCAGGTGACGCGAGCTCCGGTGCTGCGCAAACAGGCCGAGCAGCAGCAAACTCTCAAAACGAAGCCGTTTGTACCGAGACGCCCGATAATTGACCGCGCAGGAAATGTTTTGGCGATCGACAGACAGGTATACACGCTCTACGCTCACCCGAAGTTGTTCAATCACTCGAAGGCGGAAATTGCTGCTAAATTGGCTCCGATGCTGGCGATCGAACTGAGTCCGGGCACTACGTCGGAAACTGAACTGATACGCAGGTTTAATCTTGGTGAAAGCGGTATTACAATTGCTGAGTCTCTGCCTCAAGAGGTTGCCGATCGCGTCGCTGGGATGCAAATTAAAGAGAGTCTGGTCGATGGCTTGGAGTTGCTGCGCCAGCAGCAGCGTTTTTACCCGCAGCAGGAGTTGGCGGCGGATATCCTCGGTTATGTGGACGGGGAACGGAAGGGGCAAGCCGGGGTGGAATACAGCCAGCAGAATTTGTTGGAGCGATCGATGCCGTCGATTCAGTTTAGCAGGTCGAGCAATGGGAATTGGGTTCCCGATCGGCTGACGGCGGGATTTGTGCAGCTTGATGACTTGAAATTGCAATTGACGATCGACAGTCGCTTGCAGCGGGCTGCCCGAATTGCCCTCAAGGAAAAAATGAAGCAACACGATGCGAAGCGGGGCACGGTGATTGTAATGGATGCCCGTAACGGCGAATTGCTGTCAGTTGTAGCGGAACCTTCTTATGACCCGAATCAATATTTTAATTTCGATTTGTCGCGCTATAAAAATTGGGCTGTAACTGATGTTTACGAGCCTGGTTCGACTTTTAAAGCGATTAATGTGGCGATCGCTCTGGAAGCGGGTGCGGTGAAACCTAATACTGTCTTTAAGGACGAAGGTCGGATTTTCATGGATGGCTGGACTATCCAAAATTCCGATTACAAAGTCGCAGGCGCGCGCGGCCCTTCCACTGTTACTGAGATTGTGAAACATTCTAGCAATGTGGGGATGGTGCACATCATGAGAACCATGAAACCTTCTCTTTACTATCAAGCTTTAGAAAAACTCGGACTCGGACAAACTGCGGGAACTGATTTGCCTTTTGAAGTAAGCAGCCAGCTTAAAAATCGAGATCAATTTATTAATTCTCCTGTGGAAGTTGCTACTACTGCTTTTGGTCAGGGTTTTTCGATTACTCCGATGCAGTTGGTGCAGCTTAACGGCGCTTTGGCTAATGGTGGCAAGTTGGTGACTCCTCACGTTGTGCGGGGACTTTTTGATAGGGACGGTGAAGCTTATTGGAAGCTTCCCAGGCCGATTCCGAAGCAGGTTTTTTCGCCGGAAACTACTAAGCAGGTATTAGAAATGATGGAAACAGTGGTTGATGGTGGTACGGGGAAAGCTGCACAAATTCCTGGGTATCGGATTGCTGGAAAAACGGGTACGGCTCAAAAAGCCAAGGCTGGTGGGGGTTATTCGGACAAGGCTATTATTACTAGCTTTGTGGGGATAATGCCTGTGGATGCTCCTCGGTACGTGGTTTTGGCAGTGATTGATGAGCCGAAGGAGGGGTCGGGGGGTACGGTGGCGGCGCCGATTGTGGAGTCGGTGATGGAGGCGCTGATTTCTATTGAGAAGATTGCGCCGAGTAAGAAGTAGTTGATTAGACCTCTTGCAAAAAAATATATGTTATACAGCACTTCCGGATGTTACGAGGTACAATAGAATAGACTAAAAATAATATACAAATGAAAGCATACTCAGTAG
>JAUBSN010000164.1:0-7342 GCA_036704825.1 Microcoleus sp. F8-C3 | reverse complement strand
AGCTTGCACACGCGGAGCGTTCAAACCAGTCAAAGTCTTTTGATGTAAAGGTTTTAGGCTTTTTCAGCAAGCCCTAAATAAATATTGCAATAGTCTTGACATGAAAAAATTGTCGTATTAGCCGAACCGAAAAGTCGGCTAACCGTAAAAATGCTTCTGAGTACCAATACAGCTAAGAATCCCGAATCAGGAGCAACTGCTGCCCAACCCAGCTAATTCGACCTTCCCGCTCAAATTGACCGAGCAGGCGGGTCACGGTGACACGGGTAGTCCCCAAGGTGTCAGCAAAATCCTGATGGGTGAGTCGGAGTTTGATCGACTGTCCCTGCTCTGACTCATGACCAAACTTATCAGCCAGCCAATCTAATAGTTGCCAGAACCGATGATGAATCTGTCCGCTCCGAACTCGCAGCAACTCTTGAGTTTGGTGGAGATGGGAAAATAATATTTGATTCAACCGATCGCATTCATTCAGATGCAGAACCCGCGCCTGAACATCTGTTAAACATTCCATCTCATATGGCTGAATTCTGGTCAGCGATTGTCCGATGACATCTCCTTCGCCCCAGAAACCCAGCGCAATAACCGTACCATCATCAGTCAGGGTGTAGGTACGCACTGCGCCAGATTCAATTTGCCAAAGCTGGTTGCAATGGGAAGGCAAATACTCTCGCCGTTTAAACAACCGAAGTACTAAATCCTCTGGCTTTGCCAGCATTAAATTAGAATTTGCCATTGGTTTTATTAAGAGGTATTAGGAGAACCCATCAACACTGGCACAACCACACTGATGCTTCGGAATTGTGAGGCGTAAAGGGCACTGACCTGTATTAGATTGGGCTTGGAAGATTCAATCGCACTTCCCTGGAATGATGCGACTGTTTTTGTTGACTGCAGGTCTCAGTAATCAGATTAGGCATTTCCTGCCAACAAGTTGGGCAGAACCAGTAAACCCCATAATTGCGAATGTGGCGCAAAAGGTTGCCGTTGCAACAAGGGCAATCACTCATGGCATTCCTACTCCTAATATTGCTGGGAACGATGACAATGTTCACGGTTCACAGGTCACCAGATATGCCCTTCGATTTTTGATAAATATTCTCAATAAGTCGAGAAGACGGAAAAAGGTTGGAACGTTTCTATGACTCTGAGGCTTCAGTTCTGCTCAGCAGTGGTGGAATGGTGGCTAAAATTCCCTTTTTGAGTAATTCAGGCCGTTCCTGGCGAGGAACTATGCCATCCGAACTGGTATAGTATTGCTCCGCTAATTTCAAGATGGCAGAAGCACTTTGCAGGGGAGGCAAATCGCCAAACATCAGAGTGGTTTTGTTAGGGGCAGCAAAGGCGATCGCGCAAGCTCGATTACAGCCACTTAAACAATCCACTGCCTCAATGTTGTATTCAGCTTGTAGCTGCCATTGATGTTGCAACCGTAACAGGCTTTGCCAGAGATGATAACCGCCTCGTTGCCCCATGTAATCTCGCTGGGTTGGGGAGAAGGCACAGGATTTGCAGACAAATAGAGTGTGTTGGGACATGGGGGAGTGGGGAGTGGTTTAGTACAGGTTGCAAATGTCTAATTCGTCAATTTCATCCACAGCCTTGTGAATTTTGTACTGCTTGACGGGTTGAGCCATGATGGCAATGACAGTCTCAATGGGAGGGCATCCGGGTTCTTTGCAAGTGAGTTGGCTGATGGAAATTGGAAGGTCAGGGTTGACGTTTAAGATGCGATAAACCCAGTTTTTAATATCTTGAACCTTCTCTGGGTTTGCTTTGGGTTTGTCTTGAGAAAATAAGTTCATGAGAGGGAGTAGGGAATGGGGAGTGGAAAATTAATGTGCTGGATGGGTGAAACGGATGAAGAGAAGGTGGATGAGCATGAGTCCGATCGCCCAAACGGTTTCTTTGATAAACAAACTTTGAGCGATCGCCCAGGTCAGGGTATGGCTGCCTGTCAGCAACCAATCAACGGTCAGGATGAGGCTTTCAAACACGGCAAAGCCAATTAGTGAAATCGCTCCCATCCAAAGACAATGCCCTTTCATGGTCTTTTGAAAGGTTGGACGGAGTAATGCCAATGCTGTGACAATCAGGGTTCCCAACCCCAGCATGAAGCCCCAAAGTAGCGAATCTGCTGACCAGGGATACTGCCGCACGGTGTAGCCATAAACTTGATTCATCAACCAGATCGACATGGCAATCAGAACGGCTCGTTTCGGTTTAAGCGTAGTTCCGGCGACCGCGCCAAGTGCGACAAACGGTGGATGGGGATAGATGATGCTACTGAAAACACCCATTGCAATCAGCAGGAATGTCCAACGGCGATCGCTGGCAACCCGGTTCCAGGTGATTGACCACTGGCTAGACTGAGGGATTGCTGTGATAACGGATTCTTGCATTGCACCTGACCTCCTGGAACATTTTTAAGTCGTTTTTTCTGGCATTCCTGACGAATGGTGATCGACAATCAACCAGCGATCGCCCACTTTACGATACACAAAGGTAAACCTTGCCTTCACTTCCGAGGGCTGACCATCTTTGACAACTGCAAAGGTGTAAATTCCAGAATTAACCGCTACATCACAATAAATCTGGATGTTTTGCTCCTCAATCCGACCATCCGGTTTCAGCCTGAGAAACCGCTGAAAGTAATCCTCAATTTCAGGATGGGTGTGCCGCACTTTGTTAGAAACGGTGGGAACCAGAATCGCATCATCCGCATAATTCTTAGCAACTTCGCTCGGTTTGCCAGTTTGCAGAGATTGATCCCATTGCTCAAACAGTGCAGCAATATCCGCTTTGGTAACTGTTGGACAGTTCGTGTCGGCGTAGGCAGGACTGCAAACAAGGAGCAACCCTGCAAACAAGCCAACAATAATTAGTGTGATTCTTTTCATAATGTAATAACCCGATTTGGAGAATTGCCACTCAATGCTGTGTATAGATCTGGAAAACAACCAACGCTGACTCCTTCCACGACATCTTTGACGATGCACTTTCCTGGTTCTTTGCGCCCGGTTCCGTCAGGATTGCACCAGCGTGGTTCACCTTCTGCAAGGTTACGTTCTAAGGCACATAGATCGCACATCATCAACAGAATGCTTTGTTCTTTTGCCACCTTTGCTAATCGTTCTCCAATCGGGTCGCCCTTTCGCAGAACAAAGCAGTTGTCATCGAAGAAGAACATTCCCGCAACATCGACTCCACGCACACCCATTTCTAGCTGAGGCAGAATCATTTGCCCTAATTTTTGACATCCTCCCGCCGCTAATTCGGAGTACCGAATATAGCGGGGGATTCCCAAGAATTCTTGGTTCGCAGTTCATCGAATCGACTTAGAACAAGAGCGTCTCCGTTCTTGAGCCAGCGGTCAGTTTCTCCCTGCGCTTTCAAGCTTTTAACTCCAGATTCCGTATGCCCTACGGTACTGTTTAAATATTCAGCCAACAACTTAAATCCTTTTGCCAATATGTTCTTTGCGGCGTTGTGGTCACGGTCTAAAATCGTTCCACATTTACTACATCTGTGAGTTCTGGTACTAAGCGTCTTCTTCACTTTCGCCCCACAACACGAACAATCAACAGTCGTGTTGTGGGGTGGTACGGCGATAACTATGACGCTATGAACTTTGGCGAAGTATTGAAGCCATTGCGTGAATTGATACCAAGAAGCATCATTAATAGACTTAGCCAAATGGTGATTTTTCACCATGTTTTGTATCTTCAAATCTTCGTAGACGATTAAATCGTTAGACTTAACTAGCGCCAAAGCATCTTTACGAGCCTTGTCTTCACGCTGTCTACTTACCTTGAGGTGTTGTTTGGCTAAAGCCTTACGTGCTTTATGGTATCTGTTAGACTGCTTTTTCCCCTTGATTTGTTTTTTGGAAACCCGACGAGTCAGCATTTTTAGCCTTCGCTCGGACTTCCGAAAATAGCGAGGATTTTCTACAGTATTTCCATCGGAATCGGTATAGAACTCTTTAAGCCCTAAATCTATTCCAGTCATTTTACCTTGGAACTCATGTTCCTGGAGTCTATCCCAATCCACTAGGAACTGAGCATAGTAGCCGTCAGCACGTCTTATAATTCGGACTCTAGAAATTTGCTTTTCTGAGTACCAGACTAAATTCCTAGAACTCCACAGATTCATCGTTCCCACTTTAAAACCATCAGTGAAAGTTATCTGTTTTCTATCAGCAGATAGCTTCCAACCGCTGTTTTTGTACTCGACGGAACGACTGAATTTCTTGTATTTTGGGTATCCCTTCTTTCCGGGTTTACCCAACCTACAATTCTCATAAAAACGTTGAATGGCAGACCATGCTCTATCGGCGTGAGCTTGTCTAGCTTGAGAGTTGAGTTTTTTTGTCCAAGGGTTTTCTTGGTTTTTCGCTAGCACCGAACAAAGCTTTTGGAGGTCGTTACGAGTGACCCCCTTGTTATCTTCCCAATAGCGCTGACAAGTGTTGCGAATGAATTGTCCTGTGCGGATTGCTTCATCCAACTTGCTGTACTGCGATTGAGTTCTTTTTAGCTTTGCTTCAATTACTAGCATGGTGGAATGATAACATATCTTACCCGCTACGAACATGGGTAGAATTATAAGGATTAGCTATCGCTCAGTTGTTAGCTGGTCGGCATACCCTACGGGAAGGCTTCGCCTACATCTCGTCGCTAAACTGTCGGGGGTACTCGGCTACGCCTCGATACATCCCCCTTAGTTATAGCGAGAGCCTTCTGCCGACATTTAGGTAAAAATGTATGCAACTTTCATGTTCCTCCAAATCTAAATTTGTTGTTTGTCTCTAATTACTTGCTGCATTGTTTCATGCAGTTCAGATAGCGTTAACTGTCCCTGCTCTCCTACCTGTCGAGTGCGAATACTGAGCGTCTTGGTTTCCACCTCGCGTTTGCCAATAATTGCAACAACAGGAATTTTTTCCACTTCTGCGGTGCGAATTTGTTTACCCAAACGCTCTCCACTGGAATCGACTTCAACCCGGTATCCCAGTTGTTTGAGTTGTTGGGCGATCGCTCTGGCATAGTCTCGTCGATCGTCACTTACAGGCAACACTCGCACCTGGACTGGAGCCAACCAGAGAGGAAAATCCCCGGCATAGTTTTCGGTGAGAATGCCAAAGAATCGCTCTAACGACCCAAAGATGGCGCGGTGAATCATAATCGGACGCTGGCGCGAACCATCAGCAGCGACATATTCCATATCAAAGCGTTCCGGCAAATTGAAATCGACCTGGATAGTGGAACATTGCCACAAACGCCCGATCGCATCTTTGATCTTGATATCAATTTTGGGACCATAAAACGCACCACCACCTTCATCGGTGATATAGTCCCACCCTTTGGTGTTTAAAGCTTCAACCAGGGCATCTGTGGCTAATTGCCAGATGTCATCCGTCCCCACCGATTTGGCAGGGCGAGTGGAAAGATTCACCTCGTATTCGGTGAAACCAAAATCAGAAAGGATCGCTTCCGTGAGATGCAACACACCCAGGATCTCGTCTGCCACCTGTCCTGGTAAACAGAAAATGTGAGCATCATCCTGAGTAAAGCCGCGCACCCGCATCAAACCATGCAACACGCCCGATCGCTCATAGCGATAGACGGTGCCCAACTCTGCCCAACGAATCGGTAATTCTCGATAGGAATGAAGATGGCTCTGGTAAGTCAGCACATGAAACGGGCAGTTCATCGGCTTGAGTTGGTACTGCTGCGTCTCAATCTCCATCTGGTCAAACATATTCTCGCGGTAAAAATCGAAGTGACCGGAGGTTTTCCAGAGATCGAGATTGGCAATATGCGGGGTGTAGAGTAGTTCGTACCCTGCATCCAGATGCGCTTTGCGCCAATAGTCTTCAATCAAGAGCCGCATCCGCGCCCCTTTGGGATGCCAGAAAACGAGTCCTCCACCTGCATCCTCCTGGATACTAAATAAATCGAGTTCTTGTCCCAACTTACGATGGTCGCGGCGTTTCGCTTCTTCTTTTTGGGTGAGATACGCCTGTAGCTGTTCTGGAGTTTCCCAGGCAGTGCCGTAAATCCGCTGTAACTGCGGTTTGGTTTCATCCCCTCGCCAATAGGCTCCCGCTACACTCTCCAGAGCAAAGGCATCGGGGTTAATTTCACCCGTGTAGTTGAGGTGAGGACCCGCGCACAAATCCCACCAACAATCTTTGCCCATCGGTTTCTGGATCAGGGTGTCCGCCGCGATGTGAAACAAGGAAGCCTCTGACACATCTTGCAGAGTGTCTGCACAGCCAATAAAGTAGCGCGTGATGGGTGCATCAGCGGGAATGCTATCGAGGATTTCCAGTTTGTAGGGTTCGTGGAGTTGCTCAATTTCTGCCCGAATTTGATCTCGATTGACCACTTCTTGAATGATCGGCAAATTGGCGTTGATGATGCGCCGCATCTCGGTTTCAATCTGGGTGAGATCGTCAGGGGTGAAGGGGGTTTGACGGTCAAAGTCGTAATAGAATCCCGTGTCTGTCCAGGGTCCGATCGTCACTTTTGTCTCTGGAAACAGCGTTTGCACTGCCATTGCCAGCACATGGGCACAGGTATGACGAAGCCGCCGCAGCATTTCAGCGCTGGTTTGATTGGGAGGGGACTGAACAACAGAACTGATCATAATTGATAAAAATGATAATCATTCTCATAGTATAATCACTTAGTCTAACGCAAAAACTCGGCTCTTCAGTTTTTTGGACTTCAAATTCGTGAAATTTCATTGGCAATTCGTTGGCTGTTTTGGACTGATCTGGCTGGAAGCTGCTGTGGTCATCGCTCAACCATCCCCTTCATCGCCTGCGGGTGAGACGATGACCGTTCCCAACAACTCTGTCCCAGAAAGGATAGAATCTGCACCAACAGTCCCAGTTCCTTCCCCCCCACCAACCCATCTTCTACCCCAACAGCGCCCAATCGTAGTCGTCGATCCAGGGCATGGTGGTACTGACCCTGATGCCGTTGGAATTGGCGGGATTTACGAAAAAGATATTGTCTTAGACATCAGTTTACAAGTCGCCAGTTTGCTGGAAAATCAAGGAATCCAGGCAATCCTGACCCGACAAACAGATATGGATCTGGGTTTACAACCGCGTGTAGAGATGGCTAACCGTGCGCGTGCCAACCTCTTTGTCAGCATTCATGCCAATGCCATCAGCATGAGCCGTCCAGAGGTGAACGGGATTGAAACCTTTCATGTTGCGGGTAGCAGGGAGGGGCAACGACTGGCAGAACATACAGCACTTCCAGATGTTATGAGGTACAGTAACAGCAATTAGTAAACCAGTTTTTGAGGTGTTTCGGATTAATTA
>JAUBSN010000163.1:0-7506 GCA_036704825.1 Microcoleus sp. F8-C3 | reverse complement strand
CTCAAGCATCGCTGCTGTTATCTTAATCTGGCTTTTGCCTGAGTATTTATACTTATTTCATAACTGAGATGCTCCCGCCTGCCAGTCTCCGGGAGAACTGCCATTTTCCCCCTCTTTCACCTCAAAAGTAACGTTGCAAGCTTGAGGTTGTTCCAAAGCTTGCACGCACAATTCTGCAATATCTTCCCGACTGACTTTGCCCCTAATATTGTCTCCTTGCTCAAATATTAAAGCTTTGCCTCCCGGTTCTTCTGTCAAAGCGCAAGGTCTGACAACAGTATAAGGTATGCCGCTCGATCGCACGCAATCTTCCCCTTTCAACTTCCAAGTCAAAATCCCCCCCAACATATCATTCATCCTGACAGCAGGCGGTTCTTCTTCCAAGTTAATTCCCGGGCGGCCGGGGCGGGTAACTCCTGCCGAACTCACCATCACAAATCGCGGCAAAGTCTGTCCCCCATCAGCTTTAATAGATTCTAACTCCAGTTGAAAAATACCCGGTGTAAATTTGGGGTTTAACGCGCCGTCATATTCAAACTTGCTCAACATTAACTGAAAAGAAAAAATACTGCTGGCATCAAATTTCGAGCCATCTTTAACTGTTTTGGCGCGGAATACTGGAATTAACTCATCAAAAGGAACGGTGACAGTAATCCAAATATTGTAAACAGTATCAAACGAATAGCAATAGCCAATTCCATCCCATTTAGCTTCGCTGCGAACAATCAATTTGTAGCGCTTGCCGTCTCCTTTGAGGCGCAGTTGGAGGCCGCTAAATCCTGCGAGATTAAGCGGAGGATCGAAGTTGCGGGTACGCACCGAAGCAAAGCCGCCCGAGTTGGCAGTAGAAACATTGCCTGTGAAGATAGCTGTACTGTCTGTAAGTACGATCGAACTTTCGCTGGTGCCGCCCATCACGATGTCGTCGAGGGCACCCCAAGTTTCTTTTAAATCTTGGCTGGGTTTTGTGAAGTCAAAAATTGTTTTGTCACCTGCTTTAATTAGCTGGCGGCGAACAGCTTGCACTAAATTATTGATACCTTTGTATTCGACTATTTCGGGAACATCCACAACTTCAGGCATATAAAATTTGATGCCTTGATAGTATTTTTCCCGCGTAGGGGTGTCTCCTTCTACTGGTTGAACTTTAGTACCGGTACAGCAGATAACTGCTTCTACGCCCTCGGTTACTAGCGGTGTTAGCGTCTCTGGGAGAGTTATATCTCCTTCGACTAACTCAACATTTTTGCCGAGAATTTCTGTTGCTCTTTTAGCATCTCTGACGAGGCAGCGTACTTTATATCCCCGCTGTTGCAGCCGCTTGACAACTCGCTTTCCAACGCCGCCGGTAGCACCGGCTACAAGTATCAGTTTGGGTTGGTCTTGTTTAGTTTTGCTGCTGCTTCCGAACAGTTGTTGCAACCAGCTAATGCTGCCAATGAAGGGAATGACGCCGAAATAAGCCAAGGTTTTGAGAAACCTGCCGACATCCCATTGGGCGGTATTTTTTTCAGTCATACTCTCTTCCTCAGAATTGGCTCAAATCTACTTAGCTGCTTTAGTATTTTAATCGAATTTTCGATTTTTGAATTTGGGCGATTCCCTACCATTCGGGATAGCTTCGCTAGGGAAGGCTTTTTTTCACTTGACAATGGGTGTGGGATGAGTTTGGCTTAAGGGAATCTCAATAATCAACTCGGTTCCCTCTCCGGGGGCAGAAATGCAAGTCAATTTGCCGCCGTGTTGTTCTACCACAATTTCGTGGCTAATCGCCAAACCTATCCCCGCACCTTTACCCACCGGTTTTGTGGTAAAGAACGGCTCAAAAATTTTCTGGCGCACTTTTTCTTCCATGCCCCAACTGTTGTCCTCGATCCGAACTGCTACGGCTTTTTTTCCGGGACAAACTTCAGTCACAATCCGAATTTGTCCGCACTTAACTGCCTCTTCTCCGCCGTGCGGCGATAAATTTTTGTTGACAAAAGACTCTTCTAGAGCATCAATTGCATTTGTCAGTACATTCATAAATACTTGGTTGATCTGAACTGCGTAACACTCAACCAAAGGCAGAGATCCATATTTTTTGATGAGATGAATTGCTGGGCGATCGGGCTTCGGTTTGAGTCTGTTGCTCAAAATCAACAAAGCACTGTCCAATCCGTCGTGAATGTCAACTGGTTTAATCTCTGATTCGTCAATTCTAGAGAAGTTTCGCAGCGACTGAACTATCTCGCGGATGCGGTTAGCTCCTACTTTCATTGAACCCAGCAACTTCGGCAAGTCTTCAACTATGAACTCTAATTCTACTGCTTCTATTTGTGCTTGAATTTCTGGCGAAGGCGACGGATAGTTCTGGTCGTAAAGCTGCAATAAATCGATCATTTTTTGACTGTATTCGTTGGCATAGCTAAGATTGCCGTAAATGAAGTTAATCGGGTTAGTGACTTCATAAGCTACCGCCGCCACCAACTGTCCCAAACTCGACATTCTTTCGCTTTGCACCAATTGAGTTTGCGCCCGCTTCAGCTCTGACATCGCTGTTTTTAAATTAGCAGTTTTTTCCCGTTCTCTGGCGACTGATGCTTGCAGTGCTGTATTTAATTTTTCGAGTTTATCGACTTGACAAAGCACTATATTAATCATTGCTTTTTTCAGTTCCAATGCAGCGTCTATTTCGCATTGTTTCCAAGGCAACGATTTGCACCTCACATTTTCTTTCCACAGCTCGAATGATTTCCGAGGAGACAGTCGCTGGCTGCCATTTTCATCGGTTTCAACTGGTTTATTGGGGTTGCCCGCCCAATTTACGGTCTTAATTACTTCCGGGCGAAACCACAAAACGTATATTTTCAGAGTCGGCGATATTTCTATCGCCAAACACCCGCTGGCTGTGTCTTTAAATTCCTCAGCTTCTGGATATAATTTGGTCAGCGAGTCGGTATAAAAAATTTCTTTATTTAAATGCTTTTGCACCCACTGAGTTAAGTATTTGAGCGCTTCTCCCTGAGGTGTTTGTCCTACTTGATAGCAGTTTTCTCCAAATACTATTGCTGCTCCCTTGGCGTTGACTGCTTCCAGCAAATTGTGCTGACAGTTAACGAAAACTTGGGACAAGTTTTCGGAGGTAGATATGTCTTCAAAAATCTGGGTTTGAATAGATTTTAAGTGTAGTTTGTAGTCGTAGTCTTCGCTGCCTTCTTTTGATTGCAGTTCTAAGGACATTACTTGCCCGATAAATTCGCAGGCTGCGCGCAATTCATAGTTGAGGTATTTTGGTGTGTAGTTGTGGCAAGCAATCAATCCCCACAGTTTTTTGTCTTTGATTAACGAGATTGACATCGAAGCTGCAACGCCCATATTTTGCAGGTATTCTATGTGAATGGGTGAAACACTTCTCAACACGCTGAAACTGAGGTTTCGGGGTTCGGTGGTAACAGTATTGTTTCCTGAAACTAGGGGGACTGGTTGATAATTAATATCTGGGATTAACCTCAGCCAATTTAACGAATACAGTTGTCTGGCTTGTTTGGGAATATCTGAGTAGGGGTAGTTTAATCCTAAGAAAGGACTCAGATTTTCTGCTTTGTCTTCAGCGATCACAGCGCCGTTGCCTTCACGATCGAATTGATAGACCATTACTCTATCAAACCCCGATATTTTTCTAATTTCTTCAACAGTCAGTTGACATAAATCGTTGAGATTTTTGGCGCTTTGAATTTTGCTGACGGTGGCTCTTACTGAATGATAAAAGCTAAAAACCGAAAGATTTTCTGGGTTGGTGGCTAGTTCCAACTCGACCATCAATACTTCTTCTACTCGGTGGAGAATGCAGTCAAATTCTAAATATTTACCTTGGTTGATGACAGAAAGTTTAATGGGATTAACGGTTTTTAAGTTTTCATTACACAAACAAAGCTTGAGTTTTTTTAGTTGAACTCGATTGAAGAATAAGCTCAAATTTCGACCGATCGCACTTGCCGCCTCGACTCCTAACAAATCTTGCGTATTTTCGCTGGCTTGCAGTATTTCTAGTTCGGGTTCTCGTACAACAAGTAGCACCCCGTGCGGCTGAATGTGTCCTGATAGGTGAATGGGTTCTCTGTCGCAGTTTGTCAAGTCAACTTGTTCGAGTGCGGGAATTGTGATTTGTAGATCCATTTTCTTTGTCTTCCGCTGTAAATTTTCGATAGAGTTCTAATGATTTGAGATTTGAGAGCAAATTGGCTTTTCCACAATAATCTCATATTGTTCGATCGCATAACGGATCGATCCCTGGACGGACGCTGAGAATCAATCATCCGAGAATCCGAGCATCAAAAATGATTGAGTCGAAAATCAGCCTGCCGTATGTGTTGCTGTTTTAACAGCCTCAGCCTTCTAGAAATTTTACCGACTTTGCTCTTCTATACTATCGCTTCCCGATCTTAATTATCATAGCAATTGTTGCCATTCTTCAAGTGGGTTTAATAATTTCCCCCAATTTTTAATAATTGTGGTAAAATTTTGCCTGCTGGAAAAGGGGGAGAGAAATGCGTCTCCAGAGCGGCATACTTACTGAAATATTAAGTTAAGGTAAGGGTGACAAGATCTGAAAGTCAAGTCACGCTAAGCTCTTTAAGTATACCCAACAGGCCCGACAATTAGACTGATGATCGACTTCAATACAGTTACTGAATTTTCTCATACCTACTGCATAGCTATCTGCGCCTTTTTAGTTCCGGCAAACTTGGTGACTACTTTGCAGACAGCGATTTTGACAGGACTAAACCGACCTCGAATACAAGTTTGGGCGTCTGTGGTGGTGGCAGGCCTTTGGGCTACAGCAATGATATTTCACGTGTTTACCTGGTTCGCGATCGGGGTAGTAATGCCTCCGACATACATCTTGCTAGTTATGGCAATTACTTGTCTGACAGTCAATGTCTGGGCGATCGCTCATCCTGCAAGCATGAAGCAATTAATTCGATTTGCGGTATCAGTTGTTAGGGGAGCTTTCAGAAGGAAGAAGGATTTAGTTGCCTAAGAGAGAAAGATCTAGTTATCTAACAACTCAAAAAGAATTTGGCAGGGGGGAATGTGAAAAGTGTCAGGTAAAATACTGGTTTCAGAATAGTTTTTCGGGAGGCAAATCGTGCTTCCGAGGGCTGAATTTTCAGCGGTTATTCCGGTTCGCGATCGCGACAATCTTCTGTTTCCGGGCCGCGGGGATGGATCGTGCAGTTGAGCAGGTAGCCACCGTCGCTTCTGCCGTAATAGTAGCGGCATCCGATGCAAATTGCGGGAGGTTCGATCGCACTTTGGTAAACCGGATAATCCCCAGTCGCCAGCAGCGAAAAGTCCCGCTGCGTCTGAACATTCCCGATAATAGCGCCGGAGAGTTCGACACCTTGGCGGATGTTTTCAATCCTGGTGTAAGGCGGCAGGTAAATGTCAATACAAAGGCGTAGGTCCTGGCTATCCCGATCGTGGCGGGTAATAGTGCCTCCGAGCAAACCGACGCGCGAAGCCATAGCCGAGGAAAAATCGCTCGGGGAGGTGCAGTAACCGGAGAAAATGTGAATGTGTTCGTCCGTAGTAGCTCTCACAGTCACGCGAGTGGGAATTCGCAATCTCAGGTAAGCGTCGAGTTCGTCAAAAATCGGTTCGGCGAGGGAAAGCGTGTGGTTTGCGTCTTCGTGGTTGAGCCCAAAACCCTTAGAAACCTTTGACACGAGGGCTACTAAAATATCAAAAACTTCGGTTAAGAGCGATTGCAGCCTGCTATCAATGGCGATCGGACATTCTCTGAGCAGCTTTAAATAATCCTCCAACCGATGAGCAATGCGCTGAATACTGCTAAATCCGAGCATAGCTGCTCCCCCTTTAATCGAGTGCGAGGCTCGGATGAGCTGGTGTATTCTTTGGGGCTCTGGCACGGTGTTTTGCAAACCTTGCAAGGCTGGTTCGATAATTTGGATCTGTTCTGTGGCTTCTTCGATAAAGTAGCCGACGATCCGCTGTAGTTGTTCTGGCAGCATAATTTTATTCTCCTAAAGGCACCCCGAGTATTATTAGTGATTAGTCAGAGCTTTGATAGTTTTGAATCGATATTTCACCGATCGGTTATTGGGGTTTTTAAGCCCTAATTTGTTTTATTCTGACTCACGGCCACTGTAGTGGCAATGTCGAAAACTGTTAACTCTTAACTGTTGACAGTAATTTTTTTGGCTCCGACGGTAGCGGTGGCTACCCCCAACAGCAGCACCGCAGCACCTGCGAGTACCGCCGGCGCCGGCATTTCGCCAAACAGCAAATAACCCAACCAACTCGCCGCCACCGGTTCAAACAAGATGGCAAGAGTTACCAGAGTTGGGGAAATCTGCACTACAGCCCAGTTCAAAATGGTGTGACCGACTAACTGAGGCAAAGCGGTCGTTAACAAAATATAAAAATATACAATGTCGGGGTAATTAGTATAATTAGTGCCGAAGGCGAAGGGGAGAGGCAGCAGGACGATCGCAGCAACAGTATAGGCGATCGCGATATAGCCACCAATTCCCAGTCCCCGCCGCTGAGCTTCCCGGCCCAGCAGCAAATACAAGCTGACAGCCCAGGAACCAGCCAGAGCCAGCAAATTGCCAAGCAGTTGGCTGCTGCCAGCATTAGCTGCGCCCGCACTTCCGAGAGCGATCGCCATTCCCCCAGTCAGGGCTACAGTAATGCCGGCGATCGACATTTTGCTGAGTTTTTCGCCGAACCAGAAGCGCGACAACAGCGCTACCCACACAGGATTAGTGGTGACGAGGGCAGTTGAGGCGGCGATCGAAGTATAAGAAAGTGAGGTTATCCAGAGCGCAAAATGCAGGGCGAGACACAAACCCGCAGCAGCAGCATAGCGCAGAGTTCCCGGTTGCAGCGCGTTCCACTGAATTTTCCGCCAAGCCGGAAGCAGAATTAAAGCAGATAAAGTCAGACGAGAGGCCGCGAGTACCAGACTGAAACCCAAACCGCCCGCCCCTGCTGAAAAGTTAGCCAGCCGAATTAAGATTGAGGAAGTTGAGACGGCTAAAACGCCGATAATTAACACTAGGGCGATCGACCAATTAGGTGCTTGTTTCGGAAGATTCATTTTTTAGGCAATGGGCAATGGGCAATGGGCAATGGCCAAACAGGGCAAGGGGCATTGGGAAAATTTACCAAGCAATTTTCGCACAAATTATGAATAATTTCTATTCTCTTCTTCTCTTCTCTTCTCCTCTCTTCCTGCGTGTTCTTCGTGCCTTTGCGGTTCGTAAAAAAAAGCCCATCGCCAACCACAAAAAATTGCCATTCTCAAAAAATATTAATGTAGAGCGCGCCTAAAATTACCTGACCTCTGTTATAGTTTCAATATCGCAGTATGAGCAGGGCGGGTTGATGAGATGGTAGATTGTGGGCAATTATTGTTGGCGAACCCGCCCCTTGTATCTTAAAAGAGTGAGTCAGTCGATCGCCACGTCATTGATTCGATCGTACCGACAATCAGGC
>JAUBSN010000162.1:0-7620 GCA_036704825.1 Microcoleus sp. F8-C3 | reverse complement strand
CGCAATGCTCACAACTTCCCTCTCGACTTGGCTGCTGTTGAAACTACTCCCGTGGCTTTGGTTGCTCCTTCTATCAACGGCTAAGTTTTAGTCTGAGATTAACAAAAAGCGCCCCTAGTAATAGGGGCGCTTTTTGTTTGGGGACAAATAATTTAACACTACTAATGCTTTGCAAAAGTTGGCTTACAGTTTACCTAAATAAATTTTTATCTGACCCTTTATGGACAACGACAAAATTTATTGAGCTTGTTATAGAATTCGCGAAATAACGGACATTTTTTCTGGACTTCATTTGGATCGATTGCCATCAAGAGCGAAGGTGTATGCAATTTTTTAGAAAAGCGTGCTTGATCGAGATTGCTCTCATGTTGAACAATTGTTGAATCATATAAGGCATCTGAGAGCTTTTCTCGACAGCAATCTTTTTCAGCATCGTATTCACTAAATGATTCGGGATTCTCAAAAGAAACTTTTTTTTCTGTACTCAGCCACCAACGCATACGTTCATGTCTGCCTCGAAAATCTGAGTGTTTAGCTATTGAATTATTCCAATCAGCAATAATCCAAGCTTCGATTTCCGGCGCGGCAAACCCAACAAATTTTTCGATGTCAGCACATTCTGGTATTTTTGATATCTCTGACAATATTTTTGATTTTTGTGTCTGAGAATCGCGATAATCCAAATCGTCAAAAACTAAAATCAGGTCGCATTTATTTGGTTCTGCTTTTAAGGCGAGTGGCAATTCTTGCTTGATTTGCTCGATTAAGCTTTTACCTGTTTTTCCATAACTACTTGCTTTATTAGGTTTAGGACCAAGTTTGTCACGAATGGGTGTTTTTCGTTCAAATCTACACCCAGGAAAAGTTTTTTCTAAAAAAGGCAAGAAGCCTCTAACCTCAGATTCACCGCCTCCAGAGAAAACCCACACTACCACGGCCATCCTCCAATACTTGGATCGCCCACACGGTATAAGTCGCCTAATTCCCAACCCTCTTCAAGTTTTGGCTCCAGCATTGTTTTTGAAAGAGATTTGACTGAGAAATGGGTTCTATTTTCGGAATAAAAACAAAGAACTTTCTCTAAACAATCGGTAAAGTGATCTAAAAGATCGGGGCTATGCGTGGTAATAATTATCTGAGTTTTTGTCGCAGCTTTTTTAATCCACTCTGCTAAAACTGGCATCCACGATACGTGCAATCCTAATTCCGGTTCATCAATGACTATCAAAGAAGGAAGAAGTGGAGAATGTAATATAGTTGCCCAACAAAGCATCCTCACAGTTCCATCTGACATTTCATTAAGGTAAAATGGTTCTTCTTTGATACCTTCAAAAAACCATTCTACAGTGAGAGATAGGCGACCAGAAGGTAAAGCTCTAAGGCGACGAGTTTTTGGCAGGATTGACTTCATTGCCTCGTTAATGCTATCTTCAAAATTGAGAGATTTTTGGTTTAAATTGTACAATACTAAAGGCAGATTATCTCCCGAAGCAGATAGGTAAATATCACTGCCACCTATTTTAGGTTCTACGGTTCTAATTAAACTCAAGTTCATGTTGTTGGCATTATAAAATTGCCATTTTGAAATAAATTCAATTAATTCTCTTCTAATTTTGTAGATCGGTGTATTTTCAGGAGGCGATTGACTATTTTCAAGCAGTGTCGGAATTGTCAATAAACCCAAAGAATTTGTAGGAATGTTATCTAAAGTTTCAAAATGAGTTGGCTCTTGACCGGGAAAATTGTAAATAGATAAAACTCCTTGCCCTAATTCTCTGTTATGGAATTTATAGTAATAGAAAGGTTGCCTGCTGCAAGTTTCCTGCAAATCTTCTCCACCATATAGATATTCTTCAGAGATGCTCGCCCTTACTTTTTCTCGATCGGTATAAAGTTTGAAATCAAGAATTGCGCTGTCTTTTTGAAGATTACCACTTTGGTTAATTTGCGAAAAACAGTAGGCTATACTGACCTTTGCCGGACTTTCAACATTGACATCTAAGATTTTATCACCGCCCAATTTAGAAATAGCATCCTCAAAACTACTCACGTCCCGATTTGCGTCGGGAATAGCTATTAGGCAATCTTTTAAAAATTTTAAACAACTGATAAAATTGCTTTTGCCTGAACCGTTTGAGCCGATAAATATATTAAGGTTGTTTAAATTTACAGATGGATCTAAGTATAGATTTTTATAATTCTTGGTTGTCAGAAATCGAATAATTGGTTGATTCATACGATCGCTCCAGTGATACTTAAGAAAGTTAGGGCAGGCAAGATGCCTACCCTACAAAGGTAAAAAAATATTTTTTCACCCTTTAACTCTCGACTTTCAAATAAGCCGTTACCGAACAAACTTCTTGAATGCCAGCGTCACGTTGTGACCCCCAAATCCAAAGGAATTAGACAGCGCCACATCAACTTTTAGATCGCGGCTTGTATGGGGAACATAATCTAAATCGCACTCTGGATCGGGATTTTCCAGATTGATTGTCGGCGGGATTTTGTCATTGGCGAGCGCCATTACCGTCGCCACAGCCTCAATTCCCCCAGAACCGCCCAAAAGATGGCCGGTCATCGACTTGGTAGAACTAATTGCTACTTTGTAAGCGTGGTCTCCCAAGGTCTTTTTAATCGCTTTCGTTTCCGTAGAATCGTTGGGAAGCGTGCTCGTGCCGTGAGCGTTGATATAGCTCACTCGATCCGGCGTCAAACCCGCATCCTTGAGCGCTAAAGCCATCGCCCGCGACGCACCCTCTCCCCCCGGTACTGGAGAAGTCATGTGATACGCATCGCAGGTTAAACCGTAGCCGACGATTTCTGCGTAAATCTTCGCGCCGCGCGCCAGAGCGTGTTCCATTTCTTCTAGAATCAGAATGCCAGCACCTTCGCCGACCACAAAACCATCACGATCGCGATCGAACGGACGAGAAGCATGAGTCGGGTCATCATTGCGAGTCGAAAGCGCCCTCGCCGCAGCAAAACCCGCCACGCACAAAGGTGTCACCGCAGCTTCCGTACCGCCGCAAATCATGGCTTGCGCGTAACCCCCCTGAACTAGGCGAAACGCATCACCCACCGCATTCGATCCGGCAGCGCAGGCCGTCACCGTGCAAGAGTTCGGTCCCTTAGCACCCGTTTGAATCGCCGTCAGCCCCGCGGCCATATTCGCAATCATCATGGGAATCATAAACGGGCTGCATCGATCGGGACCGCGAGTCAGATAGATCTCTTGCTGGTCTTCTAAAACCTTCAGGCCGCCAATGCCAGTGCCAAGAATGACACCCACCTGTTCTGCGTTCAGGTCGTTAATCTCAAACTTCGCATCAGCAACAGCTTGTTTGCTCGCCGACACCCCAAATTGAGCAAAGCGATCCATCCGCTTTGCTTCCTTGCGCTCTAAATAGTCGTGTGGGTCGTAACCCTTCACCTCTCCGGCAAAGCGGCAGTCGTGCCGCGACGGGTCGAATAAGGTGATCGGGCCTATACCATTCTTCCCGGCAAGCAACCCGTCCCAATACTCGGACAAGGTATTGCCGATCGGTGTAATCGCGCCGAGACCCGTGATAACAACGCGCTTACGCTCTAAATTTGTCATGATTTCAGTTTCAAAAAATTAAACACCCAGAACGCAGAACAAAAGAGGAGTTTCCAGTTTTCTAACTTCTCTCCTCTTAGGGGAAAAGACAGGTATTTTATGCTTTTGGAGCTGCAAGTTGGCTGTTGATGTAATCTACAGAAGCTTGAACCGTAGTAATTCCTTCGGCTGCTTCGTCGGGAATTTCAATATCAAACTCTTCTTCCAAGGCCATGACCAGCTCTACTGTATCTAAGGAATCTGCTCCTAAATCGTTAGCAAAGTTGGCTTCGGGCTTGACTTCGCTCTTCTCGACTTCCAGTTGCTCTGCCACAATTTTCTGGACTCTAGCAAAAATGTCGTCTTGGCTCATAACATCGTGTCCTCATTGGTTGCTGCGTATCTAATCTTATCCGAAAGGGGGATCTGCAGGAGAAAGGCTGGCCGCTTTTCTAAGTGACACGGGTCAGCGACAATTGGGACACCGACGATCGCAGCAACTCCAGGACTAAGGCAAAACAAAACCCAATAGCCCAAAATCAATCATCTCGTTTAGCCACCCGATCACGTTAAGTAACCGGATTTTTGGTCGATGGTGCGTCAGTCATCAACTCAAAATGCTTGAGAAAAGCTGACAATTGGCTCCTAGCTAGGCGGTGATACGTTAATTATAAATAGGGAAAACTAAGCAGGAAGCCTCCAGACTTCGATCGCTCAAGTTGATTTTCCCGAACCTTGTGTCCCCAGCAGAAAAGACTATGCCATCCCAAACTCTCAGATATGCTTACTTTCCAGGTTGCGTTGCCCAAGGGGCGGCCCGCGAACTGTACCTGTCTACCCAAGAACTGACTCAAGCGTTGGGCATTGAACTGGTGGAACTCAAAAAAGCTTCCTGCTGCGGTTCTGGGACTTTCAAAGAAGATTCGCAGTTGCTCGAAGATACGGTCAACGCCCGCAATATTGCTTTGGCCGAGGAAGTGAATCTGCCTTTGCTGACGCATTGCAGCACTTGTCAAGGGGTCATCGGTCATGTGGACGATCGCCTCAAGGAATCTCAGAAAACCGATCGAGCTTACGTAGAAAAAGTCAACGGTTTACTCAAAAAACAAGGCTGTTCGCCTTATCAAGGCAGTACCGAGGTGAAACATCTGTTGTGGGCGATCGTTGCAGATTACGGGCTCGACGAAGTGCACAAGCGAGTCACCCGCAAGCTTTCGGGTTTGAACTGCGCGTCTTTTTACGGGTGCTACCTGCTGCGAGCTCGGGATAAGCTGCTTTACGATGACCCGCACCAACCCGAATCGATGGAAAATGTGTTTCGGGCGATCGGCGCAACTCCGGTTTATTATCGAGGGCGGACGCAGTGCTGCGGCTGGCCGTTGGCGAGTTATGCCACTAACCAATCTTTTGAGATGGCAGGCAAACACATTCAAGATGCTCTTGACAATGGGGCTGATTGTATGGTAACGCCTTGCCCGCTGTGTCACTTGAATTTGGATTCGCGACAGCCGGAGGTGGAAAAAGTAATCGGGCGCAAATTGGGTTTGCCGGTGCTGCATTTACCGCAGTTGGTGGCTTTGGCTTTGGGTGTGGAACCGAAAAAACTAGGACTCGACCGACATATTGTTTCCACAAAGCCCGTGTTAGAAAAATTAGGCTTTTAGTCGATCGATTGGCGCCGCTTTGTAGTAAAGACTTTAGTCCTTTCTAATATCAAATCTAGGTGGGTAGTAAGGACTTTGGTTTTTTCTAATATCCAATCCCGTTAGAGCGGAATTATACCCGAGTGCTAGCAGGACGATCGATCGCGATCGTACATTTTTGAGTTCAGTCCTGGACTGCCGTTGTGAGACTGCGATTGTTAAAGCGCATTCGATAGCCAGAATCTACACTCAAAAGCAAGTGTGGTGGTTGGTAGGTTAATATGCAGATAACAGAAGTTGTATACCGTTAGACAAAATACTTTTTTAACACTTTCTAACTGGCTAGCTATTGACAAGGAATAAGCAATGAAACGAAACCCAGTAAATCTCACAGGTTCGGTATTGCTATGGGCAATGCTAGGAATCATTTGCGGTTTGTTCGCTGCAACTTATTGGATATTTTTGTCTTACATAATGCAGAGATTTGAATATTTTAGTGGACTTTCTCTACTAATCATCATGCCACTTGCTGGTTTGCTCGTCGGTTTGATAATTCATTGGCTCGGAAATCCAGGGGAAATAGGGTTAATTATTGACAATATTCATCTCAATGGTGGGCGATTACCCATGAACGAGAATCCTTCGATGATTCTGTCGTCGCTAATCAGTATTGCAAGTGGAGGCAGTGCTGGGCCAGAAGCACCAATGGTGCAAGTCACAGGTTCAATTGGTACGTGGTTAGCCGATCGCTTTCAATTGAGCGGAGAGGCACTGCGAACGTTGAGTATTGCTGGCATGGCATCTGGTTTTACAGTTTTGTTCGGTGCTCCATTGGGCGGTACTTTTTTTGCTTTAGAAATCCTGCACCATCAGAATGTTGTGGAGTATTTTGAAGCAATATTGCCTGCGATAGTGGCAAGTTGTGCAAGTTACACAATTTTTGTAGCAATTACTCAGCTTGAAGTTGGCCCGATCTGGCATTTTCCTCAATACAACGTGCACAGCCTGTATGACTTTGGCGCAGCGATTGCTTATGGAATCGTAGGGGCGATCGTGGGGTGGTTTTTTATCGCTGTATTTCGCATTGTTGGTCGAGTGTTTGATTCAATACGCAGTCCAATCTATGTGCGAACTACTTTAGCTGGGCTAGCACTTGGTGTTTTATCAGCTTTATTTCCGCTCACTCGTTTCTTTGGCGAACATCAAATTGAAAAAATTCTTGAGGGAAACTTTTCTTTGGGATTTCTATTGACTTTAGTTATTGCTAAAGTGTTTGCTATTAGTACGACCGTAAATGGAGGCTGGCGGGGGGGGATTATCATCCCGCTGTTTTTTATAGGAGCCTGTTTCGGAAAGGCAATTGCTATCATTAATCCCGCATCCAACGAGACTTTGGCAATGATTTGTGTAATGGCTGCTCTGAATTCAACAGTTACTAGAACTCCAATTAGTACAACTCTGCTACTCGCTAAGTTGACAGGATTTAGCACTTTTACACCGATTCTATTTGCTAGTCTCGTCGGTTTCTTCTTGGCTCCCCGAGCTCCCTTCATTACCTCACAGCATAAAGTGGATTGACCAAAGGCTATAATTCCTCTGATAACTCCGTGTAGCGATGAAAAATACGTGCAATTTGCGAGTATCGAGTCTAAATGCTTCTGCCATTACAAATGCACTCCTTGCATCAAACTACATTTGGCCGTTGATAGCAGTCAGCTTGCCGTTTTTGATCCATCTCACATCTTGCACCATTCTTAAGAACAGGCAAGATGCCTGTTCCACAACAAGTGCATTTTCTTGTGGGGTGGGCATCCTGCCCGCCCATAGAAGGGTTATTGATAATGGTGCAATATCTCAGATCCATTGCACAAAAGCCAGTGTGTCCGATGACTGTGGCTGGATTGAAATGTTCAGTCACAACCTTGATGACTTTCACACTCGGGCTCATCAATATTCCGAAGATTACCATTGTGCAAGGGCAAGGGGTATCACCCGGATAAACTCACCGCAGAGAAAGTAAAAACTCTATCCCAGATGATGACCGAGATCCGGTTTAAAGTGGCACCGAAACCAACGAAAGCCAAAAAAGTAGCGCTAGAGGGGAAAACTAGATTTGTCGTGGTGGCAACTCGCGATCGTGATTGAACGGTCAATCGATTGCGCGATTTTAGATTTTCGATTTTCGATTGAAGCATTGACTTGCGCGAGATAAATACGTTAGGCAAGTTTCATCGGATACAGGTTTTTTATTTGTGGACGGATGAATCCGGGGGCTTGTATCCTGGATGCTTAATTGTCAAACGCTTCGATGTAATGCTGTAAGCTGAAGTTCCCCCCGTAGAGGGGATGTTCAAATCTTGCAAACCCTTACGCTATAAGTGAATAACAGCTTTTGACACC
>JAUBSN010000161.1:0-8109 GCA_036704825.1 Microcoleus sp. F8-C3 | reverse complement strand
CTCGAATAAGGTTTCATTTTTTTCGCTTATGTACTCAATACAGTGTATCATATATACATGGAATCTGCTGTATTTGTACGTCCGGTGCAATAAGGTTGTTCTGCCACGATCGACAACATTCTAATACTGAATGAAAATTAGGCGACACCCAGCGCATCCAGCAGTCTCCTTTGATTTGATTCGAGTCACGTTTCAAATCTCAGCGTCTCCATAACTGCATCTACTATTTGCTGACGATTTCCCTTCCCTTCAAGCAACCACCCTGTCCAGTAGACGAGCTCTCCTAGCGCGTTGCAACTTCCATACTGCAATTGCAGCCTTCATTTCTGCCACAGTCAGGGAAGAACAGGCTCGATAACCCGTACTGAAGGCTCGCACAATCTCCTCGAATCGAGCGTCCTTCCAGGGAAAGGACGCAAACTGATCCAAGCTACTGAGATAATCCAAAAGCCGCAAATCGCGCGTGGCGAACTCAAAATCTAAAATCCCAACGACACGATCGTTTTCAACAAGAATATTGGGTGTAATGTAATCGGCATGAATGGTTTGGATAGGAAGCGTTGCGTAGAGATGAGGGGCGGCTTCGATCGCCTCACTCAACAGTTTACTAAAGCGCTCTTGTTCTGCCAATCCTAGACTCAAAATTTGCACAACACTTAAGGGATCGCTCACTTGTGGATGAATCCGATCTAACGCTCCCCAAAACGGCAATCTTGCGAACTTACCCTGCGGATCGAACTTGGCAAGCTGATGATGCAACGAAGCTAAGGCAAAGCCAGCCGATTGAATTTGGTCAAGGTTTTGCCGGTCCATAGCTTGTCCGACTATCCGAGGAAGTAAAGCAGCGTTGAGCGATCGACCGTCAGCTTCAACTGCAATGAAAGTCTCACCAGAAGTAGTACGAATTGGTACTGGAATCGCCAAAGAGAAATCAGTGGATTGCAAGAAGGTGAGCAATGAATGTTCGTATTGAATCTGAACAGTTTCAGTGGTTGCTGCGTAAAGTTTCAAAACAAACCGATTGTCTGGTGTGTTAACAAAATAGGTTGCCTGACTTGAACCTTGCGCTGTCGGTTCAAACGTCGCCTCAGCTAGAAATGACCAGTGATTAAAAATGACTTGTTTTACCGATTCTGAAGGGCTAGGATTATTCTGCATATTTGTCCTCCTCCCTTGCTAGTGGCTGAAAATAGACTAATGAGTAATGACTGCTGACTAATGACTACTCCACCAAAGCCTGCCGCTGAGCCTCCAACAATTCTTGAATCCCGGTTTCTGCCACATCCAAAATTTGATTTAACTGACTCCGACTAAAACTTCCATCTTCCGCAGTTCCCTGAATTTCAATGATATTCAAATCTCCATTCATTACCACATTACAATCAATTTCGGCCGCTACATCTTCAAGATAATTCAAATCTAAAAACGGCTCCCCTTCCAAAAGCCCCACAGACACGGCCGCCACTTGACGAATAATGGGCGATCGCACTAAATCGCCTTTTTGCACCAACTTATTCAAAGCATCAGCCACAGCCACAAACCCGCCAGTAATTGAAGTTGTGCGAGTCCCCGCATCCGCTTGCAAAACATCCGCATCGACAAGTATGGTGCGTTCCCCCAATAGTTGCATATCCAAGCACGATCGCAAACTGCGCCCAATCAACCGCTGAATCTCTTGAGTCCGTCCCGATAATTTCATAAATTCCCGCTCTTGTCGCTGCGGTGTCGAGCCCGGCAACATTCGGTATTCCGCTGTCAGCCAACCTTGTCCGGTATTCTCCAGAAATCTCGGCACTCCCGGCTTGATTGTCACGCTGCAAAGTACCTGAGTATCGCCACTTTTTGCGAGCACGGAACCGCTAGCAAATTTCGTAAACTCTCGATCGAAACTAATCGGACGAATTTGATTTGGTTGTCTGCCATCGGGACGCTGGAAAGACATAATATTTAGGTGATTGGTAATGGATAATTGGGAATTAAAAATTGGGAAGCGAGTATTAATATTCCGGCTTTTTGTGATTCGTTACATATCCAGTCATTCAATCTAAAATCTAAAATCTAAAATCTAAAATGGTCTGACTATTTGCCCTTAGCCTCGATTAATTTGAGAATATCCTGCTGGACTTGTTCTGGGGATCGGTCGCCATCGACAGTTAACAGTTTGTTGCGGTATTCGTAATACTCTAAAAGAGGAAGAGTGCGTTCGTGGAACAAATCGAGCCGACGCTGTAAAATTTCAGGGTGGTCATCCGATCGATCGCGCTCGATCGATCTGCTCAGCAAAACCTCGACCGGCACTTTCAACAAAATCGCCCAATCTAGCTGCTGAGCCAAATCCTCCAGCAAAAAATCCAATTCCTCAGCTTGAAAAGCAGTTCGCGGATATCCCTCCAACACCCAGCCATTAAAGACATCCCACAGCAGCAGCCGTTGGCGAAAGAATTGAATCATAGTTGCGTCGGGAACTAATTCCCCTCTTTCGACATAAGACGCCACCAGCTTGCCTAAATCTGTGTCTTCTGCGATCGCCTCCCGTAGAATGTCCCCCACAGCCAGCAAAGGAAGGCTCAAATTGCTGCACAGCAGTTCAGCCTGAGTTCCCTTTCCCGCTCCTGGCCCTCCCAGAATCACCAATCTCACAGTCCCTGCTCCTAGTGCCGCGACATTCAAATTTTACGCGATGTGTGTACCTTTTCTTAGAAGCCCTGGACGCAGGGAGACTTTCATCACCTTGGTTTTTAACCCTATAACTGTATAAATGTCAAGCTCCACGCCGTATTTTAGTAAAAAATCCCGTTTCTGCCTAAGTGCTAATTGAGTTCAAAAATCGAACAAAAGACTGCGAATGCCACTGCCGCTAGCTTTTGACAACTTGTACATCTAGTGTTCGATCCGATGTGCACTCGGCCCCGTACACTATATATTGTCAAGCAGGCTTCAGCCGCGTCAAGGTCGGAGCTGCACTCAAGACTTAGTTGCTGATTAAATATTGCCCTATGGTTGCTCAGTTACAAACCTCTAAACTCAATTTAACCCACAGCTTGCCCTACACAGTTCAAGGGCTGGTGCAAGTTTTTACAGGCCCGCACCGCTGCTTTTTTACCAGTGTCATGGCTGGGGCCCTCAGAATTGCAGGACAGGGATCTCCCGTGCTAGCGGTGCAGTTCCTCAAAGGGGGAATTAATCAAGGGCATCAGCATCCGGTGCGGCTGGGGCAAAATTTAGATTGGGTGCGCTGCGATTTGTCCCGCTGCATTGAGAAAGCCGATTTAGATGAGTTGGAGACGCGATCGATCGAACAATTGTGGGAGTATGTTCAAAAGGCGGTGCGCGAAGGTCGTTATTCCTTAGTTATTCTCGATGAATTGAGTTTGGCGGTTAATTTGGGCTTGATTCCCGAAGCAGAAGTAGTGGCATTGATTGACAGCAAGCCGCATCATTTGGATATGATTTTTACCGGGCCATCCATGCCCCAAAGAATTTTGGATGTTGCCGACCAAATTACTGAAATTCGCCGCAGTTAAGGACAATGATTCTATTTGCGATCGCCTGTTTAGCGATCGCATTTTTTATGTAAAAAAACAGTATAAAAAAAAGAGGCGATCGCTTAGCTCAAAGAGCGATCGCACGCCGATCGATTTACCAGCGACGTTACGCTTGAACTACCGGATCGAAGACAACACTCAATCGATCCGCCGGCACCATCCGCTTGAGAATTTTCAAGTGACCGTCTGCATCCGACCAACTGCGAAACTCACCCACAACCACCTTTTCCACATTTGGAAGCGAGCGAACTATAGTCCACGGCTTGAGACGTTTTTCTTGCAACATACTAAATAAATCTCCTTGGTAAATTGGAGCAAAAGCCAGTCACCATGATTGGCCACCGCCGAGGACTGGCTTTTGACTTTGCAAACTTGCCCTTCTCTAAGAACATAGCACAAAAAAAATGGTTTGTGATTATATCTTATTTTTCGCTTTTTTTAGAGCTATTTTCTACATAACAGATGATTAAACTCAAAACTTTTTAACTCTTTCATTCCCAACTCAAAACTCTTTCATGACTCAAACTTCGACTTGGCTTGGTGCAGCCTGACTAATAAATTCTGCCTTCTACCTTCTACCTTCCTTCTACAAATCCCGCCGCGACAGCAGAAACCAGACCCCACCCAAACCCAAAACACCGCATAAAACCCCGCCTTCCCACCCAAAAACAGTCCCCCCCGGCAAATGTCCAGGCTTTGCTTTAGAAGTAAAATTCAGTTCCGAATAGTATACCCACTGGCTGTTAACCCGCCAACCCACTCGATCGCCAAACTTCTCCCAAACATTAGCATCATAAACACCAGCCCTTCCCCCCGACTTTACCCACAAACCCTTTTGCACGGAAAAACCGAATCTGCGGTGACTGTGCCGCACCCAAAGTCGATCGATAGTCTGCAAATCCTTAGCTGGAAACTTCCTAATATCTTCCTCGCTCAAATAACCCCGTGAATTTTGCTGCATCACCTCCAGCATTTTCACAGAAGTTTCCTCATCAGCACCGCGCCAGTTTTTAGCAGCCAGCAGCCTTGCCAAGGGAGAATAATCAATACCTTTTTCCGACTCTAAGTTCACAGCAACTAGCGGAGTATCAGTCGCAGGTTGAGTCGGTACAGAAGGACTAACAACAGTTTTCTGCTGTGACTTTTCCAGCACTGGGACAACAACAACAGGAGGTTTTAAAGCATCCAAAACTTCCACAGCCGATTTGTAGCGATCTTTAACATATTCCTGAATCAACTTATCCAAAACCTGACCTAAATCCTCGCTAATTTGTGTTCCTTTTGGCAAAGCCTCCCTCCAAAGCCACCGCCCTTCAAGCGGATCGTAAAGGTCATCGTGAATGTCCCCGTAGATATCCAGATAAGGCATAACAGAAGTCAGCAAGCGAATGCAAGTCACCCCCAAACTATAAAGGTCGCTAGCAGGAACAGCCCTACCGTGACGCTGTTCTAGAGCCGCGTAGCCGGGAGTTCCCAACTTAGTTCCTGTTTTGGTCGGAGAAGCAGTGACTACCTGTTTGGAAACCCCAAAATCTATCAGCACTAACTTACGATCCCGAGATCTGCGGATCACGTTCTCAGGCTTAATATCCCGGTGAATTATATTTCTGTCATGAATAAACTTCAACAAAGGCAACAAATCTAAGAGTAGTTCCCTAGTTTTAATTTCGCTATAAGCACCGTAGTTATCTAACTCATCTTTTAAGTTATTGCCATCAATAAACTCTTGTACCAAATACAATCGCCCATCTTCTTGAAAATAAGAAATTAACTGAGGAATTTGCGGGTGTTTCAGTTCGTATAACCGTCTTGCCTCTTGTTCAAAAAGTCGAACATATTTTTGAAAATGACCTGGTTGCCGCTGAAACTCTTGAGGGGGTGACAACTGTTTGATCGCGCACAACTCCTCAAATTTTCCATAATTAACAGCTCGGAAAGTCCTGCCAAAGCCCCCGTCGCGCAGCGGTTCAGTTGCTGCATAAAGATCTTTTAGCAGCAGCTTTGAACCACAATTAAGACAATACTTTGTGCCTGGTGGGTTCTGACGCTTGTCTCTTGGGCAATCGAGATTAAGGCAGTATGTCATATATAAAAAAATGCGAACAAAATTATACTCAGGTTTTTATATTATTCAAGAGTCCGATCGCGAGCTGGTTTTTGTAGAGGCGATACCTCGAACCTTATGGAGGTGGCAGCCGCCCTCGCGATCGGAGGGGGCGCTCTCGCCAGACTGCCCCTGAGCAAGTATAACTCTCTTGAGGGTTTGACCTCAAACTCGAAGTCCACATCTAACCTTAGACTCCGATCCTTGCAATACATTTGATTTAGCGGTCAAAGAACCCGTAGATCAAACAGAAATAGTAATTTATTACCAGCCCCGCGAGTTCTGCAACGCCAAAAAAACTGAGGATTCCGCCTGAGATATAATTTTATTGCCAGAGAGAAGCAGACTAACGGGAGCCACACCTTCCGTCAAGTTCGATCGACCTGATTATTTTACAAGTATAATTTTTTATTGAACCGAGCCCGATCGACAGTCCAAAACTCCCCAACAAACGCACGTTAAAATAAATACTAGCTTCCTCGATCGCAATCCGAGCCAGACCAGACACTTAGCCAGTTTTCCCTGTTTCCTTTTTTCAGCTATTACCAGTTACATCTAATCCGATCGGTCTACTTAATTAGGAATCGCCAGTGACACCAAAACTACAGCCCTCTCCCACTCCCAACTCCCGCATAAAATCACCAAAAGTCCCCTGGTTCGAGCGGTTCATGGCACTGGTTGCCCTAGGAAATTTAAGCCTAGTATTATTTGACCTAACTTACGTACCCTGGCGAGATTTCTACTTCCGGCAACTGCCAGTTATAACTCAAGTATACGACCCATTTAAAGGAATTAAACCCCACCGAGACACCCAGCAATATCTGGAAACCTTAGAAGAATTAAAAATTCAAGTAGTGCAAACAGGGTTGCCCTCTCCCCAAGTAGCAGCCAAATTGCAGGAAATAAACAATCTGAGCGCGAAAATGATCGACGAAGATCCTTTTCGAGTAGCATCAAAAAGCGGCACCCTAGAAAAAATAAAAGACCGGATGCGCGATCGCGTCCCGAATCCGCAAGACTCCGCTAAACAATCATTCCAAACATTCTGGAACCCTGACTATTTAAATAAACAAGGCTGGCAACAAGAAATCCAGTGGTTTGACACCAAAATCAAGCCATTAATCGCCACCAACTATTTCCGCGAGATCGGAGAAAACGGCGAATTTACCGATAACTTTTGGCAAATCGACCTGCCATTCATTGCCATATTCGCGATCGAATTTCTAGCCCGTACCTACTCGATCAGCCGCCGCTACCGCAGCGTCACTTGGCGATCGGCCATGCTGTGGCGATGGTACGACATCTTCCTGCTGCTGCCATTCTGGCGCCTGTTGCGAGTATTGCCCGTCACAATTCGCATCCACCAAGCTAAAATGCCCGATCTCCAACCCATACGCACCCAAATCAGCCGAGGTTTCGTCGCCAACTTCGCCCAAGAATTGACCGAAGTTGTAGTAATTCAACTCATCAACCAGATGCAACAATCAATTACCACAGGCGAACTCGCTCGTCAACTCTTTCAATCCCAAAAACACCGGTATCTAGACATCAACAATATCAATGAAATAGAAGCGATCGCCACCCATCTCGTCCAAATAACCGTCTACAAAGTCCTCCCCCAACTCCAGCCAGACCTAGAAGCCCTTCTCCGGTACAATATTGAAACCTTGCTCAAACAATCCCCCCTGTATGAAGGATGGAAGCAAGTACCCGGCCTGGGAAACCTGCCCGGACAGCTAGCACAGCAATTAGTTGCAGAACTCTCAAAATTAGTCACCCTCGGCCCCCAAGATGCCTACGAAGCCTTCAAAATCGCCAGCGAAGACCCCATAAGCATCAAACTCTCCAGCCAGCTAGTCCAACATTTCGGCCAAGCTTTAGGAACCGAACTGCAACAGCAGCAAACCTGGCAAGAAATACAACTGCTGCTGTGCGACTTCCTAGAAGAGTTCAAAATCAACTACATTCAGCGGTTGAGCGAAGAAGACTTCGAGAAAATTTTAGAACAAGCCAAAGAACTGCAACGGATAGCCCCGCGTTAGGGCAAGTCTCGCCACGGGACGCCCTCTCGGTAGCGGTACAACACCGCTTCCAGGAACAGCCAATTGTCAGCATACTGTCGCACCCACATCACCTTCACGTCCGCGTCACAAATCTTTGATCCTTTCCCACTGTCGTAGTCCTGCAATATCAGGCTTGTGATAACGGTCGGTCAACCGTTTTCTCCCCCCAATTATCCAATGCCTTGCAGGACTACCTTACCGAGAAAGGTCGATTTTTTTAGACGTATATTATATCAATTTATATGTAAGTTTGATGAGATTATACTTTTTAGAGTCAATCTGTAAAGTAAAGTTAAAAACTACTACATATAGCTCTAAACCAAGGTAAGGATTCAGGTCAAAAAAAGTTCATCAAGAGCCGAGAAATATGGTAATGTAGTCAGATGAGGGAAAAAGC
>JAUBSN010000160.1:0-8117 GCA_036704825.1 Microcoleus sp. F8-C3 | reverse complement strand
ATTGTCGGTACGATCGAATCAATGACGTGGCGATCGACTGACTCACTCTTTTAAGATACAAGGGGCGGGTTCACCAAGCATCATCGCCGGAAACAAACAATCTCAAAAACCCGCCCCCACTTGGGCGGTAAATCATCACCTACATTGAGGAATTAAATATAAATATCAGGTTGATGTGAATTATTGGTGAGTAGGGCGGGTTTTTATATATTGTTGGTTATCGTTATATCTTGTTGGTGAACCCGCCCCTACGAGTTCGCAAATTGTACAATAACGAATCAACCAGACATAATATCACTTCTTCTTATTTCTTTCATCTTTCCGCAAAGACTCCAGAATAGAACGACCTACATAATTGCTAAAAACCACCTCTCCAGCTTGATTGTAATGGCAGCAGCTATCTACATAAACAGCCTCTTTAGTCTTGTCAAAAACATTGACAGCATTCACTATACTGATATTATTTTTTTCCAAATTAGGAAACTTTTTGAAAATAGCCGGATATCCAATTTGCACAGCTTTAGCATAAGGAGTATCCTTGTTAAAAGCAATCTGCTTTTCAGCTTCCCCAAACACTCTTTTCGTCTGATAATATTGATTGGGCTGAAGAACGTGAAAATAAGGCACATTACTAGCAGACAGCACTTTGTGCATAAAAATTGAACTTTTCGCCCAATTCTGTGCCATTGCTTCAAAAGCTAATGAATCTTGTAAAACCGACTGATTAGTATTGATGTAAATAACGCTACCACTGTCATCTTTTTTGGGTTTAGTCCGTTCTTTTTCAAACTTAATGACATCTTTTTTATAGTTATTAACTAGATTTTGAACGTAAACAGAAGTCAAAGCATCGCACGCAGCGAAAGAACAGTTTTGCAAGCGTTCCAAACCCTGATTAATCCTAGCTTTATTTTCTTGAATTCGGATAGTTGCTTTCATCGCTTTGGTAGAAAGGCTATTATTCGCCAAGCTAGTCAGCGGCAAAATATGCTGAATGCTTGGCATCGCCAAATCGACTTGATTTTTATTGTTTAAGTTAGAAAGTGCTACTTCATTAAAACCATCTATATTGACGACCAGATCCAGTTCTTGCCCTAAAGCCAAAAAATAGTTTAAAATTAATAACTGCTGCGGTTGTTTGTAGCCTCCGGTAGCAAAAGACAAAATTACAAATTCTTTATCTTTCAAACCTGGAAGCTGCTTGAGGTATTGAGGCAAAATTTTGTTTTGAACTTCAAATATTCCATAATTAGAAGCCACAGAACCGCCAAAAACTCCGATAATAAA
The DNA here is from genome assembly GCA_036704825.1 of Microcoleus sp. F8-C3. Lineage (GTDB taxonomy): Bacteria > Cyanobacteriota > Cyanobacteriia > Cyanobacteriales > Microcoleaceae > Microcoleus. The sequence continues at coordinate 6,830 of JAUBSN010000160.1, read as the reverse complement.
TTGATTGAGTTTAGTCTTTTTGAAAGGGTAATCGTAAGGTGAGATAAACCCATAGTTGTTATTCTTAAAACCGGGGCGAAAGTCAGGGCCTGGTTTCTGAATAAACCCAAAAAAAGGATGAAATCTTTCGACTATAGACTCATTGAGTCGCACTCCTTCTAAATTAATTCCCAAGGCTGATTTATCTTGCGTCTTTTCCCTAGTATAGAAAAATTGCTTGTGCTTGACAAAATACCATCCCAAGGAACCGAGTTCCAGGAAAACCAGTAAAATCACTAAATTAATCAAAGCAATCTTGAGAAATTCTTGTCCTTGTTTGAGGAATTTTAAATCTTTCATAAACCTCTATTTCGACTCTCTTACTACTTTAATAATGGAACTAGAAACATAGTTTGCCAATAATTCGTCTCCGACTGAATTATAGTGGCAGCAGGCATCTTTGTAAACCGTCTCTTTTGTAGAGTCTAAAATATTCACTGCGTTAAAAACATTAACCCCAGCTTTTTGCAAATCATCGACTTTGGACAACAATACCGGATAACCTTTTTTCACCCCTTCAATGTAAGGACTCTTGTTGTCGATCGCGATTTCGTTTTCCTTGGCGGTAAACGCTCGCTTAGTGGGATAATACTGGTTGGGCTGGATAAAGTGAAAATACTTAATCTTTCTACTTGATAAAATTTGATTCATCCCGATCGAGGATTGGTACCACATCGATGCCATTTTGTCAAAAGCAGCGGCATCCGGCAAAACAAAGTCAGCTTTGGGAATGTATACTATACCGCTATTTGCCGTATTTTGGTTGGATTGTTTGACTTGCGAATCGTACCTGACAACTGCTTGCTGGTAATTGTTGACTAATTGTTTCACCTGCAGCGAGGTAACAGCGTGACACAAAGCAAGTTGACAAGTTTGCAATTTGTCAATACCTGCTTTCAATTGTTTTTTGGTTTCGTTAATTTCCACGATCGAACTCATGGCTTCCGGCGACAAGTTGTTGTTGGCTAAACCCGTCAGAGGCTGTATGTGTTGAACGCTGGGCATTCCTATTTCTACTTGGGCTTTGTTGTTTAGATTTGACAGTGCTACTTCGTTAAAACCGTCAATATTGATGACTAAATCTAACTCTTGACCCAAAGCCAAAAAGTAATTTAAAATTAATAATTGTTGGGGCTGCTTGTAGCCGCCGTTGCCAAAATTTAAAACAATGATTTCTTTGTTTGCATATTCTGGATAAGTCTTCAATTTGTCAGACAATCTGCGAGTTACGTATTCATCTACTGCAAAGTTATTCGCAACTGAACCGCCAAAAACTCCGATAATAAATTGATTTTTATTGGTTTTAATAAAGGGATATTCGTATAGGGAAAAAAAACCGTGTTTGTTGACTTTTAACTTTAATTTTTCATTAGTGAAAGCACCTTTTTTGAGTACGTAGCCAAAAAGCGGGTGCAGTCTTTCTACGATAGATTCATCAAGTCTAATGCCGATCCTTTCAATATCTTCGACTACTTTTTCTTTGGTTTTAGTTCTGGTATAAAAAAACTGCTTTTGGTTGATAAAATAAAAAGCTAGAGATAAAGCTTCCAAACAAATAAAGGCGATCGCCAAATTAACCGCGATTATAGTTAATATATTTTTGCCTTTTTTCAGCGCCGTTGAATCTTTCATGAAATTTGACTGATTACGGTTGTGTTTTGGGAAGTTGAGACTGCTTCAATGTTTCGCACAAATTTCGGTTAATCAGGATACTAGCTAGCCTATGTCCGAGTTCATTCCAGTGACCCCCACAGGGTACAGAATTCTCAAAACCGTGGGCGCAGACTTGATATTTTTCAGTGTAACCTTGGATCTGTTCGGATAAATTCAGTACCCGAAAACCCTCGCGCGCGCCCAATTTTTCCAGCCTCCTATCGGGGTAAAACAAATCCTGAATGTTGTTCTTTCTCATGAAATTTTTTCGCCTCTCGGCATCAGGTCTAACTTGCATCGGATCGCCGATCGTCACAAGCAAAAAGTCAGCATTTTTCTGCACAACTTCATTCCGCATCATCACAATCAAACCCTCTGTAACCCTCCAGGCCTCTTCCCAATCTGCATTCTGAGGTTCCTTGAGGTTTAGGGTACTTAAAGTGGTAAAATGCCCGGATAACTCCCGCTTTTTCCGATCTAAGTCTACCTTTTTAATGACTTGCAAAATGCGCGAATTGTTGACGATCGAACTGGGCATTCGGTCTACAAAGGAAACTGCTCTTTCGTTGCGGTCGATCGGCGCCAGATTGCGAAAAGACATATCCGGTACTAACTTGCCGCTAGCATCATAAGCAAAAAATGGTCGGTAGCGATCGTATTCCAGTTTCGGCGAATTGTTAATTATATCATTACCAATAAAAAAAGCAAGAATTACAATATCAGGACTGTAATCCCAAACTTTTTTTCGCAGCATAATTAATTCTTGAGCAGTACCGTAACCCTGCACGCCGAAATTCATTACCTCAACATTTTGCCGTCCCTTAACAGCTTCGCAGTTGCCTAACTTTCGTTCCAATTTTGACCAGAAAGTTTGTTCGACAGGTACGTGAATTGCTTCGGTGAAAGAATCGCCCAAAACCGCCACCCGCAAAGTATTTGGAGGTTTTGCTTTTGTATGTTCGCGATCGCGCAAACCCTCGCTATTCACTTGCACAAAACTCGCACCTTCCCCATTCCACTCCCCCGACGCACCAGGTTTCAGCTTCCAGCCCAAATTTGGATCGGAAGTGTGGAAACGAGTGGGTGCCGAGTCTACGAAATCTCCTATTTTTGGATAGCCCTCAACTTTAGCAACTCGCAATCCCACTTCACCAATTATCACCCCCATCAATAAACCGCCGAGTGTCAAACCCAAATTGACACCCAAATTTTTCAACTTGCTCATTATTTCAAAACAGCGTGTAAATAAATGGAGCAATCACAGAACCCTGACTCAATACAATCAAAGCTCCTAAAAAGACTAAAGTCACAATTAACGGCAACAGCCAATACTTTTGGCGTTCTTTCATAAACGCCCACAAATCTTTGAGAAAATCTAAAGTTGCTTCAAACACTTAAAAAGGACGCTCCATACTAACTTTTGTTCTTGCTTTACTTGGGACGCGGTAAGTATCCATTTTAGGATTGAGTTTTCGCCGCATTGCATCTTCGCCCAAGAGGTTTTTAATAACTCCCATCGGCCAAACTATCAGGTAAAAAACTATCCCTAGGACGATCGGCGTTTCGATTTTGTTAAGAATAATTCCAAAGCGCATCCACCCGTGATAAACGGGATTCAGCGATTTCGGCGCAACCAATGCTAGCAGCACCAGCACTCCGCAGATTGCCCAAGGCCACCAAGGTAGAGAATGCCGCCGCAGTAAAGGTACTGCTAAACCGAACAGCACTCCAATCAAGCCGCCAATTAGCAGCCCGAAATCGCGCAAGCCTTTTTTGTCGAGTTTTTTAATTTCGTCGCTCATGAGGAAGAAGGAAGAGGGAAGAAGGAAGAGAGAAGAAGGAAGAGGGAAGAAAGAAGAAGGAAGAGGGAAGAAGGAAGAAGGAAGAATGACAATTGCCAACTAACAACTCACAACTGCCCACTGCCAACTGACTAATAATTAATCTAGTTCAAATTCATTTTTCCAAGCATCATCTTGTTTCCAAGGAATTTGTTCGGACTTGGGAAGCAAGTAATTTTCCAAAACCAGATAGTCCATTTCGGTTCGCATGAAACAGCGGTAAGCATCTTCTGGAGTGCAAACAATCGGTTCGCCTCGGACGTTGAAAGAAGTATTTACCACAATTGAACAGCCCGATCGCTCTTCAAAATGACTGATTAAGTCATAGTAGCGAGGATTGGTTTCTTTGTGAACAGTTTGGATGCGAGCCGAGTAATCGACGTGGGTGACAGCCGGAATCTCCGATCGCGGAATGTTCAGCTTTTCAATGCCAAACAACTGCTCTTGTTCGGGAGTCATCGGAATGCGGAGACTGGCTTTGACAGGTGCTACTAATAGCATATAAGGGCTAGAATGGTCAATCTCGAAATAATCAGCAACTCGCTCGGCTAAGATTGACGGCGCAAAAGGTCGAAATGATTCCCGATATTTAATTTTCAGGTTCATCACGGACTGCATTTTAGCACTGCGGGGATCGCCAATGATCGATCGACCGCCCAGAGCACGCGGCCCAAATTCCATCCGCCCCTGGAACCATCCCACCACATTTCCCTGTTCCAAAATTTCCGCCAACTGCGGCATTAATTCGGCATCGTCCAATCGGTGATAGCTGGCTTTGACAGCATCCAAATATTCGAGAATTTCTGCGTCAGTAAACCTCGGCCCCAAATAAGAGCCCCGCATTTGATCGTGACAAGTTAAATGAGCAACAGATTTCGCCACAGTTGCCACCGCTGGGTTTACAGTGAGAATTTCAGTCCTCTCCTCAACCGCTGCCACAGTTGCCACCGCTGGGTTTGCAGTGACAAGTTCAGTCCTCTCCTCAACCGCTGCATTTGCAGTGACAAGTTCAGTTTTGAGGGATTCTATACTATTTGGTATCGAATTCGCGCTCACAGTGCGAGTTTGTTCGCAATACTGATACCAAATCGCCAAAGCCGCGCCCAAAGCACCGCCAGCATCTCCCGCCGCCGGCTGAATCCAAATATCTTTGAAAATACCTTCCCGCAAGAGTCTGCCGTTAGCAACACAGTTGAGAGCAACGCCGCCGGCCATACAAAGATAATCGACATCCAATTCTTTTTTAACTGTTCTGCAAAGCCGCAAAACAACTTCTTCGGTAACAACTTGAATGGAAGCTGCAATGTCCATTTCCCGCTGTGTCAATTTTCCTTCAGCTTGACGTGGCGGCCCTTCAAACAGTTCGTCAAACTTCTTGTTTGTCATGGTTAAGCCAACTGTATAGTTGAAATAATCCATGTTCAAACGAAAAGTTCCGTCATCTTTGAGGTCGATTAAATAGTTAAGAATCTTGTCTACATACTTGGGTTCGCCGTAAGGTGCTAAACCCATGAGTTTGTATTCACCAGAGTTGACTTTGAAGCCGGTGTAATAGGTGAAAGCTGAATAAAGCAAACCCAAAGAGTGGGGAAAATCGATTTCCCACTGAGGTGTCAGTTGGTTCCCGTCTCCCAACCAAACTGAGGTTGTGGCCCACTCGCCCACGCCGTCGAGGCACAAAACGGCGGCTTTTTGAAACGGGCTGGGGAAAAACGCCGATGCTGCGTGGGATTGGTGGTGCTCGGTAAATAGCAGAGATGGCAGTTTATTTGTTTTGCAGTTTGCTATTTCTGCCAGATCTCTTTTGAGCATTGTTTTGAGGTAAAGCTTTTCTTTGAGCCATATCGGCATGGCTGCTAGGAAAGAGCGAAAACCTTGGGGTGCGTAGGCTAAATAGGTTTCGAGAAGGCGCTCGAATTTGACTAATGGTTTGTCGTAAAAGACTATGCGATCGAGTTCCCGCAAGTCTATGTTCGCTTCTTTCAAGCAATAAGCGATCGCATTCTTAGGGAATCTGGCGTCATGCTTTTTGCGGGAAAATCTTTCTTCCTGCGCTGCTGCTATAATTTCTCCGTCGCGAATTAAGGCTGCGGCGCTGTCGTGATAGTACGCCGAGATTCCAAGTATGTTCATCGCTCTCCTCACAAATCGCAATGCGTTTGCTTTTGACTATTTAGAATAGCTAACGATTATAGCTGCTTAAGTGCTAATTGGGAATTGAATTTTGCGATCGCCTCTAATTTTACCTGGATCGATGTCGGTGTGCCGTCCTGGGGCGATCGGCTTTTTTGAGAGCATTTAAGCTAGCGCCGGCTAATCCTGCGCCCCCAAGCTCTGAAGTAAGTTAGCAGCGGGAATTGATAAAATTCACCTACCAACCACAGCACAATGCCTAAATGCGACAAAAAAGCCAAGCCTGTCCAAGCTAAGGGCAGCCACGACAACCGGCTGCCGGGAACCGGGGGAAAATAGTAAGCTGAAAGTCCCAGCAAGGTAGTGGGAAGGAAAATTAGACCGATCGCTGCTGCCAAGTAGGGCCATCCGAATTCTACGCCTTCGAGGTGGGCTCCGATCCACTGTTTGCCGTTCCAGTGCCAAGTTACCGGCGGTTGGCGATCGGCCATTTGGAGGGATTGTCTTTCAACGCTTGCGGTATAAATGTGCTGGCAGAAGTTGCAAGCTAGGGCGTCCATCATCGGCATGGTAGAAATTTGACCGGTGCGGCACACGGGACAGGGATATGTATCTTGAGGGTTGAAAGGTCGGGTTGATTTTGTGAAAGTCTGCATAGATCGGGCTGTTTGTCAAGATATTGAGCTATCTTAACAGAGTTTTGTCTGTAGATGATGCGTTGGGTAAGGTGGGTTTTGCCTGTAAAATAGCATCCTGTAGGGGCGGGTTTTACGAATAATATTTAATGACCGCAAACCATCTATATAAACCCGCCCCCACACAACTAATAACCTATATCAACCTTTCTTTCGCTCGAAGCATAAAAATGTAAATTGCGATTTATCACCTTGTGGGGCGGGTTGATGAGATGATTGATTTTAGCCAAATATTGTTGGTAAAACCCGCCCCTTGTATCTTAAAAGAGTGAGTCAGTCGATCGCCACGTCATTGATTCGATCGAGCCGACAATCAGGCGAAAGAGCCGACAATCAGGCGAAAGAACCGATAATCAGGCGAAAGAACCGACAATCAGGCGGTCGTACCGACCATCAGGCGAAAGAACCGACCATCAGTCGAAAGAACCGACAGTCAGGCGAAAGAACCGACAGTCAGGCGAAAGAACCG
>JAUBSN010000159.1:0-8740 GCA_036704825.1 Microcoleus sp. F8-C3 | reverse complement strand
TAATTTTAAATCACCCTAACCTTCCGTCAGTCCTATCCTATGGTACTCTCGCTGCTTAAAAACTGTCCGAAGTATTGTCGATCGGTTTTTCATAACTATAGCCGAACGAAGAGGGAAGAAGTAGCAACTTCGCCCGATGCCCAGCGACTTTCTTAACTGCTGAAACCATTGCTTTAATTGCATTTCCCTTCTTCCCTCTTCCCTCTTGCCTCTTCCTTCTTCAACCACACAAATCCATCGACAATCGCTATGCTGTAACAGAGCATCAGTCCGATCGCCAGTCGATCGCGTACCAGTCATGACCCAAAGTCTCAGTGCGACAGGGTTGCCCCCCGCCTTCCCGGATCACACCCAACTCCCCGAATCAGACGGCACGTTCGTGAAGAACTTCCAAGAACATCCCCAGAGTATCCTGCTCACCGACTCCCTAGAAAGCACGCTGCAAACGCTTCACCCCGACGGACAATATGCGATCGGGCAAGATAGTGGCATTTACTGGCGCGAAACCGACCCACCAGAACGCGGAGCCGAAGCCCCTGACTGGTTCTACGTCCCCAACGTTCCGCCTTTGTTAGACGGCGAAATTCGTCGCTCTTACGTGATTTGGCGCGAGTATATGGTGCCGATAATTGCGATCGAATTGGCGAGTGGGGATGGTTCCGAAGAACGAGACAACACGCCTTTATCTCGTTTGCCAGAAGGTACTAATCAGAAACCAGGGAAGTTTTGGGTATACGAACAGATTATCCGCATTCCCTACTACGCGATCTATGTAATTAAAACCAGCCAACTCGAAGTCTACAATTGGGTGAATGGTCGCTATCACCTATTGGAACCAAACGATCGCGGACATTACCCGATCGACCGCATGGGAGTAGAGTTAGGCGTATGGGAAGGCAGCTATCAAAATCAGACACAGCGGTGGTTGCGCTGGTGGGATAACGAAGGGAATTTGTTGCTGACGGGGAGCGAGCAAGCTCGACTCGAACGCCTGCACACGGAACAGGAACGCCAACGGGCTGAAGCTGAGCGTCAACGGGCTGAAGCTGAAAGTCAACGAGCTGAAGCTGAAAGTCAACGAGCCGATCGCGTGGAGCAAACACAACGAGATGCCATCCCCCAACTACTGGCAATGGGTTTAACCGTCGAACAAGTTGCCCAGGCGCTTTCGCTGTCGGTGGAGGAGGTGCAGCTATTGGGATAAAGCTCTGCTTCTTTGTCCTTGCTATGGCAACAACTTCTCCATAAATACACGACATGGACTATCGTTGTATCTTTCAATTGGATAAAAGCCAAGCTTCCTATAAAGTTTGAGTGCCTCTGGTTGTCGCTCTTCGTTTGCTAGGTCAAGCCTAATCTTCCGATAACCTGCCGCGAGTGCGAAATCAAAGAGTATTTGAGCCATTTTCCAGCCTAACCCCCGTCCTCGATACTCTTTGAGAAACCACATCCGCTTGAGTTCGCAGATTTCATCATCGAGTTTTCGGATTGCTCCAGTGCCTACAAGCTGCTCACCGTCAACCAATACCAAGAACGTGCCGTTATTGTCGAAATAGTGCGATCGTACATTGTCAATATCAGACATCGCATCATAGCCCCTCAACTCATCCTCGGTTAGTATGCCCTGCCAAATTTCTAGAGATACCGAAGTGACTACTTGCTTGGCTTGTTCAATTTGATGTTGCTTGATTGGTTTAATCTCAACCACTTGTTTTGCTTTAAATTGTCATTACACAACCAAACCTAACATTAGTAGGACTTACGCATAAATATCAAAGAAACCGGGTTTTTCACCAGTGTTAAAATCTCTAATACAGTATTTCTGTAAAAAACCCGGTTTCTGCGTCCAGGACTAATCAGCTTAACTTTTATTTTCCTACGAACAGAACCTTACTTTTAGCCATATTACCAATTTAGGCTGGAATCTAACGGCAAATTTTGCAACTGAGAATTCACCCAATTAGCGGCCGCCAAACCCGATCGCAAAGCACCCTCTATTTGACCTTCGCCGCACAAATCCCCCGCACAAACCAGCGGCAAATTCCCCCCAGCAGGCAAACAAGAAACAGGCAAAGGATTTCGACAAAAAGCATAGCGCCAGCGGTGAACCTGCAACCATTCCGTCTGTTTCAGCCAAGGGATTAAATATTCAGAAGTGCGATCGAGCAATGCTTGACCGAGAGTTTCCAAATCAGCAGCTTCTAAATAGCGTTCGGCAAAATTTGCGCTGCTGTGAACCACAAACACAGGCTGCTGCGGATCGAGCCGTTTGCTGCTGTCCCAACCAACCCAACCTAAATCAGAATTATCGGGAAAAGAAACAGATTTCCACTGCGGATTTAGATTCCTTAAATCTTGCTGTTTTGCCGCAGGATAGCCAGCCATAACCGTCATGCAAGGGTCGTACTCCACAGAACGCAATTTGTCAAGAAAATCAGATTGAAAACCAATTTCCGAATTCAAAAACATTAAAGCTTGAGGAGCAGGAATTGCCACAACCACAGCCTTAGCAATCAATTCTTGAGGTATCTCTAAATTGCTGTCAGTGACTTCTAGGGAAAGATGCCACATTTGGTTATCTGTAGTAGAAATAGCTTGTACGCGGCGGCCAAACCAAATATCTAAACCCAGGGCCAGATACTTACCGATAGCATTCATACCCGCAGGTGCGACATAACAAGAACTGGGAATAGCAGAAAGTTTCCCCTGTCTGAATTCCCAGACATTATCAGTCCAGAGTTTGAGGATGTGGCGCTCGACCAAAGCCTCAATTAACCCCTGCACCGCATCCCCCTGCGGTTTCAGATACCGCGCCCCGTGATCGGCCCTAGTGCCCTGTACGCGGCGGGTAGCAACACGTCCCCCCGCGCCGCGAGATTTCTCAACAACCGCCACAGAATAACCAGCTTGACGCAACCGTTGAGCGCAACCGATCCCCGCCATACCCGCACCAATCACCGCAACATCGAACATAATTAGTCATTAGTCAGTTGTCAGTTGTCAGTTGTCAGTTGTCAGTTGTCATTAATAATTAGTCAACAGTCAACAGTCAACAGTCAGTAGTTATCAGCTTAAAGGCTGCAGGGAAGTTTCAGTGCAATATTTCAGTTTGCGGCCAAACCCTGAGAGTCTTAGCACGGGCGAGGGCCCGACGCCATCGCCCTACACCAAGTAGTAGAATAAAGGACAGCACGCATCCACGATCGAGACCAAATCAAAAAAAGCCACCGTAGGTAAATCCTAAAATCCTCATGCTTGTCAATCAGCAGCAATCTAAAATCTAAAATCTAAAATCTAAAATCGAATAGGGGAGGGCAACAGTCTTGGACGAACTCAGAGCAGCACTAGAATTGACAACAGAAGAAGAATTGCAGCAACTAACAGAACTTCTGTTCAGCCGCAAGTTTAACCCTTTAGATTACGTGCAAACCCCCGCACCGATAGACATACAAAGTCGCGATCGCGAAGCGTGGCTAGACGCCGTAGAACAGCGGTTTCGCTATCTTGCAGCCGACGGGTTGACGGTACTCAGAGGGCGAACCCAACAAGTAACTTACAGACAAGCACTAATTCAAGTTTGTCGGTATCTCAAAATCCCTTATCCCAAACAGTTGTCAACCACCGACTTAGAGGCAGAAGTATTTCTGCACTTAATGGGCCGCGCGTGGAAGCGTTTACCGGCCGACGAACGGCAAGCGCTGACAGTGCGCGTACAGCGAGCGATAGTTGATTCTAAACTCTCAGAACCCCTGCCAATTTCTGCTGACAAAGACCCGCTAGGTTTACTGTTCAAAGGCGGCAGCGCTTTAGCTGTTAGTTCCATCTTAAAACCAATGCTGCTCAAACTAATGGCCAATCAATTTGCCCTGCATTTTGCCACCTATCAAATGGCAAAACAAGGAGTGCTTGCAGGCACTGCAACTGCAGCAACCCAGTTTCAAAATTATGTGGCTATTCAGACAGCGAGGCGCGGTATGGCGGTGAGTGCGGCTCGTTACGGTGCGACGCGGAGCGTGTTTTCGTTGCTCGGTCCGGTGATGTGGACTTGGTTTTTCGCGGATTTGGGTTGGCGATCGATTTCCACGAACTACGGCCGCATTATCCCGACCATTTTTGCCTTAGCTCAAATACGCCTGACGCGATCGGAATGTGTTTGGGAACTAGCATGACGATTTTGGATTTTGGATTGAAGAATTGCAGAATTGAAGAATTTCTGAATTGAAGAATTGTAGAATTGGAGTGTGGGTGAACATCAAAAAAACGTGGAAATTAGCTGCCAAACAGACAGCAGAAAATCTCAAGTCTCGCCTCCAAAAACATCCAGATCCCCGCCTGCAAATCCCTTGGAATTTCGCCCAAGTGGGGATGCTGATTTTTCCCTTAATTCCGATTTTGGGAGCTTTAAGTTTATTCCTGGGATTGGCCGGCACTTGCAAGCAAAAGTTCCGTCAAATTACTCGCCGCCCGCTGAATAGAGGATTCGCAATTCTGAGCGCCCTGCTAATCATCACAGCGGTTTTTGCCAACAACCGCATCGAGGCTTTTTTAGGGTTGTGCAATTTCTTGCCGTTTTTTATATTGTTTGCTGCTTTCAGCAGTTTAATTCAAACTCCGGCTCAATTGCGGCAATTGTCTTGGACGATCGTAATTAGTTCAATCCCCGTGATAATTTTAGGTCTGGGACAGCAATTTTTAGGTTGGAGCGGGCTCGATCTATTGCAGCCTGTTTTTGGCTGGGTACTCGAACCTACGGGCCATCCTCCCGGCCGCATGGCTTCTGTATTTATGTACGCAAATATTTTAGCTTGCTATCTAACAATTGCTTTTATTTTAGCACTGGGACTGTGGATGGGAGAAGTCCGAGGGAAGAAGGAAGGCACGACACGGATTTTGACACGGATACACCGATTAATTATTGAGCAAAAATCGGAAGTCAAGAGTCAGGAGTCAGAAACAAGAGATTCGAGGGAAGAAGGAATATTAATTCCCAATTCCCAATTCCCAATTCTCAATTACCGATTCCTATTTTTAGGTGTTGCAGTGATCGGAAATGCTGTTGCTTTGATTTATACTAATTCTCGCAATGCTTGGGTAATGGCAGTTTTGGCAGTTTTAGCTTTTGCACTTTATGCGGGTTATAAAAAATTATTAGCTGCGGTTTTTAGTGCGGCTACCGCAGTTTTTTTATCAGCCTTTGGCCCGGAACCTTTACGGCAATATTTGCGAAGAATTATCCCGGCTTTTTTCTGGGCTAGACTCACCGATGAGATGTTTCCAAATCGGCCGACAGCTACTTTGAGAAAAACTCAGTGGGAATTTGCTTGGTCGATGACTCAGCAGCGTCCTTGGACTGGTTGGGGATTGCGAAATTTTACGCCTCTCTATCAAGCTCAGATGCAAGAATGGCTCGGTCATCCTCACAGTTTGATACTGATGTTGACTGCGGAAACGGGGATACCCGCAACGCTTTTGTTGTTTGGTTTAGTTGGTTGGGTTTTGGCTAGGGGTGTTTTGCTGCTGGCGAATTGGCCGCTTTTTCCTGCGGATATCAAACACGAGCAAATAGCCGCACTGGAAAAAGCGGAAAATGCTTTAGTTGTCAATCAAAAATCAATATTTATTAGCACAAATCAGGTGATTGGTCAAGATGTAAGAGTAACCGATCGCCTAATTTTTTTCAGTTATTTATTAGCCTTCGCTGCCTGTACGCTTTTTAACACTGTAGACGTGACGCTGTTTGATTTTCGACTCAATACTACAAGCTGGTTGCTGTTAGCCGCGATTTGGGGCGTGTGCGAAAGTTCAGTTTCATTTTCCAAAAAAGAGGCACGACACGAATTTTGACACAGATACACGGATGATACTAAATCCTGGTTATTCACCCCCTTGATGATTCGGCGGTTAAAACCGCTTCTTGTAAAACGAAGTATGCCTCCGCAGACTAAAATATCAAGGGAGTATTTAAGTCTGATTCAGTAGAGTTCCTATAATTAATCCGTGTATCCGTGTCAAAATCCGTGTCGTGCTGTAGCTTATTCCACCGTCACCGACTTCGCCAAATTGCGAGGCTGATCCACATCCAAACCGCGACGCGCCGCAATGTGATAAGCCAACAATTGCAGCGGAATCACTGTCACAATCGGCGACAACAATTCATCCACCAAAGGCACCGGCAAAATGTGATCGAAAATATCGGCTTCCGCCACACCTTGCTTCGGCGTAACGCCAATTAAACGGGCGTCGCGCGCCTTGGCTTCCTGAGCGTTGGAAAGCACTTTTTCGTAGACGCTTCCGGGCATGGCGATCGCCACTACAGGCACTTTCGCGTCCAAAAGGGCGATCGGGCCGTGTTTCATCTCTCCCGCCGGATATCCTTCGGCGTGAATGTAGCTAATTTCCTTCAGTTTCAGCGCCCCTTCCAAAGCAATCGGAAAGTTAATTCCCCGCCCCACAAAGATAAAATCTTGGGTGTCTGTAAACTGGTGAGACAATTCCTCCACATACTGTTCTTGAATCTCCAAAAACTTCTCAACTTCCGCAGGCAACTGGCGCAAACCCGCAATAATTTCTGCCAATCTCTCCGTGCTGATTGTTTGTCGCTGGTGCGCCAAATCCAAAGCTAAGAAATAGAATGCCATCAACTGAGTGACAAAAGTTTTAGTGGCAGCAACCCCGACTTCTATACCGGCGTGGGTGTTGATTACCTGCGGCATCATGTGGGCGATCGAACTTTCAGTCCTGTTAGTAATGCCTAACATTCTCGCCCGAAATTTATCAGTAAAACCCGCGCGGCGCTGCTGTTCCATTCCCAAAGCAGCCAGCGTGTCCGCCGTTTCTCCCGACTGTGTTACCCCAATAGTTAAAGTATTTGCTGTCAGCGGTGCGGGCGCGTAGCGGTACTCAGAAGCGTACTGCACCGCAGTCGGAATATTAGCTAATTGTTCCAACAAATATTTGCCAATTAGCGAGGCGTGCCAGCTCGTTCCGCAGGCGAGAATCGAAATTTGTTCGACATCGGCGCAAAGTTCCTTGGGCAAGTTGAGATTGATGGGAGAACGCTGATTTTCCGGCTGCCAATCGCTGTCTAAATAAGCCTCCAAACAAGCTCTGACTACGGCTGGCTGTTCGTAAATCTCCTTGTGCATGAAGTGTTTGAAGCCTTGTTTTTCGACTAAAACCGGACTCCAACCAAGGATGCGCGGGATCTTTTTCAGCCTTTCCCCTGCAAAGCTGTAAACTTCGACTCCCATCGGAGTTAGCCTTGCCAATTCGCCATTTTCCAAAGACAAAACTGTGCGGGTGTGAGATACCAAAGCCGGCGTGTCGGAAGCGCAGAAAAATTCACCTGCACCAAAGCCAATCACCAAAGGAGCTTGCTGTCTGGCGACAATTATTTCGTCGGGAAAATCGGCGCAAATAACGGCGATCGCAAAGGCTCCTTCTAACCGATTTACCACCTTGGCAACGACTTCCAAAAACGACAAATCAGCAAGTTGCTCGGCTTTTTTATCTTTTCCTTCTGCCTTCTCCCTTTTTCCTTCTTTCAAAAACTCAGCTATTAAATGAGGAATAACTTCTGTATCGGTATCCGAGACAAATTTATGTCCCTTTGCTTTCAATTCTTTCCGCAACTCGCGATAATTTTCGACAATTCCATTTTGAACTACCGCAACTCGCCCGCTATTATCTAGGTGGGGGTGAGCGTTGTATTCCTCTGGCTTGCCGTGAGTTGCCCAGCGGGTGTGTCCGATGCCGACGGGAGCCGGAGAGTCTATCTCTGCTAGCTTTTCGCGGAGGTTGTGCAATTTGCCCTTGGCTCGGATGCAGGTAATTTCTCCTTCCGAGATGGTAGCGAGGCCCGCTGAATCGTAGCCCCGGTATTCTAGTTTCTCCAATCCTGCTAGCAAAATCTCGCTTGCTGCTTGCGTGCCTATATAGCCAACGATTCCGCACATTTAACGTACTACTCCTGCTTAGCGATCGCAATAAAACTCACGTTTTATCATTTTTACCTTCTTCCGGCCCCAGAATGCAGATTCCACGACAAAAAAAGAGGGGGCGATTACATTGCCCCCTCTCTTGTGCCCGTAATTCGATCGGCACGCCGATCGGTATCTAGTAGGCTAGACCCATACTGCGAGTGGTTTCTGCTCCCAGGTAAACCCGGATGCTCAGAAAATCGGTTGGGCAAGCAGTTTCGCACCGCTTGCAGCCTACACAGTCTTCGGTGCGGGGAGATGAGGCAATCTGAGCTGCTTTGCAGCCATCCCAGGGCACCATCTCCAAAACGTCAGTCGGACAAGCGCGGACGCATTGAGTGCAGCCGATGCAAGTATCGTAAATTTTGACTGAATGAGACATTGAATAAAGGCTCCCAACGAGTCACTAAAAATTTGCTGCCTCTGCGAATTAACAGATTTGACGGTGAGGTGCCACCGCTATAGCCTGTACAGAGAATCAAAGGTTAGTCTACCGCAGTGCTTGGAAGCACTTCGCGAAAAAGCGACAAAACTTCACAGTTATTCACGCGGGGACTCTTATAGAACCCATTTGGGATTTATTCATTTGCCAACCGTTTGAGCATCAGCCTCATCAAACACAAATTGAGTTTCGCAGTGGCATTGATGAGGGTCTGCTCAAAGTTCACAGGCGAAACTCTTACACTGAAGTTCCCCCATTGACAAAAGGCTCCTGAGTATGTACCAGCTTACCTTTGAAAGATTTTGACCCCGGTTTTACT
>JAUBSN010000158.1:0-8949 GCA_036704825.1 Microcoleus sp. F8-C3 | reverse complement strand
TTCGCTCGAATAAGGTTTCATTTTTTTCGCTTATGTACTCAATACAGTGTATCATATATACATGGAATCTGCTGTAACTTAATCCCAATAGCCTTTTTACGGTATTAAAAGCCTCTTCAATTCTCCAGCGCCTGCGATATAAATCTGCCACAACGTAGGGTGGTAATACATGAGGATCTAGTACGCTTGTCAAATAAGAATGCCAAGCTTTACCCGAACGAATTTCAATCACTCGTAAGGTAATAAATGGTGTTTTTGCTGTTCCTGAACCCAAACGTACCAGACTATCTTTCAGGTCGTAACTTTTGGTAAATACTTGCTGTACTTGAATTGCTGCTCCTTTTTTTAAGCGCGTAACTAAGTGGATATCTCTTTCAATTAATCTGAGCCAAAAGCTAAAATGATAAAATCCCCTATCCAGTAATAGTAAAGTATTTGCTGGTACTAATTGCAGGATATTTTCTTCAATTTTAACATCAGAAGCTCTCGGGTTTTCCAGAAACCAAATATCAACAGGAAGCCTGGTCATTAAATCTATGACTGTTGCCATCTTTCCTGCCAACTGCCATTTTGGTATATCTTCCAGACTTT
This sequence comes from Microcoleus sp. F8-C3, assembly GCA_036704825.1. Taxonomy (GTDB): domain Bacteria; phylum Cyanobacteriota; class Cyanobacteriia; order Cyanobacteriales; family Microcoleaceae; genus Microcoleus. The sequence goes on along the minus strand of JAUBSN010000158.1, from coordinate 8,358 downwards.
TGAGCTTGCAAAACAATGCTTCGAGCGTTGAACTATCTACTATCCAAATTCTCGAAAATTTGGTCAAGGCAAATTGAATGCTTTCTGGTAAAGGTCGTTGATTTCTCTGGTACTAAGCAGTTCTTAAACGGGCGTAATAAATTTTTGAAGACTCCTTCAAATAATGTGGCCGGAAAACTTAAAAATCTTTGAGACATTGCTTGTTGAGTGACTGTTGTGGGTCGGCACCACAAAAAACCTGATCTTGCCAACATTCTTGTGAGTTCTGTTACTCCAGCTACGTCTCGCCACAGCAAAGTTAATACTGCTGCTACCATCAACGGTAAGTTGAGAATTCTCCCTCGCAAACCCAGTTGACGGTAGTAATTTTCTTGTGAGGTAATGGCCGGTGTTAGTAATGCGGATAGTTGTGAGGCAATCTCCTCGTCTTCCACCATCGGCCTTGTGGTTTTTTTGGCGTGGTCACGGTTGGTTTTTTGACTTTTAGCCATATTTACTGACCTACACAATCGCTCAATTATTTGTCAATTATATCCTTCGCTCTCCCCAAGGTGGTGCAACTATTATGCTTGCCCCGACGCTGCCGTGCTGGGGATATGCAACTATTATTGATCGTCCGCCATTATTATCGATCGTCCGCCATTATTATCGATCGCCCGCCACTATTCTCGATCGTCCACCATTATTCTCGATCGCCCGCCACTATTCTCGATCACCCACCATTATTCTCGATCGCGATGCAACGCCAATCGAGCACACAACTTATTAATAATGATAATCGCGATCGGGTGAGAGAGTCCGCCTGCGGCGGACTCTCTCACTCTTTCCCTATTTGATTATCATTATCATTTAATAATATTTCTATCCCAAGAGGTATTGACAAAATCTACTCCCTTTTAACTTGTTACCAATGCTTGCTGATAAATGGAGATGATACTCCCAAAATAGTTTGGATAGTTTTGCGACATATCCCTTCAATTAGCATCCGAACAGAAGGAGCTCTTTTTAGTTCTCTTGGGTCGGGATTGTCGGCAATAAAATTTTCTAGTTCTAATAAAGCCTGGGCTTCATCTTCTTTGAATTTGTCTGACGATTTCTCTCGGGACATCTCTACTTCTACTTAGATTTACATCTCTCATTATACACGGTCGATGATTTACAAATCATTTGCGATCGCTATAGTTATCATAAATATGGAGAATTTAGAGACTTTCTATTAGAACTAAATGGTGACAAAGAACCTGAGAATTGGTCAATTACTTGTATTTTATTTGCTCCCAATGCGGACCAACAGAATCCCGTTGAAGATATTTGGCTACAAGCTAAAAATTTTTTAAGAAAGTATTGGTATTTATGTAGATCTTTTAAGATTGTCAAGTTTTTGGAGAGAGTTTTTTACTAACGAACATAAATTTGATTTCCCCAAAATACATCAATATACTTACACAGAGAAAATTATTTAGGATTGCTCTCGATATAGAAAATCATTTAGGATTGCTATACAAGATTAGCCGATCGCCCATCCTGTATATTGCCCCAAATACAGCGCCGCCCCCAACCCGCAAATCTCTCTTGCAGAAAGTAGCACAAACGTGATACGGTATAAGCTTGTGTCCAAATAACACCAGTTCATGCCAAAACTCAAAACTCGCAAAGCAGCCGCAAAGCGCTTTAGAGCGACCGGCAGCGGTAAAATTGTGCGCCGTAAAGCTTACAAAAGCCACTTGCTACAGCACAAAAGTTCAGCTCGCAAAAGCCGTCTATCTAAGCTGGTCGTCATCGACGAGACCAACGATGCTAACGTGCGGTTAATGCTTCCCTACTTGTAAAGTTTAACGGAAATTAAAGATGACACGGGTAAAACGCGGTAATGTCGCTAGAGCGCGCCGCAAAAAAATTCTCAAATTAGCCAAGGGTTTCCGAGGCGCACAGTCGAAACAGTTCCGCACAGCTAACCAACGGGTGATGCAGGCGCTGCGTAACAGTTATCGCGATCGCAAAAAACGGAAACGCGATTTCCGCCGTCTGTGGATTGCTCGGATCAATGCCGCATCGCGCCAGCACGGCACCAGCTACAGCAGGCTGATCGGCAACATGAAAAAAGCCAACATCGAAATCAACCGCAAAATGCTGGCACAAATGGCGATCGTTGACCCTGCAACATTCGGTAAAGTCGTGGAAATGGCTAATCGAGCCGGAGCCTGAAAGTTAGATTGATTTTCAGAATGCACAAAGCAGAAGTAAGAAAGATTGAACTGTCTGCCAGAGAAGGAAAACTCCTGATGAATTTAGGAGGTTGAGAGCAACTTTCCTTCTTTGTTCTTACTTCTGGGCTGTTGCTTTTTCAGAAATCGCGATCGGGCAGGTCGATCGCTATTTCGTTGTTTTTTATACAGTTGCAGAGGCAAATATCAGAGATTGCTAGCGCTTTAAAATAAATAAGACCTTCCACAGACCTACCTAATTTTAAGAAAAACATGGATAGTAATTTGCTCATTATTTACTTGTCAGTCCTGCTCGCTATACTCGGCAGCACTTCCTGGTTTGTGGTGCGCCAGATTCTCAAAACTCGGAAGCTGGAAATGTCTCTGGAACGCTTAGAAAATAAGCTGACAGTTGAAAAAGGAACAGCACAGGAATACTACGAATTAGGAAGTATCTATGTAGATAAGAAGCTTTACTCCCAGGCGATCGTACTGTTTCAAAAAGCCCTGAAAGCCAAAGACTTAGAAGGCGAAGAAAATCAAGCCTTTATTTACAACGCCCTCGGTTTTGCACACTTTGGTCAAGAACAGTACGACATCGCAATCCGCCACTACAAAGAAGCCCTGAAGTTGCAGCCAGAATACGTTACGTGTCTCAACAACCTGGGTCACGCCTACGAGCGGAAGAAATTAACAACTCAAGCCTTAGAAATTTACGAGCAAGCTCTCGCCTGCGATCCAGACAATAACACGGCAAAACAGCGAGTAGAGTCCCTCCGGAAACGTTTGGTAATCTATAATTGAGCCCCCATGTTAGGAGCAATAGAGATCCCGCAAACCTGGTTTCATTCAGAAACCGGGTTTTTTCTTCACATAGTCCAAGATACTAAACTATCCAACACATTAATGCGTTAGTTTTTAAGAACAGGAATTCCGAGTGAAGCTCGATCGCACACCGTCCCAGCACTTTAAATTACTGTCAAGATAGAAGCAGTACCTGCAAGACCAGTCAGTTCTAAACAATAGAAGGAGGAGAACGTAGTGACATCAATTCTCGTTGTCGAAGATTCGTGGTTGACTCGCAGGGTAATCTGCAAAATCTTGCGAGCAGAAGGATACGAGACTTGGGAAGCATCCAGCGGTCCAGAAGCTCTAGAACAGCTCGGCACTAAAACCCCAAACTGTATGCTTTTAGATCTGCTGATGCCAGAAATGGAAGGTCGGGAAGTCCTGCAAGCGATGCGCGATCGAGGATATAAAATTCCAGTGATCGTAATTACCGCAGACATCCAAGCAAGCACCCGCTCTGAGTGCATGGAACTCGGAGCCCTAGCAGTCATTCACAAAATGCCCAACTCAGATGAACTGATTGGGTGGATCAAAAAAGCTCTCAGTGTCAGCGAGGAGAGCACCCAATGAAATTAAGCACTAGACAGCTCGATGCTTTGCAGGAACTCGTCAACATCGGAATCGGTCAAGCCGCAGGGGTGTTGAACGACATGATCGACTCCCCGATTCGCTTGCAAATCCCCTACCTTCAAGTCCTGACTCCCATTGACGTGGAACAAGAGTTAGAGCAGCACCTCAACGGCGAGCAAATCGCTGCTGTCCAGCTCAAATTCACAGGCTCCTTTGGAGGCATTGCCCAGCTAGTCTTTCCCACCAACAGTGCTGCCCTGCTGGTGACAATGCTCACAGGGGAAGAAGTTGGAACTCACGATCTCGATTCAGTCAAAATTGGTACGCTGAGTGAAGTGGGAAATATTGTAATAAATGGGGTCATGGGTGCAATCAGCAACGTACTTCAGCAGCGCCTGAACTACTCAATTCCCACTTATAGCGAAGGGACGATTACTAATTTGCTGATATCTGGCGGTTTAGCTACTGATACAGTTGTTTTATTAGCCCAGACCAGTTTCATGATTGAAAGGCTTCACATTGAAGGAGATATCATTCTTATTTTCAATGTTAATTCCTTTGACACCTTGTTGACTGCTATCAATCAACTTGCCGGGGGTCTATGATTGAGGAGAGCAAAAGTATTAAGGAAAAGTTTGGGGTTCTCGACAGCGTACCAGTCGGCGCCTGCTTGCTGCAAGATGATTTTGTGGTGCTGTTTTGGAACGCTTGTCTGGAAGAGTGGACAAAAATTCCCCGCAGCCAAATATTGGGAACCAAGATCACAGCACATTTTCCTCACCTGACTCAGCTAAAGTACGCCACTCGCTTCAAGCAAATTTTTGCAGGAGGCCCGCCAACAATTTTTTCTTCTCAAATTCACAAACACCTGATTCCGGCAACTTGGCAAGACGGCCAACAGCGAATTCAGCAAACTACTGTGACTGCTGTGCCGGCCCAAGAGGCTGGCATAGAAGAACAGGAGATTAGAGACTGGATTCTCCATACTCTTGAGTTGGAATCAGACGGTAATGTCGGAGTCAGATCGCCAAGAAGTGCTTTTTTGTCTAGGGAATCTACACCCTCAGTTTCGTCATCAATATGGCCGGGGGTCAATGCCCCATCGTTCTACGCGCTGCTGGTGATTCAAGACGTGACCGACCTCACCCACCGCATCCAAGCTTATCGCACAATGCGGGATCAAGCTTTGGAAGAAGTGCAAGTGAGGCAGCGGGTGGAGGAAGAATTGCGGTCGAGCCAGCATTTCATTCAGCAGATTGCTGACGCGGCGCCTTATTTGCTCTACATCTACGATTTGACCGAACAGCGCAACGTCTACGTCAACGGTCAAGCTTCTAAATTGCTGGGCTACACTCCCCAAGAAATTTTACAGATGCAAACTGCTTTGTACTCCAGTTTGGTGTACTCAGAAGATTTGCCGAGGCTCAAAGCCCACCAGCAAAAATTTCCCTCGACCCAAGACGGGCATATTTTAGAGTTGGAGTATCGCCTCAAACATCGATCGGGCCAATGGCGCTGGTTTCGCTGCCGCGACCAAGTTTTCGCCCGCACAGCCGACGGCTGCCCCAAACAAATTTTCGGCACCGCTCAAGATATCACCGAGTACAAGCGGGCAGAAGAGACGCTGCAGCAGCAGAACGAACGAGAACTGCTCATGGCCACGATTACTCAGCATATCCGCCAGTCTCTGGATTTGGGCGAAGTGCTCAGCACGACAGTGACAGAAGTGCGTCAGTTCCTGATTGCCGATCGAGTGATGATCGTCCGCTTCAACCCCTGTACTGGCAGTCTCTGCACCGGCCCGGCGACGGGGGCGGTGACAGTGGAATCTGTAGCTGCCAACTGCCAGCCGATGTTGGGGGAAACCCTGGAAAATTTCTGTTTTGACGAGTTCTATCTCGAAGCGTACCAACATCGATCGATCCGACCGATTGCCGATGTCTTGGCTGCGGATTTGCCACAATATCAAATTGACTTGCTCGCACAATTCGCGGTGAGAGCTTATTTGGTAGTGCCTTTAGTGCAAGGAGACGAGTTGTGGGGGCTGCTGATGGCTCACCAGTGCAGTCCCCGGCAGTGGATGCAGTTAGAAGTAGAGTTGCTGTCTTCTCTGGCCACCCAGTTGGCGATCGCCATCAAGCAAGCAGAACTCTACCAGCAGTTGCAAGCAGCCAACCTCAAGTTAGAGCGCTTGGCCAGTTTAGACGCACTCACGCAGCTAGCAAACCGCCGCCGATTCGATCAGTATTTAGAAACCGAATGGCGCAGACAAGCGCGGGAACAAACGCCTCTGTCCCTGATTCTCTGCGATATTGATTCTTTTAAAAGTTACAACGATACTTACGGGCATCAAGGCGGAGACGAATGTTTGCGACAAGTCGCTGCGGCGATCGGCAATGCAGTCAATCGCCCCGCCGATTTGGTAGCTCGTTACGGAGGCGAAGAATTTGCCGTTATTTTGCCAAATACCTCGATTCAAGGCGCTGTGGTCGTAGCCGAACACATACAGCTCAAAATCGCAGCTTTGCAGCTTCCGCACACTGGTTCTCAGGTGAGCGAGTACGTCACTCTCAGTCTGGGTGTAGCGAGTATTGTTCCTGGATCTGAATCGGGAGCCGAAATTCTGATTGCCGCAGCCGACCAAGCCCTGTATCAAGCTAAACGACTTGGGCGCGATCGTATCCAACTATACCAGCCCGAGCCTGCGGGCAAGGCGAATGGGACAGGCAGTTCTATACTTCCTGCAGATTTTTCTCTGCCCAACACTAATTTACCCTCTCCCACTAACGCTTGACGAATTGCAATATTTGTTGATTCCGAGTAGTTAGGGCTTGCTGAATAATGAGCTAAAAGGTTTATACGGAACTTACCCCAGCAGGGGATAGTTTCGGTGGCTGTATTCTTTGAGCTGTATTAGTTTTAGCCATTTGGCAGTTCCAATTTTGTAGCCATGTATTTAAGATTTTCTTAATATTTAAAACCAAAGTATTGCTGTATCATAAAATTAACTCAAACCATCTCCACATAAGCGCTGTAAAAAGTTGTAGTCATGTACTAGATTTTCCCGCTCCAGGAAAGTCTTGCCCTGTAATGGTTTCAGAAAAAATGAATCTTATGTGCGGGGTAAGTTCCGTTTATACAGCAAGGCAAAGGGGATAGGGCGATCGAAAAGATCGTGCAACAAATACAGGTAAAATAGTACAGAACCCTTGCACAACCGTTGACTCTCGTATATCAAAAAGTTGACCCCAGCGGCATCGCACCAGAAAGTTTTGAATTCCCTCACGGGGGAAATTAGCCTCAGATAACCGTTGGGTGATGATGGCTCAACTGATACCGTGGTCGGAATTTGAATCAGAATACGCTCAAAATTTTACCCAATCTATGGGAGCACCAGCCAAATCGTTTCGGATGGCATTAGGGGCATTAATTATCAAAGAGAAATTAGGAACGCTTCGATCGAGAAACCGTAGAACAAATCAGGGAAAACCCGTACCTGCAATACTTGATCGGTTTGTCATCCTACAGTAATGAAATCCCGTTTGACGCATCGCTATTGGTTCACTTTAGGAAAAGAATAAGTGTCAACATGGTAAACAAAGTGAACCAAAAGATGGTGAAAAAAATCCGAGAAGCCACTACCACTAAATCGGAATCAAACAAAAAAGAACCAGAAGAACCAGGCGAGAGGCCAAATCAAGGAAAATTACTATTAGACGCAACTTGCACGACTCGCAGACATCACCTACCCAACTGACATCGGCATCCTCGATCAAACGAGAATGCAAACAGAAAAAATCGTAGATATCCTCTACGAGTCAATCAAAGACCTGTGCCAGAAAAAACCCAGAACCTACCGCAAAAAAGCTCGTAAAGATTACCTAGGGCGTCGGTTCAGTATCAGGAGTTGACAAAACAAACTGGAAATGATAAGTGAATTGAGAAGCCTGTTAAATTCTCATCGATCGGGAAGAAGGAAGAAACCTTATGCGCCCTCACTTATGGCATCCTCCAATTGAACTCTCAGAAAGAGAATCGTTGATTATCAAACGCATTAAACGAGCCAAGTTATTCACGTTTCTAAGGGCTCAACCGTTCATTTATATTTAGGGCTTGCTGAATAAGTCAAAAAAACTCAAAAAAAGTTTGATCGCAAGTTCGAGCAAGCCGACAAGTTAAGTTTTTGTTTGAGTTGGCTCCCGCACACATAATTTTTGATTATCACTGACCCGCAACCAATTGTTACTGATGAAAATTGACACCAAAAAAGCCACAATAATCTTTTCAATCCTGCGACAAGATTCATCAACAAAAAAGTAATTGCAATCGCTGTTAGAGAGGTATTATCGAGTTTAACCATCACTCGATCTAGGCTAAATCTTCTCTTTGCTTGCCCAAATTTTCCCTCAATTGCTTGGCGGACTCTTTCATCTTCTGCTGCTTGCTTTTTTTTCTCTTTACTGACGTGAGCGGGCGGTCTTCCTAAGGGCGGACCACTCATCCTAATTCCGTTTTTTTTACACCAGGCTCGATTGTCGAGCGTGCGGTAAATCTTGTCAACGTGAACCGATTCTGGGTAATGTCCTGTGAATTCTTTAAATGCTTCTACTTGAGCGATTAAGTCTCCTGACTCATTGAAGTTGTCCCAGCTAATTCGATCTAAAAATACATAACCTTCAAAGCTGCTCGCAGATATTTTAGCTCCAAATTCTGTATGTTTTCCTGCTTTTCCTCT
>JAUBSN010000157.1:0-9284 GCA_036704825.1 Microcoleus sp. F8-C3 | reverse complement strand
CGATCGAATCGCTAAAACCTACACGGAGTATGCGTTTTCGTTAGGCGGAACTACCCCGCAGGGGGTAAGTTCCGTTTAGACCACCCATCCATTCCCCCCGACCATAATTTAGCGGAACGCTCTCTACGATTAGCCGTGACTAAACGTAAGGTATCTGGTGGTTCTCGATCGATGTCTCGGTTTGAACAAACTGCTGATTTATTGTCAGTGATTCAGACTTGTCGGTTTCAAGGTAAAAGTGCGATGGCTTTTTTCCGGGATGCTATATCTGCCCATTCTTGTAACTTTTTGATGCCTGCTCTGATTCCCCAGTCTTAGACCTGAATCCTTACGACAGGACGACCAAAAACCGACAAATCTCTTACTAGAATTGGTCGATTTTGGTGCAGTTTTTCGCTAGGTTCTTTACAATGATGACAAACAATTCCTTCTGATAAAATGCTCAGTCCCAAGAAAATTTTTCCGTCAACTTGAGTACAACTTTCAACCCTGACTCCAGGTAAGGCTAATAGATAGTCTAGATGGAAGCTCATAACGGTAAATGTATTAGGATGTACATTTTACACCATAAACTCAGGAGAGCCGGGAGTTCTGACGCAAGTCCGACTCCCTCTTTTTTATCCCATCAGCGCTTGCTTAGTCTAAACTCCAGAGATTGAGAAACACGGACTGAATTTAGGTTTGTGACTAATTTTCCTGAATCAGGAGAATTAGCATATACTAATGAAGAAATTGGAGAAATTTATCGAAGACGATGGCAGATTGAATTGCTGTGGAAATTCTTAAAAATGCATTTAAAATTAGCTCGTTTAATTACTAAAAATACCAAGGGAATTAAGATACAAATCTATGCCTGTTTGATTTGTTATTTGTTGCTTCAGTTGGTTGAAGTTCCTGATGAAATTGGAAATAAACTCTTAGACAAGTTACGATATTTACAGGCTTTTATGTGTGAGAAAGTCAGCTATATTCACTGGTTTAAGGAACTTGTTTTTAATTGCTGAAATCAGCAGTTTATAGGATTCGTATGTCTATTTTCAGAATCCTATCAAATAAGCATTCAACACTTCGGCTAATAATCAGAAATTGGTAATTAGCAACTAGCAAGCAGAAATTACCAATTACCAATTACCAATTACCAGAAAGAATTGGTTTAAAGCCAGAATACCGATCGGGAGAAATTAAAAGAAGACTGTTCATTACTCCAATCCTCTTCCTTCCAGGTAGATGTCGGTATCCCAGGTCAACTGTCAACTGTCAACTGAACAATTCCTTACTTAATCACTTGCCAATCCATAATCCGCCACTGTCCCTCTTGACGGATCAAGTCGTAGCGCACCCGCAGGTTTTCGTTGCGCGAAGAAACGAGCTGAGATCGATCGAACACTTCGGCTTTTTCCGCAACTTGGGCTTCTACTTGGGCGCGATCGGGATTAGTCGGATTTGTGGTAACTTCATTAACTTGCAGCTTGTGTACGTAACGCTGGTGAGCGTTGTTACGCTGTTGAGCTTCTGCCATCAATTGCCAGCGAGACAAAGCCGGTTCTGTCAGAACTTGCCTTAATTCTTCGATAGCGTGATTGGGGCCCAAAGCCGCTGCTTTCGCCGACAGCCAGCTTTGAACTATTTGTCGGGCTGATTGCTCAGTGATTTCTCCCGATACTGCGCCTGCAGCGCTCGGTTCTGGGGCCGCCGTCAAGGCAGGGATTTCTAGGGGCGGTTCTTCCAGGCGGACGAGGGCTTGCTCTCCTCGGAGGGATGGGCCCGATAGGGCTTGCATCGCGCTAGCCAACAGACTGAGTATTAACCACAAAAGTAACAGGCTCAGGACACCTGCGACTAGAAGCAAAGCCAGCCTGTTTGGAGGCATGGACTTGACTTGGGCGGTAATTTCTGCTGCCTTGGTGCGCGCCCGATCGACCAAATCGCCCTTTAGCCCCTTGCCACTTGCTCCGCTGCGCCCTGAATGTTGGCGTCTGCGCTGTTTGGAAGTCGAGTCTGCAGGGTGTGGAACTGTAGCTATCGGGATAGAGACGGGGGCAACAGCGCTCGGCGCGGTCACTGTTGCCGGAGATTTCGCGCCCGATGCTGCGGTGGAAGCATCCCCCGGTACGGGAGTCAAGGTGACGGTACTGGCTCCCTGCTTGGCTGTGGGTGGCTGTGCGGGTATGGCAGCGGGCGATCGGCCTGCTGCAGGTTGCAGTCGCCCCGGGAGCTTGCCGGCGCGGGGCTGCACGACGACCCATTCGTTGGCGGTTTCTGCGTCCTGCGGCAAAGCTTCTAGGTAAGCTTGTACTTTCGGGTCGGCAAAGTAGTCTTTCAGGGACACTGACTCGTTTGCCAAGTCGCGGAAGTGGGGAAACACTTCTTCTTGTAGCCAGTGTTCGGCGTACAAGCACAGTCCGGGCAACAAGTCGGGTGAATCTTGGGAATGTTCGCGAATGAAGGCCAGGGGTTCTTTTTCCGAACTGAGTTCGAGGGCTCTGCTGGCTTCTTCTGTCTGGCCCAGCAGCAGGGAACAGACGGCTTTTTCCAGGTGAACGTCTTGGCGGCGGCCTAGCTGCATCAGCATCAGCTTTGCCCGACGGATCATCGACGGCTGTCTGGTGGCAAATCCTTGGGCTAACAGCGTGTAGACCGAGAGGTAAGTGGCGACTGCGGAGGGGCGGCCGGCTTCGGCTTCAAATAGCGCCTGCTGCTCGCTGCTGGTTAGGTGTTTACGCATTTGCTGCACGAACCGGAGGAAGTCTTCTATTCCTAAACCCGATCGATCGTCTCCCGAACCGTCGATACCGCCTCGTTCTTGAAGCATTTCTCGCAGGATTTGCAGTCCCCGGCGACGCTCGTCAACTTTTTCTTCGGGGAGTGATAATAGCTCTAAAATGTTGTACGGACGGAGTTTGTATATGTCGGCTTGCATTTCACCCCTCACGCTTGCAAATAGGCCCTCAAGCAGCAGCAATTCTTGACCTGATTCTAATGATCTTGCGGCATTTTCGTACTGACCTTGCTGCCACTGTTCGCGGCCGAGTTCTAGACAAGCAAGGCTGACGGTTAAAACTATATCTGGCCTGACGAGCTGAGGGTCGCCGAAACGACCTTCTGCGATCGCGATGCTGCCATTGTTAAGATACGGGCGACCCAGCTTCTGTACGAGTTCGTATTCCCCCAGTTCTTGCAGTATGAGCAGGGCTCCTACGAATTGGTTGTCATCGATTTCAATACTTGGAGTGTGGGGGTCGGGAGCAGCGTCTAAAGCCTTGGACTCTGCCGGAACGGTTTCTCCTGCGTCTTGCAGGATTGTGGCCGGGCCTGCTGAGGTTTTTGACCTCTGGTGCTTGGCTTCGAGTGCGGCTTCCGACTCTCGATCGTAAGTTTTGGCTAAAAAACTGGCATCGTAAGCTTTGCGCCCCTCTGAGTCTGACAGAACGGCGCAGGCTTCATCGAGCAGTTGTTTGCGGGCGACGATCGCAACTTCGGAATACTCCCTGCGCGGAAGCTGTAAAGTTCGATCGCGGTGAGCCTGCTGCAACTGTTCGGCAGTAGCTTGAATCGGTAGACCCAAAATCCGGTAGTAATCTAGTGGAATTAACATAAGTTAAAGAACTGTCCACTTCCCCAAAGCGCTAGCAACTGAATTAGCCTATCTTAAGTGAGATACTCCCGCAAACCAAATCAAAAATTCTGGTGTTGGCTTCCAACCGCCCCATTCACGGTATGTTGGACTTGCCGTAGAGATACTCTGATTTTTTTCCCTCTAGGGCGTTTTACAGTGAGGAAAATGCAAAGGCTCACTGCCCGTCAGCTAAATGAGTTATTTCACTCTTGAGCATTTTCGGGTTTGAGAGTAATGGAATTATATCATTCGCGTGCATGGGGTTTAGATGGGTGTTGGTTCTGCGAGTCCCGCCAATCCGCCCCGCCTGCCCTACTCATTTTAACAATTGGCGAACTGTTGCACAGAAAACGTTCGATCGTTTTCTGCTCCGGTTGTGTCCCATCTCGGTTTAAATTTAGATGTCTAGGAAGCCGATCGTCGGGTATTAATTATTTATGGTTCAGGAACGGACTTTACCAGTTTTTGACGCGCAAAGCGTAAACATTTCTCGGGATGAGGGCTTGATGCTCTACGAGGATATGGTCTTGGGGCGCTACTTTGAGGACAAGTGTGCTGAGATGTACTACCGGGGCAAAATGTTTGGTTTTGTCCACTTGTACAACGGTCAGGAAGCTGTCTCTACTGGCGTCATTCGATCGATGCGCCGGGATGACACTGATTACGTCAGCAGCACCTACCGGGATCACGTTCACGCTTTGAGCGCGGGCGTGCCGGCGCGGGAGGTAATGGCGGAGTTGTTCGGGAAGGAAACTGGTTGCTCGAAGGGCCGCGGCGGTTCGATGCACATGTTTTCGGCCGAACACCGGCTCTTGGGAGGTTATGCTTTTGTGGCTGAGGGGATTCCTGTAGCTACGGGGGCAGCTTTTCAATCGAAGTACCGCCGCGAAGCTTTGGGGGATGAGAGTTCCGATGGCGTGACTGCTTGTTTTTTTGGCGATGGTGCTGCAAATAACGGGCAGTTTTTTGAATGTTTGAATATGGCGGCTTTGTGGAAGTTGCCGATTATTTATGTTGTGGAAAACAACAAATGGGCGATCGGGATGGCCCACGAACGAGCTACTTCTGACCCCATGATTTACAAGAAAGCTCATGCTTTTGGCATGGCTGGCGTCGAGGTTGACGGGATGGATGTTTTGGCGGTGCGGGAAGTGGCGAAAGAAGCTATAGCGCGGGCGCGCGCCGGCGAAGGGCCTACTTTGATTGAGGCTTTGACTTATCGCTTTCGCGGCCATTCTTTGGCCGATCCCGATGAGTTGCGTTCTAAGGAAGAGAAGGAATATTGGTTCCCCCGCGATCCGATTAAGAAGTTGGCTGCTGAGTTGATCGATCGAACTTTGGCAACTGCTGAAGAATTGAAAGAGATCGATAATAAGATTCAAGCAGTAATTGACGATGCAGTAGATTTTGCTGAGAAAAGCTCCGAGCCAGATCCTAGCGAATTGTATCGGTTTATCTATGCAGAAGATGAGTAAGCTGTTGTGCATTTAACTTGTATGTTTGGGGCGGGCATCCAGCCCGCCCCAAAAGAGTGATCGAACTCCCTAGGGACAAGGCGAAATCCTTCGTCCCTACAGCACTTCCTCACCCGAAAATACGCTGTAAGACTTGCGTACAAACTCTACTTGTATGGTGTGCGCTGCTCTTAAACCCAGGTGTTCGCAGACTTTTACAGGAATAGCTGTGCGTACTGCACCAATATCTATAAGTGCTTCTGCTTCGTACACGCGCAACAGATTTGGATTGAGCAATCCTCTCTTGACTAACTCTTCATCAATGGCATTGGTTAGCTTGACTTTGACTCGTCGTCGAACAGCACCCATATTTTTGCTGGCTTGAGTTAGAACGCGATCGATATTTATCATATCGCCTCTTTTCGTAGAGAAAGTCTACCTTTGATTCTAGCCCTAATTTATGGTTGTAAGAAGAATTAGGAGTCAGGAAATAGCAAAATATGCTGATCGCAGACAAGAAACAGTGGGATTGACAGGGCTAGCCCTGTCAAGGTGACTGCCGAGCCTGGTCTAAAAGCCTTGCTGTAGAAAGATGACGATGACGTGAGTTCACAATCAAAGGGGGTTTCTTCTTTTTGGGGGAGCGTGGCTGCTTCAGGAAAGACTTCAAATTCACTCGCGCAGCCAAATCCAACAAAAAATCAGCTAATTGAGATAGAGACAAAGCCTGGATAAATGACCAATTATCAGGTTCACAGGCTATAGTCATTCCTCGATAAGTGCCTTGAATTTCATCAACTTTCGTAGAATTCTGAAAGACTCGACTCAATTTTACCGACACCATGTACACTGCCAAGAGCTCGGGTGCATCTCACTTTGGCGAATATGTCGCAAAAGGGTTAAAATGGAAAAGCTAGTAAAATTGCCAAAAAATATGAGGTAAAGAAAATGACACCCTCAGACCAAGAACAGCTAAAAGCCTACTTAAAAGCGGCAGCATCCATTCTTTACAGAAATACAGATCCAACCGAGTTAGAAAGTTTTGAAAGTATAGAAAAATCGGTGCGTCAGAAAATGCTAGAACAAGTGGGACCAGAACTAGGTAGCTTTTTTTTTCAGCAGTATCAGGGATTCAAACAGGAAAATCCAGAAAAATAAAATCAATAGTCGGTTCGCTCGATATTACAGACAATCAAGCTAAATATTTTGGATTGAAAGCGTATAGTCAATTCAGTCCAATGATGGAAAAATGCTGTCTTTTAATCAGTGCCAACGAATCTTATCAAATGGCAGAAAAAGATTTAGAAATTTTCACGGGATCAAAATCTCTCACAGTACATTACAAAGATTAGTCAAACGACAAGAATTTGAATTACCTACATCACTCACAAGGAGTCCAAGAAATTACATTAGATGGCGGGAAAGTGAGGCTACGCAACGAAACCAAAGGCGAGGGGTGTTATTGGAAAGACTATAAAGCCATTTGTTTAGATAATGTTTATTCGGGAGCATTTTTTCAAAATAATCAAGATTTAATTGATTGGACTAATAGCCAAAAATTACTACATCCTATGTATTGTTTAGGAGATGGTCATGCCGGAATTTGGAACATATTTAAAGAAATAGGAGATACTGAACAAAGACAAGAAATCTTAGATTAGTATCATCTGAAAGAAAATCTTTAGGTGCTTCCTTACTTGGTATGCTAAATCAATAGCTAAATCAGTCAAATAAATTGAAAAAGTATGTCAAGATGTCAATCAAGTCCTTATCAGACTTGACATTTGGGCTAGTTTAATTGTTAACTATCAATAGTCACTCTTGGTTTTTGAGAGCAAATTACAATCACGAGCACAAAAAAGGGTACTAAAGTTCTAACAGAACTCCTGAATATACAAGGAATTAAAGTAACTAAAATGAATCAACTACCAGGAATTGGAATAATATTACAGGTGGAGTCAACCGAGGGAGAAATTCATTGTCATCATTGCGGGACAAAAAGTAATAGATTACATCAAAATCATCGATACGTAGTCAAAGATTTATCCTGGGGAGAGCAGCCAGTATTTTTAGAAATAAATAGGCGACAGTTTAAATGTAAAAAATGTGGCAAACCATTTAGTGAAAAATTGGACTTTGTGAACAGCCGGAGAACTTATACAAAACGACTCGCAAATACCACGATAAAATTAGTTTTATCAAGTGATATTAGTAGTGTAGCAAAACAAGGAGTAGTAACGACAGAAGAAATAGAAAGAATGTTGTCAGATGCTTCACAAGAATTATCGTTAAAACCATCAGCTTTAAAAAAACTAGGAATTAATGAAATAGCTTTAACAAAAGGTCAAGGAAATTACTGTGCCGTATTAATCGATTTATCAACATCTAAATTGATTGCAATTATTAAAGGAAGGACGCAAGCTGAAATTGAGCCAGTGCTTAAATCTTGGGGTTCAGAGGTATTAGAAAAGATAGAAGAAGTAAGTATAGATTTGTGGGAAGGTTACAAAACTTTAGTAAAAAGACTGATGCCAAATGTTCAAGTAGTAGCGGACAGATTTCATGCAATGGTACAAGTTAACAAATAATTAGATACGCAAAGAAAGCGCGAAAAAAGGCAAGTAATAAATTTAAATAAAAAATCAAAAATCGGCAAAAAAGTAGCAGAACATCAAGAGATATTAGAGGGAATAAAAGACAGTAAATATTCATTACTAAAGAATAAAGAGAATTTAAATGAAAAGCAAAATATCAAATTAATGTCGGTCAAAAAAGTGTGTCCCAATCTTGCAGAAATGCCTAAATTAAAAGAAAAGTTTCGGCAAATATTTGAAAATAAAAAAACAGATTGGTTGAGGGGATTGTTGAGAATTGGGATCTGGCAGAAAAGAGCTCAAGAATATTTTCCTCATAGTGTGAAGACTATTACCAATTGGCTTGACGAAATAATTGCTTACTTTGATAATAGGACAACAAGTGGCATTGTTGAGGGTGTTAACAACAAGCTTAAGTTAATAAAACGTTCTGCATATGGCTTTAGGAATTTTGAAAACTACAAAAATAGATGTCTGCTTACTTGGCATTTTAATTGTTAGTTTGGCATACTAAGTAAGGAAGAACCAAGTTGCATCATTATTCTCTTCTATTATTTCCACTAAACTCACTAATTGTTCACCCTGTTAATTTGGTGGGTGGACTTCCTCCTTGAGTAAGAGGAGTTATATCTCCTGTCTACGCAGGCTTTTTTTAGTAATTTTTGAACAAAGCTCTTAGGTATCCGCTCAATAAATAGGGGTAACAGCAAAAAAGAAGGTTCACAAATACGAAGACCATGGTAGAATATAAAGCATGACGCAAAAAACATCTGCTGACCAATTAGTAGAGACCTTACTGCAAAGCATTGAGCCATCTGCAATTGCTGACGAATCATTGCGTCGTACAGTGTCCCTATTGCTGAACCTAATGCGAGCAATTACAAGCAGAAACCAGAGAATTTGGCGTCAGAAAATCAAAGATTAAAATCCGAAAACAATCGCCTGAAAGGAGAACAAGGCAAACCAGAGGTCAAAGCTAATGGAGCAAAAAAGTTAAAAGAGAACTACTCATCCGAAAAAGAGCGAAAAGCACCAAAAAAGCACATTAAAAGTAGTAAAAATGCTCTGGTCAAAGTTGACCGAGAAAAAATTCTGGAGTATCCTGAAGCAGAACTACCATTCGATTCAGAATTTAAGGGTTATAAAGAGGTAATAGTTCAAGACATTTTACTGAAAACAGATAACGTGTTATTCCGGAAAGAGAAGTATTACTCACCTTCAGAAAAGAAAACATACTTAGCATCGTTACCATCCGGATATGATGGAGAGTTTGGTCCCGGAATAAAAGCGCTAGTTATGAGCCTGTATTACGGGGAAACATGACTCAAGGGAAGCTATTAGATTTTTTAAGCAATATTGGGATTTCAATGTCAGCCGGTTATTTATCAAATCTGCTGGTAAATAATTCATCAAAGTTTGAATCAGAATTTAACGAAGTGTATGTATCCGGATTAGCAAGTAGCCCCCATTGGTAACAAGTTAAGCTTGTATGGCAGTTGTCAAGGGGGTTTGAGAAGATGTTTCAAAGAAATATCGATCGGCTCCTCGCTGTCGATCGGGGAAAGGTGCAACAATTAACTTAACATTGGGCTTTCGTTGAGATTTAACAATACCTAAATC
>JAUBSN010000156.1:0-9328 GCA_036704825.1 Microcoleus sp. F8-C3 | reverse complement strand
TTCGCTCGAATAAGGTTTCATTTTTTTCGCTTATGTACTCAATACAGTGTATCATATATACATGGAATCTGCTGTATGTAGGTCTTTTAAGATTGTGAAATTTTTGTTTGAATTTTTTACTAAAGAATAAAAACTTGATTTCCCCAAAATACATCAATATACTTGTACGCAGAAAATTAATTAGGATTGCTCTAGGTCTAGAAAATCATTTAGGATTGCTATACTTTATCCATTGTACGATTTCCTCTTTTCATTTAATCCGTTAATTGGCAATAAGATTTGCATCTATAGCAATCCTAAATGATTTGTGGGACGTTGCTCCGAGCAGTGTCCAGGATTGACACCAGAACCATGCTCATAACTGACATTCATGATTGCTTGCTGCTTGCTATAAATTAAACAGCGTCATCTTCGCTAAAATCGTAAGTAGGGGGCTTATACTCAAACAGTTCTTGTTCGCCCTCCGCAAACCTGGAAGTGTCGGAACTGGCTGTGGGACGAGCAAAGGACGCTTTGTTGCGAATCCCCTGGATATCTTCAGAAGAACGCTCAGACGACAGCACAAACTGAGTTCTCTGATAACGCAAATGGGCCAATTCAATTTTACCCGGTCGCCCTTCACAATAAGCTCGCTCAGCACAGCGTTTAACTGCGATCGCAATTTCAGCACTCGTTGCTCCCGCATAATCAGATAGTAGCGAATACCACTGCCTGTCGCTCCAAAGGTTCTCTTTTCCTTCCCCAAATTGCTCTGGGAAATACTTAGCCAAATGCAAATTGAAAATCTCATAGCGAGCGCCGCTGTGTGGCAAATCCACAAACCAGATTCCGCCGTCGTCAAATCTGCGGATAAGTTCAGCCGGCAGCATTTCTAAACGGTTAACAGTAGCTAACATTAACACGGGGCTCTCATGTTCCTGCATCCAGGTGAGCAATTTCTGCGACAGCCGCCTAGCTGCACCGCCATCAGCATTTGATTCCCAGCCAGAAAAACCCTTGTCAAAATCGTCAAAGAACAGCACGCAGCCGCCCAAATTATCGGCTGTATCCAGCATTTTGTTGAGAGCGCGATCTGGATTAGAGGAACCTAGAATATTGCCCCAACTTGCTGCTAAAAGCGCATAACCTAGCTTCTTAGCAGCTAGCTTTGCACTCAAACTTTTGCCCGTCCCCGGCGGCCCCCACAGCAGCATTCCTTTGGGAGGTCTGAGGTGATATTTCTTGGCATCAGCTTCTGACAGCTTTACGACTTCGCTCAAATAAGCGTCTAATAAATCTAAACCGCCAGCATGAGGCACGTCTGGAGAAGCAATGAACTCCAACCCCTGGTCTCGAAGTTGCGATATTTTATGCTCTAATACCAACTGTGCGATATGGACAACTGAAGTAGTCACCGATAGCGATCGATCTAACACCAATTCAATTTCAGCAGTTGGCAGCCCTAGACTAGAAACAGCCAGCCGCTTTTTAGCAGCTACCGCATCTGAACCAAAATCAAGGGAACAATTGCGATCGCAAAAATTATCTACAAGAACTTCGACTTCAAAGCGATCGGGTAACGGACATTTTAGCAGAGGAATTAGTGGACTTAGCTTTGATGGCAATTGGATGTACTCGCCCAAAAGTATCCAATATTGGTTGGCCCAACGCCCTTTCAGCTCGGCTGAACGCCCTTTCAGCTCAAAAAATGCGTTAGCTAATTGAGAATAACGGCGGACAAGAGGCTGTTCGCTACTGCCTGACTCCAAAATATCCTCTAACAAAAAGATACCGGGGCAGTCATTTTCCAGCAGAAATTGCAGCACATCACTCTCGACAGATAGCTCAGTTTTACATAAGACGCATTCACTGTTATACATCTCCGAAATATCTGAAACGCTTGTCAAGTCTGAATGACCACCTAATTTCGGGGGATGTTTATCCAAACACCGCACCTCTTGAAGAGTTGCATAGCCGGGATTCCAATAATAAACAGGTAAACAACACTCAGTGGCATACTGATGAAATGATGACAAGATTTTTTGGCGATCGGCACTGTAATATTCGAGGGCAACAATGGGAGTTTGAATAACTCTTAAGTTAGACCAGTTATTGAAAATCTTCATGCGTTTACACCACTAATTACAGGAGATTTAACATAAAATTTTAACTAATGTAATTAAAATTTAACTTCCTGCTAATGAGCGAAATACGCCCCCTCAACTGGAGGGGGTAATTGTGCCTAACGGCACTCATAAATTGATGTTATGTAAGTTAAATTGTCAATCATGGCCACAACTAAAAAACAAACCGCAGCCACTCCAAATCGCTCTCATTCACCAGTGCCTGCTAAATCAAAACCGCCCGAAAAGCAGAACAATCAAACAGTCGGCAGTAACAATGGAGCTAAATCAAAACCTCAACCTAACCTCAGCTCCGAGCAACTTGCTGTCGAGCTAGTCAAACAGATTCGGAATACAATTCATAAGAAGTACGGTGTGACAATTCAGCGTCGCGATAGCCGTATTTCAACAAAGGTCGGCCACGCAATTCGCGAAAAACTGGGATTGGATATTCAAGCTCAGTTGAACAAGCGCAACGGTAATGGCAATGGTAAAAAGTTCGACTGGCAAGAGTGGAACAATACTGTGTTTCCTAAGCTAGTTGGCCGGCCCGATGAACTCAAGTATGATGTCGAAGTTGTTGCCTTAGCGATGAGCCAACTTTACGATACAATTGCTGACAATCCACAAGCTGCCATTGCCGATTTAATGGAGTTCAATGCTCAAAGCTTAAAGCGTCGCAACGAGTTAGCTAAATCCTCTGAAGAAGATACTGAAGAACTCGATGACGACGACGAACTCGATGATGAAGATGATGAAATTGATGACATACTCGATGAAATTGATGAGGATGACGAAGACGAGGAAGGCGATGAGGATGAGGAGGAGGATGATGACGATGAGGAGGATGATTTTAGTTTAGACGAAGAGGAAGAATTTGAGGAAGACGACGAATAATTGCTAAAGTTTGATTAGAAAGCTCTGCTGAAAAAGCAGAGCATTTTTTTGCCTCTATCGAGGCCTTTTCCACGAATTGCGATGCTGGGTAATGATTGTCGCCACCGTCCGAATCAGGACGCTCTGGGAAGCAGACCCAACAAATTCACAATCAAGGAAACTTTGACCTTGGTTGTGAATTTAATTTTACCCACTCACCCACCCACTAAATTTTTTGAATTAATTGTAATTAGCAGACTGCCGTCGCTTTAGTTGTGAAAAAAAACACGATTGAGGGTTAATCATGGCTAATCGCAAATCCGCTCCAACTCCGATGCAAAAGCAATTTGCAGAAACTCTTGAAGAACAGCGCTTCGAGATGTTTTTGCACGTTGCCCGCGAGTTAACGGGACGTGCCAAACAACGACAGTTGCAGAAAGGTAAAGCTCTTGACTGGGAAGCGTTCAATACTTGGTTTAACAAGCAATATGAAGGCTACTCGGCTGACGAGATGCTTGAAGAAATCTTGAGCAACGTTTACTGGCTTTCATCTGAGCAAGCAGTGATTGACTTGCACTTCCGTTATATCGAGTCAGCCGTCAAAGCTTCTCATAAGAAAAAGGCAACTGACGATCATGAAGAGATTGATGATTTTGTCAAATAATCAATGACGACCCCCGATAAAGGGGATAAAATCCTGCTCCAAGCAGGATTTATTTTGCCCGCCCACCCACCGTGCCAGTTCCCTTTGCGATATTTGCGATCACTACGCCTCTAATTGCCGATTTACTGGACGCAAGTGGACAATGTATACGTATAACCATCATTATGGTGAATTGCCCTACAGTATTTGTGACGTACTGGGCTAACTTTTCCCGTTGGTGAAATCATCTCAAAAACTCCACTCGCTCGAACAATTAGCCTGCCTCTATGAGTACCCGCAAATTTTCCTGTAGGCAGAGTTGCTTGTACCATGTCGCCAGTTTTAAAGCCGAAAAATTCCTTGCACCGTGTCTTGTGTCTGATTGGGAAGCCATATTTATTTGGCTGGCAGATCTGACGGCTGCCCCATCCTGAAGCTTGAATTAACAAAGGCCCGGCAGTCAAAATTTTTAATTGGGACACGAGTCCCACACAAGCTGCATCTAACCAATGAGTTTTTGGTAATTCCAATTGAGTACGATTGTATTTGGTCTGACCGCCTGTTCCGATTTCAACTGGTAATGATGTTTCTTTCAGTCTG
Organism: Microcoleus sp. F8-C3; assembly: GCA_036704825.1. Classification (GTDB taxonomy): domain Bacteria; phylum Cyanobacteriota; class Cyanobacteriia; order Cyanobacteriales; family Microcoleaceae; genus Microcoleus. The sequence continues at coordinate 5,107 of JAUBSN010000156.1, read as the reverse complement.
TTAAAGAGTTGCCAGCGGGTGCTATTGACTGCTGCTGCATCTTTCAATGGTTGTTTGGCTTGTTTTGCGATTCGATCGAACAACTCAGGTTGCTGTGCTAAGAAATCTTTAAGCTCCTGATTTCCCTTGGCTTCGTTGCAGTGACGGCAAGCAATTGTGAGATTTGAAACTCGGGAACTTCCGCCTTTCGATCGGGGGTGGATATGCTCAATTTCTAATGGGATATTTTGGGCGTTGCAATAAGCACATTTTCGACCCCATTTTTCTAGTAAATATTCTCTGATTTCGTAGCCTGCTAGTTCTCCTTGTTGGTACTGGATGCCTGAGATTTCTGGGTTTTGCATCGCCTGAGTGTCAAATTTCACTAACTCTTGAGATATTCCTGTAATTGGAACGTATCTGCGTATGCGGTTGACCCAAGTCAGAATATTTTCTACTCTTGATTCTAGACTGGGTGGCAACCATCCTAATTTTCGCGTCCGGTTTAAAAACCGGGGTTGTCGATACCTGGTTTTACGGTTTCTCCGGTGACTGCGCAGGGCGCGACGCGATGCTAAATCGTGCTTAATTTGTTGTCCCCTGTGGGTTAATTCAGCACCCCAGATTACTTTGTCGTCTCGGACAATTGCTAATCCACTAACTTTGGCACCCGGATCGATTTTTAATTGATGGGGTTGTATTTGGGGAGCGGATACTGTGTATTTGAGTACGATCGTCAAGGGGTAACGTCGATAAATAGCAGCTTTTTGGAGTTTTAACAATCGCCTTGCTTGTCCCGGTGGTACTGGGTTAAGCGGTTGTCCATTGGTATCGACAACAAAGACAAAATTAGACATGGATGTCCTCCCTTGCGGGGTAATGTTTTCCTCGCCAATGTTTTGAGGGCTTGTTATGCCAATCGCACTTCCTTAACCAAATAGGGATGTTTAACTATTGACGACAGGGCTACAAGCTGGAAAGCACCTGTAGGTGTCATGACCCTCGAAACGTAGTTTGTAACTGAGGCTGGCTATCTCTCCAGCGTTGGAAGTGGTTGTCCACTCTTGTCTGCTGTTTGGTGGATAGCATTCTCAGAAGGCTTTAGTTAATAGAACTTACGCAGTAATAGCCTAATTATGTCATTCTGAGTCCTTCAAGCAGTTTACCACGAGCGTAGCGAAGGTTCCGCAAGTAATGCGAAGAATCTCAAACTCTTGCCACACCATTACAAAGCCTAAGCCCTGGTTAATTAGTTTTATGCGAGAATGCAAGCCACTTAATAATAGATCGTAAAACCGTTTTGCAATAAATCAAACAACTGTTTTTATTAAAAGATTTGGATATTAAACGCGAGCGCGTTTGAGAGATGTTCCACTTGCAATTAAATTATAATCATGTACGAACATATTCAGCATTTTCTCACCCTCACAATTGAAACTGTGGTAATTTTTGGTTATGGTGGCTTAATTGTTCACTATATCGCTACGCTGTTAGCATCGAAGCGGATGAATCCTTCTGAAAAATTCTCAGCAGAAATTGCCCCAGATTTGGTGCCTCTTCTCAATGAAATTGCTTCCTTTCCTGCTGCTGCCGAATGTGCAGCAACTCCAGAACCCACAGAAGAACAGCGCCTCAGCTTTTCGCTACAAGTTAAAGCCGAATTGGCTTCTAATATTGAACTTGATACCGAAACATTAAATCTACCCTTCATTCAAGTCGATAGCCTGACTCTTAGACAATGCCGCACCGTTATTCGAGCGCTCAATTCCACTCTCCCACGAAGTGAGCATATTCGCCTGAAACTCAACAAAAAAGATGTGCCAGCAGATTCGTTAAAATTTCAAATCAAGAAGCATTTTGAGCATCGACCGCAGCAAGTTGTCTCCCTAATTGAGCAAATTTTGAGAGCTAGTTAGCACGCTCGGAGAATTAACGACCCAATTAGTGCTTTATTTCAAAAAAACTTCTGGTAACGATTTGATAGAAAGTTTTTTTGAGTGAACCCTCCTTTTCCTGACCAAGCTATTAGTGGCGTTGCTGATTAACTGTATGAATCAACTTTTCTCGGAAGTTACAAAAATCACCATACTTGGCTTATAGCAATTCCGAAATCTTCCATTCATACCTTTATTCAGCAACGCCCTATTAGTTACTTTCTTCAGGCCCAAGGGGAATCAGACCCTTGCCAATCTGTTCGCTCAACTCGTTGAGACTCAATCCCCGTTCAATTGTGAGCGCACGAATTTCCTCCATCCTACCGACGTTACCTAGATATAAGCTACATAGCAGCATATCTGCCGGCCGCGAAGATTTTTTGTGCGGTTAATTGCAAGTCGGGAAAGATTGATGAAATAAGCCGAGATCCATTTTGAAACAACTGTTTTTGATACTCGTCTTCTCGCAGCGTACAAATTGTAACTGTCGGCTGTTTGGGTTTGCCAATATATTCTCTGCCACCAATTCCCAGATAGTCAACAATCCAATACTCAGGCACTCCCAGCAAAGCGTAATCTTCAACTTTACGGGCATAATCATTTTGCCAGTTGGTGCTGACGACTTCAGCAATCAGTTTAATTGAAGAACCTGATGTAATTACTGGTTCTTGTTGCCACAAAGGTTCATCAATCAATTTAGTTTCATCTAATACCAGCACGTCGGGGCGAAAAGCTGTTGCTGTTCCTAATAGTTTGATGAGACAGCGAGGGGGGATAAGGTAGGGTAGATCCAGGCGGTCAATTTCTACATTCAGTTTTCGTCCCAGAAACCCGGATACTTGTTCGTGCGGCCCTGTTGGTTCCATTTCGGTTAATTCACCATCAATGAGTTCGTAACAATCGCTGTCGCCGTAGCTTGTAATAAATTCATCAACAGTTATAAGTTTTGGAGGTGATTGAACCATTATATTTTTTCCTGATACATTTGCACGGCACAATACCGTAAATTTGAACATTTCTTGGTCGATAAAAACACCGCTGTTACTATCAATAAAACTTCTAGTAACGAGTTGATAGAAAGTTTTTTTGCTCTAACCTCCCTTTCCATATCTGGCAATTAGTTACTTTTTTCACCAGTGTCAAGGGGAATCAGACCCCTGCCAATCTGTTCGATCAGTTCGTTGAGACTCAATCCGCGTTCAATGGCGATCGCGCGAATTCCTTCCCATCCTACCGATGTTACCTGAATATTTCTTTGCTTCTTGGGTTCTTCATAGCGGGGTTGTCCCCCAGAGCGGTTGAGGTTGGCTAGTGAGTTGGGATGGGGGTGAATTCCTTTCCTGGGTGACATAGCGTCGATAGCATTTCCTTTTTTTTACTATTTTCGCATTTTCTGGAGGCTTCTCGACGATAACTATGTTAGTGTTGAATAGTTCAAGAAAATTCCTGCCCGCGCTGACTCCCCTACTCCGGTTGCGGTCGAGCGCGGGCGAGCCTTGCATTCAACAAACTCGCCAGGAATGCGTCAAATGCAATCAGAAGCAGACGATCGGGAGCCGCAAGCGTTAATTGTTTTGCCGGGGGGTATTGGAGGGTGTACCTCTTGTGCTGCGAAACAACTGCGAATCGACCCCGAATTTCAATCTCTCATTCCTCCCCTGAGTAAAGACGAAAAAGCCGCCCTGCAAGCGAGCATTCTGGAGGAAGGATGCCGCGATCCGTTAGTAGTCTGGGCCGAGGAAAAGCTTCTCATCGACGGCCACAACAGGTTCGCCATCTGTACCGCGCACGGCATACCATACAAAATTGTAGAGATGTCTTTTGAGAGTCGGAATGCAGTCAAGGTCTGGACGATCGCCAACCAACTGGGACGGCGCAGCTTGACGCCAGAATCCGTTAGCTACCTGCGCGGCACCTGGTACGAGCTGATCAAGGAATCTCACGGGGGCAAGCGTTCGGCAAACTGTCAAAATGACAGTTTGACAGACAAAGTATCGCCAGATAGAGCAAGCTGTCAAAATGGCAGCTTGACAGACAAAACAGTTCCAGAGGGAGCAAGCTGTCAAAATGGCAGCTTGACAGACAAAACAGTTCCAGAAGGAGCAAGCTGTCAAAATGGCAGCTTGACAGACAAAACAGCACGAGAGTTGGGAGAACGGTTCAAAGCTTCCCCCCGAACGATTTACCGGGATGCCAAGTTTACTCGAGCTGTGGATGCTCTCAGTTCTATTGGAGGAGACGAAGTGAAGTGGAAGATTCTTAACCGCTCTGCTGGACTGACCAAAAAAGAAGTTATTGCCTTAGCCGCTGAGGTTAAGAGCCGCCCAACTAAAGTTGCCAACACTTTACAGGGGCGCGACCGACAAGTAAAAACTGAAGGTGAACCTGCCATCGCCCACCACCTGACGCTCAAAATTGGTTCCTTGGTGGAAGTGTACGCGCCAGATCGCGAAGATGTTAACGGCAGGTTAGGCCGCATTCAGTCAGTCGGGGAGAGAACCGCCACTGTGTGGATGCGACACATCCCCACCGTTACTATGCACTTGTACACCTTCAAACACTCGGCTCTTACTGCTGTACCGCTCGAAAATCAACCGGGACTTCAAGAAATTTGCGATCGCACTGGCCGACTTCACCAATTAGGAAATCTAGATCCCTTTGAAGTAGAAATCCTGAACTTGTTAGAAAGAGCAACCGCTCTTACTCCCACTGAATTGCAGTATTTAGAACAAATTGAGGATAGACACAAGCTTGATTGAGTGCCTCATGGTGTTGCTGAATCAAATATTCGGGGAGATTTGCAGGCGGGGCTTCGTCGTAATAGTAGATAAATAGACAACCGATGATGCTGTCGCTGTGTTCTAATAACCAGCAGAAAGAAAGGGGTTTTTTGATTTTATTGATGACGTATTTTTCAAATTCAAAGTTAGGTTTGACTAGCATTGAGGGGTCGATAGCTTCGCGTTCAGCAGCGAATGCTTGCCCCCCGGGGGGCGAGATCCTTTGCGTCGGTTGCGGTGGCTAGACGGTGGCTGTAAGGGGCGATCGGGCGATCGGCATAGTTGTGGCTGTCATAGTTTTTGGGGAGTGAATTTGCTCCGAAGGTGAAAGCCTTCTATTAGACCTCTTGCGAAAGTGCGAACACTCTAGTAAAATAAAAGAAAAAATTAGCTCCCATAATATGAATTACGAAC
>JAUBSN010000155.1:0-9442 GCA_036704825.1 Microcoleus sp. F8-C3 | reverse complement strand
CTGAATCTGTCTTGAGTACTCGTTCTGGTCAGATTCCTCCTTCTCTTCTGCCACGCTAACCCCGTGAACTTCTACGCTTACATAACCACTAAACGTATAGGGCTCTCTTCCCAACTACGTCCGCGAATCTTTCTGAGAACTGCTATATTACTACTGCTTAATAATATAAATTTTTGCTGCAAATTTTCTTTCAAGAGTTCGCTATATCGACTTTTTAGACTGCAATTAACATTGTTATTCACTGTTTTTATTGGTGGCTGCTTTCTGACGAAAGGAAGACGCTGGTATAAACAAGTATTGTTCTGAAATTCACAGTTTTTCTTGGCTTCTGCCTTCCCCCCTGCTGGGTAAGGGGGGGAAAGCTTCTACCTTCTGCCTTCAAGCAAGAGGAGCAAAACTGTAGATTTTTTGAGGTTTGAGCCGATCGCAAATTCCGACTAATTCCGACAAAAGAAATGTCTCGCGATCGAGCTGGACTTGCAGGGTTTTGAGCGGATCTGCACCGGAGGAAACCATGAATTCTAATGTTTGCAAATTGGGCTCAGTGCTGATTTCTGCTAGAATGTGGCGGATCGCCCTGACGTAAGGATGGTTTGGATCTTTGTACCAATCGGCGGCTGCGAGTCCGGCTTGATCGAAGCCCAGGTGAACGATGAGAGAGCTTTCTCCGAAAAGGGCTATTCCCACCGGCCGCGCTTCTTCTTGCAGCAGCAAGTCTTGGCTAGCCGCCAAATGCCGCAGCTTTTCGAGGTGTTCGTACCGGTTTTGAATGGCAGCATCTTCCTCTTTTCCTTCTGCTTTCTTGCTTCTGGCTTCTTCCTTCGTTTCGTTCCACTGAATCGCCACTGTTACTAAATAAGTTTGCAGTAGCATGTGACCGAGTTTTTCGGCTTTTGTTGCCAGATAGATCGAGTTGTAATCTGTGGCTTCAATTAGTAATGGGACGCGATCGGCTACTTCAATTCCGTAACCTTTCAAACCGGCAATTTTGCGCGGGTTGTTGGTAATCAACCGAATTTTTTGAACTCCCAAATCGTTGAGCATTTGTGCTCCTACGCCGTAGTTCCGCAAGTCGGCGGGAAATCCCAACCGTTCGTTAGCTTCTACTGTATCGAATCCCAAATCTTGCAGCGAGTAAGCTTTTAGTTTATTTACCAATCCAATACCCCGGCCTTCTTGGCGCAAATAAACGATGACGCCAGAACCGACATTTTCGATCATTTTCAGCGCCGCTTGCAGTTGCATCCGGCAGTCGCAGCGCAGGGAACCCAAAGCATCGCCGGTCAGGCATTCGGAATGCACCCGCACCATCACGGGTTTGTCTTTAAATTCTGCCGGGTCGCCCTTGACAATAGCAACGTGTTCTGAATTGTCTTGGGTGTCGCGGTAGGCGTAAATCATAAACTCGCCGAATTGAGTGGGCAATTTGGCGACGGTTTCGCGGCGGACGAATCGATCGTGCTTGAGCCGGTAGCTAATTAAGTCGGCAATACTGATTATTTTGAGGTTGTGGGTTTTGGCGTAGTCGATTAATTCCGGCAACCTCGCCATCGAACCGTCGGGGTTTTGAATTTCGCAGATGACGCCGCTGGGATACAGGCCCGCGAGTCTGGCGAGGTCAACCGAGGCCTCGGTGTGACCGGCGCGTTTGAGGACGCCACCGTCTATTGCCCGCAGGGGGAAAATGTGACCGGGACGGCGCAAGTCTTGAGGTTTGGTGTCCGGGTGGATGGCGACTTGGATGGTGCGGGCGCGGTCTTCGGCGGAGATACCGGTACTGACGCCGTTGACTGCATCGATGCTGACGGTGAAGGCGGTTTGGTTGTTGTCGGTGTTTTTGCTGACCATCAGGGGCAGTTCCAGGCGATCTAGCCTTTCGCCACTCAATGCCAGACAAATCAAACCCCGCGCGTTCACGGCCATAAAATTGATGTTGTCGGGGGTGGCGAATTGGGCGGCACAAATCACGTCGCCTTCGTTTTCGCGATTTTCGTCATCGACTACTACCAAGGGGCGACCTGCTTTGAGGTCTGCGAGGGCGCTGTCAATTGAGTCAAATTGAAAGGATTGAGTTGAGGAGTTGTTATTGGGCACAGAGAAGTTCAAGCTATAAACAGTAATGTTATGGAAATAGAATCTATTTTTGATTGTAACCTTTTGTTTCCGGCAGGGCGATCGCCCAATCCAGATGAGTTTGACAATATTCTCAAGTCACTTACTATAATTATTGCATCTTGTCAACAAAATATCTCCCTAATATTTCACAAGCTTGACTGATATCGCCACGCTTTTAGGTAAACCGTACTTCCAAGCTCCTAATTGCCTAATTTATAACATGGATTGTTTGGAAGCATTGAAGCTGCTGCCGGATCAATTTGTAGATTTAACCGTTACCAGCGGGCCTGATAACATCGACAAAGAGTACGAAAAATCCTTGGGGTTAGATGAGTATTTAAACTGGTGCGAGCAGTGGATAGCGGAGGTTTACCGGGTAACGCTCAATCGAGGAGCATTTTGGCTGAATTTAGGTTATTTGTCAATTCGCGATCGGGCAAAAGCAATTCCGAACTAAGGATGAAATTTCTAGTTTTAAGAACTCCTAGACCCGTCAGCAAAGGCTTTTAACTCAATAGCATCGTGACTGCAAAACAGGCGTACATCTTTACTGTGCTGCACCGATAATGCGTGCAGCCGACCTTGATTGAGCAACCTAGCCTTGCGATCGACCTCCATCATCCATTGGTCAGCGCGCAGACCGGGCGTGCAGCCAAGGGCCGGGTCAACGAACTGTTTGCAACCATTTAAAATCCTCTGTAACTGCTTCACGCTCGTTTGTCTAGACTTGCTTCTCTCTGTACCAGACAATCTTTGTGGACTGTGGGCTTTCAACTTTTACAATGCTAGGGATGCAGGAGTGCGATCGCATCTTTCCAAGGACATAAGCTGTCAGACATTTAAAGACGATATAACCAAAAACAAACTTCATGTAATTAGTGTAATAATGACAGCAGAGAATCATCTCTGAAAAAGAGCAAATAGAGAATATACAAAAAGTTTTGACAAGCAAATATGCGAAATATTCTCTTAGCAGTTTTGATTGCTTAATTGCTAAAAAAAACAAAAATATAGCTAGATATGCGATTTTTTGGGTTTGTTTTAATAAACGTTATTTTATTGCATTTAGGAATAAATAAATCGATCGATTAAAAACAAGAGGTACAGACTAACATTGAGATTTTATTAAATAAGATTGTCGACTTGCCAATAAGTATCAAACAATTTTGCCAGAAGCACATATCAAATACTACCAGCTTTTTGAACAACGGGTGAAGGCAAAAAAATAAGCAGGTCGCAAATACAGAATATCTATCTATTTTGTACGATCGAAACCGTATTCTCACCTCTATTGATTGTTGAAGAATCAGTTTTGTTGGGAAAATACGAGCAATTTTTTTTCCTCCATGTCAAAATTTATTTTTACTGATAAGTGCGATAGAATTTCACATTATTGCAAGGTATTGAGAGTCGTAAATGGAAAATTTCACGAGCTCAAAATGAATCTATTTTGAATAAAAATTACAGTTAAGTTTGCTCCGAATGCAAGAATAGCAGCAATTTCCGAGGGCAATTCTGGCAAAGTCCCTCTATCTAGGATGAAATTTGATGTCTGTATGTATAAAATGCGCGTAGATCGGGCTAATTACTTTTTTAAAAATTATTTGGGAACCGCCATTTTCTGGCGCTAAATCGGATGCGATGAGACACAGGAGATGGAAGAGGGGAGATTGACTCGGAAGATTAATCTTGGGCTAAAAACATTTATCTCTGGTGGAAGGGGCAAGAGGCTTGCCCAGCGAGAAGAGTGCGTGATGTCAGTTACAACTCACATCCCGCACTCTTCTCAATCAGACCCAATCAACCTGGTAACAGCGATGAAAAATCTCAGATATCAGGTCGATCGCACAGCAAGAAACCAAGCGGATGACGCCAAGAGTGTAAGATGTCAGTTATCACGAATACTTTCTGTTGGCGATTGCCCGACGGCACCGAAAATAGAAAATGATGACAGCCAATTGCTGATTCTGGTGGCTTCATGTTATAGTGGTTTTCCAAGAATTAAATTCGGTTGCGTAGTTTGTTGGTGTTTATTTACAAGCGTCTCTCCGAATCTAAATCTCTGCACCCTAATGATTCTGGAGATTTTATGTCGATTTACGTGGGTAATCTTTCATATGAGGTAACATCAGACGACCTCAACGAAGTATTTGCCGAGTACGGTACTGTAAACCGCGTCCAAGTGCCAATGGACCGGGAAACAGGGAAGATGCGGGGTTTTGCTTTTGTGGAAATGGCAAGCGAGGCAGAAGAAGCAGCAGCCATCGCAGCTCTAGACGGTGCTGAATGGATGGGCCGCGACTTGAAAGTCAACAAAGCCAAACCTCGCGAAAACAACAGACGCCCCTCGGGTGGTGGCGGCGGCTGGGGCGACAACGATCGCTCTTCACGACGCTATTAAGCTTTGACACTGAAAATCAGAGTTTTGCTAGTTGACAGCAGGTGCGAATGCTGATTTTTTTCGGGTTGTTCGATCGACCCATCAAATAAAACTCCCAAACCTCTAAATCAGTTTTGCCCCCTCCTTGGAGGGGGCTTTGTTTTTGGCGAAAAATCCCGCGAGGTACGTCTGCAGTGCATTTCTTAGTCTAGTTCGCGATTAAGTATCTGTTAATCAACCTCTTAACTTCTTTTTTTAAGAGGCTGTGGGGATTTCGCGGCTCGACGCCTGTAAACTATCAAACTAGAATTAAGCAGCAAGAAAAGTTAGAATAACGGCAAAACTGAATATTGCCCAGAACAGCAAAATTATCTTTACCGAAGATTAGTCGAGAAAACCAGCCGAATATCAGCCAATATCTTGATTTTGCCTCAATAAAGATGTCCAAGGTCTACAGCACGGCGGAACTCATTAAAATCCTCGAAGAAGAACGCCAAGCCTGCTTGCATGGGCGGCGTCTCAATTTGACTGAAACTCCTGCTACAGGCAACCCCGTGATTGACCGCTTTCTCAAATCTGAGGGAGTTCAGAAGTTCACTGCTTATCAAAATTTTAAGGCGGCCGTGCACGAATACCAGCGGGAACATCAAGTGTCTGGCATTGTCTGGCGGGAAATGGCGGTTAAAGGCAATACTCTACGCTATCCGGCAGTGGATGACGAATTAATAGCTCTACCGATTGATTTGATTACGCTGAAGGCAGCTAAGATTGCTATGTTGGAATTCTGGCAGCAGGTAACTGCCGGGATGGATTTGTATTTAAGTGTTAACAGCGGGAAGGATTTTCGATCGATCGAGCCTGTTGATGTAGAGGCTATAGCCCAGCGCACAGAATGGGCCAGTCTCTCGAAGTGGGAAAAGTTGGATTTTCTAGAAATTTTGTTGCAGTTGGGCTGGGGGAAGCCGGAGGAAGCTTATTATAAGCGGGGATGGCCGACCTCGGGCAGCGAGTACATTCACGCCGTAAAACCCGGACAGCGGCCGATTTGTTAATTGAGTCAGCAGTCAGTAGTCAGTAGTCATAGTGCTGTCCCCGCTCGCGAACGTTATTAGTCAGTAGTCAGTAGTCAGTAGTCAGTAGTCAGTAGTCAGTAGTCAGTAGTTACTAATTATTGGGAGATATTCAAAACAAATAACAAATAACAACTGCCAACTGTCAACTGTCAACTGTCAACTGACATCTGACAAAGCATCAAGCCAAACCACTGATTTGGATCTGTCCAAACTTGCACCGGCATCAAACCGCGCTGCGAAAGTTCTTTTTTGACAGTATTGAGATTAAACTTGCGCGATATTTCGCTGCGGATAGTTTCTCCCGCTGCAAATTCAACCGTTAAATTGAGAGAACGCAAATGCACTGTTTGCGCTTTTTTACTTTTTAAGTGCATTTCAATTTGACATTCCTCTTGATTGTAAAAAGCCCAATGATCGAACTGTGCTAAATCAAAATTTCCCTCATATTTTCGATTTAAATGCCGCAGCATATTCAGGTTAAATGCTGCCGTTACTCCTTGACTGTCATTGTATGCAGGCTCTAAAATATCCTTAGATTTGTCTAAGTCAATTCCCAGCAAAAAATACTCTCCCGGCTGCAATGCACCGACAATTTGCGAGAAGAATACATCGCATTCTCGAGCGTTGAGATTGCCGAGGGTGCTGCCGAGAAAGCAAATCATTCGGGTTGGCAACGGCGACGGTGCAATTTTAGCTAAGGCTAATTCGTATGTGCTGACAAGTCCGTGAATCTGGAGCGACGGATAATCTGCCAACAGTTGACAAGCGCTGCTTTCTAGGATAGTAGGACTGATGTCGATCGGCAAATAGTGCAGGGGATATTCCAGTTGACTGTAAGCATCGAGGAGAATCCGAGTTTTGGTGGAACTGCCGCTGCCGAGTTCCACGATTTCGCAGGGGCCGGTTAAATTGGCGATCGCCCCCGCGCACCCCTGCAAAATCGCCGTCTCAGTGCGTGTCAGGTAGTATTCCGGCAACTGGCAAATCAACTCGAACAGGTTCGAGCCGCGATCGTCGTAGAAATACTTTGGAGGCAGGGATTTGGGGGTTTGAGTCAAACCGCTAACTGCATCGCTGCCAGCATTGATTTCTGCGGGTGTTGGTGCAGCAGCGCTCACCAGTCGCTCTAAGTGCAGCCGGTTTTCTTTCGTTGAGGCTGAGTTTGTCGTGTCGGACAGTCTTGGGGATTTCATAGAGTAGTTTTTAGATGCACATATGGGTACAGCACGCCGTCGCGTTGCCAAATATCGAGTTCAAGTCAGATTTTTCATGCTGCTCTCCATTCTGTATTTTCTCACCCGATGGCGATCGCATCCACAATTAAAACTTAAAATTTATCCACACAATTTATTAAATACTTAACCAAACTTGATTTGTTTGAGCTTGTTACATGGAAAAAAGTTGACCATTTCGCAAACATTTTTTTTCTCCAATTCCCTCTCCAGCCATTTATCTGTGGTTCGTAAAATAAGCTTTACAATGCAATTATTAAGGAATTTGTTCATCTGAAAATTCCAACAAATAAATTCCTCACTATAGCAAAACCATTTGATTTGTCAACAAGCGATTCAACGATCGCAAGCGTTTCAGGTAGTTCTACATTCATGGCTCAAATAGACTTGCTATATAAACAAACTTGAGGGCAATTATAATTACCTTGCCAACTACTTAGCGCTGCGAAAACCAGCAATAATTTGCCGCACGCCCGGATAGTACCAATTCCGAAAACTCGATCGCAGAGCCTGCGGAAAAGTCGCCCAACTCCCGCCTTTCAAAACCCGGTGTTCTCCATCAAAATAAACTTGAGAATAGCCCCTGTAAGGATAACTTTCAAATCCCGGATAGGCGTCAAAGGTTGAAGCCGTCCACTCCCAAACATTGCCCAACATATCGCAGCAACCGGCCGCACTTGCTCCTTTGGGAAAGGCATCAACTGGTGAGGTATTGGCAATATTATTGCCGTGATTGCACAGGCTGCCGTTGGGCGGTTCTTCTCCCCAAGGATAGAGGCGATATGTTTGAGTTGCGGCATCCCAACTAGCAGCTTTTTCCCATTCGGCTTCCGATGGCAAACGCTTGCCAATAAAGTTGCAGTAAGCTTCGGCTTCGTACCAACTGACACCGCAAACTGGATGGTTGTTGAAAGCTGGATTTTCTGACCAGTAAAGCGGTCGAGAGACGGCTTCGACTTGCAGCCATTTCCAGCCGTCCGCTGACCACCAATCAGGGTTTTGATAGCCGCCTGATTCCATGAAATCTCGGTATTGACGGCAAGTGACGGGATAGCGATCGATCGAGTATGCTTCTAAATAACAGAGGTGGCGCGATCGCTCGTTATCCAAAGCCTCAGCAGCATCGCTTCCCATATAAAATTCCCCGCCCGGAATTTCAATCGCTGGGGAATCCGTAATTTGTAATTGGTAATCGGCAATTAATCTTCCCTCTTTCTTATTCCTTCTATCCGTTACGTCCCGGAAATCCGTTACATCCGTTACCAAATCCGTTGCCGAACTTCCTTCTTCCTTCTTCCCGTGCATTTGCAACACGAAAGCAACAGTTTCGCAGTGCTGGCTTTCGTGCTGAATAATAAACCGCCACAGACGTTCTTGCTCCTCGACCGGCGCTACTTCCAAATAATCTAACACCTTTTTTCTCACCGCATCCAGATATAATTCTACTTCAGGTAACGCGGGCAGAAAAACACGTTGTTTTTTCGGCAAAATATCAGCAGCAAACAATTGGTGATACTCAGGAAACACCGGTTTCAAGCCAGCACACCGCTGCAACAGCCACAAATCCTCAGTATAAGCAATGTGACCTAAGTGCCAGCCAACCGGACTGAAATCAGGATGAGCTTGGCGGCAAAAAGTATCGTAGTCGATGTCGGCAAATAGCTTGAAAGTGCCGCTGCGACACTGCTGCAAATCGCGATAAATTGCCTCTCTACAAGATTGGATAGATTTCGATGTCACGATCTACTCCGGTACTGATAATGCTCTGGACTGGGCACGAGTGCCAATTGCCAGCAAATAAAGGTTCAGAAGCAATGATGACAGAATTCGGGAAATTTAAATCGTCTCGCAGCCAATAGAGGGAAGGAGGGGTTTTTTGGGAAGCAAAGCGAGAGGCAACGAGCTGGTGTCCGTCGCTGATAATTATATTAGCTGAAAATTCTACTTGGTGAAAGTTTGCTAGCTCTGCCAAAGTTTTCAGCGACTTTTGCAAAGCTGCTTGTACGGTCAGATTTCCGGCTGTCAATTCATTGACAAACAAGCCGAAGATATGCTCTGAATCTGTAGTGCCGTTAATTGATTGATACAGCGTATCGCTGAGTCGATCGCGAATTGGTCTGTAAAGAGTTTGCCGAAAATTCTTCACGAAGCCGTTGTGTACGAACAGCAGGCGATCGTTCTGAAACGGCTGACAGTTGCTCAAATCTACAGCTTGTCCTGAAGTTGCACTGCGAACGTATCCGATCGCGCATCCTGATTCAACGTATCGACTGATACTCGGAAGGTTAATGTCGCTCCAAATTGGCTGTACATTTTTATAGGTAAACGGGTCAGTATCTAAGTGCGGGTGATACCAACCAATACCAAAACCGTCAGCATTGAGTAGACCAGAAGTCATTTCTCGGGGATCGTAACTCTGCACAATTAGGGAATGTTCCGGCTTGCACAGAATAGCATCGAGTAAAATCGGCTCCCCGAGGTAGCCAAGCAAACGGCACATAAAATTTTTTCAGCAATTTGATTAGCATTGTAAGTCATTAGCCGAAAAATTGCCCGTTAGCGAAGCCCGCCCCTTGTATCTTAAAAGAGTGAGTCAGTCGATCGCCACGTCATTGATTCGATCGTACCGACAATCAGGCGAA
>JAUBSN010000154.1:0-9489 GCA_036704825.1 Microcoleus sp. F8-C3 | reverse complement strand
CTGGGAGGCTAAAGCCTCCTTCTGCCTTTCATCCCCGGACTAAAGTCACGGGGTTTTCATGCTCGATCTTTATAAACTGAAATCCTGACTCTTCCAGTGCTCCAACGATCGCCCCCGCGATTGTAGCAGCCAATGTCCACCAGAGCCACAGGCGAGGTGCGCTCGCCAACTGTCGTGTTTCATCTTGCCTTGCATGCTGCACCATAATGCTCACCCCAGAGTTGCACTTCAACTCGATATCTGTACTATTCGGCCTAGCCCGCGTGAGAGCGGTTTCTATCTAATTCGCAATCGCGCTTCAGGATGTTCTTCAGGTCTGAACACCGCATCGGTCTGAAGCAGCTTCTGTCCATGTGCCTGTAGCGATACCAGAGTAAATTTGCCGCATCAGTGCTAAGCAGAAGGGCGGCACATCATAACACCTTCTTTTTGAGTGTTGGCATTGGGATTATTCCCCATCGCTCGAACGGCGATCGTAGGTTCATAACCGGGATAACAACGGATGAGAACCGTATCTTCGGCTCTGGTCACATACAGTACATAAACAGGTCTACCGCCTAAAACAGCCGGGACAAGATCGGGGGGAAGAGCGGCTGTTGCAACCAGCGTTGACTGATTTGAGGAGCCTAAATCTGGTATCTCAGTTGACACTCCCTGTGCCCCAAAAGATTGTAAACAAACCATCACCAATGCTGTAACTGTGACTAACAGGATAGAAACTTTAGAGAATCGCTTGAACATGGTTGATTTTACTCTTGATACTGTTGGAGTTAAATATGGATGCAGTTCTCCTTGGAGCAAAAATTAACGAACTGGAGCCAAATTTGCTGATTGGATGTGCCATGTTCGCTCCTTTGAAGTTGAGCCGAGAATATTGTTGACTCGTCGCAGCAAATAGCTCACCTGAAATAATGTCATGAGGTTCAGGTAGAACCATAAAGACGAACAGTGGAGCGGACATGGACTTGGCTAGAGAATGCACGAATATTGAATCGAGACTATGAGCGATTGCCAGAGAATCATGAAGGCATGATTTATGTGGTGATGATTCGATTGATGTACGAAGACTCGCCAACAACAAGCGAAAGTGGAAGGTAGAAACCACTTAACAAGCGTTAAAAAACAGTTTCTAATTTTCAGGATTCACTCGCCATGCAATCACAATCATTTCCACAAATATTAGGACGGCTAATAGCCGCGAAAACGCTTGTAAAATGGCTTCCATTGTCCAGTTCTGACTCTGAAGCTCCCAGATCGCCACAACAATGTTCGCTCCAATCACCAACCAGGGTAGAATGACCAACGAATTCCGTCTGCGATAGGAGCGGAGCGTCGCCTCCCGCCAAAAAGGAAAGGTACTGAAGAGACAAACAAGGTAGGATGCTCCTGCATTGGCGAACAGGCTGATTTGAAGACCCGAAGGTAGGTTTGGGTATCCAACCGCGATCGCCGTTAAACAAACTCCCAGTGCAAGGTACAGAAAAGTAAACAAGGTAAATCGTTTCATTATTTCTTCTCCGGTGAAGCTTATTCTCTGTACCAGACACGCACACATTGAAAGCAATTGATTGCAAGACCCTGACCGATCGTCACTGGGTAGAAAGCATCACTGGTCTTCACCCCGCAGTCACCATCACCCATGCCTTCTATCCGATCGGGTAAAACAACGGTTTCAACATTGATTACCTGTATCGCTGTACTTTCGATCCACTGATTTACAGCACTCACAACCTCAGAAAAAGATTCATACTCGGAAGGTCCGCCGAAGGGTCCCCGTTCAGTAATTCGAGGCGCAAAATCTTTGTACTTAATCATTTGATTCACCATCTAAAATTGCAGAGTTAACAATCGATTCAAGAAACCATCATGATTTGGTTTGTTTAGCGCTACAACAACCATTGGGTTAGCAGAGGAACCACGTAGCGGAGCGAGAACGCCTCCCAGATCGCGCCGATGACGAACAGTGGGAGCGCGGCCAGGCTCAGCCAACCGAGCTGTTTTAGCCCGCGGACGCAACCCTGACGATGGTTTTGAGTACCGATGGTGGCGGGGCGAACCCAAGACCGACCGAGGATGTATGCGCCAAACATCAAGAGGGCGCAAGCTTGGACTTCGATGAGTACCGTCAGCGAGTGCGGGATCGGTGCCACCGCGATAGTCTTGGTAGTCGGAGCCATGCCTAAACCTAAAGTGAATGCCTTATACGCAAATAGGGCGATGCCAGTAAAGGGAAGGATCGGCGAAGGGAGCACGATCCGCAGCGCGCCAGTCATGACGTTGACTCCCAGGACGGTCAGAGAGAACAGCCAAGGGTTGTTGATTGGCGATCGGACAACGATCCGCCGTTCCGCTGTCTTCCAGGATGGCTACCCGAGTTGCGCTCGGGTTGGGAAAGAGCATCGCCGCTACTATCCCAGTGATGACGCTCGCCATACACAATGGCGTTGATGATGAGGTCAGCGCGAAAATTGGCGCGAACGATCTGGAAAGGTTTGCGAAGAAATCGGATGTGTCTTACTCCATGATTCGAGTGAATGAGGCGCTTTGCGGCGATCGCTTTGCGTGACATATTTTTAGCTCCAATGTTTGGTGATGGATGCAGTGATGATTGAGAGTGAGAACCGCCGCGCAGAGCAGCGTTGTTGATGAGGCAAAACTCACGGGACAATTGCAGTCGCGCAGATTTCAACCTGCATCGTTGGCAGTCCAAGCGCCGCGATGCCTGTATCCTCATATTTAGCGCCGGGGCAGCTAGAGGACGCAGCGAGCGCCCTCTGCGGGGAGTTCGAGGTCGATCAGGTAGTCGGCCACGATCGCATCCACGCAGGGGCTGGTGCCATTCATTGCGATGGTGTGCTGCTCTCCCTCGACGGTGAGCAAGGTACCGCCGAGCGACTCGGCTAGACTGGCTCCAGCAGCGTAGGGAGTGGCAGGGTCGCCAGTGATGGATACGATCAGCGTGTCGGGTAAGCCCTCAACATTCTGAGCATGGGGGAAGCCGAGGGTCGGCTCACCAGGCCAGAACTCGCAGGCGTCGCGGGTGACGCCCTCAACGGGTCGTCCGGTATCGAGGAAAGGGTTAACGTCGAAGATCTGGCGTCGCAGATCTGCCTCCTGCTCAGGGGTGCGGCGCTCCTCGTCGTTACAATTGATGGCGAGCTGAGCATCGACGAGGTTGCTCTCCAATCCTTCAACGATAAAGTCGTCACTGAGAGCGAGGAGTTTGTCGCCTCGACCCTCGTTTTTGAGTTGGGCGATGCCGTCAATGATTCGCGGCCACGCCTCGGCATCGTAGAGCGCCCCAAGGACGCTGGCAGTGCCAAACAAAAAATCTAGGGTGCGCCCCTCGCCCGCTGGCACGGGGTTATCGATCAGCGGCTGGAACAGATCTTGGAACACAGCGGTGGCCTGCTCGGGGTCGGTGCCCAGCGGACAGTCTGAGCTCTGGGCACAGAAATCGGCCATCAGATCGAACGAGCGCTGGAACGCAGCATGGAGCGCTAAACGGCGCTCCGCGCTGCCCTGCCGAGGGTCGAGCGCACCGTCGAGGACCATCGCCCGGACGTTCTGCGGGAACATCTCAGCGTAGACCGCCCCCAATCGGGTGCCGTAGCTTCGCCCGAGGAAGGTCAGCTTTTCGTCGCCGAGTGCGGCGCGGAGCACGTCCATGTCCCTGGCTGCGTTGCGGGTGCCGACGGCGGCGAGTACCTGCTCGCCACCCGACCCCTCGGCGCACTTCTCCATCAGCTCGCGGGTGTCGTCGGCACTCCATTCTCCCGACGTACCCAGCAACGTCGTCTGGTTCTCGCCCCGGTCGTTCTCTTCGTCGGTGAAGCAGTTGATGGCCGGGGTCGAGGCTCCGACCCCGCGAGGGTCGAACCCAACCAAGTCGAACCGTTGAACGATGGGAGTCTCCTTCAGAGCCACTGCGGTGAAGGGGGTTTGAAGCGTGCCCGAGCCCCCAGGTCCGCCAGGATTGAGCACCAGAGAGCCGATCCGCTGGTTCGACTCACCCTGGGCTGGTAGCCGCAGTACCGCGATTTGCACGGTCTCACCATCAGGTTCGTCGTAATTCAGCGGTACCTCCAGGCGACCGCATTCAAACGGATCGACATACACTTGTGCCTCGGTCGCAGTGGTCGCAAAGCCTTCGCAGGAGCCGAAGGTCAGCTCCTGGTTGTAAAATCGCTCCAGTTCCGCCGCTGGCTCCCGGGCAGACTGGGGAGAGGCGGCAGGTGCTCCAGCAATGAGAAGCAACATCACTGCTGTGCCTGTTAATAAGCGTCGGGTGTAGGTCTTGGGAACGCGCATCATTCTCCTCTTAGGGGAAACGGTTGGTATTGTGGCGTGTGTGAGTCGGCTGCGATTTCGTGAGTTGTTAGAAGAAAATTGCGACATAGTGATGAAGTCTTTTGATACACTTGCTGATAGTTTTACGAACTAACGAGATCGTCGGCGACCCCTCCTATGGATTCGGGAAACGGGCTGGGATGCCTCGTCGCGCTTGAACGCTTTGTAGGCGATCGCCAGAAACACGGGTACTGCAACCAGCACCGCTAGCCCCCCGCAGGTCGCGCGATACTCGCGCGATGGCGAACAGAGCGGGTGAGGGCAAGGCACTTCCAGTGATGTCGAACAGGAGTGCTCCGCCGATGTTGCGTGCGAAGTGTACGCCGATGGCGAGTTCGGTGGTTCCGTCAATCAACGAGACTACAGTCCGCACCAGACCCGGAACGAAGAAGTAGTTGGAAAAGACCGCGAACCAGCCGCCTGCGATCGCCTCCGGGTTGAGGAGGTGCGGCAGGGTGAATATCGCGGCTGGCGCGATCGCCAGAAAAACGCGGTTGCTCCAGATGAGGCTCGCACCCTGCACAATGTACCCGCGAAAGAAAAGCTCCTCGGTGGCGGTCTGGATTGCGGTGAGGATTAGCGCGATCGGTACAAAAAGCGCCAACGTCTTGAGGTCGGAGGTGAAGGAGAAGCTATCGGGGTAGAGGAGGTACTGCCCCAGCCCGCCGAGCAGTACCCAGGGCACAAACCCAGCTACGAAGCCGTGACCGACGCGCCGCCAACCGATCTTCTCTTTCACGGTGACGAGCGTCCGGGGATGCCGCTGGTGGATGAAGCTGACGGCGATGAGAATTCCCGCGAGGAACACCGGAAAACCCGCCGCGACCGCAACGAAGCCCCCCGCGGAACCGAACGCGGCGCAATCGGGCCGACCCAATGTCGCGACACCCTCCTTGCCGCCGAGCGCCAGCGCGACGAGTGCGCTGGCGAAGTTAGCGACGACCATCCAGGCAAAGAGAACGATCGTCAGCCCCAGAACATACCGCCACCACCGATACTTTCCCCACCCCGGCAGCCTCAACGTAAGTTGCGTTTTTCCTTTCCGTTTCGATTCCCTTTGTTCCTTGGATTGCTTTGATTCTCATTTTTGTCTCCTTTATTTGTGCGTAGGTGTATCGCTTTAATCTCGTTGCTCGTTGCCGTTGCAATTGTTTTCAGGGTTCGACAGGATCGCCGACGGCTCCACCTGTAGCCACACGCACGGCATGGGCAATGCGCCCGATCGGGTTGCCGAGAGAGGCACGATCGGCTCCCGCCATCAGGGCGGCACTGCCAACTTCACCGATGACGCGCAGGACTGCGGTGATTGTCGCCGCGTGCAGCCGCACCTCAAGATCGTCGGTTGGTCGGCGCAGGCGGTCTCCGACGATGCCGACCAACTCGCGCTCGATGCGATCGTTAGCCATCAGCCAAGCTGCACGCAGATCCGGCTCTTTTTCGCCCAACACGGTCATCTCGATCGCAGCTTGGTCATAGGCTCGCTGCTCGGCATCCTTGGGTCGGTTCGCCGCCCACTCGACTAGGTGATCTTCGAGGGAGACATTCCGAGGCCAGCGGCGCAGCACCGTCACAAACTCCTCGACATCCTGCGCCAGGACAGGTTCAGCACAACTCTCTTTGTTGCGGAAATACCGCCAGAGGGTACGCACCGAGATTCCGACCGCGTTTGCGATTTGCTCGCCGCTCGTGGCGGCGACACCCTGCTTCCAGAACAAACGCGCCGCCTCCCGTGAAATCTCCAGACGTATCCGCTGTTGCCGCTGCTCGCTCATTCCTCCTGATTTGCGATCGTTCGTCGTGTCGCTATCACTACCACTCCTCATCGCTGTCTTTTCTTGCTATATTTGTCATTAAATGACATACTGGCACTAAGTGACATACCTCGCAAGAGGTAGCTTTGCCGACAGCGTTGTTAGTCTTTGGGTATCCGTTCGTTAAGAACGAAAGTTGAATGCCGCGGAACCGTCCACCCGTTTGAGTAAACATTGACTCCGGCATCTCGGAATGCACGACCCCGGCACCTGCTGTCATCCACTGGACATCACCCGGATTTAGTAGTCCGGCGTGCCCCGCAGAATCTTTGTGTTCTAACCGTCCATCCAAAACATAGCTGGCGGTTTCAAAGCCCCGGTGCGGACGATCGGGGCGCCTTTTGTTTGACCCGGCTTTAGATTAATCTGACCCAACTCGTCGAGGAGGAGAAACGGGTCAAATTCAGAGAAGCTACTTTTGGGAAAGGGCCGACGTACAAGAAATCCAGCCCCTTCCAGTGTTTCAACACTGCCAATTTGCGATCTGCCGAGACTGACTTAACGGAGTGAATCACAGAGTTTTTTCGCAAACCAGAAATGCAGCAGATCGCTGATTATTTCTGCTGAAGAAAGTCCAGTAATACCATTTTTTTAAAAATGTGATAGAGATAAAGCATGTAAAATCCAAGACCATCCGGTGAGAGATCCAATGACGCGATCGGTAAAAGATGCTAAAATTTCCTGAACTTTTGTGCGAAGTTCGTCAAGATTACTAACCACCGACTTTTGCTAAAAAATTTTTGAGATATTCCCACACTCTCTCTGTGGGATTTACTTCAGGACTTGCTGGAGGTTGAAACAGTAAAATAATATTGTCTGGTAATTCAGACGAGTCTAAATTATGAGCCGGTGCATTATCAACTTGAATGATGTGTAATTCATCAGGATATTGTGTTGACAAAGTTGCAAATATGCTTCAAAACAAACTTTATCTAAATGTGAAAACTCCCAAAAAAAACTTTTTCCAGCAGCGATCGATACTGCCCCATCTAGCCAAAAACACTCAAATTTCCATTGGTGCTGACCTCTGGGCTTTACGCCTGAAAGTGTCAGCTTGCGCCTCCGAATTGTATGCAGTCCTAATCGAGTTTCATCGCTGCACCAAAAGTTGACTTTTTTATATTTGTTTACTTGAGATTAAGCTCGCTCCAGCAAAGCTTTTATTTGTTGGTGCAGGCTATTTTTGAAGTCATTAATTGCCGTAGCTTTTTGAGAGACACTTCGCGGTATGGGAATTTTTAATTTACTTTTTAACTGGAGTTTAGTCAAAGAATATACAGCCAAATAACTACTGGTTATTCCTTTAATTAACCAGAGCCAGAACTGAACTTCTTGATAACTGTGAAATCCTTCTCTTTCTCTCAACTCTTGTTGCAATAAAGCGGCTACTTCAACTGAGAACTTTTTTGGGCAACCATACACCTGCCGATTTTTTAATAAATTTTCTAGGCCGCCCTCTTTATATTGAAAGAGCCAGCGATGAATTGTTGCCTCACCTTTACCTAAAACTGCTGCTACTTCTCGCACAGTTGATACTTGTTTCGATTGGAATAAATAAAGCATTTGTACTTTATTGCAGGCGAGGATTCTCGTTTGTTTCTTGAAAATTATTTGCAAATGTTCTACAGATTCGGTAATCTTTATATTGGGGCTACCCGACTTTTTCATTGTCTCCTTTACTTCGGACACAAGTCTATCATATCTTTAAAAAAATGGTATTAGATAGAGCAACCATTTATGGAAACGGTAATGGGTAACAAGGCACGCAACACATCAGGTAAATTCGCTCCTAAGTCAGAAGTCCCGCGCAAGGTTCGTTCGGTCAACTTGACCGACGCTGCGTGGCAGTGGTTGGCGGCTGCAGCAGACAAAGCAGGGATGAGCAGAAACGATTACCTAGAAGCACTGGCGTCCGGGAACAGTCCATTTACGGAAATGGCGCAACCTCTTTCTCAACCATTTATAGAAACGGCAGGAGCAGAGATAGAAACCCGCGGTGCGAACGGGGTGAAGCAACCAAATAGCGAGCTTTTACTGTTTATTGAAATGGCAGGATTAGAAGTAGTGCGGGCTGACAACCAGCGGTTGCATAATGAGCTAGGTAACTTAGAAGCCCAGAGAGCCGAACTCAATCAGGAATTAGCAGAAATTCAATTGCAGCTTGCGGCCGAGCGCGCTTTGCGAGAAAAAATTGAGCGCGAACTCTCCGAGAAGAAGCAAAATTCTGTTCGGGACGCCACACTTTCTGAGAAATTAACACTCGACGCGGCAGCGATTCTTGGCCTGCTCCGAGCCAAGCGCAAGAAATCAGCGGCAACACTCGCAGACGTTGAGGTAATTTTGGAGGTAATTGAAGGGTAAACCCACAAAGGGAATTAGAAATTACGCCCCTTAAAACGAGGCTTTAGTCGCACAAAACCTTACAAACATCACTTGAGAAATAGCTGAAAAACAAGATTGTTAAACTTATCTTTCTTCTGTTATTCTGGGGAAATAAAAGTGAATATCAACTTTTTAATGTAGGTAAAACAGGAATTTGGCACAAAACTAGCTTCCTAGCTTCGCTGACACGAACCGCCAAGTAGGACTTAAAACTATTGCCGGGTAAGGGCTGGAGCGCTTATTTCTCCAAAGTCGAGATCCAGGCTATTTGAGAACATCAGGTACGTAAAGAAAGGTAAATATTACTCAGCTCGTTAAAGTCCAGCTTGTTCGCTAAAACTTCTGTTTGTCGAGAGCTGAATTAAAAGTTTTTGGTGGTATGGGTTCCCGCTGTTCTTTCGTTTCCCGCGGCAGAGTATTGGTTGTACTCTGGCCTGAGAACTGAGTATTTGCAAGGCACACAGGGACAGTAAACGGAAAAATGGCTGCAATCATTACCAAGTGGGGGTTTTAATTGCTACTTTGCGGTTTGTGACAGCTTCGCTATTCCTGCGCCAGTTTGGGAAAGATTGAGCGGGAGCAAACTACCAGGCTGAATCAGAAAACTTTGCGCGGTTTGGCTTACGCTTTGGAAATTCCTGCTGCCTATCTCGAAGCAGTTACCAAAGGAATTCCTCTTTCTGTTACTACTAGCGTCAAATTTTGCCCGATTTGTTGGATTCCTGGGACTGCACCCGAGTCGATGTGGACTGATGCACGAGCGAAGTTTTGCTTTGCTTGCGGTACGGCTTTACGCCAGAGCGTGTCCCAGTTGCTCGCGACCTGTGGTTTCTTTAAAATTTCGCTTCTGTCCGTACTGTGGGAATTCTTTTGACATACTCCCCGCCCTATAAGGGCTAGGATTCTTGACACTTCACTGAGATGCGCTTGACTGTAGTCTTACCTT
>JAUBSN010000153.1:0-9612 GCA_036704825.1 Microcoleus sp. F8-C3 | reverse complement strand
CTTTAAGCACATGACTTTCTTCGAGGTGTGGCGCATTCGAGGGTTAGAACCCTCTCGGCTGCGCCAACGAGCCGCACAAAACCGTATGAATTGGCTTCAAAAAGAGCTTCCCATTCGGGTTCTAACGTCATTTTTGCTAGTGTTTGTAGCGTTCTGTCATGGATAGTAGGAATTCCCAATGGACGCTGATATCCATCGGATTTTGGTATCCAAATCCTGCGAGTCGGTTTAACTTTATTTCCAAGTTTTATTTTATTTACAAGCTCTAGTCGATCATCTGGGCTTAATGATTTTATGCCATCTACCCCCGCCGTCTTTTTGCCTGTATTATCTTGGGTTATTTTCCTGACTGCTAGACATTTTGCTGACCAAGATTTGAGCAAGGTCTTTTGGAGCCTGCGTACAGCTTGTGTATCACCTCGACTACTGGCTCGATAAATGCGGGTTTGTAATTTGTGGACTTTCTTTTCTATTTTCTTCCAGGGTAGTTCTTCCCACTTTTGTGGGTTAACTATCCCAAGAAAGATTAGAATGTCATTGTCCCATCCCATCCTGAACTCCTGTTCGGCTTTAGGCATTGATTTACTACTTTCACCTTTATCTTCTAAGTCAAAAGTGTCTACGTCTGCTTATCTCAGGAATTACTCTGAGCTTTGGCTTCTTAGACAATCCTATCCTCTAGCTCATGTGGTTGATTACCTACTCAGACATCGACCCTTCTGAGAGAGTTTTGAGGTTTACTTCGTTCCAAATTTCCTTTGATTGAACCTTTAGAATGACTCTATCCACCGGATTTCTTTGTCAGTGCATACTGGTCAAACCCGAAATTGCCAGCGACCCTCCTTGTCTTTTTAGACGCAGATTTATTCTTGCCTTTTGGCTTGGACTATTAACTGTCGTAGTCCATTGCGAATTTCGATGGTTCAACAAGTCTTCAAGCTTTCGCTTTATTCATGGGTTCATGCTTGGCAGGGATTTCCCGTACAGTTCGGAATTACTGCCTTTCTATCCCGCTTTATCTTCTTGATAATCAGTCTCAAAGATAGGGATAGGGCTGTCACTGTAGCACCTACAGGGAAGGACTTGCCGTTCTAGGTTACTAGGCTCACCTACAAGGAAATTTAGTTGTCATCTATTGAGGATTAAAGTGCGAACTCTACCCTTGCGGGTTACTCAATAAATGCCAGTCATCCCCCTATTACTAGGTTTCGACTGAACGAATCGCACTCAGGTTTTTCGCCGAATGTAGGTAGAAAATCATTACAGCACTTTGCGTGACTAAGAGGTACAGTAACAGCAGTGAGCAAAATAATTTTCGATTTGCTTACTTGAACATAATTTCACACCCAGTTCCAAGAGTTTTTCCACAATCTGTACACTTCGAGGTACAAATCTCCTGAGCCATGCCTTTAATTCCCACCATAAATGTTCGATGGGGTTAAACTCAGGTGAGTTGGCGTGACAAATACACTACTCTTGCTCCCACTGCTTCGATCATTTTTTCCACACCTTCTACCTTGTGTGCCTTCAAATTATCCATAACTAATACCGCTCCTTTCCATAATTTGGGAACCAATTGTTCTTGCACAAATTTCTTGAAATCTTCTCCATTCATGGATTGCTTCATTGTTTTCATGGCGATTACCTTCTTGTTGGTTATTGCACCAATTACTGTCACCCTACTTCCTCTATAAAATGGCTTGATATCGTAGCTTCTTTCTCCCTTTTTACTTCTAGCTCTGGATCTCATTATCCCTAGCAATACGCCCATTTCGTCCAAAAATATCAGATCTTTTGGTGCGACATCTCGGATTTTTTTCCAATATTCTATTCGCTGATTTTGATGAATTTCTTTATGGGCTTGACTGCTGCGTAGTGTTTTTTTTTTCACAGTGAGTTGCTGCTTTTTTAGGAATCGGCACATGGCACTCTCGCTCAACCATACTCCTGTTTTTTCGTGCCAATACTCACAGTATTCTGAAGCGTGTGTAATCTGGATACTGGGCTACCATCTCTTCAATCTGTTGTTCGTGACCAAACAGTAAACTTGGTTTACCGCCCTTTGCCTGACTAGGGAGTAATCTTCCTGTCTCTTTTTTTCGCTTTAGTAGGGCTTGTACGGTACTTTTACGCTCCTTGAAATCTTTCTGCTACTTGCCGAATAGAGGTGTTACCTGCCTCGTAAGTGTCAACAATCTTTTGACGCATATCTAGGGAGTAGGGTTTCATTTTTTTCTTTCTTACCACCTCTACTATTGTACCTAACTGTTAAGCAAAGTGCTGTATCGACAAACGAAGCTTTGGAAGAATATGATTCTTCAGTTTCAACGAATTTAATTCCGTGCTGCTCACACAACTGAGCGATTCGGTCTTTTAGCCTGCCTGTGGGAATTTGTACAAACTTTTGGTTAGTCTTTTTCCCCATATTGGCCGAGTCTTTCTGTCCCTTGTTCCAACCAAAAACAACTGTACCGATTTGGTTGTTTAAGCAGTGCTGAATTACTTTTCTTGCAGCTTTGTTGACAGCATCTCGCATTTGGCGATTACGTTTTTCAGTCAAGCTTGCAAGCCGTTTAGACCAGTAGCCGTTAGCTTTCCCTGACCTTAGAGAAGCAACTCGTTTGTTATATCCCTGATTAAGGGACTTAAGGTGCTTGCCATCAATAATAAAGCTAGTACCTGCATTGCTTACGCAGGTCAGCCAATTATCTATTCCGTGATCGATCGCTAGACACTTAGCAGGGTTTACATTTGAGCGAATATTTTCTGTTTTGTAAATCAATTCCAAATAGAAACAGCCGTTACGAGGCAGAATTCTATATTCTCGAATTGCTTTGAAATCAAGATTCGAGGGCATGGGTAGAAAAAAAGCATCTAAACCAAACCACGTTTTCACCTTACTTCCTAATGGGAAGCGTAACATTCCATCTTTGAGTTTTACAGAGCGTCCCGTAAATGTCACAAGTGCCATTCCACTTTGACGATATCCTGGCAACTTGGGACGTTGTGTGACCCTTCCCTCCTTAATGCCCTTGAGCAGTCCCATGAAAGATTTAAAAGACTCTGCCACACCCGTTAGAATTTGCTGTGCTGTATCCGAATAGAACGCCTTGTAATGCAGATTCTGATTATCGGTTCCCAAAACCTTGTGTAACTCAGCACGGTTGGGAATTCTACCAGTTTTGAAATATAACTGCCGAGAATAGTAAATGCCACAATTAGACAGCTTTGCAGACTCAGAACAAAGATATTCAAGAATTGCTTGCGTCTCTTTATCTAATTTGATTAAAACTTGTTGACATCCAAACATTTTTCATCCTCCTACAATATTATTGTACAGAAAAAGACCGGATAATTTATTAAAAAATATCTCGTTTTTGGGTTAAGTAGTCTGAGGTTGAAATTCTTGAGCAACCCTGCAAGATTGTAGGCAGGATTAAAACTGATGTGTATAGAGCATTAATTAGAAACCTAAAGAAGAAAAGAAAAAGCCGTCCTTTTAGGACGGGGCTTCAAACCCCTTTTTTTGGTGAAATGCTTAACAGATGCCAGATTTGGGATTCCAGTTCTGGTGCAGGGATTCGCTCCCCACGTTCCAACATGGATACATAACGCTGCGACACCCCTAGCCAGCCAGCCAATTGTGCTTGACTCCAATCTTTGGCTGTTCTTGCTTCTTTTATCTCATTGCTTGTCAGTTTAGGTTTGAGAGCTTCTTTCAGGCGGGGTTGAACCTGTTTGAGTTCAGCTTTGGTTGCCAGGAGTTGGGGGATAGGTGCTGGCGGATGGATGGTAATTTTGGCTGCCAATAGCGTGTCAAAGTATCCTCGTTTTTTTCGATACTTGCTACCGGGTCTCAGCCATTCTGGGTAGGTCTCTTGGTCAAACTCGATTTGAAACGCTCGCTGGAGTTTCAACAGCACTTCCAGGGTGTGATTCCAGCTATTCATCAGCGTGTAAGCTTTTCTACGGTCAGACCGGGCTATATCGATTACCGTTTGGGGTAGGAGCGCTTTTAGAAGGGTTTCCACTTTGTAACTGCCACTGGTGTGAAATCGGCTTTCCATCGTCAGATGAAGTGCTAAGCGCAAAGCCAGTTCATCATGGTAGGTATCGATTTTGAGAATCTCCTGAGCTAAATAGCCAAACTGATACAAGGCTTCTTTGGCGAAGTAACCTGCTTTGTTCAAGAAGGCATGAGTCCAGAGCCCCGGTTGGACTGTGATGTAGACTTCATCAGGCTGCTCTATTTTGCCCTCCAGATTCTGCTGACCTGTTAACTGAATTTGAATATTCCACATTCGCGAGATGTCAACGCTGGCTCTAATTCCACCTTTTTTGTGTTTGCCTTCAACCCATGTGGCTTTGATTGCTAGGCAACCTAGAGCATACGCAGTTTTAGCTAGTTCATTCAGTTTTTTAGACGCGGGCAAGTCTGTGCGTTTGTCCCAGCCCATTTCCTTGATTAAGTCACTGCCTTCGAGAGTGAATAAGCTTTCCCACGGCTCTTCTTGTCTCATAATATGAGCGGCAAAAATCAGGTGTAACTTGGCAGCGGTCAGCCCAAACTTGTCAATAATTTGCATGGCCTCGTCTAAGGGCAGCAGCGTGATGTCGCCGGGGTTGGCGATGTAGTGCTCGATGATGTTGTTGGGGTTGCCCTTGGCTCGGTGTTGGAAGTACCCGACACCTGAAGGGTATTGCTGCCACAAGTCTGTTCTCAGTTGTGCGTGGAGACTGGATACCATAGGAGGGGGTGTCGCGACAGGGGTGATCGGTCTACTCTGGTACAGACGAGGTTCTGTAATGGGTTTGTCTGGGGTATCTCTAACTTCAGCCAGACTTTCTGAGCTGGTGCTGTCACTCATAGTTTTAGTCAATAGTTAGAACCTAGTATTTAAATCACTGGATTTTTAATAAATTCTAGAATTTTAAGTCGGCATAATGTCGTCAAGTTGCAATTGTAAATTGGGGAAGAGGTAAGAAGAAATCGGCTCTCCCAAGCGATATTGTTGCTGCTGGTAAACTCCATCAATCAACTGGCAGACCGTGAAAGTAGGTTGCTTGGGATTGCCGATAAATTGCAAACCCCCCAAGCCTCGAAAGTCCACAATCCAATATTCTGCAATCTTCAAAAAAGCGTATTCTTCCACTTTTCTTGCATAATCATCTTGCCAATTAGTGCTGACCACTTCGGCAACAAGCTTAATTGTACTATCTTTACAAATCACTGGTTCTTTTTGCCAAAGGGGTTCACTACCAAGTTCTGCTTTATCTAAAACAACTACATCAGGACGCAGTGCTGTGGCCTCAGCGTATAGGGGTTTTATTAAACAAGTTTTTGGAACCAACCAATTGAAATTACCACGAAAAATTTCTACGTAAATTCTACCAGCAATACTACCTGCAACCGCTTCGTGAGGACCAGTAGGTTCCATGTCTCTGAGTTCTCCATCAATGAGTTCATATCGTGTATTATCCCCATATAGGGCAATAAACTCCTCAAAGCTAAGTAGTTTGGATGGGGTGTATGTCATAGGTTATTTTTTAATGGGAGGTAGCTTAATTAGAAGTTTTGTGGGGTAGGGAGTAGAGTTCTGTTAACTTTATTATACTTGTTCGATTGCATGACCGCCTTCGAGCTTTTGACACTCCCCGCTCTAAAGAGACGGGGATTCTTCATTCATAGACTCAACTTGCCCTGACAAGATTGCTCCAATCAGAGTAGAGGTCGGATCTCCTGAAGCGTTCGGGTTTAAGACCCAAGTTCCGGTATGCCCTACCGTACTCAAGGCTAATTTCAGGATGTTGAGCGCAGCATTCCAGTCTCTATCCAAGACAAACCCACACCCGCAAGCGTGAGTTCTCATTGATAGAGATTTCTTCACTACCGCACCACAGTTAGCTAGCCAGACGGGAAACCCCACACTATATCGCTTCGATTAGTGTGGGATGAGAGGCGCGTGAGGTGAGGATTCCACCGTCAACCAATTCAAAACTATGTTTTGAGAGGTGGGCGGGTGGATGACGAGACGAACAAACTCTTTATTTAATGAGTTAATCTTGTTTGTTAATAAAATTATTTAATTGCTTGACACGGTGCAGTGTTTTCTGGTATTTTTGTACTTAATAAAAGCGTAAAGGTCGTAACGCAATGAAGACAACATACCAGTATCAGTTTTATCCCGATACCAATCAAAAGTTAACCCTCAACCACTGGTTGAGAATCTGTCGCTATTGGTACAATCGGCAGTTAGGTGATCGATTTGACTGGTGGGAAATGAACCGCACGACTGTGAATGCTTGTCCGTTGATTGTTAGCATCTCTGCGCGTCGTGAAAAGCCCAACTATTACTCGCAAAAACAACAATTGCCCGTCATCAAGAAAGACTTGGTGAAAGTTTTCCACAGTGGCGAGCTGTTGGACTTTAAGGAGGTAGATTCAACCATCCTACAAGATGTTTCTAAGCGAGTAGATAAAGCCTTCGAGCGATTTATAGTAGGTAATAGCAAGGGTGGGAAATCGGGTAAACCCCGATTTAAGACTGAAGCAGATTACCGAACGATGACATTCTCTACGGCTAACAACGATTGGATTAAATTGGTTCGCAAGAATTGGATTTATATTCGATTGCCGAAACTAGGGGTCGTAAAAGTTCGGACGCACCGTCCAATTCCCGACGGATTTACCCTTAAGCAAGCTAGTGTAACCAGGAAGGCTGATGGTTGGTTCATTCAATTAATACTGGAAGACTCTTCTGTCCCTAGCTTTGTACCTGACAAAGTTACCCCAAGCTGGGATAATTCAATGGGTTTGGATGCAGTGCTTCATGAAGATGTTTACTTGGCAACGTCTTCAGGCGAGAAGCTACCATCATTAAAACCGCTTCGCAAAAACCAAGCTAAGTTAGACCGCATTTCAAGGAAACGAAACAAACGGAAGCGCGGTTCTAAAGCTAGACGCAAGCTAGCCAAAAAAGAAGCAAAGCAGCACCAGAAGATAGCTCGTTCTCGCCAAGATTTCCATTATAAGACTGCTCACAAGCTTGTGAGGTCGGGAGCTAAATTCTTTTTTTATGAAGATTTGAATTTAAAAGGTTTGACTAAACGAAATAAAGTCAAACAAGATGATGCTGGGGTTTATCTTCCAAACGGTCAATCAGCCAAATCAGGACTGAATAAGTCTTGGTTGGATGCTGCGTTTGGTCAATTTTTCAAGACGCTGGAATACATAGCCGAAAAAGCTGGGTCAGCAGTCATTTCGCAAAAACCTGCTTACACGTCAATGGTTTTATGCTATCGGAATGAAATCATTTTCACCGATTGCGGTATCCGAAACTATTGGGATGAGCAACATTCTTTAATGGTAGATCGCGACGTGAACGCGGCGATTAATTTAAAGAAACTGGGGTTAGACATTTTCCCCAGTATAAAACGCGCCCGGCGGGAATCTTTCTGTAGTAGGAACTATAGATGACAGTACCGCGAAGGAAATTTTGCACACCCTTCATCGGGCTGCAAAGACGCCTACACCATACTGTACTCAGTTGGTGTAGGAGTTGTCACAAAAAATAGAGGTTCAACAATGGATAACTTAACGGATAATCCAACCACATACCGAGAAATTGTCAAACAGGTAATCGGGAAATATGCCCAATTAAAGCCTTCTCACGGAGAGATCCGACTTGATCCCGTGTTTGACGAAACTCACGATCGCTACGCCTTGATGCAAGTTGGTTGGGATCGGGGGCGGCGAATCAGAGGAAACCTCATTTATATCACGTTGGAAGCTGGTAAAATCTACATTGAATATGACGGTATGGAATGCGGCATTACCCAAGATTTAATTGAGGAAGGCATTCCTCAAAACGATATCATCTTAGCTTTTCTGTCACCCGATCAAGTCCTTGTTGCCGCATAAAACAATGCCGGTCGTGCTAAGCACAATACAAGTAGTGTGCATCAGGGAGAAAATTATCGCTGTTAGCCAAGGATTTACAACTGACGCACCCTACTAGCTAGCCCTAGCTATATGACTTTACCAATCTAGCTCTTGCCGAAGCATTGAGCACAGA
This sequence comes from Microcoleus sp. F8-C3, assembly GCA_036704825.1. Taxonomy (GTDB): domain Bacteria; phylum Cyanobacteriota; class Cyanobacteriia; order Cyanobacteriales; family Microcoleaceae; genus Microcoleus. The sequence goes on along the minus strand of JAUBSN010000153.1, from coordinate 1,537 downwards.
GGAATTACATAATGTTTGATATTTTAAAATCGTGGCTATCATCTTTAACACCGATTCAATTTCAAGAATATACTGCGTTTACTACTACTTTACTTATATTAATTACTGTAATTAGATTTATTTATGATTTAAATAAAGATAGAATCAAAATAATAGTTACCGTTGAACGTGACCGTGATAGCTTGCCAGCAATACAACAGCCTTTAATAAATTATTTGTTACTTAAAGTTATAAATAAAAGCTCTAATCCTGTCGTAATCAATGAAATTGGAGTGATTACCCAAAGCAAAACAATTAATTTGGTAGATATGCCTTGGATATTTACTAACCTAAAAGAGGATCAAGGGGAAATTCTGGGAAGTCTCGAATGGGTAGCGATTCCTGGTACAGTAAATCCACAATCTATGGGGATAGCTCTAATTTTATTTTCTAACTTAGAAAAAGCTTATAAAAATATCAAAAAAGAAGGAGAAAAACTGTCGTTGGAAGACCCTGGATACCTGCGAACAGTTAATCTTGTCACTACTTATGAAGAATTGATGAAGCCGAATTCGTATAACACCAGCACTCAAGTGCTGACAGTCAAACCTTATACAGTGATTACTACAGGTCAGCGTTTTATTGGCAAAAAAACAAAGATTCAATTAGGAAACCTTCATACATCTGTGCAAGCTATGACTCAAAAAAAAAGATTCCTTTGATACAAGTAAGGAATCATTTAGGCATTAAAGTTTGGACTAATTATTAAACAATCTAATTAAAGGTAAAGGCATATAATGAATATCAATGCAACCGCTTATAAAAACCTAGGCAAACCTGGGTAAGCTCTGCGGTATAAGCTTTAAACGTTCTTTCTTAGCGCTTACGCTTCCTCGGCATCGAGGTTGACCAAGAAACTCCAGTTAGAAACGCTATAATAATCACAGCGACGTGATATTACAGCGGAACGTTTGATCTTTTTATTCAGTTGGTTCCACTCGCGACCTACGTGCTTTTCCGGGTTCATCTCGGAATAGGCGGTTAAGGAGCGAGGTATTTTTTCACTTAATCTCATAGCCCTCCGAGCTATCACCAGTGCAGCCGATTCGTCGCTGGCTAAGCCATACATTTTTAGGTATTTCACCAAGCCGATAATACTTGAATAAGCTGGATTGACTGCAATTAACTCAATTCCGCGATTCAACAAAATAGAACTGAGTTGTTTGTAGAACTCGCTATACGCCCAACCTGATAACATTCGGGCATACTTTCTACCTTCCTCCCCTAGAGATTGCTTTTTTGTTGAGAAATCAAGCTCTTCGCAAACTACGGGACATTCAAACTCGGTGGCTTTTGTTGCTAGTTGCAAGCAGGCATTAACAATCTGAGCCTGTTGTTTGCCATTCGACAAACCCATCTGCAATGGAATCTGTCCTTTGGCTTTGAGATTCCCTTCAGTATCAACATACGCCCACCCAATAGAATTAAACTCAACGAGGTTGTCACCAACCCCGTTGGTCTTCAAAACGGAACGTGAAAGTTTCCCTTCATTCCGCTC
>JAUBSN010000152.1:0-9703 GCA_036704825.1 Microcoleus sp. F8-C3 | reverse complement strand
AGGACAAATAACAACCTTCGCACCCTGTAAATCGCTTGTGTCAGTGATTCGCCACTTACCCATGCCGCCGATGCTAGTGGTAGCCGCCAAGCCTAAATTCCAGAGAGCATCAGCACATTGCTCGCCGTCAACGATGAAAATGTAGTCACCATTTGCGATCGCCTTTTGAACATCGGCACGGCGATAAATCGGAATACTCGCACGCTGAACTTTTCCCAGTCCCGTTACCCAGTCATTCTTCTCTAAGTCCCAGTGCTGTTGCTTGATATCCTTTTTGCGGCCATCGCCGAAATCAATGCGACGCACCCTGACAGACGGGGAGCCGTCACGAGCTGGATACTCCCAGTAGCGAGTCTGAGCGGGGCGGATGGCTTTCTTTTCTTGAACTGGCGCGTAAAAGTAGTGACCATCTTGGTCGGTTTTACTGGTAGCTTCCCAACCAGTAGCGGGCGGTTGGTCGCGGTTGCAGACTGACAAATAGCCTATGCGGTAGCACCAGTCTGGCTTCCCGCAGTGCAGGCAAGGATTGTCTTTGGTTGCACGAACAAGATTTCCACGGGTGCTTGAAGTTTGCCCGTCATTAGAGTTAATATTATGGGACATGATGATTTGTCTCGTCTTTCTAAGAGATGGGTGAATTACCTAAAACCGTTGCGCTTGGGCTTCAATCAATAGCAGCGGTTTTTTGGTGTCTAGAATTTGTTGAAAATTTAGAGCATAGGAGAAGCCGCCCCGCGAGTTAGATTGCGGGCGCGATTAAGCTGTCGTTGCGAGCACAGCCACCTATTTCGATACCAGGAATGGGAATAAATATAGTGGGAGGGTCAAGAATGCCTCCGCCTGGTTTGTTGTCTTGATTCTCGCACGGTGAAGAAAACAGCCACACAACGACAATGCAGAAGAGCCAAAACAAGAAGCCAATCTCAGGACGCTTAGGAAATTGCTCTAGCAGCCTCTTGACCTCTTCCCGCACCTCTTCCTCTAACCGCTTGCAGACAAATTGCCAAAATTTCCATTGATAGAAAGTTTTGGGAGTTTCTAACCTGTCTTCCCATCTGAAAAATGAATTTAGACGATTGTTCACCATTGCAAGATTGTAAGTATCGACAATAGTAATTTCCTCCTCATCGCCCCAAAGGTGCTTGTTGAGGAGTTTAATACTGCTGAGTAATGCAAGGGTGTCGTCTTTCATTTCATCATTCTAATAGCTTGGGATTTGATAACTCAAAGGATGCCACACTTTTTTCCCCGGACACGTACCGTTTCTCTCTCAAAACTGACTCGTCGGGTTTAAAGGTAAAAGCATTCGACGAACGGCTCGCAGAGCGGGTTTCAGAGCCAAACAAATCGGACGGATTTTGCCTCGAAAATTACCTCTGCTTACCTAAATCAGTCTCTACAACGATGTGTAACGGGGCAAAAAGTAAGCAGGGCTGAGGGCAATCATTTTGTGTGGGTTTTTGAGCGTTTTTAGACCGAAAAATCGCCATTTCTGAAACCCTTACACTGTCTGCGTTTCTCCCCAGAAAATCACTCGTCGATGTTATACATCGAAGTGGTAGAGACTGAGGAGGCAAAATCATGGCAAAAAAGAGACCTCAGTCATCGATTTACCAATCTGCTGCTACAGATGCAAAAGCCACCCTCTCGGTCTGCTTAGTCTATGGATCGCCCTGACCTCCCAAAACAGCATCCCAATGTCGAGGTTGTGGCTCCCCCGGTTTTGGAGGCGGGACTGCTGCACCCAGTTGAGGCAGTTGCAAGTCGTTGAGATAGTAAGCGTACTGATTCTCGTCCCCCCGCTGCGGGTAGAACTTGCCGTTAGTTTTCCAAAAGAAATCCTTGCCTCGCAAAACCGCCAATACTAACTCTATTTCTGACTTAGTGCCAGTCAATCTTAAGGCTGCTGTAGTTGGTATATTCGGCTGTCTAGTCATCACCTTCCCCCTTCACAAACGGCATCAAGTATTCATATTCAGCCTTCGCGTCCCGGTAGGCTTGACTACTACCTGCACTGACTCCCCAAACTTCTTTGAGAATTTTATTTTTGCCGGTGATGCCTTTGGCGTGACATTGGAGAATCAGTTCGATTTGTTCGCGCTGCTTGGTGGATAAATTCACTACTGCCAGTTCGCCCGAATCGCCAGAAGTCTGATTCAGTAGCAGTTCTAATGATTCTCTTATCGAATCGAGTTCTGCCTCTTGTTCGTCGGTTCGTTCGTTTGTTGCCAGAATTTGTTCTGCTTCTTGCTGTCTTTGTTTCTGAGAAATGTATACGCTTGTCGAGATTTCATCCACCACATCAGCAGTGATTGCCCTGGTTTTAATTGCCTCAATTTCTCCCTCGTCAGCTAATTGACGAGCGATGTTGCCAGCGGTAACAGCACAAGCAATCGCAGCGCACAAACTCACCCCTTGCAGTGCTTTGTGAATGTCTAGCTTTTTGTCTAGTGCTGCTAGTGGAGTCAACCACAGCACGATAGAGGACGCGCTCAACACAAACAGTTTTAGCTGCATAGAAACACCCCCAAACCAATCAGCAGCATCGCTAAACCGCTGATTAAAAGTGCTTGCAAGTCAGCGACTGAAATCTTGAGCAACTTGCTCAGGGAGTAGTCAAGCAACCAACTCAACCCCCAAGCAATTGCAATTGCTGCTAATAGAAATAGAATCGCTTTCATTGCCATCGGATGCAAACTCGCTATCCACCCTACAAGGGAGAAAGCGACGCACCCGGCAACGAAGTAGTTTGCCAGATACATCGCTTTCATTTAGTTAGTCCCTCCGGTCAGCTTGGCTTTAATTTCATCAATGCGAGTACGAGCATCATTCTCAGCTTTATCAATCCCTAAACCCAGTCGCGCATAACCGGGACGCAAGCTGTGCAAGTGCTTAGCCAGTCGAGTGTCTGAGCGCTTTTTACTCAGTTCGTTATCGGCTACAGCACCTTCGTATTTGCGGTGGTGGCGGTGAACCTTGGCATCGGCTTCTTCAACTTTTGCCAGCGCTTCATATGCGCGTTTAGACTGTTTTGCCCCGTCTGTTTTTTCCTTTGCCAAGTCCTTCATGGCGTCTGCTTCTTCCTTGGTAAAGTAGCGCGGTGCTGGAACAACTGGGACACTACGGATGCTGGAAAAATTACCGGGATTTAGCGGTGTGATGACACTTGCGTCAGTGCTTGCCAGAACTTTTGATTTGTCAATAGCGTGTCCGCCGTCGTTGCTGGCAGTGAGTTTTCCGGCATCGGAATTACCACCGAACAGGCGCAGTTGTAAGCTCATAATTTTGTCCCAATTTGAATGTTTACGCGGACTGGGGGAAATAAATTCAGGGGGTTGATTTGTCGCCACAAACTCATAGCCAGCACGAACACTCCCGCCGACGCGAGTACGAGTGCGACGAGTTGAGAGAGGTCAACCCAGTCTAAAAAGCTGGTGGAAGTCTGGCGACTGAAACTGCACACCGGACACGAACCGTCGTTAGTCCAATCAAAGATGTCTACACTGTCTACATCAGCACTGTCTACATGAAGCAAGTCAGGTATCGTGTCTACAGTAGCGTCTACAACGTCTACACTATCTAGTGGTTTGTCTAGCAAGCTGTCTAGTGTCTGACCGTCAACAAGATACAGTTCCAGCAGTGCTTCCCATGTTGCAGTTTTGCTGAGTTTTCCAAACTGTTTGGCGTCTTCGTTGGTGAAACCACGGTCAAAGGCGATCGCCTTGAGTCGGTCAATGCGACGGTAGCTGATGGCAGGCTCAGTCATGGCTAACAAGCCTCAATCGTTCAGCCTCAGTCGGCTCGCCGTCGTAACAAGGATAGCTGTAGCCCGGACAGGTACTGTGCGTCCAGTAAATGTAGTAGAGCCAGACATTAGCTGGATAACATGAGTGTCCTTCAGGGAGCCACCTGAAACCCAAAACTTCACCAAATTCCGTGTAGTGTTCGTCCTCGCCGTCTTCGTCGTCACTGTCGCTAATCCAATCCTCAGCGACCAAATCGCCAATCTTGAATTGTGGCAGGGGGCGACCGCCAAAAAAAGAATCGACTGGTTGAGAGCGCGGAACAAGTAATGGCAAAGCTACCGATACTAGGCTCTGCAAAAGTTCGCGCCGGGGAAATGTAAAGACTTGCGATCGCCCCACAGGGCAATCGTCTGAAAGTGCCATAATTATTAAGCTCCAAACGTTCTTTGATAACGGTTGGGGAAGCCGTGACTTGTTTGGTGTTGCTAGCACCAATCAGTCGCGCATCAATCTTCCTTAGTTACTCACGATCGTAGAATTGCAGGCATTTGTCAACACCGGGACTGTAAAGTTTTGTGTCCTAAAAGTTGCCCGCAGAATCAACATATTAACAGCATCAAAGCGGGCGTAAATGCTCCAAAATCTTGCCGTCTAAATACACAGAATTAATCACTTTCTCCGACGTATCGCACCACTTAGCAATCACCGCGCTCGGTACACCTTTGCCTACCTGTTCGGTGATAAAAGTATCCCGACAAGAGTAAGGCGTAGTTGTCTTACAATCCTGTTGGTGTTGGCGGGTGCTTTCAGTAATCGGGTCAACCAACTTATGCCACACCTGTTTAGTAAAATTGTTGTAGTTAATCGCCCCTCCCTTAACGGGTGATGGAAAAACCAACCTGTCTTTATCGGTCAGATTTTGTGGCTTAATACTTTTCAACAACCGAACCAACTCTTGATTGCAAGGAAATTTGCGCCGCTTGTTGTTTTTACTGCCGTCAACCCTTGTCTCCTTACCGCTTGGGTGCTGTATACTCCCGTTGAACACAATGTGAGAAAAGTCAGGGGCAATATCACCCCATCTCAACCCCACAGCTTCCGAGGGACGGCATCCAGTCAGCAGCCAGAATTGCACCATAGGGTAGTAAAAACAAAACTTTTGCCCGGTTTCTCCCCTCCCGTTCCACGTTCCTCTGTGATTCTTAAAAGCCTCCAATACCAACTCTTTCTCTTGCGCTGTAAATGCGTTTGGTTCCGGGTCGCTTTCCCAGTTGTGCTTGGGCAACTCTGCCGACATCCCCTCAAACGGAGAAGCCGTTAGACCCTTGACAATCTTGAATTTAATCCCCCATTTCACCGCTGCATTTAGATGGGTTAAAACCCGCTTTGTCATGCTGTTAGTCGTATCCTCTAACAGCCAAGTGCGTACCTGCAAAGCGCTGTCCTCTGACAGGGGCTGGTAAGGACAGCGGTCAATATAGCTCTGAATGCCTGTCACCATGTAATTGAAAGTTGTTGTCTTGAGCGTTGGCTTCTTGAACTCCAAGTATCTCTCAAACAATTTAGTCAGCGTCAATTCTGGCTTAGGCTTGATAGTTTCAACGACAGTCAAATGAGTTTGGGTTTTGTACTTTTTGAGTGTGGGGTCAAACCGCTCAAACTTGATATCAGATTCAATCAACTGTGCTTTGGCTTCTGCTAGCTTCCAGTTTTCAGGAGTATCCGGCATTCCCAAAGACAAGTATTTTTGCTCCCCCCCGTAGAGAGACCTCGGCAACCGCAGTCGCAACCTTCCCCTAAAGTTTTGCACCACAACAGACCCATAAGAAGCCCTACCACCTGACTCAGATTTCTCAGTCATGAGCACATCCTCACTTGAAATCGACCTACCAATCTTACCAAACTGAGTATCAAGTGAGTATCGTCACGGCTTTAACAAAAACAACTATTTTAGAAACCGTTACTGTGCAAACAGTTTAGCGCTTAATGTATCCAGCCTTCCAAGCTAACTATGCGGGTTCGATTCCCGCTGCCCGCTTCCGCCTACAAAAACCTCAAACCCACGAAAAATCAGCGGTTTGAGGTTTTTTATTGCTGCTTTTCTCGGTTGTCGAGGGGTCGGATTGACTAGAAATTGAATACAAATTGAATACAATTTGCCTCGTTTGGATACAAATTGGATACAATCCATACCTAGACTGGGTTTGAGCCGTTCTAATCCGCTAGGAGTCCCAGAATAGCGTTGATGTCCGCCAAGTCCGCCCTCGACTTTTTGCGCCGCGCTTTTAACTGATTGAGCAGGTCGGCCGCTTCTGGGAGTTCGATCGCGATCGGAGCCGAGTTTGTATTTGTTTGGCGATCGCGCCGCGCTTCCTTGAGCTCTTGCTCCAGCATCTGCACCTTCAGCCCTAAATCGCCGTTGCGCTCATGTAGCTGATTCAGTTCCCCGTCCCATTCTGCAAGTTGCTTGTTGGCCGCTTTCAATTCAAGCCTGAGCGATTCATCGTTACCATCGCTCAGGCTTTCAATTTTCCCAAGCGTTCTTCAATCCCTGCTAATTTTGCCGCTAGCAGTGTGTCTAGCTTAGTGTCTAGCAGTTTGTCTAGCACAGGTTCAATGTCCGAAATTTCGGACACTTGTGTTTGAGGTTGGTTTGGCGGCGCTGATACTGCCTGGTTGGCCGCTACTTCCAGAGTGCGGACTACCCAAGCGTTGACGCTCAAACCCTCTGCTGCTGCGACATCTTTAATGGTTTCGAGTAAGTCACGGCGACCGTCTAATCTCAAGTTAAGCTGGCATCTGTCTGTCATGTCTAGTATCAGTCTAGTGCTTGTCTAGTTAGATGCTGGCACTGTGTCTAGTATTCGTCTAATGTTTGTCTAGTATTTCTAGATAATTAGCGTCACTTGTCTAGCACTTGTCTAGCACACGCCTAGACACAAAATCCCCCAGTTAAGGGGGATGGGATTTAGCCGTTAGTCAGCGGCTTCCAAGTCCTTGGGGTCAAGCCATGTAGTAAACCTTCCATCAGGTTTGATGCAAGTAATCTCTCTGTATTTACTGATTGCATCCACCACCAACTCTAGACCTGCTAGCTGTTCGGCGTATTTTGTCCCGATGTAACGGACTCGGAGTCCTTTCTTGGCGGGTACGGTCTTGAGCTGAATCGGGTTTTCTGTAGTACAGCTCATCATTAATGTTTCTGAGTTTTGCAAAGGTGGTGAATTTAAGTCCACACCGTCCACACTTGCATTCAAATCCTTGCCTGATAAGGCTTTAGAGGTGTGGACTGTGCAGTCCACGCTAAGTCCACAGTAGTCCACACTTTTGCTGCTAGGTGTAGGCAAGTGTGGACTTATAAAATTGCTGGTGTGGACGCCTTTAGCGCTTGCTGTATCTTGATTTTGGTCTAGTGTGGACGGTGTGGACTGCGGACTTAGGGTAAATGTAATTTTTTGACCTTTGGTTGTAACTTCCCCGTATTTCATTGCTACTAATTCCGCGAACCATTCCTGTATTTGCTGGTTTTTGGGTCGGAGGCTGGAGTTGAATTTCAAGCTTACGTCCCGTACCGAAACAGTCCCGCCTTTGGCTTCTGCTAGATCGAGAATTTTTACTAAGTTAGGAGCAAGTGCACTCCGATCGGAGAACTCTGTGTAGAGCACGTCAATCTGGTTCGCGGTGAAAATCACAAATTTGACCGCTGCCTGCACAATACTTTTGGGGATGCGGGGCGTGACGGGTTGGCCGTTAAAAGTGCAGTTGAGCGCGTGAAGGACTCCTGCAAGCTTTCCTACCTTTTCCGGTGCTTTGCCAATCATCGCCCGCTTACCTTGCATAGGCTCTGCAACCCGCTTGTCCTCTGCCTTGTTATAAAACTCTGTAAAGTAGCGTTTGGCGTCGGGTTCTAGTTCTAATTTCAGCGCTGGCAGTGCATCAATTTTTTTGTAAAGACTGCTAAGCATTGGAGTCAAGTCGAAACTTCCGCTGTCCTCTCAGGATAATTTCGACGCGGCCAGCGGTTGAATCACAAAATCGAACCGGGCGAACTTTCCGTTAGAGTCGCTGCAATCTTTGAGCAAGCTGGCGAGCACATCGGGCTGAATTGTCCCGAACACTGACAGCAACAACCCGTCTAGGTCGGCTTTAACTCCCGACGCTCTTAGAACTGTGGAGCCTGTGCCGTTCCAAAATTCGAGTAAATCTTCATCGTCGGAACCTTTGCCGCCCCGATACTGGTTTGCAGATTTAAACAGCCCCGCTAGCTCATCGCACCGATACATCAGCGCCCGATCTGGATGCTCGGCTACTTGATATAGAATCCCCTCTCCTGTGGTTTTTGAGAAAGAGTAAAGTTTTTGGCGCGGTGGTTTTGGAGCAACACCTTTATCCTCTCCTTTGGCCGCTCTCCAATGTGCTAATTCCTTCTCATAAGCTTCCTGTGCTTTTTCAAATTCCTTCCTTGCCCGTTCCCGTAAGGGCTGCATCGGGCGATCGATAATTTCCCGCATGATGGGAGATTTTTTCAGGGAGGATTCAGCAACAATGCCGGCAAAATAATTTGGGGTGACGCGGTAGTTGGTGTCATTGCGGAGTTTGATTTCGCTCCCAACTTTAAAGAGACTGGAAATTTGGGTCAGCAGAGTTGTCAGATAACACTCCGGTTTTAGGTTCAGCATTTTTGCCAGTTTTTCGATCTGCGCCGCCAAACCCACAGGGATGATTTCAGCAATATTTATCTGAGATTTTTTTGAGTTCAGGAGCCGTGCAACTTCTGTCGCCACATCTTCCCGGTTGTCGGCTTGCTCTTGCTCCTCTTCCCTCGTTTTGTAGAGATGCCAGATTTCCTTTTCTTGGCGGCGGTATTTTTCCGACAGTTTCAGGATTTCTAATTTCAGTGTCGATCGCTTCAAATCGGCTTCAAGGAGCGCGTCAATTTCATCCCCTAAATTTTCTAGACCGGAAGCCTCAAATTTTGGATGAGTCAAAACTTTTGCTGCTGCCTGCTGGGAGGTCTTGAAAACTTTCTTCTCTCCGATCGCCGCTTTCACTTGACTCGCTGAAAGTTTTTCGTGCTCAATCCAATCAAAAATGTCAAGCCCGCCTTTTTCTGGTAGGTTTTCCCAAGCTTTGCTTTCAGGGAACGGGTAGAGCCACATTGCATCGGGAAAGTGTTCGACCACCTTGTCAGCGTGTTCAATTCCCTTCTTGTCGCGGTCAGGGACTATGACAATCACCTTTGCACCTTGCAAGTCCAAAGAGTCGGTAAGCGTGAACTTGCCACCGCCACCGATATTGGTAGTCGCAGCCATTCCGAGCTTCCAAAGCAAGTCAGCACACGGCTCACCCTCGACAATGTAAATCGTTTCATTATTTGCGATCGCCTTTCTGATTTCTGCATAGCGGTCAACCGGGATACTGGCACGGGCCACACCTCCTATCCCTTTCTGCCACTTGGAGTCGTCCCAGTGCTCTTGCCAGATTTTCTTGTTCCCCTCACCATCGTCAAATCGCACCACGCGGACTAATCGGGAACCATTGCGATCGGGATATTCCCAAGAGCGAGTCTGTTTCGGTCGGATATCTTTGGTGGTTTTTTCTTTGAAAACGTACACCCCGCAGCGGTTGTCAGAACTTGTGCCGTCAAAGTGCCACAGGTCGGGCTGCTGAGTTTTGGTGTGGTCAAAGTTTTGATGGCAAAGAACCATCTTCCTGTCGTGGCTAATACGGCAGTCGCCGTCTTTGGTGCGTCCACAGACCGGGCAAGGATTAGATTTGCTGCTGCTGACAAGATTGCCGTGGACTCTTGAAACTGACGGGGTGACAACCCCGTTAAAACCCATAGCTAGTGTAGGTTAGACCGATTTATGGTAAAAAAAGATGGGGTCAATATTGTTCCCAAACCCCATCTCGATAAAAATGTTACCTACATATTACCAAATTTGTTTCCAAAAACA
>JAUBSN010000151.1:0-9879 GCA_036704825.1 Microcoleus sp. F8-C3 | reverse complement strand
TCCGGCACTGTCTTCTCCATGTGCCTCACCTTATCAGATTTTTTGGGTTTTTGCTACCCCCGTGAACTTCTACCTTTTTTTGCACTGGTAAAATATCATGTCCGATCGAGTGAGCGCGATTAAAAGGGCGGGTTTTTGAGATTGTCAACTGTTGGGAGATATTTTCCGTGAGGGGAGCCCCTACGGTATTAGGGGTAATCGACCGGACATAATACAACTCTCAATCATTGCTGTATCGACTATTGCTCGAATCCACACCGGGCGGGGAGAAAACCCCGCCAGCAATTCTATCTACTCGCCCTCCGTCAAAGCTGAATCTTGCTGCTGGTGCGAGGTGCTGTAAAAACTAGCAATAATCGCCACCATCAACCACCAAAGCATATTAACTTCCGGTCGGTACCAAACTGTATCGACAAAACCGTGGGCCATCATGCCCGCTAAAGTTGCGATCGCCCCAATCAACCAAAACCCCTGATTGGATTTTAGATTTGGGATTTTAGATTGAGGATTTTGAAATTCTTCCTCTAAATTAGAGATTTTAAATTGTGAATCCCGCAGATGTTTGATCTGCAACAAACCTTGATTGACGGTGACAGTCATCAGCCACAGGAAACACATTAAACCGATAAAACCAGTTTCCACCGCAATTTCCAGCAGCACAGAATAAGCGCTCAAAGCAGTGAATTTCGGTCTCATATAAAGCGGATAAACTTTATTAAAAGCAGTGTTTCCCGGCCCAATGCCGAGAATTGGCCGATCGCGAATCATGTCAATCACCGCCGTCCAAACATTAATCCGAAAATTGTTGCTGCTGTCACCTCGGCCGATAAACATACTCGAAACTCGATCGCGCAGAGGCTCCACTAAAGCCACTCCCAAAATTAACGCCCCAGCCAAACCTCCTAACCCTAACGGCAGCGCCCAAGTCCGCCAGAACCGAGGCATCAAAGGGCTGTACCAGTACCACAGCAGCACTAAAAATACCACCAGTAGAGCCACAAAACCGATCCAAGCACCCCGGCTGTCCGTGTAGCGCAAACACGCGCAATTCACCACCAGCATTGTCAGCGCTAAAATTTTTGTTCCCCATCCTTTCCACACAAAAAGCGCGGCAGCGCTCAATGCAATGGCCGGCAGTAAATAGGAACCAAGCAAGTTAGGATTTCCCAGAAAGCTGTAAACTCGCGTGACATTGGCTTGAGTAGAAGTCGGATCGTTCCAAGTAGCTAAGGGCGGCACTTTATCAATCCACTGCCGCACGCCGTAAAAACTGACAATTAAAGAGACGTTCAAAAATACGGCAATTAACCACGATCGCCAACGGGGCGATCGCAATATCCGAGCCATCAGCGCAAAAAACAGCAAATACAGCGTTAGCTTGCTCCAACCAGTAGCAGCGGCCACTTTCACCGGCGACATCGCGGTGGCGACGGTGGCAATCCCCCAGTACAGCAGAACCAGCAAGTGAATCGGCCTCAAGGCGATCGGGCGATCGTCGGAAACAGTCAGCAGCACCCAAAATGCAGCGCTAGCCGCCATCAACACCCCCACCAAGGCATTGTTTACAAACGGCGCCAAACCGAAAGTCAAGACCAGCAACACAAAACCCAAGGGTTCAGACCACTGCATCAGCCAGCTACTCTGCCGCCAACTGCGTAAAGAGCCGATCGCCAAATTGAATAAATAACTTTTACTTTGCCACTGAGAGAGCGGCAAATTAGCTAGAGTTAACTGTTGCCAAACTGAATTCATTTTTAGATTGATTATTGGTAATTGGGAATTGGGAATTGGGAATTGGGAATTGGGAATTGGGAATTGAGTCTAAAAGCATCGACAATTGGTAGTAACTCCCATCTTGCACGATTTTCGCTTAAGGCTTTTCGGGTCGGCTCCACAAAAAATAAATTTCTTGTGGGTGGGGCACGCGAGCCCGCCCGTAAAAGCCTTATTGAGAATGGTGCAACATCTCAGTAGTAATCAACAAATGACTTGTTTCTTCTTCCTTCTTCTTTCCATCCATTACATCCGTTACAAAATCCGTTGCCGAACTTCCTTCTTCCTTCTTCATCCTTCCAACAATTCCGTAGCATTGGTGCACGGCAGCCAGAGCACGTAGCGATATCCAGATTCCGGGGTTCCTTGAATCGAGAGTTGGCCGCCTTGAATTTCCACCAATTGGCAGCAAAGCAGCAGCCCCAAGCGTTCCCGCGCGCCGTAACCAGCTAACACCGGTGCGGTATCCTCGGCATTCTGGGCCACCAAAGCCGCCAATTCAGAAAACGCCAGCGTTAATCGCTGCGAACCCTGTGTCGGGAGTTGCGGATCGAGTCCGAGGGAGTCGGTTTGGGAGTTCGATGGCGAATCGCTATCCGACGATCCGACCTTCAACAAGTAGTCGGTGTAGAGTTTAGCATGGGGCAAACTTTCTCCCAACCAAGGATGAAAAACCCAAACTCCAATGTTGATACCGTCTTCTTTCCGAGAAACGTGGAGTCGAATCACGCTGCCTGCCCCAACCGATTGAATAATGCTAAAAATTAAGTGGTGCAGCATTTGCTGAACTTTATCTTTATCTACCAACCAGATGCGCGGCCCGGGCCCCACCGACAAATTAATTTCTTGCTCTCGTCTACTTGCCGCCGGCGACAGGATTGTCACAACCTGCTGGCACAAAGTTTCTATATCGACTGCGGTTCGCTTCAAGGTGAAAGCGGAATCATCTAGTTCTGTCAGTTCCAAAATTTCCTCAACGAGCGATCGCAAAGATCTGCTGCTGTCTTGGATCACGTCAATATACTCTTTTTGCTTGCTCGTTAAGGGGCCGTAAATTTCTTGTTTCAACACGCTTGCCATGCCGAGGACCGAAGTCAGCGGTGTGAGCAATTCCTGCGCTAAATTATTCAGCAGTTTTACTTTTATTGAGTTAGTAGACAAATCGATAGGTTTGTTAGTCATCGCTAATTTTTATTGGTTCATTGTCGAGCGAGGGTTTGCGGTTCATTAGACCTATTCCAAAAGTTTATAACAATCTGTTTATTATTCAACAAAAAAAGTAGTGAATAAAAATATATGTTCCTCCTGCCATAGAAGCTCTTGTTTATCTGAGTAATTAAGATTTAATCATTGCTTCTAAAGCTGATTGCAAGTCTTGAGTGAGTTCGGCAACTGCTAACCTGCGGCTGGTTTGATATCCTTCCCAACGATCGCTCACTGATATGGGTTCGCCCACGGTCATTTGTACCTGCTGTTTGCCCAACTTCGGTCTGCCGAAAGGATTACCCCCTTTGATGCGAGCCAGTACGTCCCACAGCAGTAAAGTTGTTTCTGCCAAACGTTCTGCTGTCAGTTGTTCTGCGACGTACCTGCCCGTGACGGACACGAAACTTTCTACAAGTCTCATGTGCCACATCCGAAGACTTGCTTCTTCAGCGAGGCGATCGGCTAATCCTCTTTCTAAGGGAGAAAGTGCTGCAATATTTTTGATATCTTCTCGATAAATATAGTCCCAGCCTGCTTGTTCCAGACGGCGGCAGCGGTCTATTAAACTGCCTTTGGGTTTTAAGTTAAAATATTCTTCTGCTACTTGCAAAGCCACGTCTAACAGGGCTTTCAGTCGAGCGCTCGTTACTTCATTCTCAAAATTATTTGTCGTTTTTTCGGAAATTGATGGTGGTAAAGTAGATATTTTTGGGGGTATTTGTTTATGATAAAAACGGCTGTAAAACTCTTCCATCACTGCTAGCAAATGGCTGCCCAGTCGAATCAGACGCAGATATTGGAATTTGTGATTGTGGTTTTCGGAATCGGGATTGGCAGTCTCTAAATTAGCGAGATCGGTGCGTTCTAAGGCGGGGAGTCCGCAATCAATTTCTAATTGAGTTAAAAGTTTTTCTAGGGGTTGCCAAGGTGGATTGACATAGCGGTATTGAATGCCGATCGGCACAATTAAAACTTTTTCAGTGCGTCCGGCTTTGAGCAAATCTTCAACGCACCAGAAGCCCATTTGAGCAACTCCCGGTTCCAGGGGGCTAACTATTTCATTGTGACCGTTGGTGGCGCCTTCTGGGGCAGCGGCGATCGGGAATTGGCTGTTGGCAAATAAATTGCGGGCCGATCGCAATCCGAGGCGATCGATTTTGCCGCGAACAATCGGAGTGCCGCCGAGTTGGGAATACAACCAGCCGACTCCCGCACCGGCCCACAGGGGAATGCCGCGATCGTAGATAAAATTGAAATGTAGCGGAAATTGCAGGGGAATGCCTTTGGCGCGCGCCGCCTGGGGAACGAGTTTCCAAATTAGTTGTCCCAAACAGTACGGATCGTCTGAGTTGGGATGGCGAAAGGCCAGCAAGAAACGAATTTTCTGATTTTGAAATTGGTGGAATAATTCGGCGAGGGTTTCGACATTTTCGGCTTGAACGTGGCTGATACTCGTCCGAAATCGCAGCCACCAGGGGAGTATTTGCTTACAACCTTGCATCACTAGAGGGTTGTAGGCTGGGGGTATGAATTCCAGCGGCGGCTGAACTTGGTTAATAGAATTGGGCATTTGGTGATTTTAAATTATAGATTTTAGTTAAGACGGCGGTTGAAACCGCCCCTACAGAAACAAAACCCGCCTGCGCGGGTTGAAGAGTAGACTCCCCTAAATTCCTGAGATGAAATTCGTTTGACATGACTAACCCAAGCATATTGGTTTATCGCCGCAAACGCACAATTCCTGTCACTAAGATTTTTGCAATCCAAAATCTAAAATCTAAAATCTAAAATCCTATTGTGCGGCTTCAAATATCATTTCCTGGAAGTTAATGACATCCGATCGCGGATCGCAATGCGTGACTTTGACTTCTAGCCGATCGCCTATTTCGACCGATCGACCAAATCGCATTGCCAATTCTAAACCCAACTCCTCCAATAAAATCAATCCGAGATTGCTGTCTTCCCTCAGCCAGCGCAGCATTAAAGCTTCCCAAACTTCGTCTGGGTTGCGCCGCAAATATTCCAATCCCCAATAGCGGTTAGTTTGGCGTTCGACGGTGGATGCTTCTTTAACGGCAGTGCCGAGACACATTACTATGTCCTGTATTTCTTCAGCGGAAAAAGGCAGCGGTTCGCCCCGCAGGTGGGCTTTGATTTGGAAGTGAGTCAGCAAGTCGGTATAGCGGCGGATCGGGGAAGTAACTTGAGTGTACAATTCCAAACCCAAGCCGGCGTGGCGTCCGGGAGTCAAACCCATTTCGCTGCGGGGCATACAGCGGCGCACAGCGCAAGCGCGGGCAGGGCCAGCGGGAACGGCTTGCAATTCTTCATCGGGAGGGAGTTCGGGCTGCGGCTGATAGCGGTAGGGTATGGGAATACTGTGGGCTTGACCGTAGCGGGCGGCTAGTTCGCCGGCTAAAATCATCATTTCGGCTACAAGCATCCGGGCTGTGGAGTCGTCGATGACGTGGATTTTGATGTCGTCGCCGTTGACTTTGATGACGGATTCTGGCATGAAAATGCTGATTGCGCCTTGGGCTTCCCGCCATTTTTGCCGCAGTTTTGCCGCAGAGGCGATCGCAGCTATTTCCGGTTCTGCTTCGATTCCCAACTCCAGCATTTCGTCTACGTCATCGTATGTCAAGCGGTAGGTGGGTTTTACGGTGCTGATGTGGATGCTGTAATCTTGAGCCGCGCCGAGTTCGTCTAAGGTGACGCTGAAGCTGAGGGCGCTGCACTCTTTGCCTTGAATTAAACTCATCGGCCCGGTTGCCAAAGCTGAGGGAAACATGGGGATCATTCCCGTGGGCAGGTAAACCGTAGTGGTGCGCTTTCTGGCTTCGAGGTCGAGTTCGTCTCCGGGGGATAGCAGGCGGGTCGGATCGGCGATGTGTATCCACAGGCGCTGCTGGCCGTTTTCGAGGAATTCTAAGCTGAGGCCGTCGTCGATTTCGGTGGTGCTTTCGTCGTCGATCGTGTAAACCTTGAGATGAGTTAAATCGAGACGATTTTTGTCGGAGTCGGTTGGGGGATTTTCCAGGCAGAGTTGGGCCACTTCTAATACCTTTGCGGAGAATTGTAGGGGAATTTGGCTGCGCCGCAAAAACAGGTTTTCGTGGGTACTCCAGAGGCCGAGATCGACTAGGAGGCCAAATGCTGCTTCGGGGTTTTCGGATCGTTGCAAGCTGGCTAAAGTTTCTATGGCTGGGGTGCGGTGCGTTGCTTCTTCTCCGAGGAGGGCAAAGCGTTCTAGGGCGTCGAGGCGAGTTCGATCGCTGTGTTCCCAATCTACATTTTCCCCTGCCAGCCGCTGTTTGACTCGCTCCCAAAATCCTTGGGATTCTTGGTGTCGCTGCTGTTCTACTTCCTGCTGGTGTTTGATTTCGGCTACTTGGGCTGCCGGTCGCGGTTCGTAGCGATCGCCCTTTTGTTTGAAATACAGCTTATCTGTTGATAGCAAACAGTAAGCAGCGTAACACTGGGCAGGACTGCGTTCGGAAAATAGCAGCATTGCCAGGGATTCGGGATCTGCTGTTTCTCCGTCACCGACTAGGAGTTCCCAAGCAACTTCCAAACTCGACGGATCTGAGTATGCTTCTACTTCTTTGAGAAATTTGGGAATGTCGGAGGGTTTGTAAGTTTCTCCGACTACTTCGTAGGTGATTTGTTTGGGCGGTATGCTGTGCGGTTGACCGTTTTCGTCTACCACGACCCAGTTTTTCTTGCCGTCGGGGCGATCGGCAACTGCCAGACGGCGGTCGCCGTGCACTCTAAATTCTACTAACGTTCCCTTCTCCACTTGCCAGCTTTATATTTGAGATTTTGGATTTTTACCGTAGCCACTTATCGAGTTTCGAGCTTGCGATTTTAGATTTTGGATATTGGCAATTTTTCTGGTCTGTTGTGAAAGTTAAAATCTAAAAAGTTTTTCTTTTTATTGCTTATTTTTTAACTTTTGACTTGCGATTAAGACTTGCGCCGCCGCGACGCTCAACCCTATTTCGCGATTATTTCGCTGCATTCTTGCTGCACTCTTCTTGACAGAAAGACCGCGGTTGTTTTCGCGCAAGTCTTACTCCCAGTCCAAAATCTAAAACCCAAAATCCCAAATCCTGTTAACCTTCTTGGTTTACGAAGGGCATCAAAGCTACAATTCTTGCTCTTTTGATGCTTCGGGTCAGGTCTCGCTGCTGTTTTGCCGTCAAACCGGTAATCCGGCGGGGCAGAATTTTACCGCGTTCTGTGACGTATTTTTTGAGCAAATCGACATCTTTGTAGTCGATCGGGTCTCCTGGTTTGATGGGCGAAACGCGCCGGCGAAAGTATGTCATGGTTTGTTGTTTGTTTACTGTTGTTTGTTGACTGTTGATTGTGAGTTTTTAGTTATTAGCCGTTAGTTTGTAGCCGTCAGTAAAGCTTTTGTTAGTTATTTGCTTTTCGCGCGTCAATATCAATTGCCAACAACTGATGACTGATGACTAAGGACTAATGACTAATCGCTACTTAATCTCTTTGTGGACAGTGTGCTTGTTGCAGTGGGGGCAGAACTTGTTGAGTTCCAGCCGCGCCGTCGTGTTGCGACGGTTCTTGGTGGTGGTGTACCGAGACACGCCTTTTGAGCGTTTGCTCGCGTTTGTTCGGCACTCAGTACACTCTAGAGTAATTATGATGCGGACGCCTTTAGCCATAATTCTAAATAAATTTCGACTAATTTAAACACAATTTATTATCTTCTCACATTGCTCTGCACTTGGTCAAGCAATCTTCTAACTTTGATGTCGAGGGAGTAGCCGCGGCGGGTGCCGACGACGATCGTCCGGGCGATGCGATCGTGGAAAGCTTGGGGAAACCTTTCGGCGGAGTTGAGGGCAAAGCTGCAGTCGATCGCCAGGGGCAGCATCAGCAGCAAGACGGCGGCGTTGGTAGATGTGAGTCCAGCTATACCTGCGAAGGCTAAGGCGGCGCAAAAGCCCAGCAATGCCTCGCGCTTGCACAGTTCTTGCACTCCCGGAGTCCGTTGGAATCTGGTATCGGCAATTTTCATGTCCAAGGCCCAGCGCCCGAGACTTTGACCTCGGTTTTTCCTGACGATGGGTACGCGCAGGATCAGCCACAGCAAAACAAAAAATATGGTTTGGACGATCGCATTATTGCCCAGAAGCAAACTGGGCAGCCAAACTGCGATTCCGTCAATGCAGAAGGCCGCTGCGCGGCGGCCGACGGATACTTTGGGAAGCAGAGGAACTAAGTCGGAACTCATAGGCAAAAAGGTCGATGCCACTAGCTACTTTTTCATCTTTCATCTTAAGCTGTGGAATAATCGATCGGCATCAATGGCGCGTCACTCAACTTCCCAGCCAACCGCTAATTATTCAAGCTGAAAATGGATTTTCGCCAATTCCCAACTGCTTTTTCGACTTTTCCACCTCTTCCCACAGTGTTTGGATCTGAGTAAATGCCTGTTCCACAGAGATTTTACCGTTAGATGTCAAGGAACTGATGTAACCCACCCGCTGAGAAAACTCTTGTAAATTCGCATTAAACACCAAGTTTTCTGGCTTGACTTCACCGTAATAGCGATTTTGAGGATATAAAAAATTTGAATTTGCTACCATTGCTTTAACCTCGCCTGAAAACTTGTTTTCTGAACTTATAAATATTATTATAAACCGCGATTACCTGCTGAAGTTGTGCCGTAAGTAGCAGAAATTATGTGACTTTTGTCGAACTTTTTGGTGATGGCAATTACACCGACAGATGAGGGCGACAAAAACCTCAGTAATTTCACGTGTACACTTATACAGGCGGGGTCAACAACTAGATTTATGCCTTAAGGCTTATAACTTCCGATTTGCCGTCCAAACCAGGTTTTTGTTAGGGGAGCATGTCACCTTTGCAAGTGAGGGAATTAATAGTGTGATATGATAACACTAATCTATTATTTTTGAAATAAAACCATGACACCTGAGAAAGAACAAGCCATGAATCAGCATATTCAAGCGATTGCCAAAATTCTGTACGAGGATACTCAACCAGAACAATTGACAACTCTGGCTGGGATTGAGCAAGCTGTGCGACAACAAATGATGACTCAAGTTATGCCAAAAATAGGAGTTTTTTTATCGAATCAACAACAAACACTACTGCCGGACGTACCCGCCAGCTCAAAAGTATTCTAGGGGACTTGCCTTTAACAGAAAAACAAGCCAAGTTATTGGCCGTGCGTCCTTACACACAAATTAGTCCCTATGTAGAGATGTGTTGCTTACGAGTGAGTGCGAATGTATCATATCAAAATGCTCAAGACGATGTGGAATTTTTGGTAGGCATAAAAATAGCGACCAAAACACAGCAAAGATTAGTACATAGGCAAAATTTTGAGCCAACAACGGTGGATGAGTCAGTCAAAGAATTGAGTGTAGATGGAGGCAAAGTTCGGCTCAGAACTGTAAAAGGGTCAGCCTGTATCTGGCGTGATTACAAGGCAATTAAGTTAGATAAAAATTGTGTAGAAGCATTTTTTCAAAACAATGATGCTCTGATTAATTGGGTGAATCAACAACCTCTTGATGTGGTGATAAGCTGTTTGGGAGATGGGCATGATGGAATTTGGAATATTATCAGTCGTATTGGTAAGAAAAGTCAACGAATCGAGATTCTAGATTGGTATCATTTAGTTGAAAACTTAGGCAAAGTAGGCGGTTCAAATCAACGGATGGAACAGGCAAAATCATTGCTGTGGTCAGGAAAAGTAGCTGCTGCTAAAGCTTTATTCTCTGAATCAGATTCTGTGCCAGCTAAAAATTTTTGTAATTATTTAGTAGTAAGGATTCAGGTCTTTGATTGAGGAATAAGAGAAGGCATCAATAAGTCACAAGAATGGGCAGATATAGCTTCACG
>JAUBSN010000150.1:0-10183 GCA_036704825.1 Microcoleus sp. F8-C3 | reverse complement strand
CTGATTGCTATCTTGCGAGGGGGTGGCATCCGTCGCTCTGAAGCGGTCAATCTCTTGAAGCGAGATTTCAACCTATCCACGCTCGCGTTGGAAATCCGAGAGGGTAAGGGCAAGAAAGACAGGACGGTTTACCTCCCGGAGTCTGCTTGCGTTTTAGTGTCCCAGTGGCTGGAGTTGAGGGGAGAGGCAAGTGGGCCTCTGTTGTACCCGATTCGGAAGGGGGGAGAAATTCAGCGCCGGCGCATGACGGAGGATGGTGTGTTGAAGATTGTGCAGCGGCGGGCGTTTCTCGCTGGGGTGGAGTCTTTTAGTCCCCACGATTTCCGGCGCACGTTTTGCTCGGACCTCCTCGATGCTGGGGTGGATATTGTGACGGTGCAAAAGTTGGCGGGTCATGCTTCTCCGGTAACTACGGCAAAATATGACAGGCGTGGGGAGGAAACTAAGCGGCGGGCCGTGCAGCATTTGGAATTTTAGGGCGCGCTTGAGAGATACACGGCAGGTGCGCCCCACGAAGAGAGCGCAGTAGGCCGCTCCAAACCTTTCCAGCATCGAAAATACCTCTTCTACGTGCCAGCGATCGTGTCGGAACTCGACAGCTACTTTTATCCAGGGCGGCACCTGTTCTAGAAAGTAAGCTAGGCGGGCCGAGTCGCAGGCGAACTGGGGTGGAAGCTGGACGAGCAGAATACCCAATCGTGAGCCCAGGCATTGAAGTCCCTCACTCATGCGTTCCACCCACTTTTCTGGCGAGTAAAGACGCGGGCGAGTGCGGAGCGACCACGGGGCGCTTTTACGGTCATCAGAAATCCTTGGGGGAGACGCTGCTGCCAGGAACGCGAAGGTAGCGTTTGGTGGCCAGCGGTAATAAGTGCTGTTAACTTCGACGGTTTGATAGTGCTGGATGCAGCAATCGAGCTCTTTGCGCGGCGGTAGCTGGTGAGGATAAAGCACACCTTCCCAATGGTCGTAACTCCAACCGCTCAGTGCCGATGCGAACAACCATCGCCTTTTTACTCCACCAATAAGCGTGTGAATTTAAGTGTAGTCGGCCCGCATCGCTACCGCACTACTAACCGATCTCGCTCTCTCGTCGGCAAAAGTCAAATGCCGCAGTTCGGCACAACTTCATAAAACAGCGGATGATTGTGTGTCTTGTGCCTAACCCTGAGCGGTGTAGTATATAGTGTATTATATCAAGACAAAGCTTCCGAAAATTTGTATATAAATTCTGCTAACTTGCTTCTGAGCAATCATCTCCCTCAACCCACACTTTAAAGACTATGAGCAAACAGAAAAACAAACCTTGGGATGAAAAATGGGAAATAGTCAAACCGATTGGTGGCGGCGGGCAAGGGGATACTTTTCTTGTCAAACCTAAAGATTCTACAATTTTGTCTCAGAGTTTTGTATTAAAAAAACTCAAAAATCAGAAAGATGCTGAAAGACGCAAGAGAATGCACAGAGAGGTTGCTGCGTTAAGTACCCTCGATTGCCCCGGCATCCCGCGATTAATTGAATCAAACTCCGACAAATTTGATTCCGATGTTCCGCTTTACATGATTGGTGAATTCATTGAAGGAAAAACACTTTCACAAATCCTAGACCCCGCTCCACCTATGGGGATTGCGGATGCTGTTAATCTTGTTTTGAAACTTCTAGAGACTATACAATACTGTCACAAACTTGGGATTGTACACCGAGATATCAAACCGGACAACATTATTATGCGTCGCGATAACATCGCCGATCCAGTTGTCATAGACTTTGGCATTTCCTTTAATGAATCGGATGCTGGCGCGACTATTTTGACAGAGCCTGGGCAGCAGCTTGGCAACCGATTTTTAGCACTTCCCGAGCTTCAGGTAAACAGCAGCATGCAGCGCGACCCCAGAGCGGATATTACACAATGCTGCGGGATTTTGTTTTTTGCGATCGTCGGCTCACCTCCTGTCACTTTGCTCGACCACGAAGGAAGAATGCCCCATCAAAGACCGGAAAGTCAAAAAGCTTTGTCGAAAATCCCTTCCGATTTACTGGCTAAAGTGAATAGAATTTTTGACGCCCGCTTTTGGAACTCAAATCGACTACCGCTGGCAATCTATACCCGAGCTACAGCAAGCCTTGATAGCTTGCCTTGATACAAATCAGAGCATTCATAATACTGAACAATATATTGCTCAAATCCAAAATAAAGTATCAACTTCATCTGATTACGCCCAACGCCAGTCTTTTAAAATACTTGCTCAACAGCTCAATCGGGAGCTTTATAACATGAGCCTAACTGTTGCAAGGGAACTGGGAAAAGGTTTCGGTACAATTCACAATAGAATGTACTTAAAAAACCGCGATTTTGAGAGGCTTGAAATAGACTGGACTCAGCTAAGGTTTTCCGAGGGGCACGGCATCACTAACGAAGTTTCACCAAATAAATTTTTTCCTACGTTTATAGGATATGCAACAGGAAATGAACTCGTTTTGTTGGCAGAGGAAAAAGGAGAGCAAGTTGAACTATTAAGGACTCCTTTAAACGGCGAGCTTGACTTTACTGCTTTGGGCGAACGTCTCAGGCTTTTCTATCTTGAAGGAGCAAGCAAAATAATAGGAGCTTGAGCTGCAAAGCGCACTCACCGCGATCGCTCCCAACACCCAGATTTTTGGGAAACCAAACCCAGACCAAAACCTCAACACGCCCGCCATGCCCAAAATCAAGCGAGTGCGATCGCTTTTATGCCAGAAGGAGACGGTATTCTGAGTAATGGCAACAAAAGCGATCGCCCTATAGAGAGATGAGCTTTGTACGTTTATGGCAAAACCCAAAAGGTATCCAAAAAATTGGCGAGAGATTGCGTTATCCGTGAAAGAAAGTGCGCTCTGGCGCTGCGCTAAGTGCAATCAACAATGCCTCCGACCCGGTAACAAAAGTGGCTTAACCAAATCCGAACGATGTTCCCTAACTTTGACAGTACACCACCGCAACCGGATACCGGAGGACAACCGCCCAGAAAACTTAATAGCCCTTTGTACTGCGTGTCACCTTTCTTATCACAACCGCGGGCAATCCAACGTATCACCCGGGCAATTATCGCTGTTCCCCGATGATGGCATTGACTGGGATATGATGGATTGCTCTCTGGAATCGGCAATTGAAAATATCAAAGAATATTAAAGAATTAGCAGAACTGCTTCAACCCTTGCAGCAAGAAGATAAAAATCTGCACGGAACACGCGCAGATTCTCACCAATACAAACTGAGGCAAACGCTTGCGGAAGCCGAGTTGCAAAGTTTCGAGCGGAAACATCAAATCAAGCTGCCCGAAGATTACCCTACCCAATTTATTTCTTTGAAGATCCAGAAATCCCGGCTCAACTTGAGTTAAACGAAGACAGGATAGTTATCAAAATCAATCTTTGACCTTTCATATTAGCGCAACCTTGACCTAGTTGCTCTTTGTAGGAAGCGCAAAGCAACCGACACAAACCGAGATGTTTTCCTTGCAAGGCAGCCTGTCCCCCGCCATTTGGAGGGGGCTATTTTAATTATCCAAAACCACCGGATTTGGTGAGGTCAGACTTAAACTGAAGCCAATACTATCATTTTATAACGTAATAAAAGCCAGCGTTTATGAAGAAAAAATCATCAATACCAGATGCGATTCTGGCTATAGATTTTGGCGGCTTATCTACTAGAGTTTTCTGCCAAAGCTCGCAAGCAGGCAGTAAACCAAGCTCCTTTGTAATGGAATCGCAGGTGGGGCCAGTGAGCCAAGACATAGCCAATTGTTTCACACAACCCAACCTCGCATCAGCATCTCCCGAAAATATTGCTTGGGTGGCAATTGGTAATGAATGCCGAGCCGTTGGCTACCTGGCAGCAGCGCAATTCAATGCTCACATCGGTTTGGCGGGACTGAAGTACAGTAGCGCTTTGTACAAAGCTCTAGCAGCTTTGTGGGTAGTGTCGCGGAAGTTAAATTTAGGCAATCAATTTAGCGCTGCAATCTCCGTTTTCTTGCCCCCAGGCGAATTTAATGACTCCAAGCAATTTTTTGAACTCTTAAGTCAATACTCTGCTTCATTTGAAACACCCACCGGCAAGCTATCCGTCACTCTGGACAAAACCCAAGCTTTGCAAGAAGGCGGTGGCATTGCTTTGATTCACAACAGCAACTTAGGTTCAGCCTTCAAGCAGCGGGTAACTGCCTTTGTGATGGTGGGATTTCGCAATGCTTCGGTAATAGTTTCGGCACGCGGTGCTGTCGGTAAGGGCAAAACTTCAGACTTAGGAATGGTAAAGTTGGTGGATCTAGTTCAAGAGCGAACCTCTAACTACGATGCTTCCCGTTTGGCTTTATCAATCGCTCAAGCGGGCGTAAGCTACAACCGCCCTTACTTTTACCGAATTGCTCGGAATCGAGAGGAAACAGCTAAAGATCGAGAAGTTGACCAATTGATTGAAGCAGTCAAGCTGTCTCGCTTCGACTACGCTCGAATGCTATCTCATTGGATTAATGAAGTGCTGCCGCCCGATTTAGATGAAATTGTATTTTGCGGGGGGACTTCTGAATATATGAAGCCAGAACTGCGAAATCAGTTTTCTCATTATTCGCTGTCTTGGCACGCAGGTATAACAGTGCCAAAAACACTTGATCCTGATGGTTTAGGTTGCCGCATCGCTGATGTTTACGGACTATTTTCTTACTTCAAATCTCAGTTTGAGGCACTGGGGCAAAGGTCTGTTGTAGCAACTTCTCAGAGGAGAGAAGATGCAGCTTCCACTTCAGGAGATGCTCCAGTCCCTCCGACTGATATACAGAGTGTTAAAGAATGTGCTGAAAAATCTGCCCAGCCAAAATCTGAACAATCTACTCACCAAAAATCTGAACAATCTACCAAGCCAAAATCCGAGGAACCTACTCACCCAAAATCGGAAGACTCAACTCACCCAAAATCTGAACACTCAACTCACCCAAAATCCGAGCAACCTACTCAATTAAAATTTGAGCAATTTACTCACGCTAAATCCGAGCAATCTACTGAACAAAAAATTGAGGAATCTACTGAAGAAAAGACTGAAGATATTACGGGACAAAATTTTGAGGAACCCACTGAAGAAAATTTTGAGGAACCCACTGAACAAAACACTGAAGATATTACTGAACAAAACACTGAACAATGTGCTAAACAAAAGGCTGATTTAAGTATCAAAGATAGCTGCTTAGATGATTCTAATAAATTGAGTGATGAGTCGTCGTCGAATACAGAACCTTCATTAGAGGAATCAGAAGCAAACTTAGATGCAGCTCTCTTATTGGGAGGGCCCTACCGAGGTGCTGGAAAGAAGGTGAGGAATTATGCCTAGAAAACGTTACAAGGAATTTTGCTGGCGCTGTCAAGTTTTGCCAGATTCCGAAGACGCTATCTTGCTGTCTTACCTCCAAAATCATCCTTTTTTTAGTTTCAAGGAAACGATTTTACCTCTAATCAAAGCGCGGTGGCTGTTAGCAGCTTTACGCAATAGCGGTAGTCATTCTAGTACAGAGTTAGAGTATTTGAGGCGAGAAAGCATTAATTTTTTGCTCAGGCAGATAGATGAAGTTTGCCGAGATGCGGGAGTTAACTGTACCGAGTTAGGAGTAATTGCCCCTGGTATTTCTTCGGGTTTAATTCCTTTAGCTACTTTCCCTCACTTATCGAATTCAAGTGCATCTATTGCTGCAGAATTAACTGCCCCTGAGAGTTCAAATCCAGCAAGTTTGCCCGAAGAAAAAGAAGCAGAGGAATTTTCGCTAGAAGTTGAGTTTGAAAACAGCGCGTTTAACTTAGCTGGTTTCGATCCAGCAATGGTCGGCCCTAGCTTTAGTTAAAAATTATTAACCCTTTAATAGACATCGACATCCAGCAAGGAGGAATGAAATGACTAACATGATTCACTTGGTTGACGGCGAGAAAGGTGGCGTTGGCAAGTCGATGCTAACGCGCCTTCTGGTTGAATTCAATCAGAAGTATGAACTACTGTACACCTTAATTGATGGCGATTTTCAAAATCCTGACGTGCAGCAGCGCTATCCTGAACACAATGCAAAAATCGTAGCTTTAGTTGAAGATGAAGAGAAGTTTTTCGATATCGATATTATTTTTGAAACAGCAGTAGAAACTCCTGTGATTGTCAATTTGCCAGCTCGGGTTTACAGCATTATCAACAAATGGATAGACGAAGCTAATTTAACCTCTCCTGATTTTAAAGAGCAGTCAGGAGTTGATGTATGCAAGTGGTTTATTTGCGGTGGCACGACGGACAGCATTGAAATGTTTATTGACTCTTTCAACTACTTTGAAGGTCAGCTCAATCACATTTTTGTCCGCAATTTTGGAGTTTGCAAAGATTGGTCGCACGTACAAAGCCATAAGGAAATGAACAAGCTCATTAATAATTACCGAATTCCTGTGGTAGATTTGCCGGCTCTGAGTGCAAGAGAGCGCAAGTTTATTGATACGAAGCGGTTGTCATTTTCTCAAGCAATGAAACACTCTGAATTCTTCTTGATTAGTCAGCAGCGATTGCATACTTTTCTGGAAGACTGTTTCCGTCTGATAGAAGATGTAGGTTTGTTTAACAACGCACCCAATCGCAATAAAAAAGAAGTTATCGCTCCCTATGAAAAAAAAAATGAGGAAATCCACATAGAAAAGGAGCCACAAAATGAGTAACAAAATAAGCAACAGGTTGTAAAGTCTCAGGAGGCTGTAATTTGTAAAAAAGGTATCGTAAGCTTTTAAGAATCTAAATTAAGGCTTACACACAGACTCTACTGATAGGGTGTGCCGAAACCAGCCCGCTGGCTGAGTGCAATCAACGCAGTTGTGTTATCCCAGGCGTTGGATATTAGCAATAAACGTTGTTTATTGCGTTTAAATTCTGAAAATAAGAAGATTGATCGATCGCCCGCTACGAGATTTCCAGGGTTTCAAAAACTTCTTCACCACTCCTGAAGGGGCTGGGTGTGCCGAAACGCATCTTACTACAGGTAGTGTCTAAACCGATAATTTGCGGGTATTCCTGTAAATTTTACAGTCATATCAATTCCGGTTGCACTCAGACATGATGTTGACTGTTGACTGTTGACTGTGAATCGAACAACTGAAAATTGCGCCGAGATAGGTGGCGACTTGTAACAATCATTCATGAATTGCCCTCTAATTTATCACCTGACGATGCAGCCGGAAACGAGATCAATGGGTGATGAACTCGTTAGGAGACGGACAAAATATGAGTTCACACTATAGAATGCGCGATGCAGAACAGCATAAAGATTAGGATTTTGATTAGGTAGGAGGTTAAATGTCCGATAGACTTTTAGAAGAACTTTCCGAAGTTGACTCCTCAGAGTTTGGCGAGATATTGGAAACGCCAAGGGAAGAGGGCAGACTTAATAATACCAAAAATAACTCCATACAATGCGCTGAAAATTCGCAAAATTTGCCCGATTTTCCAGATACAGTCACAGAATATGCAGTAGAAGAAAAGTTAAAATCAGATGAGAGTAAGCTAAATGAAGAGGAGTTTTGGGAACTCATAGACGATGATTCGAGGGAAAGAGAAGCTCTGAACCGAGATCCTCTATCTAGCCCTCCCATCTACGAGAGAGATACTGAGTCACTAATCAGCCAGGTACTCAAGGGCAAAGACTCCAAATTTCGCTCTCACGTCATTCAGACAGCTTACCGATACGGTCTCAATAAAAATGACCCACTTTTTATCGTATTGCTGGCGACAGGTCAACTCGAACTGCTGTTAGAAAAAAAACCGCAAGAGATTGACCAGTTTTTCAAGAATTGGCAATCTAAATGGCAAGGTGATTTGAAAGATTCTCAAGCTGTCATCTCTCAAGAATTGGAACAAGTTCGCCAGCTTACTGAAAATTGGGAAAAAGAAAGCAGGGAGTTTTTAGAACGGCAGGGAAAAGCGGCTGTTAAGGTGCAACATCGCCACATTTCTAACTCAGTTTACACCCTAGTGCGACAAGCAGCTTTAGAGAAAGTTGCTCACGATATTTGGTCGGTGATTTTTGGGAGCGGGGTAGTGTTAGGGGCAATGGCGATTGGCGCGTTTATCGGGTTAGCGCTGCCCCGGTTTATTCCACAGCCTGAACTCGACCCAAAAGGGCCGCGCCAGCTCACTTTAGAACAAGCAGTAGCCCTCGAATGGGGACTGAGCAAAGAGGGTCAGTTTGCTCGCAAGAACGCCGATACAATTCAGTGGGCAACAAGCAATGAAGGGAAATATGCTCGCCAATTTATGAGCTGGAATCAAGCTTTGTTGAGCGAGAAAGGTGGCAAAAAACTGTGTGAAACTGAGATAAATCGATTGGGGGTGACGCTGACAGTAGAGGGTAAACCTGCACAAAAAGGATTTTGTACTTTGTGGACGAGAAATCCAAAAGAGCGAGTTTTCGCTCCCTGAGTAATTGCTTTTTTGGGTAACAATTATTGCCGAGTTCCGGTCAAAGCAAAAACGCAAGCAAAAACGCGGAGTTACGCGCTTTTTTTCTAGCGTAGGGAAAACTGCAAATGTCAGGGGAGGGAAACGATTGCTGAGCTGTCAACTTTTAGAGTCATTGAGTTATTTTAGAATTGTGTTATGCCTCATCTAATCAAATCTAACCATTTGATATCAAATTTTCTTTTCAATCTGTTCCAAATATTGCATTTCACAAGGTGTGTGAACAACGCGCTGTTCGAGCAAATTCAGAATTTATACTTCAAATGGGTCGAGGTTCCCTGATTCAAAGAGCAGGGAGATGCGAGCGCAAATTTCTTGAAGTCCCGGTTGATTTTCGAGCGGTACAACAGTGAGAGCCGAGTGTTTGAAGGTGTATAACTGCATGGTAATGGTAGGGATGTGTCGCATCCACACAGTGGTAGTTTTCTCCCCGACTGACTGAATGCGGCCTAACCTGCCGTTAACATCTTCGCGATCGGGCGCGTACACCTCTACTAAGGAACCAATTTTGAGCGTCAGGTGGTGAGCGATGGCAGGTTGCTTTTCAGGTTTTACCGAACGACATCGCCCCTGTAAAGTTTTGGCAACTTGAGCCGGACGACTGCGAGCATCCGAAGCGAGTATAATTGGTATATTGCCAATATCTTAGCTAAAAAATCATGGATTGGCTTATAAACAACTATGCCAACTTCAACGATCAATGTTCAACTCAAAGAAATTATTGCTCAAACGCGCCAGGGATTAGAAAATCTTTATGGCGAACAGTTAAGCCGAATCATTCTCTATGGTTCCCAAGCCAGAGGCGATGCTAGACCGGACTCCGATATTGATATATTAATCCTTCTCAAAGAACCCTTCAATTACTCCCAAGAAAGCGAGCGTATTTCTGTTTTGATTGCCGATATATGCTTAGAACATACTGTCGTGATTAGCTGTATGTTTGCCACACTTCATAAGTACCAAGAGTATGAAAGCGGTTTCTTTCGCAATATCCGTCGCGAAGGAGTCCCAATATGAACCCAGAGCAAGAAAGGTTACTTAATAAAGCTGATAGAACTTTGCAGGCTGCACGGGTTTTATGTGAGCAAGGCTTTTTTGATTCTGCCGCTTCCCGCGCTTATTATGTGATGTTTTACATAGTCACTGCATTTTTAGAGTCAGAGAAATTATCTTATTCTCGCCACTCCGCTGTCATCGCCGGTTTCGGTCAAAAATTTGCTCGTTCGGGCCGCGTTCCGGTGCAGTTCCACCGTTACCTAATAGATGCCCAAAAAACTCGATTAGAAGCTGACTATAACGCTGATATACAAATCTCACAAACAGACGCAGTGCAAACAATAGATCGGGCAGAAGAAATGCTCAACTTTGCTTTGGCAAATATTGATTCTATTCCTCCATCCTCTCCTTGATTGAGTAGATAGCCTGCTTTCCACTCCTGCACCCGCCAACTAAAGAAACCGGGTTTTTCAGCAGATTCAACACTGCGATTCAGTATTTTCGTAAAAAACCCGGTTTCTGGGCCTCCCTCTTTGAGTCCTATATATTAACTTTTATTACAAAAACTCCGATTTTGCGTAAAAATACCCTGCAAAATCCCAATACACAATAGACCTCTTGCGAAAGTCTCAGGCAATCGCTAATTTGCCTTCAAAGAAAGTTCATAATTATAAATACCAGATA
>JAUBSN010000149.1:0-10478 GCA_036704825.1 Microcoleus sp. F8-C3 | reverse complement strand
ATGTTGAAGTAATTCTGCATCGGCAAGTCGATTCTGCGAATCAAGAATCCCCTCGGCTTTAGCCAGGGGAGTGTCAATCCTCAACAAGACTCTTCGGGTGCGCTAGGCGCACCTTACTAGCTCAAAACTCGCAACTCAAAACTCAAAACTACTATCGAGCCCAGTCAGTACCGCGCCACAGCGTAAAAAACAAAACACTAGAAATCAGCGCGCCCAGCAGCCACTTAACAGCATTTTTAAATAACCCGACGCGCTGACTTTGCTGAACAGCAGCACTTTGCGTCTGTAACCGTTCCTTAGCCGGAGTAATTCTCGAAAGAATTTGCTCTTTCAATTGCTGTGGGTTTTGCGTATCTGCTGGTACCCCCAAACGAGTAAGTTCCCCCGCCAAATTCCTTAAATCTTCAGGACTACCCTTATTCAGCCGTTCTTCCACCTGCTGCAACTGAGCTAATTGTTGGTTTGCTTGAGTAGTAATTTGCTGGTTGTTTTGGTTGTTGACGTAGATAGCGCCAAAAATTCCCAAAGGTAGCATCAACAGAAAAACCAGGGCCAGCAGCAGACAAACCCAAGACAAAACCTTCAAAAAAAGGTCTTCCAAACCTCTGCGATCGTACCCTTCTCCAAAAAATATCAGCGCCATTGCCAGTAAAGGAACTGGCACCCGTTCCACTACTGCCCCAATCGTTTGCAATTCCCAGAGGCGATTGCCAAAATTGGCTGGTATAAGAACTGCAATCGTATCTAATACAGACAAAATTAATAGACCGTAGCCAATCCAACGCAGTCTGTAGATAGAAAAACCTTGTTCGCCTTGTAAGTCATTCATAAAATAATCAGAGTTGTTGTTAAGAAAAATCTCTCTTGACCTCGCTCAATAACGGATACAAGCCTCCGACCACAGTCGTGGAGAGTCAAAAATTTTAGACTGTTGTTCCAGCTTCCAGATTCACCTGTGGAGTAGATCTAAAAGCTAAAAGCTAAAAGCTAAAATCGACTGAATCGAGTCAAGGCTCGGGGAATCGCGGCTGCCACCACTCATACCAAGAAACCCAAGCATTCTCTAGAATTTTTTTGGCATCTTCTGGAGTTGTTTTATCCAAAGGTACAGACATCTGAGTCCACAAACAGCGCCGGTCTTGAATATTTCCCCTACCCAACAACCAAAACAGAATACGGTTGGGCTGCCAATCGCGAGTATTTCGATTATATCTAAACTGTTGGGAAGTTACTGTAGCACTGCCATTAGGATTGATACACGAACTCAAATACAGTCGATTTTGCTGTTGCAAAATTGCGTGAAACCCCGCGCCTTGAGTGTTTGCCAATGCTAGTTTACCAGGATACGACTTGAGAATAGTATGTCCCTTCATCATACCTTCCACTTCTCCAATGGTGTCTACCGCATAGCGCATCTCTATTTCTAGAGCCATGCTATTTTTTTGATATTCATATTTCCTGGCAGCTTTGAATTCTGAATTGTCGCTAAGTTCGATCGGCGCGCTCTTGTTTAGTTTCCAATCGGCTAAAGGCACCGACTCGGGAAACTCAAATGGGGTTGCCACATTCTTGCCGTCCGATGGATAGAAAACCAATTTTCCGGCAACGAACAAAACGCCTCCCAAAGTAACAGCCAGCAGGGAAAGCCTAAGTGGTTTCCAAGAGGTAATAGCCATTAGCAATTCTGTCCTTCCTGATTTGGGGGTTGGTCTTTCAAAATTGCAAACCAGCAGAATAACCCGAAAATAAATACAGCAATCATCGAAAATATTACCGAACCATTTCCTTCGTGCCAGTATTTAAATGCTTCGGGTTGAGATAGCGATACCAGCACCGCCAGGAGACCAACTCGCACGGCATTCACTACAAATGCAGTAATTATTGCCACGAATGGCAATACTATTTTCTGACCCGTAGTGGTAGGAAACATCAGTAAGAAAACCAGAGACAGTCCTAACAATTGTAGCATCGCATTCACCCCGGAACAGCCGTGATTCACTTCCACGCTTCCCTTTTCCAGGATTAGAAAAACCCCTTTCCGCACCACTTCAAATCCTAGATAGTGCAGGATGAAAGCTGAAAATTTAGCTGTTAATTTGGGGACATCAACGAATACTCCGATCAATCCGGGAGGAATAGCTGTATACGCAAGAATTAGAAGTTCCTGCCAATATTGTTTCAGTCCTTTTGTGCCGGAAGCCAGCAATGCGAGACTAATTGCAGACAAAAAAGGTATTGCTCTGATAAAAAAGTCGTATCCCGATATCGACGAACTTTTGAGCAATATTAAAGCAATTAACGATGACCCAAAGAAGCTGGCGAAAACTCCGCTTTCAAAAGTTAAGGATTCGTGCCTTTCCCAAATGAGAAATGCTACGACTCCCCAAAAAAGTAACATTGTACCGAACAGGTCAGTGTCGTTGGTTCTGGAAGTCAGAGTTAGGTGTAAGGCGATCAAACCGCAGGCGATGCCTAACAGCCAGTATTTAGGTTCTTGGACGTGTTTGAGCCAGTTGATTTCGGTCATTGCTGCTTTGTGTTTTTCCTAAAAGCTTCTAACATACTTAATCTTGTAACTCTATTAAAATTATCAGCTACAAAGACTTAAATTTATGCGTTTGGGATGATTTTTAACTCAATCTTCACAAAGATTGACAAGGGCGAGTGTGTGTGATAGTCACCTGCACCTAATTAAATCTGAAGTTAGGAGCAAAGACGAAAGAAAACAGGTTTTTTAAGTCGGCTCGATCGCACTCAACTAAAGATTTTCCTTTAGAGTTGTAAAGCTTGAAGGCCAGACCGAAACCTTTCTGGACACACTCTCGAGCTGGTCAACCAGTTTTTTACTGGCTCTGGTTTTTGGCAGCCCGTGCGTCCAGGAGGAGATTAGTTAGAGTAGACTTTCCGGTAGTAAGTTTGATATTCCTCCGAAAGCAGGGGTTCCCACCACTCCCGATGCGCTAAGTACCATTCTACAGTCTGCCGCAAACCTTCTTCAACTGTTACTGAAGGAGTCCAACCTAACTCTGTTTTAATTTTGGTGGCATCAATAGCGTAACGCCGATCGTGCCCCGCTCTGTCTTTGACAAATGCAATCAATTGTTCGCAAGGACGGGCGGGCAAATCCTCAGCTAATTCGTCCATTAGCTGGCACAGCATTTTTACTAAATCGAGATTTTTTACCTCGTTGTTACCGCCAACATTGTAGGTTTCCCCAGGCTGGCCGCGGTGGATAACAACATCTAAAGCGCGGCAGTGGTCGAGAACGTAGAGCCAATCTCGCACGTTTTGACCGTCGCCGTATACTGGCAGCGGTTTGCCCAATAACATATTGATGCACATTAACGGAATGAGCTTTTCTGGGAAGTGATAGGGGCCGTAATTGTTGGAACAGTTGGTGATAATTGTCGGGACGCCGTAGGTGTGGAAATAAGCGCGGGCGAGGTGGTCGCTGCCAGCTTTGGAGGCTGAGTAGGGACTGTTGGGCGAGTAAGCGGTTGTTTCTGTGAAGGCTGGGTCGTCGGGGCCGAGACTGCCGTACACTTCGTCGGTAGAAACGTGGAGAAAGCGCATTTCTGCTTTGAGAGATGCCTCATCAATTGCTTCAAAATGCTTGCGGAAGGCTTCTAACAGCGTGAAGGTTCCGACAACGTTTGTTTGAACAAAGGCGGCGGGCCCGATAATTGACCTGTCAACGTGGGATTCTGCGGCAAAGTGCGCGACTGTGGTGATGTTTTCTTCTTTGAGCAAGGTATCGACTAGGGTACGATCGCAAATATCGCCCTGCACAAACCGAAAATTTTCTCCTCCTTCCAAAGTTGCCAGGGTTTGTCGGTTTCCGGCGTAGGTTAAAGCATCGAGTACGACTACTCGATCGCCCGGATAGCTGCTGCACCAGTGATGCACAAAATTCGAGCCGATAAATCCAGCCCCGCCCGTCACCAACAATCGGCGAGGGGCTCGCTCAATGCCTTGATTCCCGCTGTCTGTCATAAAAATAAGAGTTTTTCCAATAACTGAGCCTTTACAAAAGTAGCCTTAAAAGTAGTTTGTCACCAAGTGTTTGCCAGTCTGTAACTAAATTTTCTAGTGTCTCACCGCAGATTTTCTAAGTTGGGCGCGATCGCCCATATTGCTTCACAATACTTCAAACAATTCCGTTCAGTTAGTCAAAACGCTTACAGAGCAACCATTGCAGATTTTTAAGCTGGCAATTTAAAATTTGAATTGCGTCAGGCTATAGTTGAAATTTGCGATCGATCCGCGATATGGGGGGTGCGCCGAGTTGATACATTTGTAAAGAGCTGTTACCATTAATTTTTTAATTATCCTTTACAATCTCCAGAACACAATGAAGAAGTTTCAAGTGTTAGCTGGCATTGCTTCCGCCGTCGCGATCGCAAGCAGCATCGCTGTTTGTGACGCCGCATCTGCTTTCCCCTGTTCCTACAGCAAATCTGGGGCGGCTAAGTCTGGTTCTGCGACAACGATCCTGGGTTCCGGCGGTTCGGATCGCATGAATCCGTGGAAATCTTACAAAACAGCAGCTCTCGGTTTCCTGGGTTTGGCTGGGCTTGGGGGCGCAGGTGCGGCCTACATGAGCTACCGCGCCGGCAAGCGCGCTTCTGCTGCTTGCGCTGCGATGACCGATAATTTTGAAGTTTTTGAAGAGCCGATCGAGCCGATCGCAGATGCAGCCGTTCGCGAACACCTGGAAGTTCCGGCCCTGCTCGATTTGGCGGCGGCCGATGCTGTTGCTGAGCCAGCAGATGCGGTTGCAGCCGTTCGCAAACACCCAGAAGCTCCGGGCGGCGAGCTGGATTTGCCGGTTTCGCCAGTTGCCGAGTTGAGTGCTGAAATTGCGATCGAACAAGTCCAAAGCGCGATCGTCAAATAGTTATCTCAAACCAAAGTTTTCGCTCAAAAAACCTCCAATCTTGCAAGATTGGAGGTTTTTTGATGTGAAATTATCTACCCCTACAATTTCTTGTAATTGCGATCGCAAAGCACTGCAAACAATTGACAACAGATGAATCGATAGCGCACAATATCCTATTTTGGCCAAGCTCTGGGAGCGCCGAATTAATACTAATTTAAAAAACTGTTGCTAAAGTCCTCAATCTTATACCAATTATTAAAAGTCGCATTTCCCCGTCAGGACACGGCAGTGCCGTTTCCCTACTGTATTTGCTCCGATTCAAAACTGTTATAAAATTAGATGAGTCATAGTGAGATAGTATGTTGTGGAGGCGATCGCTCAAAATGCCCTCGATATCAATCTGAGGTTAGACGGCAAGAGTGCAAATCGCCTGCTATCGTGGGAAGTATAGCCCTAGAAATTACAACTATAGGTTATTATGAATGCTTGGCGCGATCGGTTCAATCAATTTACAGGTAAAACTCGACTGGCAGTTTGCCGTGTGTTCGTTCACCTAACAGGCGAAGAAGTTGCACCGCTGTTAGGAGTTCTCAACCGCACCGCCAGAGAAGCAATTGATGCCGACGGCGACCTAGCAGTTTTAGGAGAAGGTCTTGTAGAAATTTGCAATCACCTGTTGCAGTACGACAACTACTGGCAAGCAGCAGCCAATGAAGGCGATATTTTTTGGAATGAAAGCGAAGCCGGCGATTATGTGGATGAACTTTTCACTGATT
This sequence comes from Microcoleus sp. F8-C3, assembly GCA_036704825.1. Classification (GTDB taxonomy): domain Bacteria; phylum Cyanobacteriota; class Cyanobacteriia; order Cyanobacteriales; family Microcoleaceae; genus Microcoleus. The sequence goes on along the minus strand of JAUBSN010000149.1, from coordinate 4,823 downwards.
CAGCCGAGCGCTATCTCAGCGAGCCTCAATACAGCACATCTGTTTACGATAAAAATTCCCCTTTGTCTTTGCCAGTAACTAGAAATGTCGTAGTGATGCTGACAGTGGCTTATGAAGGCGAAGTTCCTGACCTAGAAACTGACCTCGCTGACATCAGCGCGCTGAAACTCGGTTTAAAAGCAATGATTAATTTACATTACCAGCAAAGGCTCCGAGCTGTGCAAGTTCACTTTTCTCCCGCACAGTTGGGTGACGAACTTACCAGCGACCAAGTGTTGGTCAATTTCCCCGAACTCATTCCCCTTTAAAAACTAGAAAAATCCCAACCATCGAAGCGGCGAAGATAATTCGCTCCGACCAAAACGATGTCCGCTCCCAGCGGGCGATCGCAAAAGAGGGAAAATAACACAGGTTTGCAGTGAGGAGGGAACTCCTCAAGCTGGGAATAAATAAGAAATCAAGTTATGACTTCAAGCTGGATTAGCGATAGAATGTAAATCGAGTCGTCGATAATTACCAATTACCTTGATTCAGGACACGCAATTCACAGAACCAGGGCTAGAAGTTGTTTGCTTCTTCCTTGTTCCTTACTAATTACCAATAACTATTTATGATGGTGCTGCGAAAACTGACAATTTATTTAATGGCTTTAACTTTGTTGTGGACGGCAACCGCCTGCGGTTCTCCTACCCCACAACCTCCTGTTAATCCTGCTGCAAATAGTAATGTTAACACGGTGCGTCCTGCTGTTGCAAACAATAACTTGGCTCAAGGTCAATATCCCGTACAGCAAGCTACCTACGACGATGCGAATGGTGAATACAGTTTGATGTTGCTGAATACTCCCGCCGGCAGTCCCCCAGTTTACCGCACTACGGATTTGCAAATGGCTCGCTTAACGGATGAAGAAATATCGGGAGGCAAGAAAAGTTATCTAAATTTGGATAACAATAAAGCGGTTTTGCATTTGACAGAAGATTTTAAAATTGAGTACGTTCACAACGTGACTGAAACTGTCAATAACCCTCAAACAGGTCAGCCCCAAACCGTAGTAGTGAGACAGCAATCTGGCTTCTGGGCGCCGTTTGCTGGGGCTGTAGCCGGTCAGGCGATCGGCAGTTTGTTATTTAGACCGCAATATTATATGCCGCCAGTCTATCAGCCGGGAATTATGACAGGATATGGAGGCTATGGCAATACTTACAGCCAAGCTGTTAACCAATATCAAACTCGCTACCGAACTCCGCCTCCAGAGGTGAGAAACCGTCAAGTTTTAAGGACGACCGGCCGCTTGCGATCGCCCACATACAACCAGCCAGTAAGACCCTCAGTACGTCCAAATCCCAGTAATCGATCGACAGGTTCGGGTTACGGCGGCAGCACTTTGAGGCGATCGCCCAACTCAACTTCCCCGCAGCAAAGGCGGAGTCCGAGTTTTGGTAGCGGCAGGAGTTCTCGTCAACCGAGTCGGAGTCGCTCTTTCGGGAGTGGCAGAAGGCGGTAAGAATGTAGGGTGCGTCGCCCTCGAATATCTGCGCCTTAGTGGGAAGTTTCCTGCAGCGACACACCCTACAACTACAACTGCATTAAACAGTAACTCGATCTCTCGAAGGGCTTCCTGATAGTCAGTTTCATTTCTAATTGAGCGCAATTCCATACATTCACCTCTGTTTAGACTATTTTTGCATCTACTTTGTCATACTCAGCATGAGTGCCAATAAATCGGATGAAAATAATACCAAGGTCATAGCGAATTGCCACAATCAGCCGATACTTCTATCATAACGCGATCGCATCTTGCTCACTAGAAGGTAAGGTTTTCAATCGGGCGATCGCTCGTTCAAGTAACTTTGACCATGTGCATCACGCACCATTTTTCCACGGATGCAAAGATGCGCGTAACTTTTCAAGCTCATCATCCTGAAAGCATTTGGAAAAAGAACGATCGCTGCGGGCATTTGGATGGGGCAGGAAAGCAAAAAATCTTTCACTGCTCCCTATCTTTATTGCCTCAGACACTGAGATTTTTTCAGGGATATTGAATTGACTTTGAATTGCTTTCCTTGCACTTCCTCCCAGCACCACAATTACTTTTGCCCCTGCCAGTTCTAAAGTTCTCAACAAATAGGCTTCAACACATTTATTTTGCGCTCGTTCTACGCCAATTTCCTTATGGGATTTACAATGCACTATTTCGGTAAGTGCATAATCAATTCCTGGAACCACATCCCGTTCAAATAACTCCATAGCACGTTGCCGGACTGCTGCCCAGAACTTAACAGCATGGCTATATGTCCCGTCCATTAGTAAGGATTTCGTACCATTGACGATCCATTCCTTGCGTCCCCCTCCAAAACGATAACTGAAGTAATCTTCCATATCATCGTCTGACCAAGACCAATTTGGGTAGTTTTCACCAGCGCCAATTGATGGATTTGAACTCAGAAAAAGAATAGGAGCTTTCTCTATATGTCCACTCCAAGGCTCAGGTACTTGAAAATCGTCTAAATTGAGCGACTTTTGATAATTAACAATTTCGCTACATGGATGTTCAGCAGCAGGATTTTCTCGACAGAACCGTGCATGGGGGCAATGAGCAATTTCATGTAGCAGAGTTATCTCAGACATTTTAAATGTTGGATTGCTGAATGTTTCAATTATTTGCGGCTTTTCCAATACCCAGGCTCTCGACTGCAATGCGTTACTGCGAGGATCAAAATGTAGTCTTGCTCGATCGTGTAAAGGATGCTATAGGGAAATTTCCGCGTCAAACATCGGCGAACATCTTCATCAACTATAGCCCAGCGAGTCGGAGATTCCCTAATTCGATACACAGCATCCTCAATAGCATTAATGAACATCTGTGCTACTTCAGAACGTTGTTCTGCATAGTATTGGACAGCTTCAGAATATTCAGCAAGTGCTTCAGGATGAAATACATATCTCATGGATCGAGCAACAGCCTCACTTGAGCTAACGCTTCATCCCCCGGAATTGCTTGCACAGCACCACTTCGGATCTCGTTACGTCGTCTATGAGCCTCAGTTGTCCAAGCTGCCTGAATTATTGGGTCGATATCTAATTCTAAACTTTCTGCGAGTTTTTCTGCCAAAAGTGCTCTTGATTCTCTAGGCAAAGATAAAAGCTCTTCTGTCAGTTGTTCAATTGACCGCATAGCTCGTCGCCAAATGCTTAATTACGATCGTAATGTAACAGATTTTAGACAAATAGAAGATCATCAATCCGGGCTTGATGTGCTTCGCGATCGCGGCGATCAAACAGTGAGCGACCAACAGTATAAAGCCCTCAATCAGCGATCGCTATGCTCTAATTAATAAAGCATCTGTCCTTTCACCACCGGATAGCTGACATGACCCAAAGCCTCAACCCCACAACATTACCTCCCGCCTTTCCCGATCGCACACAACTACCTGACTCCGACGGCACGTTTGTCAAAAACTTCCAAGAACATCCCCAGAGTATCCTACTCACCGACTCCCTGGAAACTACACTGCAAACCCTCCACCCGGACGGACAATATGCGATCGGGCAAGATTGTGGCATTTACTGGCGCGAAACCGACCCTCCAGAAAAGGGAGCCGAAGCGCCTGACTGGTTCTACGTTCCCAACGTTGGGCCCCTAATAGATGGGGAAATTCGCCGCTCTTACGTGATTTGGCGCGAGTATATTGTGCCATTAATTGCGATCGAATTTGCTAGTGGTAATGGCTCTGAAGAACGAAACAATACTCCCTTATCTCGCTTACCAGAAGGTGTCAACCAGAAACCCGGAAAGTTTTGGGTATACGAGCAGATTATTCACATTCCTTACTATGCGATATACATCATTAAAACGAGCGAATTGGAAGTCTATAACTGGGTGAATACTCGTTATCGCCGTTTGCAACCGAACGATCGCGGACATTACCCGATTGAGTTGATGGGAGTAGAGTTAGGTGTGTGGGAAGGTAGCTATCAAAATCAGCATCAGCGATGGTTGCGTTGGTGGGATAATCAGGGGAATTTGTTGTTAACTGGTAGCGAACAAGCTAAACTAGAACGCCTCCATACCGAACAGGAACGCCAAAGGGCCGATCGCGCAGAACAAACCCAACGGGATGCGATTCCCCAACTGCTGGCAATGGGTTTAACTGTAGAGCAAGTGGCTCAGGCGCTGTCGCTGTCGGTGGAAGATGTACAGAGATTGGGTTGACAGTTAACTTTGATGATTCAGAAACAAAATCTCTGTTCTCGAATTGCTGGTATTTCTGCGATCGTCCTTTGTGCAGCCGGCGGATTGTTGCACGTCAAAAAACCCGTACAATCTGTTCCCGCAAAACCAGCACCCGCAGAAATTGTACAAGCTGCGGAAGTGCGATCGCTCCCCGGACAGCTAGACAGCATCCCCTCTTCAACAGCGACAGTCCCGAATGGGTCAAAAAAGAAGGCATTTTGCTCTCAACCTTTCCCCCAGACGGCAAAAAAGTCCCCGCAGCTAACCTGAACTTTGCCTTCCAATGGCACTTTGGGAACCCAACAAGTCCAAGCGGGAAAAATCCTGGCGCGCCATCCAGACACCGCTTACGAAGCCCACGGCAATTACGGCGTACACTACAATCTGATTTTGCCGCTGCACAACACGGCACAGAAACCGCAAACAATAGCTGTGAGTTTGGAAACGCCTTTAAAAGAAGATAAACTCTCAAAAAATGGCTTGCGGTTTCGCCAACCTCCGCTCGATTTTCCTTATCAAGAAACTGGGTTTAAAACCCCGTCGTTCTACGACGGCTTTAAATTTTTTAAAACTTTCCTTAATCTATTAG
>JAUBSN010000148.1:0-10567 GCA_036704825.1 Microcoleus sp. F8-C3 | reverse complement strand
TACTGAGTATGCTTTCATTTGTATATTATTTTTAGTCTATTCTATTGTACCTCGTAACATCCGGAAGTGCTGTAAGTCCTTGGAAAATCACATTGGTGCAATTTGGTATTTCATCCATCACTACAACACATCATTACTTGTTTAGCACTACCAATTAACCCCTGGCAGTAATTGCTCTAAATCTAAATCTGAAGCAACTTTAGCTAATTTAGCAAGGTCAGTCGGGTCATCTAAATGCGGCAAAATACCCAACACAGGTATTTGAGTCAGCGACTGGAGCAAATCAACGGGCGCTAAATCGGCAATTTCTTGTTCGGAACAAGCTTTAACGCAATTGAGTACAATTCCTCTGAGTTTAAAACCAGTGTGTCTGGCGAGAGCAGCATTCGCCACAGCTTGCCCGATCGCCCCCAACCTCACAGGTACTACCAAAACCCCCCTCAGCCGCCAATCCCTGGCAATATCGGCCACCGTCAGTTCCCGCGTTACAGGCGAACCGAGTCCTCCCAAAGCTTCCACCAACACAAAATCCTTGCGCTCAGAGAGGCTTTGCCACGCCGTCCAAACCTTTTCGAGTTCGATAAGTCTCCCCTCCCGTTCGGCGGCAATCGGAGGTGCTAGAGGCGCATCAAAGTGCAGCGGATTGAGTTCTTCGGGGGATTGGTCGAGGGAAAACAAACGGGTGTAGAGTTCGCGATCGCCCGTTCCTGTTTGCATGAGTTTCATAATTCCCAAACTGCGATCGGGAAAATACATTTGCCAATAAGCAGCCAGAGCGCTAGTCAAAACAGTTTTGCCCGCGTCCGTATCAGTTCCAGCAATTAGCAAAGAGTTCATTGACAAATAGCTAACAAATAATTGGCCTCAACATCAGTCTAGGGGAATTTTGCCAGAAGTTTAGAGTTCTGGCGATGGTGCGGGTGTTGGTGCTGGTTCCGGTGACGGCGCGGGTGTTGGTTCCGGTTCCGGTGACGGTGCGGGTGTTGGTTCCGGTTCCGGTGACGGTGCGGGTGTTGGTTCCGGTTCCGGTGACGGTGCGGGTGTTGGTTCCGGTTCCGGTGACGGTGCGGGTGTTGGCGCGGGTGTTGGCGACGGCGCGGGTGTTGGCGACGGCGCGGGTGTTGGCGACGGTGCGGGCGTCGGTTTGGGTGCGGGCGTCGGTTTGGGTGCCGGAGTCGGCGCTGGCGTCGGTTTTGGTGTCGGAGTTGGCGCTGGCAAAGGTTCCGGCAAAGGTTCTGGGCTCGGTTCCGGCAAAGGTTCTGGGCTCGGTTCCGGCAAAGGTTCTGGGCTCGGTTCCGGCAAAGGTTCTGGGCTCGGTTCCGGCAAAGGTTCTGGGCTTGGGGTTGGTGTCGGGGTTGGGGTTGGGGTTGGCAAAGGCAGCGGGTTTGGTATCGGAGTTAGTGTCGGCGTCGGACTTGTAAGTGCTGGCGGTGTCGGAGTGGGTTTGGGGCGCGAATTGTTGAGAAATGAGCCTACTAAGGCCCAGGAACCGAAGCCAGTCAAGATTACTAAGCCCGCCAGCAGTCCGATCGCAGCAATGGGATTGTCCCAAAAAGAGCCGCCAACAGGCTCAATTAACGGGTCTGGCTGGTTTTGCGGGTGGGAACTCTGGGCGGCGGGTTCTGGCGGCCTGCCCACGGCCACCGTTGCTATTAGCGAAGGGTTTGTCTGCACCGCTGCTGGCGCGGGCGGTACAGTTGGCGGGCTAGGTTTAGGATTAGTTTGGGCGTCGAGTGCTTGGGCGACTTCGCTGACAGATTGATACCGATCGCCCGGAGACCGGCTCAACATCCGATTCAGCACCAAAGCCAAACCCGTGCTCACCTGCACTTGCTGCTGCCAATTCCACTGCAGCGTTGTTCGATCGAGCAATTCCTGCGGTTCTTTGCCTGTCAGCAGGACGATCGCCGTTACAGCTAAAGCGTAGAGGTCGCTGCTGGCTGTTGCCCGCCCGCTTTGCAACTGTTCCATCGGCGCGTAGCCGATTTTACCGACAGTGGTTGCGTGGGCTGTTCCTTCGGGAGACTGGACTTTGGTGGCGAGTTCCTTCACCACACCAAAGTCGATCAGCACCGGCAACTTGTCGTTTTCGCGGAGGATGATATTTTCAGGGGAGATGTCGCGGTGGATGATGCCGCGGGCGTGGATGTGAGCCAGTACCGGCAGCATTTGCCGGATAAATACCAAGACTTCGGCTTCACTGAACGTGCGACCGTTTGAAGTTCGATCGAGCAACAGTTCGCGGTAAGTCATCCCTTCCACGTAATCCTGCACTAAAAACAAACGCTGGTTCTCTTCAAATATTGCCCGAAACTGGGGAATTTGTGGATGCCCAATTTGGTAAAGTATTGCCGCCTCTCTTTGAAACAGTTCCTTCGATTTTTCCAAAACGTAAGGCCCGCTTTGCACCGGAATCAATTCCTTCAGGGCGCAGCGTTCTTGAAACCGCCCCAAATCTTCTACTAAATAAGTCCGGCAAAATCCTCCTTGACCTAAAATATTCACCAAGCGGTAGCGGTTTTGTAGGAGAGTGCCAATAGCAATAGGTGGCTGCATAAGTTTAAGTTGAAACTGTTAAAAAATAGACGATCGCTCACAGACTTAGTAATCCTAGGTCTTTAGTGCTCTTGAGCATACTTCACTGTCTGTAGTCCCCAGTCCCGACCAAAATTAGCATTGTACATTTTTTTGACATTCTTGAACGCAAGGATGCTCAGAAACCGGATTTTTTCACGAAAATACACAGGTTGCAACCCGCAAATCCGATCGAAAACCCGGTTTCTGCGTCAATATCTCAAGGGAGAAATGCACGATTTTTCGTAGAAACCGGGTTTTTTGACCTTAGTCCTAATAAATTGTCGCCCCTCGTCGGTCTAGGCCATACATCTCTTTGACACTCCCCTGGCTGAAGCCGAGGGGATTCTTAATTCAGCGACTGACCTTAAAATGTTCTGTCCTTGCGGCAATACTTAAACTTTTCAACCGTGGAATACCACCAATTGACGAGTCCAATTCAGAAACACCCCAGCGGGTCTATCTCCAAAAGCGTACTAGAATATTTATCTAGAGTTTGGGTATGCCCTACCCTACTTAACAATTCCCAGTAGAAAAGTTTATGTTTGCTGGCTTGAAACCTACATTTTCGGTTTCGGCTGTTTAGAGTGTTTTCGCCGCACTTTGTCCCCCAGTTTGTGCCTAAAAGTGTGTCTCATGTCCTGTTTCACGAGGGCATTGCGAGTTTAACCTTGACTGTTTCAGCCTACCATACTGTCCCGTCGTGTCCAACTTTTTAAGAAAGTTTTTTGAATTAAAAAGATTGGATTTTAGATTCAGGATTGAGGTAAAGAGAAATTGAGGTAAATAGAATAGGCAGGATTTATCCTGCAACGCCCTTTCATCCCCGGACTGAAGTCACGGGGTTTTCAGGGTATTCCTTATAAAGCTTGAGATGATTTATGGGAGATGTCTACTGACTACTGACTAATGACTGCTGCCAACTGCCAACTGTCAACTGTCAACTGCCAACTGCCAACTGCCAACTGTCAACTGTTAAGCTTTGCTTTCACCATGTCTTGAATTCTGTTACCGTCTGCTTTGCCCTTAAGCTGCTGCATTGCCTTGCCCATCACCTTGCCCATATCTTTTGCAGAAGTAGCGCCAACCGAAGCAATCACTTCGTCAACGACTTGACTCACCTCTTCGTCTGACATCTGCGGTGGCAAATACTCTTCAACAATTGCCAACTCCGCCTCCTCTTGTGCCACTAAATCTTCGCGGCCGCCTTTGCGGTATTGTTCGATCGAATCCCGGCGCTGTTTGGCTATTTGCATCAAAATTTCCATTTCTTGAGATTCTGTCAGCGTTTCTTGCCCGGAAGGACGGAGGCTGACTTCTTTTTCGAGAATAAATTTCTTGATGCCGCGAACTGTTTCCAAGCGAACTTTGTCCTTGGACTTCATGGCTGCTTTGATTTCTGCGTCAATGCGTTCTCTTAAGCTCATCGATTTCTACCTTGCTTTGCCCGATATCAAAAATCTGAAGTATGCTTCCGATTCTTAACTTTTTTTACAGTATTTTTCAAGTTTATTGCCTGTTGGTGGCATTTTTATCGCATTGAACCCGGATGCCTTAGACCTTCGACCGAATTTTGGGCGGCTGCACTTCCAGCCTCGACGCCAAATTGACTCGCGGTAGAATTTTTAGATGCAGGGGCAGAAGTGCGATCGTACTTCTGCCCGTACAGAGAGATAGCGCTACAGCTCATATTCCGCACCCTGGGGTGTCACACAGCACAATTACGCAGGAAACTCCATCTTGAACGGGATTTACGCACCCAAGGGCGTTAAATCAAGGGTTTGAGATTGCTTCACTCCGTTCTCTTCCGAGAGAAAATCGTAGTACGTGCGTAATTCCTATTTAAGTGAGATGTTGCACCCTGGCGTGTCACACAGCATAATTACGCAGAAAAATCTATCTTGAAAGTAATAAATTATGCCTTGAAAAAGTTTTTTATCCCGTCTATCTACGGTATTGCCGTACTAATTCATAGTTTCATTAGTGAATAAAAATAAGTAAAAACCGATTGTGACCGTTGAAGACGCCGAATGCGGGCTTGAAAGTAATAAATTATGCCTTGAAAAAGTAATTTATCCGTTAATATACGGTATAGCAGTATAATTTATAGTTTTATTGGTGGATAAAAATAAGTAAAAACCGATTGTGACCGTTGAAGACGCCGAAAGAAAACTTGAAACTGGATTTCTCGGACATATTTCTGCAAGTGCTATTCAATTCGCCTAACTTAACACTTGTGGTCGGCCCGAATGTTAAATCTATTAAAAAATTGGCTGAATATTTCTAGTTTCAGATGGTAAGATAGCGGTGGAATAAACGTCCTGCAAGAGGCCTGCTGTGATCCGTTCTGCTACTTTACCGCTTCCGCTTCCCGAGCCGCCGATTTCCGCTCACGACCGTCTGCGGCTGTTCTCCGGTTCTGCTAATATTCCCCTCGCCCAAGAGGTGGCTCGCTATCTGGGGATTGATTTGGGGCCGATGGTTCGCAAGCGGTTTGCTGATGGAGAACTCTACGTTCAAATTCAAGAATCGATTCGGGGTTGCGATGTTTACTTGATTCAGCCAACTTGCTGTCCGGTAAACGATCGCCTCATGGAATTGTTAATTATGATCGATGCTTGTCGCCGCGCTTCGGCCAGACAAATTACTGCTGTCATCCCCTATTACGGATATGCTAGGGCCGATCGCAAAACGGCCGGAAGAGAGTCGATTACTGCAAAATTAGTGGCTAATTTGATGACGGAAGCTGGGGCCGGTCGCATTTTGGCGATGGATTTGCACTCGGCTCAGATTCAAGGTTATTTTGACATTCCTTTCGATCACGTTTACGGTTCGCCGGTGCTTTTGGATTATCTAGCTAGCAAGCAATTGACGGATATTGTTGTGGTTTCGCCGGATGTTGGCGGAGTCGCTAGGGCGAGAGCTTTTGCCAAAAAGCTAGGCGATGCTCCCCTGGCAATTATTGACAAGCGCCGCCAAGCTCACAACGTGGCGGAAGTGATGAACCTCATCGGTGATGTGAACGGGAAAACAGCCGTGTTGGTGGACGACATGATCGATACTGCCGGTACGATTTCTGAGGGAGCCAGATTGTTGCGCCGCGAAGGTGCGAGGCAGGTTTATGCTTGTGCTACTCATGCGGTGTTTTCGCCTCCAGCCATCGAGCGTTTGTCTAGCGGGATTTTGGAAGAGGTAATTGTTACGAATACAATTCCTGTGCCGGAAGAGAACCGTTTTAAGCAGTTGACGGTGCTTTCGGTAGCCAATTTGCTCGGAGAAACTATTTGGCGGATTCACGAAGATAGTTCTGTTAGCAGTATGTTCCGCTAGAGGGGAAAGGCGCTTTTTGAATGTTTGTTTTAGGGTGCGTTAACCAACTGTAACGCACCGTTTTTTTGGGCGATAGTGCGATCGTTTCGCAAGTAATAAGCTCAGGCGCATCTAAACTTGACTGTCAAGTCCCATCAAATTCTTGTGGAGTGGGCGTCCCGCCCCTCGGAAAATACAATTTAGAGACCGCACCGCTTATCAAGTTCCTCGGTATAAAATAACGGTTATAAGTTTGTAGTGAGGACTATAGTCCTCATAAAAATTAGCTCGGACTTTAGTTCTCACTACGAACCAAGGTGACGATCGCCGATCGCACTTGGTACCGCCGGAACAAGAGATGGTAAAATTCTATCTTGTTGTTGGAAGAGGACGGCTTTTTTATATTCTAGATAAGTCTCATCACAATCAGGAGCCAATAGGGAAAAATCATGAAACATTCACTTGTACTAACAGTGGCCGCACTGGCAGGTTCAGCAATTTTAACACTTGGCGCGATCGGTTCGGCTAAAGCATTTACTTTTGACGAAACCGAAATTAACCAAGACCGAGTAATTGTCATAGCCCAACCCCGCCCTTTCGGCGGCTACCAATTGCTAATTGTAGAACAAGTATCTGACAAGCGACAGTGCTGGAGCGAAAGCGGCTCTAATCCCGTGAAAGTCGATCCGTTATTAGTTACTTTTGATTTCACCGGTATTTGTGGCCGCGCAACTGACAGCAACGGCTTTTCAATTCGCATGGCCGGCACCGATTTAGCATTAAAATACACCCTGACTTTGGAAAGTGTTGATGGCAATGTTCTACTAATTGGAACTCCCGTAGATTACCAAGGTAAATCTGTAATTATCGGTCGCACAAATGGCGATGTTAACGAATTCATGAAAATCACTCTCGATCCTGCTTGGCGCTTGAGTAAAAGAGCTTATCAAGGCCGCACATTAGGTCACTTTTATTTCACTACCAATCAACCCGCACCGACAGAAATTGGCAATACCGGAGGCAATACCGAAGTAATACCGCAGCCCACACCGCAGCCCACACCGCAGCCAATACCAATACCAATACCAATACAGCAGCCCACACCGCAGCCAATACCAATACAGCAGCCCACACCGCAGGAAATACCGCAGGAAATACCAATACCGTAGTTAATACTGGCTTTTCTACAACTCGGAGATAGCTACCGATAATATCTACGCTTCCGAAAATAAAGAAGCTGTGGGCTTTGGGTTTGTAGGCCCGTTTTCTCAAAATAATACCTTTCGACTCCCACTTGCTGTTACCAGAGAGCAATTGGTATCTTTAGTATTGGAATCCTTTCAAAAAATACAAGGTGCTAATATCACATTTCCTAGCAATCTTTCTATATGTCCCTCTAGCGACGTTGATATTTCCCGCTGGAATGCCGGAAAAGTTCTATTGTCGCAGGATAACAAGATAGTTAGGGCTTGCTGAATAATCGCTCGCCCACCAAGAGCAGGAGCGATATATTCAAGCAGAGTTTAAGATAAGTTTTTTTGCTCTCCTGAACTTATGTTTATAAGTTTATTTAATCAGAAAAGCAAGCTAATACGCGATTCCTAAAATTATTAAAATTAGAAAAACCATACCCTTGCCGCATTATCAACTTAATCCGATTGTTGATTCCTGACATGACTCCACTTGTGGTGCGATGAAGAAAGTAGTTGCAAATACCCTCAAAATGATTCTCAATTGTTGATGCAGACTCTATCAAAAATACTTGTGTATGATTTAGCCATTCTTTGATTTTATTCTGCCCTTCTTTGACCGTAAAAGTAGTCTCATATATTTCTCTAAATTTTTCTTTCATCTCATACACAATTCGCAAACATTCGGATTTTAGTAGTATCAATTCTAATTTGTAAATCTGAAAAAAAATTTGATTTTACTCGATTACTTAATAATAAATATTTACTTTGCCTGTCTGTTATTCCGGCTGCTCTACGTAACTTATTTAAGTCTTTGTTAACTACTTTCATTACATGAAAACTATCGATAATAACTTTGGCGTTTGGGAATACTTGTTTGATAACTTTAGGGAATCCTCCCCACATATCAACACTCACTTCCTCAACTTGTTCACGAACCTCAATTGTTTGTTCTATAAGGACTTCAATGATTTCTTCACAGCGATGATAATCAATCATCTCAATTAAATTACCTTCGCCCAGGTCACTCACAACAGTCACAAAATTTCCTTGACCTTATCGCATACTTATCTCATCCAGACCAATTCGTTTAACCCGTTGCCAATTCAGTTTTTTTTGATGTGTTTACCTGCTCAAATCTTCCTTTTATTTCGTCATAACTCAGTCCTTCTTCTCGGCCAATTTGCTCCATGCTCGATTGTTTTACACGCTCATAAATATCTTGTTCATATCGTTGAGTGTGTCGTCTTTTAACGTCCAAAAAATCTAATACTTCTGTGGGATACCGTTGAGTAAGTTAGGACAATAAAACTGCCGTCGTGGGATTTTTAGATATACAGTACGACAAAAAAAGACAAATTTCTTACTAAAATTGGTCGATTTTGATGCAGTTTTTCGGTAGAATTGTTACTCCGGATGTAACTGCTCAATAACCGCTGGTTGGAGTATCTGAGCTAAGTAGTCCCAGAACGCGAGCCAATAAACTTATTTCTCTCCTTGGCAATTTGGCTTCAAATATGATTTAATGAAAATATGCAAATTCCTGATTTAGCTATTGACATTCCATCCGAAGACATCACTCCCTTAGTTAGGTCGCTGCTGAACATAATAGCTCGGCAGCAAGAGATGATTGAGAGCCAAGAGGAGACAATAGCGAAGCTACAACAAGATGTGACCAAACTACAGGAAGAAGCCCAAAGCCTTAAAGAGCAACTCTGTTCAGCTAAAAAACTTAAGGGAAAGCCCAAAATTCAACCCAGCACCCTTAATCAAAAAGAAAAAAAACAATTGACCTTGAACAGCGACCTGGTTCTTGGAAACGGAGTAAAAAAAACCAGGATTTAGTAGATGAAGAAAGAGTGATTGAACCTCTTGAAATCCCAGAGGGCTGTCGGTTCAATGGGTATAGACAATATGATGTGCAGGATGTGATTATCCAAAGGCATAGTATTCGGTTTTTACTGGCCGAATACATTACCACCGAAGGTAAGACAATAGTCGGGCAATTGCCGAGCGAATATCAGGGACACTATGGCCCAACGAAAGAAAGCATTTATCTTGTACCAAAACCATCAATGCCGAGTGCCACAGAACTTAATCGGGGAACAGTTAAGAGAACTAGGCATAGATATTTCCACGGGCCAAATTAATCGACTCTTAGTAGAAGAAAAAGAAGCCTTTCATCAGGAACAGAATCAAGTCTTACAAGCTCGATTGCAGACAGCCGAATATATTCATACCGATGATACTGGAGCCAGACATCAAGGAAAGAATGGCTATTGTACAGTCATGGGCAACGATTTATTTGCCCACTTTACTACAACCGATAGCAAAAGTCGGCAAAACTATCTGCGAATTCTCAGAGGCCCCTACACCGATTTGATACTGAATCAATATTCTCACAGTTACCTGATTGCACAAGAACTAGCAGCCTGCCACTTATCAAAACTTGAATTTAATAGTACCACGATATCTCAGGGAGACGAGAATTGGAGCAAATATCTTCAGAACTTAGACATCACCAGTAAACAAGCGGTGAAAACGCTAACCTCAGCGGCACTACTGGGCAGTGCTATAGAACATGGTCTACCCCCAAACCTGATTATTCTCAGCGATGGAGCCGGCGCAATTTGCGCTGTTGTCCCATGCTTTGTGTTGGATTCATATGGAACGAGGGATTCGCCGGCTCCAGGGAGTCACAACACAACAGCGTACTGAGATAGACCAAGTGCTGGATGATTTGTGGGTCTATTACCGCGAATTAAAAGATTATCAACAACAGCCAACGCCGGAAAAAATGGCACCATTACAGCAGCGCTTTGATGAGATTTTTGGGAGGCATTATCCCCATCACTTGGCGTCTGAACTTGGCTATGAAGCAATTTTATTTTCATAAAACAGAACTGCTGCGAGTGTTAGATGCGCCTTTGATCCCGTTACATACGAATGCGGCAGAAACTGATATTCGAGAGTACGTCACACGACGAAAAATTAGTGGGGGAACTCGTCATGAAAATGGGCGTCAAGCCCGGGATACATTTACGGGTTTAAAAAAGACTTGTCGGAAACTCGGTATTTCTTTCTGGCAGTATTTGCTCTCCCGTTTCAAGGAAGATGAAATAATTCCAGCTCTGGCGGATGTGATTAGAACTCGGGCTCGCTCGCCTACGTAAATCGCCCGGGATTTTTGGCTCAGCAACCAATTCATAAATTACTCTTGTACTGGAATTCTCAGCTTGAGGCCATCAGGCCTTGTCTGAGTTACTTTGGCGATACTTGCTTATCAGCACTTATTGAGCAGTTACCAAGAGAAGGGATTTGGGTAAAAGTTCATTAACGCCATTAATCGAGCTAAGCCTGTAGATAATTGTGGAATCGGAAAAACTTTTAGCCACTGTTGCATCAACTTAAAGCTAATTAGGGCTTGCTGAAAAAGTCTGAAAACAGCCTTTAGAAAGATGAGTGAATTTGCTATTATCTAAAAAATATAAATT
>JAUBSN010000147.1:0-10682 GCA_036704825.1 Microcoleus sp. F8-C3 | reverse complement strand
TGTTGAAGTAATTCTGCATCGGCAAGTCGATTCTGCGAATCAAGAATCCCCTCGGCTTTAGCCAGGGGAGTGTCAAATCCGGTCAACTACCATGAATAAAAATGCCTCCAACCCTGGCGGCAAAAGGATCGTGCGGGAGGGTAAATTACTCGAACCATATATCAGTTATCATTCAACGAGTAACTAATGACTAATAACTAATGACTGATAACTAATGACTAATAGGCGAATTTATCAAATAATCCTACTGATTGCGGGGCTGTGGCTGGTTTTTGAATTTGCCTCCCGGATGGCGGCAGAAATTCTCTGGTTTCAGGAAGTTGGATATCTTCAGGTTTTTCTGTTAAAGCTGAAAACTCAAGCGTTGCTGGGAACGATCGCAATTGCTGTTTCTTCTGTCTTTTTGCTGGGAAATTTGGCTTTAGCCCGCCGCCTGCAACATCCCGCCGAGGAAATCAAATCGCCGGTGGGGGCGGCACTATTCGCCTCACTGAGGGCGAAAAAAACGGGGAAGAATTACGAAATACCTGTTGCTAAATCGCAAATTAGCTTTCCCTGGCTGCTGTTGGCGGTGTTCGGATTGAGTTCGATCGCAACTTTGACCGCAATTCACTCCGGGCTGTTAGCTGCAAACAGCCTCACCTATTTCGGTATAGCTGACAATTTGCCTGCACCGCCCCTGCCGTTGGGAATTGAGTCAATCCAGCAAATAGGGGTGCAGCTATTTTCTCGCTGGTGGCAGTTGGGCTTGCTGCTGGGGACAATGTTAGCTGTGGTAATTAAGCCTGATTTTTTCCTGCGGGCGATCGCCCTTTTTCTCAGTTTGGCGATCGGGCTGATTGCTGCCAGTCGCTGGACAAATGCTTTGCAATATTTTCACCCTACTAATTTTAACACAACCGACCCTCTTTTTAATCAAAATATTAGCTTTTACGTATTTATTTTGCCAATCTTAGATTTGCTAGGATTCTGGCTGACAGTGGTATTTTTGTACAGTTTAGTATCTTGTGCTTTAACATATTTGCTGTCAGGAAATAGCCTGAGTCAAGGGATATTTTTGGGGTTTTCTCGATCGCAGCAGCGGCACTTCTACGGCTTGGGTGCAGCTTTAATGCTAGCCGTTTCATTCCGCTACTGGTTGGGGCGCTACGCATTGCTGTATTCGCGGGGAGACGTTACTTACGGGGCCAATTATGCTGACGTGACGGTGCGGCTGCCCTGCTATGGATTTTTGAGTATTTTGGCGGGGGCGATCGCGCTTTTGATGCTGTGTCAGGTTTACCAATTCAAAATTAAAAATGAAATTATAAAAAAAATTACTTTAGCGTGGGTAACTTTAACTATTGTGGGAGGTTTACTGCTGCCAGAAATTGTGCAGCGACTCATAGTTCAACCCAACGAACTAGCACGCGAACAGCCTTACATTCAGCGCAGTATTGCCTTTACTAAAGAAGCATTTGAACTCAACACAATCGAAATAAAAACATTCGATCCCGCCGGACAACTTACTTATGCCGACTTAGAAAAAAATCAACTTACTATTAGCAACATCCGCCTGTGGGACAAGCGACCGCTGCTGCAAACAAACAGACAGTTACAGCAAATCAGACCCTATTATACATTTCCTGATGCCGATATCGATCGCTACACAATCAAAAAAGAACAAGCACAAAAGGGAGATTCGGAAAGCCAACAAGTGTTTCTGGCAGCGCGGGAATTAGATTACACAGCAGTTGCCCCCGAAGCTCAAACTTGGGTGAACGAACACCTAGTTTACACTCACGGTTACGGCTTTACTCTTTCTCCCGTAAATACAGTCGGTGTCGGGGGTTTACCCGATTATTTTGTCAAAGATATTGGAGTTGCAGCCCAGACAGGAGAGACTGCTTTGGGAGTAACTAGCGATCGAATTCGGGCCAGTATTCCGATCGGCTACCCGCGAATTTACTACGGCGCAATCACCGATACAGATGTGATGGCGCCCACAAAAGTCAAAGAATTCGACTATCCCAGCGGCGAAGAAAATGTTTACAACACTTACAGCGGTAGGGGCGGAATTGCGATCGGTTCTATGTGGCGGCGCTGGCTGTTTGCTAATTATCTCAAAAATTGGCAAATGGCGCTTACCCGCAATTTTACTCCAGAAACTAGATTGCTGTACCGCCGAAATATTAATCAAAGAGTCCGGGCGATCGCTCCTTTTTTGCGCTACGATTCTGACCCGTATTTAGTAGTAGCAAACGCCAATCTTAGCAATCAAGATATAGAAAAAGAAAGGCAGGCAAATGGCAACAAAATTAAACCTTCTCCCTCCGCTAATGACAAATCTTCCAACTATCTTTACTGGATAATCGATGCCTATACAGCGAGCGATCGCTATCCGTATTCCGATCCGGGAAATCATGATTTCAACTACATCCGCAACTCCGTCAAAGTAGTTATTGATGCCTACAACGGGTCTGTTGACTTCTACGTTGCCTATCCCTCCGATCCGATTATTAACAGTTGGATGGCTATCTTTCCCGGACTCTTCAAACCCCTTGACAAAATGCCTCCGGCTCTCCGCAAACATATCAGGTATCCAGTAGATTTGTTGAGCATTCAATCTGAACGCTTGCTAACTTATCATATGGAAGACCCGCAAGTATTGTACAATCGGGAGGATTTGTGGCGAGTTCCCAACGAAATTTATGGCACCGAACAACAGCCCGTTGCACCGTATTATTTGATTACCAAACTGCCAACGGAAACAGCAGAAGAATTTATTTTGCTCCTCCCATTTACACCAGTAAGTCGCAACAATTTAATTGCTTGGATTGCAGGGCGATCGGATGGTGGCAATTACGGAAAATTGCTCTTGTATCTGTTTCCCAAACAGCGATTAGTTTACGGCCCGGAACAAATAGAAGCTTTAATTAACCAAGATCCGGTTATTTCCGAACAAATCTCTCTGTGGAATCGGCAGGGTTCCAAACCCATTCAAGGAAACTTATTAGTAATTCCCATTGAACAATCTTTACTGTATGTGGAACCTCTTTACTTAGAAGCAGAACGCAATAGTTTGCCAACTTTAGTCAGAGTTATTGCTGTCTACGAAAACCGCATAGTCATGGCAGAAAATCTTGAATTGGCACTCAAGGCACTTTTTCAGCAACAATCTACTAATAAACCGACCATTATTCGACCTGTAGAAGGAACAGCACCACCTTTAAATAGTGAATGATCTCA
This sequence comes from Microcoleus sp. F8-C3, assembly GCA_036704825.1. GTDB lineage: Bacteria > Cyanobacteriota > Cyanobacteriia > Cyanobacteriales > Microcoleaceae > Microcoleus. The sequence continues at coordinate 7,454 of JAUBSN010000147.1, read as the reverse complement.
ATTCCGGTGCAACCGGAAACTATATAAATTACTGCGATTTCTGTTCGCTAGCAGCCTTAATATCCTGCCACCAAACATCGACATAGGGCCAGATCAATCTCTCGTCTCCTCCAGAATCTAGTTTCACAGTCACCTCATAACGGTCAATATGCGTGAGTTCGCCAGTTTTGCCATTCAAATACAATTGTTTGGGATTGTCGGTGCAAATTTCTACCCTTTGATTCAACAGCGGCAGCATCTGGGTAGAAGAACCCTGAAACGGATTTTTGCCTTTGAGTACATAGCCACCAATCAAAGATAAGTACATCGAAGCTAGGAAAAATACTGTACATAAACCCACAATTACCAGTGTTTTTTGTTGTGAAAAACTGGTATAAACGCTCACATATCCTACGCTCATAGTTCCAACAAACAACAAATTTGGCAGGTACAGCCCATCTCCCAGAAACTCGCTACCAAAAAACATGAGGGCTACCTGAAAACCAAATAATGCAGCTACCCAATTCCACCCAGTTAGCAACGATGCAGACAGCAGCCAATTCATTGCTATAGTAAGGGCGATTGCCATTGCTATAGCCCCAAGTGGTGCTGCATAATCGTACTGTCTGAAGGGAAGAAGAACAAAAAATACTAAAGCATAAGCAAAACCTGCAAAAGCCAGTGCTAATCCACTAATTATTTCGTTCCCGTTCAGCATGGCGATGGATTTTTAGAGCACTAAAGTGAAGCGTTCATCTTCTGTTGTGATAGTAACCGTTGAAAATTCCCACCGGACTAAGGCCAGAAATTCTAACCGTAGGGTGCGCCACAAGAACCTTACCGCTATATTTAGCGGAGGGCACCGATTTTTGAACCAAGCGTACTATCCCAGTTTCCCAAGGTGCAAGATTAACGATGACCGAAGGCACAACTCAGCCGGCTCTGAAGGTAGAATTCAGAAAACCAGATTATTTAGGATCGATCGACTTCACAAATTGTTGCACAGGCTGTGGTAGAGCCGGCACAAAAGTCTTTCTAAAACCCCTCACATCGAACACTCGCCACAAAATACCTACCGCTACCGTCAAGAAAAATAACGCACCCAAAAAATTGAACGCAGTAGACAGAAAACCGCTGTTCCTTTTTTTCGGAGGTGTAATATGTTTCATGCGGTATACAGCCGGCTCGTAATCTCTCGACTCCTCGCGATTGCGCCGCGGCGTTTTGGGGCGCGAACTCGCACTGCGGCTCTCAGTCAAACCCGTTTTATTAGTTTTAGTAAAACTGGTGGCCGACTTCAATTCAGAAGCGCCGCGGGTTCCCGTTAACTTGCTAGCAGAAGCCCCCGTTTGGTCAACAGCAGCATCCTGAATTCTGCTGTTAGGGCGCTGAGTCGATTTGCGTTCGGCGAGGGTACGCATCAAACTTTGCAATTGCTGAGTCGCCGCCGGCGGCCGTTCCCCTTTCCTCGCCCAATTTAACAGCATCGCCCCGGTAATCCCGCAGAGATTCGTAGCGCCTACAGAAGCCAGCCGCTTCAGCAGAGGCTGGCTGTTGGACACAAAAACCACCAATGCCTCCGGGTGTTCGGTCGCCAAACCGTAAACGCACTGAGCCGTCGCCACCACGAGCATTGCTGGCTTGCTTTGATTTTTGATCGAAGGTTCGAGGGCTCGGTGTGTTTCTTGAGCGTCAGTTGCAATCCAGCCGCTGTCGGCAAAAAATCGCATAAACTCTCTAGCTACTTGCTCTTGCTCTTTTTCCACCGCCTGCCCTGTCAGACGATCTATTTCGTCGTACACTACTTCGGGGATATAGCAAGTTCCCACCTTGGCATATTCTTGCCACACTTGGGTTCTGCCAGTCATTAAAACATCTGCATCAAAAGTTACCAATACAGGAGGAAGTTGATTAGCCATGACTTTATCCTAGAGGCTCAGATAAGTTATTTAAACTTAATCGATCGAGTTTCAACAAATTTTGGGTTATAAAAAAATCAACTTTTGGTAGTAGATAAATTGCCCTGGGCGGCGGTGTTAATTGGAAATTATTAGTTAGGAATCCGATCGCCCTTTAGTTCCCAGTTCGATCGCTCAATTCCTGTATTCCACTAATTTACCGCAACCCAAGAGCCTATTACCAAAGATGCCCGACTACTCCTAGTTCCCGATTCCCAGACGGCCAGCCAAAGCCGGAGTCAACGGCAACAGCGCAGCAATCATCAAGAACAAAGCCAGCAAACCCAAAGCCGCGCGAGCGTCGTCAGGCTCAGTCAGCTCGTTGAGGCTCGGCCGCTCCAAATTCCGCTGTAAAATCAGAATTACGATCGCCCAATACAGAGCCAAAGGATTAATTAAAGAAACGATGGCCAGCACCACAAAAGTCGCCAAAGTAGTGCGGCTGGCTATTTTCCGACCGTAGATGGCTTGCACGATTCGACCCCCGTCCAACTGTCCCGCCGGCATCAAGTTAATCGCCGTTATTACCAAGCCCAACCAACCGATAACAACCAGCGGGTGAACATCAACAATCTGCTGCTGCAAAGCCGAACCCAAAACCACTTTTGCCAAAGTTCCCACCAAAACCGAGCCCTTGAAAAATTCTGCGGGAATTTGAAACAAACTGCCGGGGTGAGACAGCAGCAAACCCGTTACCAGCATTAGCACAGAAACTATTCCCCCAGCCGCCGATCCGGCAAAAGCAATATCAAACAAAACTTTACGGTTGGGCAGCAGCGACTCAAAACGGTCGATCGCTCCAAAACAACCTATTTGCAAAGTTGGTATAAAAAACGGCCAACTCAAGCCAACCTTGTACCGATTTGCCAGCACTCGGCGAGCAATTTCCCCAGAGCCTAAAACCGCCCAAATTCCTGCTGCAATTGGCAGAACTTCTAGATATCTAGCCGGCGAGTTAAAGAAATCGAAACCCAGCAGCAAACCGCCTGTCTCTAAGCTAGTAGCAATTGTTGCCAGCAGCAGCACGACTGCTAGGATTTTTTGAGAAACGGTTGTTGGCTGCGGGTCGTTGGTGCTGGGCAAGATAATAACTACGGGCTTGTCGTCCTGATTCTCTACTAAAAATAGGCGGTAGCGATCGTTTAATCTTTCTGCCAAACTTGCCGTCAAACGCGAGTGTACTTGTTCTGCGTCTCCTCGGAGATTTCCTTTCAAGATTACCCCATCTTGATAAGGAATAGTTTCTGTGGCAAAGAAAGTATCAATTCCAAATATGCCTTTAATTGCCTTGAGGTCTTCAACTGGGACGGGAATTATTTCTGATTCATTATTCGCAGGCGACGAGGTGACGATCTTAACGGTTTCTGGGCCCGGTGGTCGCTGCGACTCAGGGCCCGATAAAGCATCGCTTTGGGACTTTACCTCAGCAGCATCCGGCCGCGGCAGCACTGTATCAGATGCAGCCTTACGCAATTGCCTGCCCAGATAAATGTACAATCCCGTGGATGCCACTAGCAGCAACAATACCGCCACTAGATTGAGGTAAATTCCGGCTGCGAACAAACCAAAGAACAGCAGCCAGGGACTCATCAGCGCCACAGACTGCAACCAAGCCAAAATTCCCAGTTTGCCAAAAGGTCTGGCGCGATAAAATCCCCAACCCAGAATTCCCATAGCAACCAATACGAGCGCAATTGTTACCGTATTTTCCGATGCAACTATAGGCATTCCGCTTGCTTGCGCCAATAGGGGCTTTAATCGGTCGATCGCGCTGCGGTCGAGTAATAGCATTAAATTTTGGGGAATATGAAATAAAGTTGTTGGGAACATATCCAAACCTATCGGAAACTAGCCTGATTATTAAGGATAACCTCTGAGGGCTACTCGGCCCACAACTTGCTGCTGGTGCTGTTTGAACATCGCAGGAGCTAGGTTATTGACACAATAGACTTTTTATGATACCACATCGACCAGGCACGAATTGAAAGCGGCTGACAAGTAACTTGCAGAATGGTATGCAGAACTGAATCAGTTACACGAGAGAAACGGCGATTTAGGACTGAAGGTGCAGATGCTGGAGCAAGAGCTCAAGGAAGCGCGGCGCTCACGGGAAGCAAATAAAAACTCCGCTCCGACAGTCGCGGAACTTCCAGAAGCCGGCCGACTTGCTCAACCAATTAACAGCGCAGCGTAAAAAGTCGAGAGCAGACTTGGCTGATATGGAAGCAGTGTTGGACGTATTGGCAGAGCTAGGCACTTGATTATCTCCAATTTTGTCTTCAAATTGTCTCCAAATTGTCTCCAAACAGCCCTCAAAAAACCTGTATTTGTCTCCAAAAACATCCTGTGCAACTACAGAGGTCAAGCCCTAGAAACGCCAAAACCCTTGATTTCTCAAGGGTTTAAATACTGTTTGCCCAAGCGGACGGTGGGACTCGAACCCACGACGTTCAGCATGGGAAGCTGTAAGAAGGAATCTGCGAACCCTTTGTCCAGCAAAGATTTTTCAAAAAATATTTTTGCCGTCCGCTGTTTTCGTAGTCAAACCGTAGTCAATTTGGTAAAATTGCTCGATCGAGCTTGAGTAAAAATACATGACCAAAACTCCTAAATTGGGTGGGAAAGCTTCTTGCGGTTCTGTGGTGGTAGCAACTCGCGAGGGGAGGCTGCGATTACAACTGCCAAGACATTTATACGAGGGGGAGCAAAAATACTTGTCTCTGGGGATGGCCGATACCCCTGAAAACTGGGAACTGGCACAAGCTAAAGCACGGTTGATTGAATCTGATATCAAGTTCGAGCGGTTTGACCCCACACTCAAAAAGTACAAACCGCAAACTCACTTGACTGTTATTGAGACAATCCAGCCCAAATCAGAACTGACTCTAGCCAAACTGTTTGAGAGATATCTAGAGTTCAAGAAACCTGCTGTCAAGCCTACAACTTTTCACTACTTAGTGACCAGCATTCAAGCTTATATTGACCGCTGTCCCTACCAAAGTTTATCCGAGGATGATGCTTTGCAAATACGCGCGTGGCTGCTAGGCGATACTACTAACAGCATGACAAAACGAATATTGACTTATATAAATGCAGCGGTTGAATGGGGGATTAAATTTAAAGTTATCACTAGGTTGTCCGCTTCCCATTTTAACGGAATGGCAGCCGGCTTACCAAAACACAACTGGCAAAGTGACCCAGAGCCTAACGCTTTTAGTCCAGAAGAAAAGGCATTGGTACTAAAAGCTTTCAAAGACCACAAGGGGAACTGGAACGGTAGGGGCTATTCGGGGCAAAAGCTTTGCTACTATTACCCTTTAGTGCAGTTTTGGTTCATGACTGGATGCCGTCCCTCGGAGGGTGTTGGCTTGAGGTGGCGCGATATTGCCTCCGACTTTTCTCACATTGTGTTTAATGGCAGCGTACAGCATCCCGGCGGGACGGAAACTAGGGTTGACGGCAGTAAAAACAACAAGCGTCGCAGGTTCCCTTGCAATCAGGAATTAAGCGAGTTTTTAAGAAGCCTTGAGCCGGAAAACTTGACGGATAGGAACAGTCTAGTTTTTCCCTCGCCCAAGAAGGGCGGGGCGATTAATTACAGCAATTTCACCATCCGAACTTGGCATAAGTTGGTTGACCCGATTACTGAAAGCACCCGCCAAAATCAACAGGATTGTAAGACAACCACGCCTTACTCTTGTCGGGATACTTTTATCAGCGAACAAGTAGGCAAAGGTGTACCGAGTGCGGTGGTTGCTAAATGGTGCGATACGTCGGAAAAAGTAATTAATTCTGTGTATTTAGACGGCAAGATTTTGGAGCATTTACGCCCGCTCTGATGCTGTTAGTATATTGATTCTGCGGGCAACTTTTGGGACACAAAACTTTACAGTCCCGGTGTTGACAAATTCCTGTAATTCTACGATCGTGAGTAACTAAGGAAGATTGATGCGCGACTGCTAAGCGATTGGACCCGCTTAACACGTCACGGCTTCCCCAAACGTTCTCTCAAAACGCTTGGAGCTTAATAATCATGCCACATTCAGACGATTGTCCTTGCGGGCGATCGCAATTGTTTACGTTCGAGTCAAACGACAAAATTGTCATTGACCGCAAAACGTTTAAGCGTTTGCTCGGTCTTATCTGTCAGTCTACTGACCTTCTTGTTAACGCTCGCCATCGAGAAGTTTTTTTAGAATCGTTGAACACTTATTTAAGCGAAGCAACTGAGCTTGACGGTGCGGATTGTTTTCGGGCTTCTTTGCTGTTAGATGCTTATTACGAATACGCTCCAGCTTCTTTTTCGTTGCTTGATGACAATTTGCAAGAGGCTCTTGAGTTAATGCGCGAGGTCAAACATGACTAAGCCCGCCGTCAACTACCGTCGCATTGACCGACTCAAAGCGATCGCCTTCAACTGCGGTTTTACCAACGAAGATGCTAAGCAATTTGGAAAGCTCAGCAAAACTGCCACGTGGGAAGCGCTGCTAGAACTGTACCTCGTTGACGGTCAGACGCTAGACAGCTTGCTAGACAAACCGCTAGACAAACTGCCAGACAATGTAGACGATTCTGTAGACAGTGTAGACACTCTTGACTGGACTAACGACGGTACATCCCCGGTGTGCAGTTTCACCCGCCAGAATTCCACCAGTTTTTTAGACTGGGTTGACTTCGGGCAACTCATCGCACTCGCGCTCGCATCGGCGGGGGTGTTTGTGTTGGCAATGTCCATGTGGCGGCAAATCAACCCACTGAATTTATTTCCCCCAGTCCGCGTAAACATTCAAATCGGAGCTTCAAAGTAATGGGATTAATGACACGATTATTTGGTGGCGAAAACAGCGATGCTATTAGTAGCAAGAGTGATAAACTGAATTCGCCCACTGATGACAAGGTAATCACACCTTTAAACCCTGGTAGCTTTGCATCTATCCGCACCAGTCCAGTGTGTGAAACTCCTCGCTATTTTGATAAAGAAGAAGCCGACAAATTAAAGGAATTGGCGAAGGAGAAAACTGAAGGGGCAAGGCAGGCTAAACGCGCTTACAAGTCAATGGCTCAGATTGAGGAAGCGGATGCCAAAGTACACAAATCTCACAGAAAGTATGAGAAAGCCGTTGCTACTAACGAGCTTGTGAAGAAAAAGGCTGATGTGGGATTGGGTAAACATTTACATAATTTGCGTCCCGGTTATGCTCGCCTTGGGGTCAGTTTAGAAAAAGCTGAAAACCGCGCTACTGAAAGGATTGCACAGATTCAAGCCAAGCTTTTAGGAGGCACTGAAAAATGATAAAAGCAATCGCCCTGGGCAACTCATTTTTGCTTACGGCGATTGCTTCCAGCCTCTTGTGCTGGGCAGCGTCGCTTGATAGCGCTTTGCTCCAATTTGTGCAAGCAATCTTTGCATTGAAACTTATTATTTCTGCTTCTGCTTGGCTCCTAGAGCGCCAGTCCAGTAAAAGAGGTTGACAAAAAACCTCAAATAGGGTGTACCCAAACGGCTCACAATGCGCC
>JAUBSN010000146.1:0-10736 GCA_036704825.1 Microcoleus sp. F8-C3 | reverse complement strand
TATGCTCTCTTACCCAACACTCTTACGCACGGTTTTGAAAGGGAGGATGACAAGGCGACTTGTCATTCGACCCTAACAGGGTGGAAGGCAAGTGGCAAGCGGCTTAAGCGTGGTTTGTACCGAACGGCTCAAGGCTGGTTGATTAATGCAGATGCCAATGGTGGTGCAAATATTGCCAGAAAAGTAGCGATAATGCTTGGACTCGATCTAAGCGGAATCAGTAGAGGCGACTTGTCAGCGCCTTTAAGACTAAAGTTGTGGTCTTAAGAATCTCCGTGGCTTTAACCCGGAGAGTGTCAACAAAGCGACGCTACAAACCAACCCTTTCCGGGCTGGTTTTTTTTTTCAGCAAAGAATGCTCGGGCTGTTCTGAAACTTGTTCTAAAAAAAATAGGTATTAAAAATAGCTCTCAAATCCATACCCCATATAAGTTTGACCGTTAGAACAAAACCTCTAGAATGCCGCGACAAAACCTCTAGAATGCCGCGACAAAACCTCTAGAATGCCGCGACAAGTCATTTTTGAAACTCTTACCACGTAAAGTTTTCAGTCTTTAGAACAACTCTGATCAGTCTTATTAGACTGATTCGCCACCAAATCCCGTATCGGCTGGTCTGGCAGGATTAAAAAAATAGTCGCGCACCCTTTCTCATCTTTTAGCAGGGCGGTCAGTCTCAACACTGCTGGATTTAGGACAACTGCATCGCTACAAAAAAGCGATCGCAAAAGTACAAGACCTTAAAACCGCCTCGCCTTAGCAAAGTTTGCCGATAGTTCAAGCGACGGCGCTATGAATCGGGTTGGCTTCAACAACCAGGTGTGGTAGTTGAAACCAACCCGAAATCCTGTTGAGTGCAGCGATCGCTGCATTCGCGCTCAATAGCCCGCAGTCAAATTCACAACAACCGCTCTGGCAAACCTTGCGGCTGTCACAGTCGCCTAAAGGGACATTTACGCTCATTTTTACCCCGGAATAAAAAATGGTTGCAGATACAACTACCTGGCACAAACCGCCATTCGCCCGACACGCCGCAGTTTACGAAGCCCTAGCCTCTATACTAGAAAGCGCTACCCCCAGCGCCCTCAAACTCGCCCTCTACCTCTACAGAACCTGCATCGGTGGCAAACCAGAGGAAATCGACATCAATTGCATCCCCTTGGGCGAAAAACGAACCACAAGAGTCCGAAACGGCAAGCCCTACAGCCCCAACACCAGGCGGGCAGCCCTCAGACAGCTCGAAAAACTCGGCTTGGTCAAAATCCTCAAAAACTACGGGCGTGGCATTTTCCGCATAGCAGTGCAGCACCTGGGCGACGTTCGTCCCTTCACTCACACCCATTCAAAATTCCAAAAACTGAGCAATCCGTCAAAAAATCGACTGAACCAGCCAAAAATTGAGCAAACAGGGGGTTCAAACCCTGATGGTGCCGTACTCTTTACAGAGGATAAAAAAGGACAGCAAAGCACTGAAAATATTGCTGCTGTTTTTTTAAATTTTTCTCAAGAAGGAGAAAATTTAACATCACCAGATAAAAAACCACAGGTTGTAACTGGGATCAAATCTAAAAGCACTGAATTAAATAAAAATTCAGAACAAGAACTAAAAACCCCTAATGAAAATAAATGTTCCGCCCCAACCGCTGAATGTCTGACTATTAATTCAGATAACAGTCAGGCAGTCGATGTGGCAATGCCTTGCACTTCACAACAAATAGGTTTGACCTCTAAACCCCCGCAAAAACTGCTGACAGAAATCAACAGCCTCGACAATCCAACAATCTCTGCCGCCAAATCACCAATACCTACCAATAAAGCTGTTCCGTTAAGTCCTGAAATATCTTCGCCCGTTACTCCCCAAGTTCCTGAAATTGTCGAAGCGGTTGCAATTGCCAACCCCGATACAACAGAGATTGTCGAAGCGGTTGCAATTGCCAACCCTGATGCGACTGAAACTGTCAAAGCCGTTCCAATTACTAATCCTGATGCGACTGAGATTATCGAAGCGGTTGCAATTGCCAACCCCGATGCAACTGAAACTGTCGAACCAATTGCAATTGCCAACCCCGATGCAACTGAAACTGTCGAACCAATTGCAATTGCCAGTTCCGATGCAACTGAAACTGTCGAACCAATTGCAATTGCCAATTCCGATGCAACTGAAATTATCGAAGCTGGTCTAATTACTAATCCTGATGCGACTGAAATTATCGAAGCTGTTCCAATTGCCAATCCCGATGCAACTGAAATTGTCGAAGCCGTTACGCGAGCCACAGGAGGCATGAATCCCGAATTAAAAATTTGTGTACTCCAGCACAGCTTAAACGAAATCCAAGCCGCCATAAACTTGCTGCAAGTCCGAAGCCAAACAAAGCAAATATCCAACCCTTCAGGGTGGGTCGTTGATTGTTTGCGCGGTCGCTGGTGGGAGAAAACTAACGGTTTTCAAAACTCGAACCCAACAAATGTTGTTTCGTCTCCAGCTTCAACAGGCTCTTCTCCAACTCCAAAAGATTCTCCTTCTGCCCAGGCAACAAGAATAACTGAAGATTATGTTGACCCTCAGTATATGCCATTAGAAACTCACCGAACGTTATGCGAACAGTTCCAGCAACTAGGCAAAGAAGCTTTCGCAGCGCTAGGTATTCAGCAGCAAATTTACTTGCAGTGGATGCATCGATTTCCTCAGCAACTAAAACAAATTTTGAACAAATTGTCTACTACTTAGCTATGAGGCATAGCTGTGAAAACACTGATTATTCAATTCCTGTAGACAGCTTCCAACCTGTAGGCAACTAAAACACAGTTCAAGTAACAACAATCTCAAAGGAGAGTACCAGATATGGGAGTCAGTTTTGTTGACAAAATTATGCCGACTAACATTGATGCAGAGGAAGCAATTTTAGGCGGAATTTTGATCGACCCAATCGCGATTAACCGAGTCGCAAATATTCTGCGTCCCGAAGCGTTAGCAATTACAGTCCACCAACACATTTATCGGGCCGCTTTAGCGCTGCACTCTAAAGAGCAGCCCACAGACTTGATGAACGTCACCACTTTCCTCGACGACCACAACCTGCTGGAAGTAGTAGGGGGTCAAACCAAACTGGTAATGCTGGTAGACCGAACTGTTTCAGCCGTCAACATCGACCAATATGCCTTGCTAGTCGTGGACAAGTTTGTCCGGCGCGAACTCATCAAAATTGGTAATGACCTGGTGCAGCTTGGCTACGAAACTTCCACCGAATTGGATGCCATACTAAATGAAGCCGAGCAAAAGATTTTTGTCCTCAATAAGTACAAAGAAGAGCGACAGAAAGCTATTCGGCCTCTTTCGGAATACTGCCACGAACTTTGGCGATATCTAGATGAAATTGAGGAACAGCGCTTGGAGACTGCTAACTACTGTCCTGGAATCAGCACGGGGTTTTACGACCTCGACGACCTCTTGGGAGGGGGATTTTACCGAGGCGAATTGATTGTCATAGGAGGTCGCCCCGGCAGCGGCAAAACAGCTTTGGCTTGCGCGCTTGGGTACAACATTGCTTCTCTCCCCAGGAACGGTCGGGTTTTGATGTTTTCGATGGAAATGCCGGGTCGGGACTTGGCAGCGCGGTTAATGGCACTTGAGAGTGGGGTGTCGGTGAAAGATATCAGGCAAGTTAACCTAGCTGGTAAGTACGAAGTGCTAGCTTCGGCTTTGGGGAAAGTTAGCGATGCTGATTTTTGGATAGACGAAAGTTTGGAACCGTCTCCCTTGGAGATTCGTTCCAGAGTTAGGGAGTTTGTTTGCGAGCGCGGCCCCTTGGGTTTGGTAATTGTTGATTACCTGCAATTGATGGTGAATTCAGCCGATGAAAATTTTGTCAATAAAATCAGCGAAATTACGCGGCAGATGAAGATTTTGGCTCGCGAGGTTGACGCGCCGGTTGTGCTGCTTTCTCAGCTCAATCGGGGGGTAGAGACTCGCACGAACAAGCGTCCGAGTTTATCGGATTTGCGTGGCTCTGGTGGGATTGAACAGGATGCGGATGTTGTGCTTGGAGTTTACAGGGACGATTATTACAATCCTGATTCTCCCGATCGGGGAATGGCTGAAATTATTGGATTGAAAGGGCGCAATAGCGGAACGGGAACGGTTAAGCTGCTGTTTGATGCTGAATGCTGTCGGTTTCGGAATATCTATAAACTGCCGTAATATTAAAGGACAGGAAAATATTGAGCTCTGTCGCCTTACTTCAAGAGCCCAATCGCCTTGACAAGCTGTTCCGGCTGTACCTCCAAATAACGCTGGAGACTCGACAAATTTTTGTGTCCCGAAATCTCCATAATCACCCGCAGCGGCACCCCAGCATTGCTCAAGTTCGTGAGTGCTGTCCGCCGCATCGAATGTGTTGAAGCCCCCTTAATTCTTACCCGCTTGCAAGCTTCTTTAAAAATCACATCCGATGCGGCGCGTGTCAAAGGCTTCGTACCCTCTCGCCCCGGAAACAAAAAACCCACATCTGGATTGTAAGCCTTTAAATACTTAGCCAGTATAGGATGGAGCGGCAGCGTTCGCGTTGCTGATTTCCCCTTTGTCGTCGCTTTCCGCAACGTGACTGAGCCCCCAACAATGTCGTGAGTTGTTAAAGCTAACGCCTCTGAAATGCGGCAGGCGCAGTAAAAAGTTACAGCAAACAAAAGCCTGTCCCTTGCTGTAATAAAACCCCGGTCAAACAGTCGGTCAATTTCTGCGGGCGTCAAAATCTTAGCGCGCCCATTTCCTTGAACCTTCACGGCGCAGCCTCTTAGAGTAAATTCCTTCATTATTGGACGAAAGGGAAGTTACGTCAAGTAGGCTAACTGGCTTCTATTCTTTGATGGCCAACCAAATCCGGCTTAATCGCTTTCTGGGCAATCGGAGGCGCTTGTTGCAACTCACGTCCCGCTTATTGCTATTCAACTGACTCGAATTCTCGGGAAAGTTGATAATCGGCAAGGTAGCGATCGCGTCTATGAGGTCTCTGAAGGTAACAGGTTCAAGGGCTGTCATAACACCGCGCCACCAAGAAAATTATTAGTAACTCATCTAATTATACTATTGTTTGATTCTACCTGCAACCTTTTTTGCTGGCTGGTTATATTCTGAAGAACAAGTCATCAATATTTTCCAATAGTTCTTCTACTTCCCGGTGTGGTTCGATTTGGAGACGTTTGTCGATCATCGCACCTCGCTGACGAAAGCAACTACACCTTTACTATACCAGTCTGCTGCAACCGGACTTGACATCAACGCGATTGGGCGGTATCTCAAAAAATTGATAGCCTAGCCAGAGTTGGGCTTTGAGAATAGTTCGTCAAATATAGATTCCAATTGATTGATTTAAGGAAATATCGCGCTGCAATTTCTTTATCAAGAAATTGACCTAAAAACCTATCAAAACAAATCTGTTGCAGTCGATGCAAAGTTGAGAACTCATGTCAATCTCAAAAGGAAAGCGAGATTTGATTTCGGCCCTGCCACTAAAACAGTTGAAGGATATACCACCTTCAACTGAGTTGCCTGCAAATTTTGCCAAAATTCATCCCCCGCGCTTTGAGTGCGGCTTTAGGGTGCGCTGGGCTGATGTTGGCGAAGAAGGTGACAGAGGAATGGTTATAGGCAAATTTTACAACTATGAACAGCGTCAGCGTTGTTGGATGTGGTGCTACATCATTTGCCTTACTCCTGATTCCAAGAGTGCAAAGTGGTGTCAGTTTGATACTGCCTGGGAGGAAGATTTGGAGAAGTTTGAGGATGATAAAAAAGCAGCAGACTTTGACAGATAGAGAACGCAATTTGATTGCAGTTTACAGTGAATGCCAATTGCGAATGACACCGAGGCAGTTTTATGCAAAGTGGGGAGTGAGTTATGAGGAAATTGCTTTTATTTGTTCTCGTTCTGATTCTACAGTGCGGGGTTGGTTTAGAAAGGGGGAAAATCGCCGATTCCCTACTGCTGTCGATTTGCGTCATTTGGCTTTAATGGATTTTCTGCTGGAGCATTTTGAGGAAATTCCAGAGGGATTGGTGGCTTTCCTGTGTCCGCCTTGCGAAGAGAATAGCCTGGATTAATAGTAGCGGCGCGTATACCGGAAAGACTGTTTAGGGCAACGACTGTATGCGTTATCACAAGCATATACTGCTGACTTGTTCCAACAGTTTAGGTGGCTGCCATACACCAAGCTTTTTCAGCATCAAAAGATAATTTGAGCTTGTCTTAGCACAAACCTCGTCAAATATCAATGTCACCGTGACCTGTCTTTGACAAGATTATTCAATTACTGTCTTGGCAAGCAATGAAACAAGAGCACAATCTGTTACTTTTAATGCTGAGGTACTAAAATGACCTACTCTGAAAAATTGCACCCGTGGTGTATCATTAGCCTGCTTCCTAATTGTCAGCGTGTTATTGTGGCACGATTTCGTAAGAGAAACGATGCAGACGATCATCTACGGGTTTTGCAGCGATTAGTTAAAACGCGCACATTTGTGATTATTTTTGACATCCAACCAAAGCCTACTGTGCCTAAAGAATAACGGCGAATGCAGCGAAGGTTTGAAATAGAATTAATCGAGATACCTGCGTTAGTTGAATAACCGACTTTCCAGCGATTTCTCCCAGCGACAGAACCTACTGATAGCTGGGAGAAGTTTTTATCAATTGAATGGTGTTAACTCAATAAATTGTCAGTAGCCGACTTTTTAAAGTGTACTAACTACAACTTGTTATCATAGTCTAGATTGACGCTCTAGAGCTATCGCATTTGTACGGATAGTTACAATTGTATGAGTAAATATACTTTGTACGGATAGTTACAATTGTATGAGTAAATATACTCGGATTGATAGCTGTGCGATCGTAGATGTGGCTAATAGTAGTATAGCTTGCGATCGCAACAGCTTCTCCCTCTAACAACAGCTAATTTATTTCCTGCAATTGGAGCAAGAATCCTTTGTTAAGGAGACCTCCAAATTAAAAGCTACCCCCTAGCGGGAGAAGTTAAGCGATAACCAAATTCTTGCCATTATGAATGCTAACAACTCTCTTATAACCCCCCACAACACTTTTCCTGAATCAGCCAGCCAGGAATCCCCTCAAGTTAAAGAAGTAGTTGCAGTAATTTTCCCTTTCCTTATTCCCGCACCTGCTGAAGAACATCCCTTCAGGTTAAATGATATCGTTAAAACTGGTAACCAATACGGTACTGTTACTTCTCTCAATCAAACTGAAAAACCTGTGACAATTACTTGGGACGCAATTTCCGGCGAAGATTCATTTTCTTGGACTTATAACCTCGACGAAATCCGCGCCCTCAAAATCTCTCTCGTTCCTAAGTTTATCCCTCAAAAGACTGCTGGAGAACTTCCAGCTTGCACAACTATCGTACTCGCTAATTCCGAACAGATACAATTTAGTAACGCAACTCGTTTCAAAGTAGAATCGCTGAGCGAACACCACATTCTCATCTCTACTCTCGACCAATCTTATCTCTTTCCCATCAACTTGTTTCCAGGCTACCCGACAAGTTGTACTATAGATATTCCTGCACCCCAGCAATTAAAAGACGCCCGCTGTTTGTCTGTCAATGAACTCAGAATCAGAGCTAAGACGCATTTAGCTCTTGAAGTACCCGACAACTTTTTAGAATTCGCTATGCCAATCCACAACCAGCAGTTAAAAGAAAAACTGGCTCGACAATTGAGCGAAGAAAATTACGAACTTCTCGACTTTAACATAGCTTGGGAAGAAGCCTGGAAGCAGCAGTTAGAAAACCTAACAAAAAAACAAGGCTTCTACGGATTTAGAGAGGGAGATTGCATTTTACAGCACCGAGAAGGAGTTCAACGAATGGGGAGAGTCCAACACTTGAACGTTGAAGAGCCACGTCCATTTCAAATTCAGTGGAACAGCGGAGAACTCCTAAGTTACAGCTTGACAGAACTCAAAGGTTTGGGTATTGCCCGCATCGAACCCCTGGTTAAATTATCGCCCAATGTGGCTTATCAAATTAGCGAAGACGGCTCCTATTTTACAGCTTGGATTGGGTTCCGTACTAAAGCACTAGCTAAAGCGTGGCTAATACCTGTCAAAAAGCTAGTCGGCAACCTTAGCAACTTAATTGATTGCCAAATTTCTGAACTTCAACATACAGGAGCTAAATACGAGTATGCTGTAGAATTTCCCCGCCATAAAACATTAAACAAGCGTTTAGAAGCTCTGGGAAAAGTTGCTGAACTTGACTTGGAAAGGATGCCCTCCCAGAGGTAAATGGCGATTGGCAAGTAGAGATTAGGGAATGAACGCTGTCTTTTTTTGCTGAAACAAATAGCTGAAAAATTTGCCATTTGTACTACTATTTTTATTAACAAGACTTACGCACAGCCTCAATATATGGTGTTTGGTAGGCGCAATCCCCCGTGTGAAGCGGAGCTATCCTGCCAGTGAATCGCCGCCCGCATCCCTAAAATTGTTGCGTAAGTTCTAATTAAGTTAGCCAGGATTTAGGAGAAAGTCAGTGAAAATATTCCCTAATTTATAACGATTAAAAGCGATTATCGGACTACTTAATAAGCGTCGCATTCCCCCACTCGCCACTCCTCTCAAGGGTAGGTTTTTTACAATTCAGAAATTGAGGGCAAGCAAGAGGCAAGTTTTAAAGGCATAACAAGTCGAAATCCGGGCTTTTTCGCGAATGGCTCTCTCCCCCTCTCCCTCTTTCTCTCCCCCTCTCCCTCTCTTTCTTGCCAGGAATCTAAAAAACCTACTCTTGAAAGACTCCCCCGTCAAGCTAACGCTTAATCAGAGGTTGATAAAATTAGTAATGGACGCTAACTAATGATTCAAACCTTACTCGAGCAACCCCAAAAACTTACACAATTTCCCTTCACGCTCAAACCGCAACAGCAGCAAGCCCTTGACAAATTGAGAACCTTTCTAACCACTACCGAGTCATTCTTCTTGCTGTGCGGCTACGCAGGAACTGGAAAATCCACCATAGTCTTTCAAATTATCCAAGAACTCTTGAGTCAAAGCAAACGCATTGCCCTCACAGCACCTACTAACAAAGCAGTCGGCATCCTCAGAAAAATGGCAGCGTCTCAAGGCATTTTCGGAGTTGATTTTATGACAATACACCAACTTTTAGGATTAGGCATGGTCAGAAAAGAACAAGAAAAAGCCTTGTCACAGACAAGTTCCAGCAGCCTTCACCTCTACGATATCATCTTCCTCGACGAATGTTCGATGGTTGGAAGCGAATTGTGGAAATGGATAGAACGCAATTTTGAACGCACATTCTTCAATCACCGCAAGCTAATTTTAATGGGCGACCCCGCTCAACTCAATCCTGTAGGAGAAAAAAAGTCGCCTGCTTTCAGCATTACCAATAAAGCTGTACTGACCAAAGTTGTCAGGCAAGCAGGGGAAAGCCCTGTGCTCGATTTCATAACAGAATGCCGCTCTTTTGTCAATAGCAAAGCAGACATATTTTTGCCACACTCTAAATACAAAAAAGGAGACAAGTCAAACGGTGCATTCAAAGTTAAATCAGAAACGCTGCTGCAATATGCTGTCAAAACGATCGATCTAGAATTTAGTCAAAATCCTGATCGTTTCAGAATTCTGTGCTGGACTAACAAACGAGTCAGATACTACAATCACCTTATCAGAGAACAAGTCTACGGTCAAGCTGCACCCAGATTTGTACCGGGAGAAAGGCTAATTACCAAAAAACCCGTCATGGCACCTGACGGCAAAACCGTAATTTTGCCGACTTCAACGGAATTTACCGTCAAGGAAGTTGAGATTAACCAGCACGGAGGCTATCGAGTTTGGCTGCTAAAAATTGTGACTGATGACGGTTTATTTCGGCAAATCTTTGTCCTGCACGAGTCTGAAAATAAGCGTTACCAGGCTGAACTTAAAGAAAAGCTAAAGAGTGCTAAACGCAATGGATTTCTTTGGAGGAAATATTACTGGTTCAAAGATGACTTGTTCGCTGAAATTAACAATTGCTTTGCTCTGACTATTCACAATTCGCAGGGCAGCACTTTTGATGAAGTTGGCATTGACGGAAGCGACCTTTTCAGCAGATTGTTAATCGGCAAAGATTTGAGCAGCACACAGAAACTTAAAGAGTACCACCGGCTTTATTATGTCGGTGCAAGCCGCTGCCGATATCGGATATTATTTGTTGCCCCCAATGACTTGTACTCAAACAATAAACTTCTCAACCAAGAGGTAAACTTTTCAACCAAGAGGTAAAGTCCTCAACTCGAGCATTCGGAAGAAGGAAGAAGCAGTAATAGCAATGGTTTCAGCGATTAAGAATGTCCTAACCGTCGGGCGCGGTTGCTATAACAGGTAAAGTGCTCAACTAACAGGTAAAGTGCTCAACTAACAGGTCTATACCTTTCTAAAAAACAGTCACTAACGCTCAACTTTCAGAAAGCTTCTCCATCGGGACTTACGCTGCATAAGTCAATTTTCACACTATCTGTAGTAGTAACGTGTGCCATCAGCACCCTACAAGTAGAGTCTGTGCGTAAGTTCTATTTATAAAATAAGAAGAAAGGGAAACGGAAAGGCAAGGCGAAGCAGAAGGTAAAAATGGATAAAAAACTTTAGTTGTGGGTCATTGGTAACAAGTTAAGCCTGTATGGCAGTTGTCAAGGGGGTTTGAGAAGATATCTCAAAGAAATATCGATCGGAG
>JAUBSN010000145.1:0-10997 GCA_036704825.1 Microcoleus sp. F8-C3 | reverse complement strand
GAAGCTATATCTGCCCATTCTTGTGACTTATTGATGCCTTCTCTTATTCCTCAATCAAAGACCTGAATCCTTACATACAATCATAAGAAAATTGACCTAAATTCACAAGTTCAGGAACCTTATTGGGATTGGCGACGAAAGGATATGCGATGCCAAATCCGTTAAAACCCCAGCCAAAGAAAGGTCGTTTTTGAATCCCGCGCACAGCAATTTCCCGCAAAGGCGATCGGCTCGACATTACTTGTGCGACAGATACCCGATTCCAGTCCAGAGGCCTAGTAAAAGTCATGGCACTAATGGCCACTAAGCCAATAAAAATAGCAGGAATTAATTGTTTGTAATATTGCCGTTCCAGCAAGTAAAATATTGCTATTATTAAAGATAAAACTGCTGTGCGAGTGTTGGTAAATAGCAAGGCGGGGAGAATGAGAAATAAAGCGAGAGTGGCAGTGCGATCGCTAATTAATTTCCGCTTCCAAGCTACGGCACAAATAACGGCTGTCAGAGTCAATACTATAGCTGCGTGACCGCGGTGCGAGAAAAGTGCGATCGGCTGCTGTCCGCGAAAAATCGTACTAGCCAAAACATCATTTGCGACCAACTGACCGTTCGTTGCTGTATAATCAATTTGCCAGTTGACAACTTGCGGAAAAATGCTAATAGCCACAACCCCACCTCCTATCAGCAAACCCCGCATTTGAGAGAGAAACAGTTCGGGATGAAGTTTTAGTAGCAGCCTGTTGGTGAGGCTAAAAATAGAAATTAACAGCCAGTACAGCCAGCCGTCTCCCATTTGGTCTTGTCCCCAAAAAGAACGTTCCGGGAAAGGACTGTTTAGCGTAGAAATCGCTCCCACCGTCAAAAAAAATCCCCACAAAATCAGGCAGACTTTCCACTGCCGGGAAAAAGTTAAAAGTTTCCTTTCTTCCCACAAAAATGATAAATTTGAAAAAACAATCAGCAGGACAACAAAAACTTTAGGCTGCGTCCAAATTTCGCCGCGGCTGCCTCCCCAAGGGTTGATGAGAATGAGACTGAGAGCATATAGCAGAGTGTAAAGATTTTTCATCGGAAAGATAGTTGTGTCATTGCCAGCGAATCGAAGCAATTGCAGAATCTTCAGTTCATTCGATAGTGATTCCTGTAGGGGCGGGTTCACCAACAATATCTGCTAATAATTGACAATCTCAAAAACCCGCCCCGGTCTGGATATTAGGCTCTATAAAAATTATCCAGTCTGCCGCTTTTTCCGCAAAATATGTCGCATCCCAGCGAACCACAGCAGCATTCCATTAGCCGCCAAAATACTACCCGGTTCCGGTACAGCTTCTGCATCAATTGGCTTGGAGATTTGTCGCATCTTGAAACTTCCTTCCCTTTCCTTAAAAGCTAATTGAATTGGAAATGCTGTTTCTCGTGTTTCGCCAAATAATGAATCAATCCCCGTAATTCTAAAATTATCTACTGGATAACCCAATAAAGAAACAAAGTCTAATTTATCTCCGGGGCTGAAATTACCGAGGATTGAGTCTCCTACTGCAACTGTAAATTGTCGGTCATCGCCCGCAGGAAAATCGAGAATTTCAGTAAATAAAGTGTCTTCCAGAGATTGGAATTCAAAGCCGTAAGTAGTTGGAGGGTCAAACCAGCGGCAGCCGGGAACTTTGTTGAAGACTTGCCAGCCATTTTGGATAGAATTGGGAAAAATGGGGTTTTGCTGTGTCAGGCCGCGCATTTCTTTTCCGAATCCGCCGCCGCCGCTAGCTGCGGAGCTAAAATCTGGCGAGTCTTGTGGGTCGTAAACATCAACAAACAATTCGTAATTGCCTCTGTCTTGACCGCGAGCACCTCCACCAGCAGCACGGACATCGAGGTTGATTTTGCCACTACTGCCTACAGTACCGGTTAGTGCGGAGGCAAAACCATTTCCTACAGAGCTGCTGTTGTCGTCAAATCCTAGCTGAAAACCTGAGTCATTATTATTGCTCAAGAATGTGTTGGGGTTGCAGCGATTTGAGGGGAGGTCGTTGTTTGTCCAGGCTATATATTTTGAACCAGGGGTAAGGTCAGAAAGGTTAAAACGGTCTACTTCAAAACCGGAGGCGAGGCTGTCGGAGAACTTTTTAGTGGTTTTAGGGGGAGTAAATATGCTTTTCCACCCCCATGATATCCCATTATATATTGTCACTTGAGTTGGGTTATTAATGGGATCTTTGACTTCAGCAAGATAAAGTTCTGCACTCCAGTTTTTGTTGTTATAATAGATATCATCTCGGGATGGAGTATCCACAAAAAGAATTCTTTGATCGGCGGGAGGCCTTATCACCCGACCATAGGTGTCGTAAAAAGGGTTAAATGTTGGTTTTTGGGGGTCTATAAAACCTGGTTGAGTTTGCTCTAGTACCGTATCAATTTTATTGTCAGGAGTTCCTGGTGGCTGCTTAATGACTCCCTGTAGGGTAACAGTGTAAGCATGATTGTTAACTACCCGTTGGATAAAATGAACGTTACTTCCTACTGGATCGAAACCAGCACCAGGGTTATAAAGAACTTGTATTTCAGCCCCAACAGTTTCTGGGTTAGGGTTAGTAACAAAAATAAAGGGAGCATAAACCCCAATATCAAACCTACCTGTTAAAGACTGTACAGGTTGCGCCTTGTTAAAAGTCCAACCATTTTGTGCCCAGACAGATGACGTTAGCAGGTTAAAAAAATCATCTGTGCCACCTAGTGGGAGTTCTGAGACTGAGGTAGTAGAGACAGTCACAGTACCAACACCAGGCTTCGTATAGGATATTGAGGAACAGTAAGGCGAGGTAGGAGTGCATATCGGATCTGGTTTTTGGGATGGCATTGTGAAAGAAAACGCGAAACTGGCTCGACCTGTGAGTAAAATTAGTAGGGGCGAACTTAATAAAATTATCTAGTGTTGCGATAGTTTCATTTTTGACAACTCCTTGTTATGGGGTATAAAATATCTGTCTCGGCTTGAAATCGAGTAAAAATTGGCTCTTAAGTTCTATTTAGATTCAGACTGGACGACGCGGAACTTCACAAAGGGTGTTACCATCTGACCCGTCCAAATCCCTTGTGTTAATTTGTGTTCATATATCTGGGGTTCATCACAGAATAATACTGGTCTAAAATTGACGTATGTCAACCTAATTTGATAGTTACCAGGCCCAATCTCGAAAGTCCATCCGCCACCCAATCCATCATTGCCTCCGAAGAGAAGCTGATTGTTCTGCCAGAAAAGTTCCGCTTTCAAGAAAAAGGTTAGACTTTCTCGTGGTTGAACTAAGGGACAAGCCAGTTGCGGAGAGTTGAGAAGCATACCTCTACCCCCAGAACGCCGTAATAAATTGCCATCAGCATCCACTATTTCTAATGGAAATATCAGCAGGGGATCGAGTGGAGGAAAGCGAATCGGGTAAGGTGTATTGTTTGTAAGTTGAAAACCGATCCGAACAGGAGTAGTAGCATTTGGCTGATTTTCAGGTATGCGCCACACCCGGTCTGGTACTAAAATTTCCAACCGAATACCATTTCTTTCAACTGCATTCTTGTTAGTCGCTTCTACAGATGTCAAGTTATATCCTCTCTCACTTTCCACCTCTTCGATCGCCATAACTTCTCTAGGCACATGACTCAATGCCACTAAGCCAGAAATAATTAAAACCAATAAAAATAGGGAAAAGTGCTTCATCACATTAAACTGCCTTGCTTTCTGAAAGTGATTTATTAACTATAAGACTATATATTAGGACTGCTCCATCAAAGTTGAAACGGTAAAAATACTGGTTTTTTTAGATGATAGTTTCCTGACCCTCTCCAATAAAACCAGTAAATTGCACTCTCATATTAATTTGATAACCGCATATTTACTGATAATGCGTTCCGATCGATTAATTTAATAAATAGCACCTATTAAACTTGTTTATGCTTCCGCAAAATATGTCGCATCGTACCAAACCACAGCAGCATTCTCTGCTTCCGCCAAGATACTTCCTTCGGTACAGCTTCCGCATCAATTTACTAAGTGTAAGTCCACAAAAGGCATCGCTATCCAACCAGTCCAGACTTTTTCTAATACCTGTTCTTTGATGTTAGTTGCTCTTTGTGCGGAAATGTGGTATCTAAGTCCAAGATGATATGTACTGGGCTTGAGGCCATAAAAATAATAGAAGCCTCCAGCTTGATTGGGAATAGCGAGTAGAAGCTGATTCAAATGCCAGGAAAGCATTCCATCTAAAACAAATAAGGCACTATCTCTTGGTGGAGCTAAGTAATAGTTTTGCCCTTTACCTACCCAGGTTCTCAGTAGGTCGCTGCTCCATTTTATTTCTTTACCGTCGTCACCTATTAGTGTTAAGTCAATAGAATCTAATTGCTGAAAGCGAAAAGCGGTTGATGTATTGTTAGTAGCCCGGATACCTAGCTTCACAGTAGTCTTAGCACCCGGCCACTTAGAAGGGATAGTTAATACTGGCTCCGGCATCTCTGTTTTGAACTGAATGCCATCCACTTCAATTGCACTACTATCACTTGATAGGGGCATAAGTAGGCGAAGATTCACAAAAGAGCTTGGCAACAGCCCCGATCCCGTTTCTGGTACAGTTCTTACTTCTTTAGTATCTGACTCGGAAACAGGTGCAGTATCGCGATCGGTGTTAAAAACGAATCGAAGCTGATAGGTTTGTTCCGGGAGTACCTCGAAATACCAGAAATTATCAGGCTTAACAAACCTAGGAAATTTGTCAGGAATAGTAGGGACTTTAAGTAGGAGCAAGTTATTATCCCAATAAAGCAATGCGGTTATACAAATAATTGTTGGAAGTTCTGGTTTGATTTCCCACCAATCAAATTTTATTGTCTCGTTTTGTTCGATCGCAGGCGCTAAGTTGGGTCTTAAACCAGCGAACCCGCTCGTTCCTTCTCGATCCAAAGGTCTGTTTTGCCGAGCGCTGGCTGCAGGATAGTCAATATCTAGAAGTCTCCGTCTTGTTTGATTATCAAATGTCCAAACCTCTGGAATAAAGGTTTGGGATGGGTTGAGGCGAAAGGAAGTTGAAGTGTTGTTGATAATACGTACCATCACTGGGATAGAAGTATTGGCCCCAAGCAGATTTTTTGGGATGGGATAGACTCGGGTAGGAGAAACCTTGGGATTGGGATTCGCGACTTCTATGAATATGCCATTTGCTTCAACGGCATTGTTGTCAAACGATTCTATGTTTGCCATGTTTGCTACCCTCTCAATTGCTAGAAAACCAAGCAGTCTCGGATCGCAGCACCGATCGCTAACAACCCACAAGTTTTTTGGTTATTGCTGTTTCATTGATGTGAATTTTAGGTACGATAAAAATCATCTTCTATTTCCATCTCACTTTAAGGAGGAACCAACATAAATTCTACAAAAGGTGTATTCACCATTCCCATCCAGAGGTCTTCACATAAAAACTCTAATTTTTCTGTGAGGGATCTGTATGTTAAGTGAATCTGGTATGTACCGAAGGCGAGATCGTTAAACCTCCAACAGGATCTACCTCCACCTGAAACTATCAGGCTTAACAGATTATTTGCTTGCCTTGTAAGGCTAGCTTGGAGAAATAAAGTAATGCTTTCTCCTGGTTTCACAAGTTGTAAGTCGGATTCTTGAGGAATAACCCATCCCAGACTACCGCCACAGTCTAGGCGAGGTATCATACCATTTTCTCCTATTAGTTGGGGAATCAATGTATCAAATAAGATAAAGCGAAAAGGAGTTGAGGTATTGTTGGTAATCTTCATCCCAATCTGTACGGGATTTTTCGGAGATGATGCGGTTAGTGGAACTCTTAAGCTTGGCTCAGGAACTAGCGTTTCAAAGCACATACCATCGACTTCTACTCGATTGTTGTGATGCGGCACAGGTTCAATAAATCGTAAATTCATCGCAGGACTTGCAAACAAACTTCTCTCACTTTCTTCTACTCTAATTATTTCCCCTGTCGGTGAATCTTTTAATAAGAAATTATGTCCCGGACTTAAGTAGATGAATCGAAGCTGGTAAGTTCCTAGTCGTAAAGGTTGAAACAAATAAAATTTTTCAGGGCAAATAATAGTTGTGGTAGCATAAAAAAGACTCGTTTGGAGTTGCAGGCAGTTATTCTGCCAAAAAAGCTTTGCCATAAAAGACCGCACTATAGCTCTGGTTGTTGTGTTTTTTGGTGTAATTGCTATACCCTTGTAATAGTTAGTTGCTATTGGTCTATCGATCGTTTTTTGAGGGCGTATTTCTTTACCGTCAACAGTAAAAAGTTCTGGCGTTAAATATTTATCTATGAAAGGAAACAATCTTAGTGTATTATTTTAGTAATCTCTAAATGAATCTGTACAAATGTAGTTGCATTCGTACTGTTGTTCGGTACGGGCACCACTAGAATATCTGGTTCCCAGATTTCTATATCAATACCCTTTTGTTCCACTGTATTATTGTCACTTGAATTAAAATTTGTCATATTTATTACCCTTTATATGCCCAAAATTTTCATTAACAGTAACTATTTTCTGTACTTTACTTAATGCCAGGACTCTAAAAATGATGAAATTCAATAAAAATTAGAAAAAATGCTTGCTCGCATCAATTAGCATTGCTTGTTGAAAGTCACTTCTCAGCTATTTGAATATATATTAGAAGGAATGCCTTCATATTTAAACCGTAAAAATACCGAACTTTTTTAGACCAATTTTCCCTACTACTAGCAGTAGAACGGCTCTCCCGGATGCTTGGTGCAAAAAGTAGCGATCGATACAATCTACCGCAGTTTTTTACCATCTTGCTCTAGAATCTGTAACGTTGTATTTAACTATTGGAAACGCAACGAGGATGCCGTTTTATTCCTAATCTGAAGAGCGAGTTTTACAGGAGTTGCAGCATTGGGCTTATTTGAGGAGATTGTCAAGACACGATCTGGCATGAAACTTTCAAGATGTTAGAACCCCGACTTCTCTAAGAAGTCGGGGTTCTGGGTGTTCTGTTTTTTTAGATAAATCTGCTGGTTACTTGCTCAGCCGCTTGTAAACCGTAGCCAAAGCATGGCGGTCCCCCACATTTCCGGGAAACAAAACTACAGGTAAATTGGGAAACAGAGGATGGTCAGCCTCGGTTTTCACCACCGAACAACCTGCGATAATTTGACCGATTTGCCTGACACTTTTGAGCGACAAACCTGTACTCAAAACATCATTAGAAGTAATGCCGCCCTTGCTAATCAAAAACCCGATATCGGCAGGCAGTCCCCGCACCACATCCATCAATAAAGCAGAAACCGCCTCTCCAAATTTTAACCTAATTTCTGCATTGTCAAATTCGAGTTCCTTGCGGCTGGTATAAATTACAGGCGTTTTGCCATCGGCATGAGAATTGCGGACTTTTTCGAGAATTTCATCGAGCATTTGGGTGCGATACTCGGCTGAATCTTCTAGCAAGTGAGATACATCTATTTCAATGCTAACTGTATTGGGTTCTTTTAACAAGCGCTCCAATTGTTCAGTAGTTTTCTTAACGTGGGAACCAACTATTACTGCACCCGGTTTGCCATCCCTCACGTATTTTGCCATTTCGTCGGCTGCGACTGGCTGCGGGCCGAGGTCAGCTAAGGATGTTAAAATACTCGCCGCGCTGCGGAATAAAAACTTTTTGCCTTGACTGACTGCATTGAGAATGTGTTTGGCAAATGTGTCTAAATCGCCTTGGCTTTGGCCGTCAACAACTGCACATTGGTTGTCTTCCATGTCCATCAGTCGATCTAAACTTCCGTAGCGAATGTCTCCGAGTAAAATGCGATCGACTGCATCAGCGGGGATGCGACCTTTGGTTTTTTCTTCTACATAGTCTGGCAGGTAACTGTGACTGTACCCAAAGACTGAATCTTTGGCAAATTCGGTTTGGTGTACTGGTGTCGGGACGCTGTTAACTATTAGGTAGTGTACGCTGTGGCGGGTAATTCTGCCTCCTTCAAAAAAGGCGGGAATTAGAAAATGAGCGTCGAAGGGGCCAAGTTCTTCGGCGATCGCGTCGGTTTCGATGGGATAGTGGCCGCGCAGGGTAGAATCGGAACGGCTAACTATTAGGAAGTCTTCGATTTTTTCGGCGGCGATCGCCCTTTTTAGATTTTGGCACACTTCGCGGGTGACGGAGGCTGCTTTTTCGGGAGTTAGCGATCGAGTATTTGTCAGGATGAAGAAAATCGGGCACTTGTCCCGCAGCCCCAAACGCAGGGTGTCTTCGTCCCAACGTGTCAGCAGCAAGCAACTGTGCACGGTTTGAGAACCTGTCGGATCGTCGTCGAGAACTATAATCTTGGGTTTAACAGAAGACATACTGACCTGGTTGTTAACGTCTCCTTTCCAAGATATCCTTACCTGTTACCTAACAGGTAAAAATTTACAATTCTAGCAGTAAGCAGGAAGAATCAAGAAGGAAAAAGCAGTAACAGCAAGGGTTTTGGCTATTAAGAACGTCCTCAGCGTCGGGCGCGGTTGCTAGATGATATTTCTTAACAATTCTCATAACTCATAAATTTTAAAATGTGTTTTAGTTCGATCGCTTTAGTCAGGTGGGCTTTGCTACGAAATAAGGTGCGCGGCCCGGCGCACGCTAGTAATATTTTCCATTTTTCAAATTAGCAGCGTTTCGCTCTTGCAACTTTTTCATTTCGGCTTGAACTCCGATAGCTAGCTGCAAAGCTTCGTTGAGCAATCGTCCCGGCTGGCTCGATCTATCGCTAATTTGCAGGGCATTCAAAGTTCTCAAATTATTGGCAAACAATTCGGAG
Organism: Microcoleus sp. F8-C3; assembly: GCA_036704825.1. Lineage (GTDB taxonomy): Bacteria > Cyanobacteriota > Cyanobacteriia > Cyanobacteriales > Microcoleaceae > Microcoleus. The sequence continues at coordinate 2,178 of JAUBSN010000145.1, read as the reverse complement.
TTAATATCGACAAATTTTTTGTTTTCCCTGAGAATTCTCTCGGTTTTCAAAGCTCTAACTAAATCGTCTCTGATTAGCTGCAAGGCTGCAATAACCTTTGCGCGATCGGCGATTTTGACTCCCGCATTGCCCGCATCTTCTATCCGATCGTTAATGTCGATCGCTTCGATTATACCATTATAGCGATCGACATCATCAAAAAGATTGATTAAATCTTTGTTTTGCCGACTGCACCGAATTTTCCACGCATCCTCAAAGATTAAACCGAGGATGGCAGCCAAGTGAAGGGCGAACCACCACACATACGCCCTAGGAAATATCGCAACCATTAGCCAACAACTGATTAGAAGCAAAACAATTAAACCGACTGTTTTAAAAGCTTCGCGGGCAAACTTAGTCGCTGTCGGCGGCCGGTATACGCGATCGGGCCCGGCGCCTGTGAGGTGCTTGAGCTCACCGACAGTAATTTCTAATCCCTGAATGTCAGCTCGCATAAATCTTTACAAATATATGTTAATTATAAAGTTTTGTAGTAGAACAAGGGGCTCGTCTACAATAAACCTAACACTTTTTTCACCCAAAACTGCACTATGTCCGCACGTCCTATATACCTCGACAACCACGCCACAACCCCCGTAGATCCACGGGTACTTGATGCGATGCTGCCGTATTTCACCGAACAATTCGGCAACGCAGCCAGCATCAACCACGTCTACGGCTGGGAAGCAGAAGCAGCGGTAAAACAGTCACGACAAATCATAGCAGAAGCGATTAACGCCTCGCCTGAAGAAATTGTTTTTACCAGCGGTGCAACAGAGGCAAATAACTTAGCGATTAAAGGCATCGCTGAAGCTTATTTCAGTAAAGGAAAGCACATTATCACAGTAAAAACCGAACACAATGCAATTCTCGACCCCTGTACCTATTTGCAAAAATTGGGGTTTGACATTACTGTTTTACCGGTGAAAAGCGACGGGCTGATTGATATAGGCGATTTGATCAAAGCGATTCGGGCAGAGACAATTTTAGTTTCAGTGATGACAGCTAACAACGAAATAGGCGTCATCCAGCCGATCGCAGAAATTGCAGCAATTTGTCGCGGAAATGACATTCTTTTTCACACAGATGCCGCACAGGCGATCGGCAAAATTCCCCTCGACGTACAGGAAATGAATATCGATCTAATGTCCTTGACAGCCCACAAAATTTACGGGCCAAAAGGCATCGGCGCCCTCTACGTCCGCCGCAACAAACCCAGAGTGCAGCTAGCGCCGCAAATGCACGGAGGAGGCCACGAACGGGGAATGCGATCGGGAACTCTCTACCCGCCGCAAATAGTTGGGTTTGCCAAAGCAGTAGAATTGGCAATTGCCGAAATGGAGTCGGAAACAGAACGAGTTGTGAATTTGCGGCAGCGTTTGTGGGAAAAATTGAGTGAATTGGGCGATGTTTTTCTCAACGGTCACGCTACTAAGAGATTGCCGGGAAATCTCAATATTAGTGTAGCCGGGGTTGACGGTCAAGCGTTGATGTTGGGTTTGCAACCGGCGGCGGCAGTTTCTTCGGGTTCTGCTTGCACTTCTGCAAAAATATCTCCATCTCATGTTTTAGCTGCGATCGGGCGATCGGACAAATTAGCTTATGCTTCAATTCGGTTTGGTATCGGCCGGTTCAATACCGAAGCAGAAATAGACGCAGTTTCCCAACACGCGATCGCAACTATTACATCTCTCCGACAAGCACAAAAAGTAATGAGTTAGGAATTAGATCGCGATGGATTAAATCGACCACAATATCTAGGTCGGGGCGGGTTTACGCTTATATCTAGCTGATATTACAGACAATTCGTGAACCTGCCCCTACTGGAATTCGGGTTAATTTGCGGGACATGATATTAGATCGCGATCGACCAATTTCTTCTTAAATATTCGAGGTCTGTAGGGGCGGGTTCACCCGTATCCATGCTTGAGAAGCAGAGGATTTGTAAACCCGCCCCAACCCAGCGACTAATACAAAATTGCGTTTATATAATGTCCGGTCGATCGACCATACTATTTGCGTCGGGGCGGGTTTACTGAAACTCTGGTTTTCGTTATGGATATTGGTGAACCCGCCCCTTGTATCTTAAAAGAGTGAGTCAGTCGATCGCCACGTCATTGATTCGATCGTACCGACAAT
>JAUBSN010000144.1:0-11162 GCA_036704825.1 Microcoleus sp. F8-C3 | reverse complement strand
TCTGCTTTTTCCCTCATCTGACTACATTACCATATTTCTCGGCTCTTGATGAACTTTTTTTGACCTGAATCCTTACATTTAGTAAAACATCAGCATCGAATTGTTAACTACCAATATTATCAAGCTGAACAGATTTGTTCAATTGGTTCAGGTGCGGTCGAGTCGGCAGTTAAACAAATTGGTAGACGAATTAAAATTTCTGGGGCGCAGTGGCTCGCAGAGAATGTGCCGCAAGTCTTGGCGCATCGTTGTGCATACCTGAATGGTCTCTTCACTATTTAATTTATCTACAAAGGTGACATGCTCCCTTTTGTTAGTGGATGACTGAGTTATTGAAATAAGTGACAAAAAAACCAAAAATGGATAATATTATTGCAGACATCAATAGTTAGATTTTTAGTAAAAAAATGCATAATGTCTGCAAATGCGCGTCATAAGATCGTGGTAGTGGTTGAAAACTTAACTTTTATTTGCGGTCTGCTTTCCACCCTGTCCGCTTTACGTCAAGTTGCTCGGCTCAAGATCAAGGTTGAAAATGCAATGACACAATGCACTAACAAGGCATTGGACAGTAATTCGCAGGAGGTTTTATGGCAATGGTTGACTACTCGCTTGTCACATTGAAGCTTTTCTCGGCACTAGGCTGCGGGCTGATGGCTGGAGTCTTCTTCGCCTTCTCGACGTTTGTGATGAAAGCCCTTGCCCGACTCCAACCACCACAGGGTATTGCCGCCATGCAAGCCATCAATATAACGGCGATTAATCCGTTATTTATGACGGCGCTATTCGGAACGGCTGCAGCTTGCATCTTTCTGGCTATCTCCTCGCTGTTCAAGTGGCACCAACCCGGTGCCGCTTACTTACTCCTTGGCAGCCTGCTATATCTTGTGGGTACTGTAGGAGTGACGGTCGCGTTCAACGTGCCGCTAAATGATGCGCTGGCGACTGTCGATCCCTTCAGCGCTGACGGTGCGAACCTATGGGCTAGATACCTTACCGAATGGACGTTCTGGAATCATGTTCGGACGGCCGCGGCGCTGGCGGCATCGGCTTCGCTTACGATTGCGCTTTGTTATCGATCGGTACAATTTTAATTTTACATTTTTAATTTTGAGCGATCGGGCAATAGATGCGATCGCAAAAACGAAATTTATTGAGGAGGGTAATTATATGATTGTGCTGATGGAGGGTCATCTTGATGTTGCTCACAGGCATCTTTATTTGAATTAAAAGAAGCAAAACCAAAAAACATTATTATCAGTGCTATGATAAATCCACACCCAGACGAAGTATTTTTTTGAGAAAGATCGTCCTGTAATTGATTTTGATTTTCGGTATTATATTCTATGTTTTGAGTAATATTTTAGGTATTATATTCAAGGCACATAGGATGCAGCGCTCGCAGATTGTCATAACTTTAATTCATTCTTTTGGCAAATTTGGATCTTCGCGACAAGTCGAGAGTGGTAATGCTTCACCGCCTTGAATCGCGATAATCCTCATCCGACTGCTATCTGTTGCTACATCTAAACAAGCACAACCATATCCATAATAACCATTGGTTCTGACATATTCCTTTTCGTCACTGGGAATATTATCCATTCCTTCGGCTTGATACCCCCCTTGCCTGGAAATAACCCAAGTGCCATCTCTGTCTCTTAAATACCAATTTGCAGGTGTGGGATTGTGCAACCATCCACACCTAGTTTCTGTAGCCTTAACAGGCAAAGCTATGACAGAAATAAAGGAGATGATAGCCAGCACAAGCAAGCTTTTTTTCATAACTCTAATCATTTCATCACCTCTTTGGTAAAGTATCACTACAACCAGCTTCTTTAAATTGTTGAAGCAACCGATTTCTATCCGCTGGGGGAAGGGAACTCATTAATTTAGCTGGATCGACTAGCGGTTTATGCCAAGCGTATTCGTAGATACCAGGTTGATGATTTCGAGTGTTAATAAAAGCGACTCCTAAATAGTTGTCTTGTTGAATGAGACTCGCGAAATTAGTGGTTTTGATGGACTTGCCAGAGATAGTTCCTCGAGCAAAACTTATCCCCCTGTCATTTTCTGTGGGAATAAAAGTTTCTATAATACAAACTTTACCTTTAAGAGTTGAAGGGTAAATATTTTGAGTTTCTTCTAGCGCCGTCCATTGACCGAGAAAAGGTGCTACATCAGGATTAACTGGCAACCAAGCTCTAACAAACGCTTTCAATTTCTGAGTCTCAGTTTCATTGCGGCGGTCTCGAATATAAAAATCACGATTCCCCGGCGACGGCGCAGCCACAAAATTGCGAAACCGATTCATTAATTGCTGCAATTCATTTTCTGTTGGGTATCGTTTAGATTGTTGTGCAATAATTGGTAAACAGGAACCCAAAATTATTAAATTGACCATCAAGCCTACTAGCCGGAATTTTCTCATAAGTAATACTCTCAAGTTCTGTTAACCCTGAGTTAACCAGCAAATCAGCACATCTCCTCCTTGCTCGTAAAACCTATGTATAAACCACCACTTCCAAAACCCCAACTCGATCGCACACCAATCACCTCCGATCGCACTGTGCTGAGTAAAACATACGCGATCGCCAAAAAAGCAGAGCGCCACAATTTGGCAAAACAAATGACCTGTGCGATTGTATTACTGCCTGCAAACCTCGCTTTTTCTGCTCCTACTTACTCGGGTAGCGAACCTAGAGTTGAGGCTGACAGCGCTAAATTTACTCAACAGGTTAACATCATCCAGGCTCAAAATACCACCCAGGTGCCGCTGAGCATTGGGTATAGTGGGACAGAAGCTAGGGGAGGCTTTGTCCTCATGCAACTTACTGCACCCAATCGAGATACAACTCAACCGGCTTACGGTGGCAAGCTTCGTTTCTACGATGTTCATCTTGCCAAAATGTTTGAAACTTCCCATTTTTTGTGCCAGCAGTTTAGAGGCGTTTCCGGTTATGAATGGGTTTATTCAGCAGCTAATGGAAGTATTCGCATGGGAAACTTTAGAATTCCCTGTAGTTTAGCTAGCGAAACGGCTTCAACCTACGGCTTAGGCAAGCCAGAACGCACAAGCATTGCCAAAGATACCGAGGGCGGCCCTCCTGAATCAGATGTCTATTCTATTCCGATTTTAGACATCACCGGTTCTAAGGTTCAGCGGTGGATGAATTTTGTGCAAAAGTTTAAACCAACTAGGAGGGATATTTAGCTACCTGCAATACTAAACGCTCAAACCTGCAATCAGGGTCATTTCTCAGCGTTCGACTGATAACAACTCGACTGATATCGCCTAACGTCTCGCGCCCAAGTCCAGGATTGTTTGCAACGATAGCAAAATTGATGGCTCACTCTCAGAAAACTCAGGCTAAAATCTAGGATTAAAGTGAGGACGCGCATCAAATAGGGTCTTTTTTATTCTTAGTTCTACCTTATGTCTGCAAAAGTACGTCAAGCGAAGCTATCCCCTTCCCCGCAGGGCTTTCCGAAGGGTAGGGAATCGCCCCGTCCCAAACTCCGGCTGAGGCAAGTTTTAATTAGAGTTGCCATCGCCGTAATTGCTGCTGTTATCGCCTTCAACCTTCCTCACTCCTTAATTCCCGTGTTTAAAGAATCCGTATCCCAAGCAACGCCGGCATCAGAAATCCAGAACTTGCTCGCAGGCCGGCGCAAAATTGTGATAGTGGGCGACAGCATCACCGAGGCCGGGAAATACCCCGGAGGTTACGTTTGGCTGCTGGAACGCTATCTGAATGCCCTTTATCCCGATCGCACAATCGAAATCGTCAACGCCGGGATCGGCGGTAACAAGGCGACTGATATGCAAGCGCGCTTCCAGAAAGATGCGATCGACCAAAAGCCAGATTTAGTGATGATTAATGTCGGAGTCAACGACGTTTGGCACGCTTTCTTCAACTTCCCAAAAAATCAGTTTTATCCCGAAGGCAACTTGCCCGCGGGAGTGCCGCTGGCAGAATATCGGGATAAAATAACTCAAATGGTGCTGGCGGCAAAAGCTGCAGGAATTCGAGTTGTACTGCTTTCTCCTACTCCTATCGGCGAGATTCTCGACGGCCCAGAAAATCTCAGGTTGCAAGAGTATATTGCCGCTATGCGAGAAATTGCGTTAGAGAATCAGTGCTTGTTTATTGATTTGAATGCGCCTTTTCGGGAAGTTATCGGCACGTATCAAAAGCACGCGGGCAAGACTCTGAATTTGTTGGCCGCAGATGGAGTTCACCCAAATCAGTCGGGGTATCGAATTATGGCTTTTACTATTTTGCGAGGTTTGGGAGTACCGACGAAAGATATTGAAAATTTGGAATTCAAAAAGTGAATCTTTGAATTTAGTTAATTGTTGACGGTTGGCTGTTGACTTGGGAGCATCTCATATTTGTAAAAACACTTATTCTGGCTCCTGCCTTCTGACTTTTTCCTTCTTCCTTCTGACTCTTTCCTCCTGACTCCTGACTCCTGACTCCTAGCTCCAATTTCAAGCGGAGGGCTGCTTTCATTGAGATGCTCCCGTTGACTTGTGAATGTTTGCTGTTAGTTGAAAGTATCCAGGGTAAAAACTCCCTGATTTATCTCAGGGCTATTTAAATCTCAAATCTCAAATCTCAAATCTCAAATCATTCAATTGGTGAATGATACCGCTTCAACCAACAGCTACCGATAATCACCAACGCCACCACAACTATAATTTCCGTCCAAAAAAACGAAAGGAAATCGCTGGCAGTTCCCACCGGAGGCACCCCCGGTTGAGCGTTGCGAATAGCGGGAAAAGCAAACAGCATCACTACAGTCCAACTCAGCATTCCCACTTCCGGTACCTTGCCGGATTTCATCACTTTTAAGGCTAGCAAAAGCGCCATAATTGACAGCACCCACATGATGACAATAATCACTAACGCAAAGAATTTCACTGGGAGCGATCGAGTTGCATAAACATCGATATAAATAAAGATAGATGAATTCTCTTCCATCGGCTTGTAACTGATGTCGAAACCTGGAACATCGGCATGAAAATTAAATTCCAGCGGCACGGGATTCAGTTCAAATGGAGCAAATTTTTTACCAATCGAAGGCAGCGGGTCGATCGAAATAGCTACTTTAGCAATGTGCCTGTCAAAGGGGTAATTGTTAATTTTTCCTTTGACTAAGTTAAACTTCAATGCAGGGACAATCATCGGTTTGCCTTCTTTAAAGGTAATTTCCGAATCCTGTACATTTGCGCCGTTAACTGTCATTAACAAGTCTTGAGCCGGGTAAGTTGGCCCTTTTTTATAAATACCTTTGAGTTCAAACTGCAAGCGGGCTTCTAATTCGTTTTTAATGGGATCGACGGCAATTAGCGTCATTTTGACCTCAACCAAGCCTTTGGACGCTACAGTGCTTTCGGGAGATGGGTTGTAAGGCTCTTGGGCGTTAGCGTTGTGAGAGTAAATAGATAAGATAATTGTAAAAAATACGACGATACTGCTAATTAAAATAAGTATTTTTTTGAGAGATTTTTTGTTGACTGTTTGCATTTATTATGGATATTTTATCGTTTGATTTGTTGTTAGTATTTCCCGCAGTCTGCCAGTCCGCCAGTCCGTCAGTCCGTCAGGGGTTAAAACCCCTGTCTCATAGAAGACAGTCGGTTAAAACCGACTAAAGAAACTCGATCGATAATAAATGTTGGTTTTAGTCCTCTTTTAGAGGACTTTCGCTGTGAGCCGGGGTTTTCAACCCCCGGCGGGCTGTGGCGATCATCGACGCAAGAACCAGGTGAATCAACGGGCAACTACAAACCGATAGGAAGCAGTACATTTGGCGTAAAACAGCCGTGCAAACCGTAGGGAATGTGCTGTTTTAAATGCAAGCGCGCTACAGGGCCTTTGGTGATGTCGCGAGCATCTAAAATCACTAAGGTCGATCGATGATTAGCTGCATCATACATTAAAAGCAGCAGCCAGCCGTCATCCTCCGCAACAGCATCGGGACGGGGAACAAATACTGGTTCCCCCGCAAAACCGCGCGGTGCGGCACTCCAAATTTGCCTTTCACCAGTCACGAAATCCATTTTGAGGATAGCTTGCAAAGGAGCATTTCCGGTGGGCGCATCAGCAGCACCGATGTAAAGATATCGGTAAGGTTGTCCGACTTTATTCGGATGCAAAGTTGGAAACTCGCAGCACCTAGTTTCAACAACTTGATGCTGCACGGTTTCCTCTTGCAAATTTAACTTAAACCGCCACAATTCGCCCGCAGGAACGCTGTCAAAATCAACCTCGCGAAAATCTCCGTCCGCCTCTACCGTGGGAAATGATTCGTAACAAACTGAATCTACAAAAACTTCGCCTCCTTCTTCCCAGGCGTTGCAGTGGTGGAAGACAAAACAAGGTTCAGTTTCCAATATCTTTACCTCGTCAGTGCCGTTGCGGGGAATTAAAATTGCTTGCGTTGGCTTGTTTGGCGAAAATTGAATGCACTGGGATGCACTCCGAAATCCTAACACGAAAAGCAGGGGATTGAAGCTGACGGGATTTTGGAAGAATATGCAGTAATTGGGGGTAATTACCATGTCGTGCAGGAAGGCAAAACCCGGTATTGCATGGGCGTGACGCTGCAAAAGTTTGCCGCTTTCGTCGAGTTCGTAAATCGTGATGGTACTCGACAAACCTGGCTTGACGGAAAAGTTGATTAATCTGTCTCCTTTGCCATTTTTCCCTTTTTCAATTCTGGGGTGGGCCGCGAAGGCTTCACCGGGTTCCAAGATGCCGTCTAGGGTATCTAAGCCGAGTGTTTCTAGGGTGCGGGGGTCGAGTCTGTAGGGTTCTGCTGCTTCCCAAAGTGCTAGCAGTTTGTCGCCCCAATAAATGATGTTGGTGTTGGCAATGTTTTTGATTTTGACATCAAAGATGTTGGCTAGCCAACCCCCTGGCTTTTGTGTGCCGAAAACGCCTCGGTGGAGGATTTTTCCGGCTTTTTGTTCGGCGAGATAGCCTTCTGTGCGGACGAATCGGTTGCGGAAATGGGCGCGACCTTCGGATATTACGATCGCACAAACCATCCCGTCGCCGTCAAACGGGTGGTGGATGCGCTGGCCGTTGACATCCAACAATCCGGGCCCGTTGCGAAAGAATGTGCCTTGCAAGCCGGCGGGGATTTCGCCTTCTATGTCGTCAATCCAGTAGTCGGATTCGTTGGGTTGGGATTCGTAGCCGCGCTGCCAGTCTGTGCGATCGTATGATGATTTTTTGGCTGCTGTTTGAGGTTGGGAAATCTGTAATTTTTGCATGGGTTTAATAAGCTTTTATTGATTTAACCGCAGAGAACACAGAGGGCGCAGAGAGAAGGAAATTCCCAGACTTGGGAAACACAGTTAAATTCATCCGTGTATCCGTGTCAATATCCGTTTATGCCTGCTTTTATTTGCTCTCTACAGTGCGCCTTTGTGGCCTTACTGTGGGTACTAAGTCGGGAAAGTATTCGGGCATAAAATGCTGTCCGCGTGGTTTGGAAATGCCCAGTTCTGGTTCTAATACGGGGAGAGAATTTTGATAGTTTGGATCGCCGCTTTCTGTACTGTCTGCGGGCAGCCAGTTTAAGAACAGTAGGGGCAGAAGTGTGGACAGGTTTGTGATGATGATTAGCAGCCAGAGGTTATCGAAATTGCGATCGGTAATTCCTAGGAAGTGGGTCAAAACTGCACCGCCTTCGTTGGACAAAATTCCTGCTAAATTTGTGATTGACATCAGCAGCGCAAATAAAGTTGCTTCGACCCCTGGGGGACACAAGCGGGCGGAGAGTACCAGCAGCGGCATATAAGCAATTTGTCCGATTACTGTCAGGATCAGGCTGTCTCCGATGCTGAACCATCGATCGTCAATTCCTAAAGCTCGGTTGGCATGAGTTACTAATAATAAAGTAGTCATGCCCAAAGCAGCCGCAATGACTGTTGACCAGCCAAAAATTACTCGAAATGGAACTGTTTTGAGGAAGCGCTGAAACAGCCAGACGCCGGTGAGCGAGGCAATGCTGGTAACGAGGCGCACTTGGCCGAGAAATTCTGGTGGAAAGCCTAATTCGTTGGTGGTGAAAAAGAAGAAGGCGGCCTCTGAGCTTGGGGTGGCTTGCAAGAGGAAGAGAAAGGCGGTGGGCAGCCAAATTGTTTTTTGGGTAACAGCTTGTCGCAGTTGTTTTAGTTGGTCTTTGACTGTTTCAAAGCCGGTTCTTTTGGTGGTTTTTTCTTCGGCAATTAACCAAGCTGTTGCTGATACAATTAGCGGGAAAGATGCACAGATTAAAAAGATAGTCTGGGTGCTGAAGTGTTGCAGCAGGGAACCGCTGAGGTAGGCGGTAATTAATCCGCCGAGGGCTGTAGCGCCCCAAGACAATGATTGCAGGGAACCGGCGTCGGAAACGGATTCTTTTCTCGCCCTTTCGACTACCAGGGAGTCGGCGATTACGTCGCTGACGGCGGCGGAGAGGGAACTCAGGGCGATCGCCCCTGTAGCTGCAAGCGGCGTGTGTACAATTGTTGCCAGGGCTAGCCATGCTGAAGTTCCCAGCAGCCCGGAGAGAACGATGTAAGGGCGCCTGCGGTAGCCGAATATTGGCAACCCGTCCGACATGAAGCCGAACAATGGTTTGATCGTCCAAGGCAGGGCGACGACGCCCAGCATTGCCGAGACTTCGGCGGGACTCATGCCCAGTTCGTCTTTGAGAAAAAAGCTGACGGCTAAGCGGGCTAGTCCGAGAATACCTTGGACGAAGTAAATCAGTAAGATGGCTATGAGTTCGGGGGTTGGCTCATTCCCAAAGAATACTTTTTCTTTTAAAGATTCTTTGAGTTTGCTGACGCCGGACGGGGAAATGAGCATTTGAGAAATATTTCTTAATGAATCTCAATATTTATAACACATTCTTAATGAGTTGCGGGAACTGTCGGAGGTGGGATGCCAGAGTGACGGGGAGCTGGCAGGCGCTATAAAATTGTAATTAGCTAAAGTAAAACTGTGTTTTGTAGCCATGAAAGCAGAAATTACAAGTGTTGCTCTGGCAATTGCTTGAATTTGATGAGCGGGGCTTAATTTAGCCGTTTCTATACCTGTTGCTAACTAGCAAGGTGATTATCGGGTGCCACCTGCAAGACAGCGGGGGAACAGGCAGGTGAATTGGTTGGTTGTTGACTCGGATTCTCAAGGTTTAAATTGCCGCATGGCTCAGCGATTTTGATCGGTTTTTGTAGAGGATGTTAATGCGCCCGCTGAGTTGTTTGCAAGGAATAAACACAAGGTTTCGCAGTGGTCTGCGGTAACTATTTTTCGGCGGGAGAACGCTTGGAAGCTGTGACGGGAAATAATGCTAATCACATTATGATTGCTGACTCTCATGGTAAACCTTGGCTGCCGATTTCAACGGATAAGGGAAATTGTTTTGTGCGGGAGAACAACCGTTTTATTAAACCGATTCGGGAAAATCCCACGACTTGAGAACCGCTAGAATAAGGCAGAATAGAAACTGGAAAAAACTCACCTTACTTCTTTAATCACAGTTGGCGATCGCAGAACTGCCATTATGTAAGCGGCGCCGGGCCCTCATAGCACCTTACGCCTATAATTCGCGCGTCAAACCACTTTTTGCGTAATTCCTGAAGCAGTCTCTCGGCGGTGGGATGATTCCAAACTCAGTAGTTTGCGATACTTAGTGACTGTTCTCCGAGCAATAGGCAGACCAAATCGTATCCCTAGCAGGTGAGCTAACTGTTCATCAGTGTAAGGATTAGTCGGCGATTCTTCCTGAATCAGTTGCACCAGCAGTTGCTGAACTTGTTGAGGCGTCCGTCCCCCTACCCGCACAGAAACGCAAAGCGATGCCAATGGAATTGTTTGATTTTGTCGATCGCAAATTAACAGATACCGTCCCCGGACAATCCGGCTCACTGTAGCGTTAGAAAGTCCCACCGTTTGAGCCACAAGTTGCTGAGGGGTTGGCACTAAATCTAATTGATTCCGGCTGTTTAAAAAGGGTTGCTGGCGCTCGACTAAAAATTGACCGACTTTGAGAATATTTTCCTGCCATTGGTTCAAAGCTGCGAGTAAGTTCTTAGCTTTTTGCAATAAGACTTCCAGCCGTTGGGTATCTCTGGAACGTTTGTTTGATTTCGCTAACAGTTCAATGGCTTCGCCATTCAGACAAAAGCGCTGATTAACCTCATAGATTGGGGAAACTTGCCAGCCGTGTCCCGATCGAGGTTCGGCTTTCAGATCGGGGGTGACAATAGGAACATTTGTCTGACCGAAGCTTCTAGCCGGACGGGGTTCTAATTCCTGAACTTGACTTATGGCAGCGGTGAGTGTTTCAATGTTAGTGTCAAGAGAAACTTGGGAATTTTGATGCAGATTTTGCAGCAATGCTTCACGATTTTGCTTTGCTTCTAAAGAACTACCCGTACAATTTGCTAGCGCTTCTAAATAGTATTGAACTAATAAAAAAGCTAGAGTTTGAGGTTGGTCTTTAAGTTGCAACAACAGACATTCTCGCAGCGATCGCGCTCCGATTCCTGGAGGGTCTAAACTTTGGAGAACTGACCGGGCAGCTTCTAGTTCTTGTGGACTCCAAACAGTACCCGCTGCCCAACTTTCTGCACTTCCTTCCAAATAGCCAGAGGGAGAGAGCCATTGAGTCAGATAAATCAGAGCATCGCTTCGTTTTTGCGGTAATGATAGAGCTGATATTTGTCCGTAAAGATGCTCCTGAAGACTCAATCCTGGGGCTGGAGGATGATACCAATCCGGTAAAACATCCTCTAACAAAGCTTCGCGTCCTCCCGACTGGGCAGGTGAATCAGGAGTGTTGATTAAAAATGGATTGTGCTTCGCTTCTTTCTGGACATACTCCACTACCCGTTTGCGATCCATAGGCAACAAGCGTACTAATTGCCGTAGAGTTGGGTAGAAAACCGTTTGAGTCTCCAGGCGTGTTTCTTGTGAAGGTGCAGAAATTAGATAAGTCATGGCATTTTGTGGAGTCATATCAAGTCCGGTCGAGCGACCGCAATTTTTGTAGGGGCCAGTGAGCCAACAATACCTGCTAATAACCCACATTCCGCACCCCCAACTGGCACATACACGCAGTGAGGGGGTAAAAGTGAATCGTCAGAGACCAAGCGC
>JAUBSN010000143.1:4156-11199 GCA_036704825.1 Microcoleus sp. F8-C3 | reverse complement strand
CTCCGATCGATATTTCTTTGAGATATCTTCTCAAACCCCCTTGACAACTGCCATACAGGCTTAACTTGTTACCAATGCCCCCGGATTGGCAGGCAAGCCGCGCCCGGTTCTGGTAAAAGTTCTGTCCTCTCCCGGCCGCCGTTGGGCGGGACAAATTTGGGCGATCGCATCGGGATTTACCAATCTATCTGGTAACTGAACGGCTCCCTGGGTGGGGTCAGCATCAGGAGTGTTGAGGAGCACCTCGCCGTCGAGTTGCGGGCCGGCCAGGGAGGTAGCAGTAATGTCGCTGGTGAGGTTGGCTGCGGGATTTGCTTCGCGGCGCGATCTGGCTCCGAAAATGCCTTCTGGGGCGGTAATTTCCACGCGGCCGGCTTCCCGGTTGACTGCATTGGCGGTGATGTCGCTGTTGATACCGGCAATTAAGGCTCTGGCATTGATGTTGATATTGCCGCCCCTAGCATCGCCGCTGGCGGTGACGGTAATGTTGCTGTTGTCGCGCATCAGTAAGTAGTTGGACGCTTGGAGGTTGATATTGCCGAAGTCACCGGATCTAGTTTCTGCGGTAATGGTTCCTCTGTCCAGTCGGATGTTGCTGGCTGTTACCTCCAGGTTGCCGGCTGAGCCCGTACCCCTGCTGCCATCTACAGCAACACTTGCCCCATCGCCTACCCTTAGCAGTCCTGTATCGATCGTTACACTCCCTGCTGCTCCGCTGCCCGTTGTCACTGCTGTCAAACGGCTGGGCAAACGCCCGTCCGCCCTGACTAAGGGAGAAACCTCTGCTGGCACGATACCGGAAGTCCCGGTTACTTCAATAGACTCTGAGGCATTGACTGTAAGAGAACCTCCCCTTCCACCCGCAAAAGTGTCTGCTGATATCGCGGCTCCATCCCGCACCGTTAACTGCCTGGTTGTTACTGTCAAGTTATCTGCATTGCCAGCATCAGAGTCAGTTGCTAACCCTGTAGACTGGGTGAACAAGCCGCTGGGAAACCCATCTATGCGCGTTCCGGCGAGTTCGATAGATTCTCTGGCATTGACAGTTAAAGTCCCTGCTTGCCCGCTGCCTTGAGTTGTTGCTGATACCTGACCGCCATTTTGAGCGATTAAGCGTCCTGTTTCAATGGTGATGTTGCCACCGCGCCCATTACTTGAAGTGAGAGTTGATACTCCAGCCACATCTTGAACAATCAACTGCTCGGACGCTTGAATGAGTATATTGCCTGCATTCCCCGGACCCTTGGTGGAAGATGAAATTTCACCTCCATCTCGCAGGGTCAACTGCCTGGTTGAAATTGTTAAATCTCGGGCATTGCCAGAAGAATCTGGCTCAGTTTGAGTTAGCAAAGCGCTAGAAATTTGACCATCTGCCATCTGCCCAATTACCTCTACAGACTCCGAAGCAGTGACAGTTAATCTTCCCCCCGAACCCTGAGAAAAAGTATTTGAGTTTATCTGTGCCCCATCTCGCAAAATTAATCGATCGGTGGCGATCGTTAAATCTCCTGCATTTCCCGTAGTTGGTGCAGTTTGCCCTTCCTGTAGATCGACTTGAGCAAAGAAACCGCTGGGCAAAGTACCATCAGGATTAGTTCCACTCAATTCTATGGAATCTGTCGCCGTGACTGATAAATTACCCCCTCTCCCAGTCCCGTAGGTAGTCGTATCTACATAACCACCACCTTCAGCGATGAACTGTGCTGCTTGGATAGAGACAGTACCTCCATCTTGGCTACCGAAAGTCTCAGAGAGAATTCCTGAGTCCTCCGTCAGCACCACCCGTCGCCCCTGTACTTGAATAGTGCCGCCACCTTCACCGCTAGCACTTACAACAGCGCCCTGTGACAGTTGAATATCTTGGAAGTTCTGGACGCCTGCATATCCGAGTGCGAAACCAGAGTCGTTGAGGGTAAGGCTGACTGAGCTATTGCCAGCAACGCTACCAAGTTCAATCCTTCCTCCCGGTGCTGTCAAAATGCCGCCGGGAAGCGCTATGTCGCCACCCACTAGCGCTAAAGTTTGACCGGGTAAAACTTCTAAGCCTGCGGAGTTCTGATTTCCTTCGCCGCTGTCTTCAAAAGCAGAAACTGCAGCAGGTCGATCGACAATTATTTGACCGGGATTCGGGCCAAATTGCAAGCTAGTGGGAATGCTGATAGTTAGTAGGGGAGTTGTTTGAGGATTGGTGGCACTGAATGAGGTGCCGTCAGCGAAGTTGATGCTATTAGCTGTAGTACCTAGAAACGAGCCGCCGATATTCAGGCTGGCATTCGGGCCAAAAATAATCCCGTTGGGATTGAGGAGAAATAAGTTAGCAGTGCCATTAGCTTGGATTATGCCGTCAATGTTAGAAATTGACCCGCCTGTGACGCGAGTGAAGATATTTTGAACTGTATCAATGTTGTTAAAAAATGCTGTACCGCCTGTGGGGACGGAAAACTCGCGAAAGCTGTGGAACAGGTTGCGACCCGCTTCTGTGCCGCCTTCAATGGTGAAGGTGTTGCCGTCTGAGGTGACGGTGGAATTGTTGGGTAGAGTGGCATCGGGGACAATTTGGGCGATCGCTAACATCGGAAAGCCACAAATGTAAAATAGGATACTGAATATTTTGGCTTGTGCTGTTTTATAACTCACGGGGAATATCTAAAAAGCGGTAGTTAATCAATAGGTGTCACTATAATATCAACAATGCCAATTGCACCTGAACCAGGTTGTGGCTCAATTACAATTCCTTGAGAAAACTCAGAAGTGTTATTATTCGGGTCAGTGGCAGTAGCAGTAATAAATTGACCGATGAGAACACCTAGCGGTAAATTGACATCGAAATTAGCATTGCCACTACTATCAGTCGTTACATTCTGGAACCCAAGGAACTTCTCTCCTTCTCCATAACCGCCACCGCCATAACCACCACTACCAAATTCACCACCACCAAAACCAGAGTCATCTAAAACCTTGTTAGAGAAGAACTCTACTCTGAATGTAGTGTTGGGAGTGCTATTTATATTCCCTTTAACTGTCGTATTCCCACCGTTAGAGATAGCGGAAGTCAGCTCGGGGAAATTCTGGAAGTTGTTAATACCCGTGTCGCTATCTCCTAAATCATTTGCTGTCACTCCATTATTTCCCAAATCAATTCCCAGCAAATTATTCGACCCAATGGAATTAGATAAAATAGCATTGCCAGTTGCACCAGAACCAGTAACAAAGATACCATTTCTAACGTTACCAAAGATCAAATTCCCCGCCTCAATATTTGTACCACCAACCGTGTTATTAGGTGCATTCCTAAGAGAAATACCACTATTTGTATTGCCTAAAGATTTAGTGCCGGTGATATCGCTACCGATATAGTTGCCTTCAATGAGGTTGTTATTGGCATTTGGCCCCTCAATGTAAATCCCATCGTTCTGATTTCCAGATATGATGTTTCGAGAACCAACCGTTTTACCACCAATAATATTATTAGCTGTCCAAACGGATATCCCACTATAGCCGTTAGGTAAAGCTTGAGTACCAGTTACATCTGTACCAATGAAGTTGCCTTCAATAATATTGTTACCCTTATCACTCAACCGGATAGCATTAACACCAAAACTGTTGATAGCTAGTCCTCTTACCGTACTGTTACCAGCAGTAAGATATATACCATCAACTAAACCTAAATTACTGCCATTTAATTCAATGACTGGACGATTTGAATATCCCGGCTGACTCGTTCCATCAATAATTACTGAATCAGTAATCCGTGGCAGTGGTGATAGCGGTCGAATGGTAAAAGCATTGTTGCTGGTATTGTAGCCCGAATCGGTACTCGGAATCTTGAAAAGAACAGTATCCTTGCCAGGGCTGCTATTTGCCCAAGTCAAAACCTCCCGCAAACTACCCGGACCGCTATCTTTCGTATTGGTAACAACATTGGGAGACTCATCTAGTTCCAATCCGTAAAGATTGAGTTGCCAAGTATTCCAATCTCCTTTAAATTGGTTGCCGTTCTTATCAATAACTTGCAGCTTCCATTCACCCTTTGATAACTCGCCCCAGTGTCGGACAGAAGTAAACCTCCATTGAGGAGAATCTGGCTCAAGCTTGTCGCTATTGTTGGAATTAGGGATGTCAGGGATGGTATTTGCCAAAATTGATTCTGTGCCATCTGGCGAGATGAGTTTTACTGTTAAGTCGCCCCAGTACGCATGATTTGCATTAAGAACTACTTCGGCTTTCTCAATAATAATATTTTGGGAAATTGCAGCCTTCGCTTCTATTCCTGTTGCGTTGCCATCAGGAATTACTTTAATTACATTCTGCAAGTTAGAAGTTACTTTAACTTCTTTTCCGACTGGCGTCCAATTAACAGCAGCATTCGCTGCAGCGGCGGCATCGACAGCCCCAAAGCCATACTCATAACTCACCAAAAGTCCCGCTTTATTCTGCACCCATTTTGGTTTCCCTACCGCATCTATGCCATTTGGATCGTTTTTCTTAGCCGTCTTGACCAAAATATGTTCGACATCGCGGCTCGTTAAGTTAGGATTCGCTTCCAACATCAAAGCATTCACTCCAGAAACTACAGGCGCAGCCGCAGAAGTCCCGCCAAAATCGTTAGCATAGCCACCTGGCCCATTTCCAAAAATATCTGTTGTGGTAATCCCTTGCGAGCTATTGGGATCGTTGCTGTCGGAGGCTGCTGAAACTAAAATTGCCGATCCGGGCGTACTGTAAGTGGCGTGATTTCCTGCTCGATCGATCGCACCTACGGCGATCGCGTGGCGGGAACTTGCAAAACTGTTATAGTTGACATTTCCGTAGAAATTCCCCTCATTGCCACCAGCAAATACATAGATATTTCCCAGCCCATTTCGACCTTTGGTAACTCCACTTTCCAAGGCGTACAGAGCTAAAGGTTGCCGCTTCATGTATTTCGGACCCCAACTGTTATTAAAAATATCGATCGACTGGTTGCGATTGAGTTGCCCTGGTTGCTTCCGAGGATCGAACAAAGCATCAGCAACCTGTTTTCCCAAGGGGTCAACCTCGTAATTGAGCGGATCTGTGTTACCAAATAGTCGCAGCCCTGCTAATTTCGCTTCAGGAGCCACACCCATAATCCCTCTACCGTTTTCACTGGCTGCTGCAATCCCTGCAACTGCTGTTCCGTGAGGGTTAGCAGTGTTAATTTGTAATGTCCAGCGTTTCAGAAGTTCTTCACTAAGCTGGAGCATTTCGTCCTCATCATACTCATCAGGATTGGGATTCTTAATTTCTAATTGCCAATCCCCACCCGCATAACTCCCATAAAATTGATTCAGATTGAAACTTTGGAAGCTATCTTTGCTAAAATTAATTTTTACTTTTTGCAAGAATTTCAAATCATCCCTACCCGGCCACCACAATATTGTACGAGAACCAGCGCGCCGATGTAAAACATTGAACTTATCTGCATTGGGACTGTACAGAAATACTTCCAACTCTTCAGGTTTGGGCAAATTAGATGGCAGAGATTGACTTAAATCGAAGCTAGCATTAACACCTGTCACCATTCCTGTCAAATTCACGGGCATAGGGAAGGATATACTGTTCCAACTATCAACTTCGACATCGGAAAGATCCGCGACAAAGCTAGTTGTGGATGTTGGCGACGGATCGCTATCTCGATCTGTAAAATCCCAACTCAAAGCAGGGTTATACCGACTTCTTAAATCCGGGTGATTGTATAGCAAACCATCATCAACAATCCCAATAGTTACACCCCTCCCCCGCACAGTTTGGGAAGTAGCAGGATTAACCACGTCCCAAGCAGCGGGGAGATTTGCATTCCGTAAATTCCACTGATCGCTGTATAAAGTTTCCTGCGGTTCGTGCAACAACCTCAAACTAACGGGCACCTGCGGGTAAGCATATTCTAATCCTGCAATTGTTGCTAGCTGAGCCACCACCTCTTTCGGATCGGTTCCCTCTGGAAATTCCCAGATAAAAGTGTTGGGAATGTGACCGGTATCTCCTCGATCGATCGCACCAACGCTAGCTGCTAATTGTTCGGAAGACTGTCCGGGTGTGAGCCAAACAACCCACTCCTTTGTTTCCGCTAAAGCTTCTGGCGGGTAGCTGTCGAGATTTGCAGCACCGACGATCGCCAACTTGACATCATCGGAAAGCCCGCTTTCACCGGGATTAGTAATGAGGGCAAATTGTTCGGTCGCGACTTCGCTAGCACCACCGGATTTGTCATAGGCGATCGCTTTTAATTGATAGCGACCTGGTGTTAATTGGCTTAAATCGTAACTAAATTTAAATCTACCCACACCATCACTATCGCTCTCAAACTGAGTTACATCATTCGCAATCTCAATTCTTTCGCCCCCTTCTTTCTGCAACCAAAAATCTACTCGATCGATGTCGCTCACGCCTTCAGCATCCGCAACCTTAGCACCGCTGAAGCTAAGTTTTTCTCCAGTTGTATAGAGCGGATATATTCTATATTGTAAATCGCTCGGCGCAGTATTAATCGAGAAGTTCGACATGACTTCAGTGCTTGCTGCACCGGATTTATCGTAGGCGATACCCCTGAATTTGTATTTACCCGCAGCCAACCCATTCAAAGTGTAATTGAACGTTGCCCAGCGATCGTCAGCACTGTCGGGAGTAAAAGAAGTAACGTCACTAATATCTGTCCATTCTCCCCCTTCTTTCTGCAACCATAAATCTACTTTGGCTAAATTATCGGCTCCATTTTCATCAAATACTTTGGCACTTGTTAACTCAATTTCCTCATTGGGTTTATAAGTAGCCGACAGGCTAAAGTGCAAATTTTCTGGCGATCGGTTAATCGGAGTTGGTGTTGGCGTTGGTGTTGGAGTCGGAGTCGGAGTCGGAGTCGGAGTTGGCGTTGGAGTTGGCGTTGGAGTTGGCGCAGCATCTGTGACAGTAAAGCTTTTGATTAGCGTGTCGCTAGTATCGCCGGCAGCATCGTGGGCGATCGCCTTTACCTCGTAGTTCCCTGCACTTAACTGTTCTGATAGGGAGTAGCTAAAAGTTCCCCA
>JAUBSN010000143.1:0-4056 GCA_036704825.1 Microcoleus sp. F8-C3 | reverse complement strand
TTGACTGTCTGCCGTGAAAGTTTCAACATTGTTAACCTTCACCCATTCTCCGCCTTCCTTTCTTTGAGAAATTTCTATTTTTTTGAGGTCGCCAACACCATCTGTATCGTAAACTTTACCGCCCGTAAAGCTGATTTCTTCCCCTACTGTATAAGCAATTAAAACATCAAATTGCAAGTCTTTAGGTGCTGTATTTTTTGGTGCGGTTGAATTAATAAAATCGATTAATTTCTTCCCGCCTTCAGAAGTAGTCCAATCCTTATCTGGATTAATTACTTCTTGCAAAAATACCGCTTTCCCCGTGGCACCCGTCAGCTTAAAAATGACATCCTGATAGTCCCCGTCCGAACCCATATCAACCCGCCGATCTTCTATAGAAAATACCTTGCCAGCACCAGTAACATCCGATATTTGACCGTACAGCCAAGCATCATTTGGGTTGAGACTAGATAATGAAAACAGCGGACGCTTATCTCCACCAATGTCAGGATTGTCAAAAATCTCTTGTACTTTACCATTTGGCACCAACATCACAGCAAAAGTATTGCCGGGAGCCATGTCAAATGTCTTTACGCCCTTATATGGCTCATTATTATAATTTTCTTCTCCCAAAGTACCCCTAAATAAGGGATTTGCACCCTCTGTCGATTCAGAAATCGCGATATGACCTAATACGGAATTACTCAGCGCTCGCTTGGCAGCTTCCCTAGTAAATTCCCTAGCAGATGAAGTAAAATTCTCCATGCCATTGAGGCTGAAAATAGCTACTTCACCTTGATATCTACCGCTATCGTTCAGGAAATCAAAGCCGACTTTACCTTTTTCATCTGTAACAAAGAATCCAGAGTCAACCCCTATGCCAGTTAACGGATCGACTTTACCATTTGGAGTTATACTTACTTGATAATTTGTGTAGCCTGTGACAGGAGAAATCTTTAAAATATAATCGGCTGCCCCTAAATTATCGATGTTAATAATTCCTGTCTTTGTGTCGCTGGTTGAAATATTTTTGATGACCTTCCCTTCTTTATTCTGCAGTTCCATATTGATATCGCCGCTAAAACCTTCAGCAGAGATTCGGGCGCTACCCATCATGGGGAGATTAAAAAAATAGCTATCTGTAGGATCGGCGTTATCCGTAGAACCGATTGATAAATAGTTATCATTGAGGCTACCGATTTGAATATTGGACATTTTACACTCCCATTAATAAACTTAGGTTTATAAAAACAAGTAGCCGTAAATCAATACAGGAATTGTGCATTATTGACACTTTTCCTGTCGTTTAAGATTTTTAGTTTCACTCAGAGTGACAAAATTAGATTTTAATTGGTAATTCCTGAAATAGCAGCGTTTTTGATAAATTACATTATCAGGCATTTTATCTCTCATGTAAATCAATATTTTGATGAAGACTTGATGAAGACTTGATGAAGATTTGATGAACCCCTAGAGTTTGTGCTGTTGTTTTGCGTAAGTCCTACCGATCTAAACAAAGGTTTTGGAAAAGATGGGGGAAGCGAAGCTATGGCTTAGAAATACGGCAGCGATCGCGCCACCACCAACCGGGTTCTCTCATAGATATAGGTGGAATTACAGAGGGAGATGGGCGAACGCTAATGGGTCTAGTAGTGCGAGCTTTGGGCTGCAAAACTATTGAACCATTTGTGTGGTAAACCCATTTTTGTTGACCGCTTTTGACAGTAACAATCCAACCGTCAACTAAGGCCATCGTACAGGCAGAATCCGGTCGATATACTCCCATACAACCATTTGACCGCGTGACTTGTCGAACGCTGGTACTTGGCAATTTGTCAACTGGTAAAACAGAAGTTTTAGAGGCATTTTATAAAACAATCCTGGCAACTTCTGCGGGTAATTCAGATATCGGAATGGTGCGATCGCGAGAAATTCCATCTCGGTTGAGTGTCGGTGTTTCTGCTTCTGAGTTCAACGATGATTCTTGAGTGGGAGCAAAGCTAATCGCTTGAACAGATTGAGCCAGAGACAGGGCGATCGCACTTAGGGGACTTAAACCCAAGCTGAACGGATAGAATTTGTTGGTAAAAGTAGATACAGACATCAGAATAATTTTTATGAAGGATTAAACGTTGAGAGGACTTAGGCAGTCGGGAACCGAGTTTTTGCTCCCAGACTCGGTTATAGCGATCGAACGCAGGGCAAAAAACCCAGTTTCTTGGTTGTTGATGCCCAAGTCCCACAGCCAGCGAGTGTTAAAGGTCGAGATCCCGTCACACTCAAAAGCCAGCCGTTACTTATCTATCTGGAAGCAGGCGTTAGTTTTATGCAGAACGCTACCCGATCTTCATAAAACTTTACAAATTCAAGAATCGAGTCGGAAGAAGCGGGCTCAGGAAGGGATCTCGCCAAAACATTCTCGAACCGGAACTTACACCCCCACACGGCGAAGCTTCGTTGGCTGTATCGCCTTTGCTGTCAGCGATTGTGGCGATTTTCTCGCTCAAAATGTTTCCCCATTTATCGTATTGATCGCTAAAATGGCGCGCGATCGCACTTGCTGTACCAACTGCGTAAGTCCTGAATACTTTATTGTTGCGCGCCCTCAACTTTGCCGAACCGCAACTGCCACTGCATCCACAACCTCTACCTACCTATCAGCCCCAGCCGACTACTTGTATGCAACATACCGATCGATAGTTTTTCTCTCAATACTCACTCGCAATTCGTCCCAGACGTTTGAGAATATGCAATACATCATAAAGTTGGTTGCCGCGAGGGAGAAGGGAAAATACATTAGATAATTCATACTTGGGAACTTCTTCTTGAATTTGCAGCTTGACAAACATAAAATTTTCCCCATTTGTTACCATGCCAAAAACGGGTCTTTCTGGATTGGGATTAGCTAGCATATAAGCTAAGGCTTGCGGCAAAGCAAGTTCTCAAGAAAAACTGGTTTGTTTGGATTATATTATGAAAGTGGGATTTTTTTAAAGCAAAACAGATAGTAATCTCAGGTAATAACTGCGATTATAACTTGTTTTAATATCGCATTACGAAGTACGCCAAAAAAATTAACTATCAGAATTGTCTAGCATTTGTATTTACCTCACTTACCAGAGAAAACTACATTTAATTTTTACAGCAGATTGCACCCAGAATGATGTAGGCTCGCCGCTCGAACAATCGCTGCAAGGAAGCGGCATTGTCGCTTCCCAACCTACAATCTCTGTGTACCTCGCATACATGAAAACTGCTGTAAATCTTCAACTCGGGAGTTGAAAATTACCAGGTCTATGTCGCCTAACAGCAGGGCTGTTTCATTCTAAAATTTTGCTCGATCTCTAACCTTTATGCCATCTGGTATGCAGCCGATATTTCAGATTTAAAAACCCCCGATTCCGAAAAAAAACCGCACACAAGCTTTCGAGCTGCCTGAAGCAGGCAAATCTCATCTTCAAATCGGCTGTTTCAGCTTTTTTGAACAACCATTTAACACCTATTGTTCCCCTGCCTATACTATTGTTTTTTAAAGGGCAATCGCATCCAACATTTTGAGCAAGTTTCTGAGAAAGGCTATATTAATGTATTTGATAAATATTCCGAAACCGACAGCATTCAGCATCAAACAGCAACTTAATCCGGGTAGTGCCATTTTGTAAAGGATAGAGAAAAATTGTTAGCATGGAGTTATATGTCTCACTTTTGCGCCGTGAAACTTTACCTACTCTGCCCAAGCTGTAGTTCTGATGACATCATGAAGAACGGCACGACCCGCCGGGGAAAACAAAACTACAAATGTCGTGATTGTGGTCGTCAATTCGTTGAGAATCCGCAGTGGAAGCCGATTGACCCAGACCGTAAAGCGATGATCGATCGCTTGTTGTTGGAGAAACTTCACCGTAGGGCCGTAATCGCCCGTGTAATGGAAGTGTCGGAGGACTGGTTGCAAGGATATGTCAACGCTTGCTACGCTGCGCCGGGCCGCAACAAGTGCAGGTAAGCTGTTGTGCATTTAAAACGCATAGTGGTATAATATAACATAATGATATTCAGACAAAGTGAATGCCTGCTAAA
>JAUBSN010000142.1:0-11283 GCA_036704825.1 Microcoleus sp. F8-C3 | reverse complement strand
TGGTGGGTTGGGGGTCCCGCCCTTTTTTTTTGGACGGGCGGGACGCCCATCCCACAAACTTGTGGAAGTTATTTAATTCTCATTCCTTATTATCCGAAGATACCTGCGCTACAACCGAAAAAACCTAGTCAGACTTCAATTGAACCTTTTGTGTTCCCGATCGGTCTAAATTCAAGACAGGCCCATCAGGTCTAATTTATATGTACTTAGTAAAGCACTTTCAGATTAAAAAAGAGCTGAGTCCGTGGGTTAGCGGGCTGCTTGCCACTTCCCTGCTTGCAGGAGTAGGCTACACAGCTTACAGCCAACTCGCAGTCAAATCCAGCCGCGAAACCAGACGCCAGGAAAAAACCGTTGCTGTCGAAAGGGTGAACCTGCCGATTACAATTTCGGCAAACGGCACAATTGTCCCCGAACGTTCCGTTAACGTCAGCCCCAAAACTTCAGGAATGCTCAAAAGTTTGCTTGTCAAGGAAGGAGATAGGGTTGAACAAGGGCAGATTCTCGCCTACATGGACGACTCCAACCTCCAAGGGCAACTTACCCAAACTCGCGGACAACTTGCAGCCGCCGAAGCAAACCTGGAAAAATTGGTCAACGGCACTCGAACTCAGGACATTGCTGTGGCTAAGGCAGTGTTAGCTGAACAACAGGCAAGTCTGGAAAAATTGCTCAACGGCAATCGCACCCAGGATATTGCTGTAGCTGAGGCAGCGTTAGCGGAACAACAGGCAGCGTTGCAAAAATTGGTCAACGGCAATCGAAGCCAAGATATTGCCGTAGCTGAGGCAGCGCTAGCTGAACAACAGGCAAATTTACAAAAATTGCTCAAGGGGAATCGCCCTGAAGACATCGCCCAAGCAACCGCCAAACTCAGAGATGCCGAATACGCTAAAAACCAAGCAGAGGAAGACTTTCAGAGAAATCAGGAACTCTATAATGCCGGGGCGATTGCTTTGCAAGTTGTCAACAACTCCCGCACCGCGCGCGATCGAGCTCAAACGCAAGTCAGACAAGCCGAACAAGCTGTAGCTTTGCTGCAAGCGGGTACTCGCCCCGAAGAAATCGCTGCGGCGCGGGCTGCTGTGGAGCAAAAACGGCAAGCTTTGACCCTGGCCCGATCGGGCGCACGTCCCGAAGAAATCGCTGCGGGGCGGGCCGCCGTCGAGCAAAAACGGCAAGCTTTGGCCCTGGCGCGATCGGGCGCACGCGCGGAAGACATCGCAGCAGCCCAGGCCGCCGTCGAACAAAAACAGCAAGCTTTGGCGCTGCTAGAAGCTGGTTCCCGCCCCGAAGACATCGCCCAAGCCCGCGCCCAAGTTCTTGCAGCTAGAGGCAGCCTGCAAAGCGTTCAAGCGCAGATCGACGATACTGTGCTGCGGGCTCCTTTCACCGGCACTGTCACCCGCAAGTACGCCGATCCGGGCGCTTTTGTGACTCCCACGACGGCAGGTAGTGCGGTTTCTTCGGCGACTTCTTCTTCGATTTTGTCCTTAGCTTCAAAAAATCAATTAGTAGCAAACGTAGCAGAAACTAATATTTCTCAGATTCAGATCGGCCAGGCTGCATCTATTCAAGCCGATGCTTTTGCGGGAAAGACTTTTGCAGGTAAAATCACTCAAATTTCGCCTCAGTCGATCGTCCTGCAAAATGTGACAAGTTTTGAGGTTAAAGCGGCAATTATTAATGACGATCGACAAATGCTGCGATCGGGCATGAATGTGAATGTGGAATTTAAGGCAGGTGAACTTAAAAATGTTTTGGTAGTTCCGACTGCGGCAATTGTCCGCCAACAAAGGGAAACGGGGGTTTTTGTTCCCAGTCCAGAAGATGGCAAACCTGCTTTTATGCCGATTAAGACTGGTATGACTGTGGATGACAAGACGGAAGTGCGATCGGGTTTGAAAGGAAATGAAAAAGTGCTGCTTAGTTTGCCCCCCGGATTGCGGTCTAGATCCCAAAATCCATCGCCGGGGGGAATTCCCGGTTTGCAACCGGGTGGCAGAACGCGCTTGCGTTAGCAGTCAGCAGTCAGTAGTTAGTCCGCGAGTGAGTCCGACAGTCCGACAGGGATTAAAATCCCTGTCTCATAGCGAAAGTCCTCTCAAGAGGAATGAAGAGTTAGTTGATGTACATCGGTTTTAGACGAATTTTCAGTCGGTTTCAACCGACTGTCTTCTATGAGACGGGGGTTTCAACCCCCGGCGGATCGTGCCACAAATCATATCGTTTCCGGCTACATCATCAGAGGAATTTTCAGTCCGACAGTCCGACAGGGATTGAAATCCCTGTCTCATAGCGAAAGTCCTCTGAAAGAGGACTGAAGATTTAGTGGATCTACATCAGTTTCAGACGAATTTTCAGTCGGTTTCAACCGACTGTCTTCTATGAGACGGGGGTTTCAACCCCCGGCGGATCGTGCCACAAATCATATCGTTTCCGGCTGCATCACCAGACAAATTTTCAGTCGGTTTCAACCGACTGTCTTCTATGAGACGGGGGTTTCAACCCCCGGCGGGTTGTGCCACAAATCATATGGTTTCCGGTTGCATCGTCAGGTGATAAATTAGGGGTCAATTTAGGCATAATTCTTAGAAGTTGCCACCAAATAAAAAATCACAAATCACAAATAACAAATAACATGAAATTACAGACTCGCCCCCGTACCAAAAAAATCTCTAACGTTCAAATCGCGTTCATGGCGACAGAGGCGCTGTGGAATAATAAGTTGCGTACCAGTTTAACTATGCTGGGCGTAATTATTGGGATATCTTCGGTAATTGCCATTACTTCGGTGGGACAGGGAGTACAAAAATCAACTGAAGAACAGTTAAAGGCTTTGGGTACAAATGTGCTGTTGGTGTTATCGGGCGCTGCGCGATCGGGCGGTGTCAGTCAGGGAAGCGGTTCTGCTACTACCCTGACTTGGGATGACGCTAAGGCGATCGGCAAACAAGCTCCTGCAGTTAAGGCAATTTCTGCTTATTTGCAGCGCCAAGTGCAAGTCGTTTACGGCGGACAAAATTCATTTACTGCTATTTTGGGAACGGATTTAAACTATCCAGATGTGAAGAACATTCAACCCCAAGAAGGACGGTTTTTTAACGAGGATGAATTGAATGCTGCTGAGCCAGTAGTTGTCCTCGGTTCTAAGGTGCGGGACGAACTTTTTGGAGCCGGAGTTAATGCCCTATCCTCCGACATTCGCATTCAGGGCAACCGCTACAAGGTCATTGGAGTGATGGAAAGCAAGGGGTCTGTAGGGGGAACCGATCAGGACGATCGAGTGTATATTCCCCTCAAAAATATGTCTTCGCGGATTGTGGGGAGAAATTCTTTAGCGGGGATTGCGATCTCGGGTTTTTGGTTGGAAACTGCCGGCGAAGCGGATTTAGCAGATGCTCAATTTCAAGTGGAAAATATCATGCGCTTGCGCCACAATATTTATCCGCCACAACCGGATGATTTTCGAGTTGTCAATCAAGCTGAAATAGTTAATACTTTTAGCAATGTGATCGGTTTATTTACGGTGATGGTGGGAGCGATCGCCGGAATTTCTTTGGTGGTTGGCGGCATCGGTATTGCTAATATTATGTTGGTGTCTGTTGTGGAACGCACTAAGGAAATCGGAATTCGCAAAGCGGTAGGCGCTACTAATGCAGCAATTCTATTTCAATTTATGGCGGAATCTATTTTAGTTTCCACGGTGGGGGGAACGGCGGGAATTGGGTTGGGAATTGCGATCGCCTTTGGGGCCTCGACAGCGTTCAAATTTCCGTTTGTGGTTTCTGTATGGTCGATTACAGCAGGTTTTGGGCTATCTTTTACCGTCGGGTTGTTAGCTGGAGTATTGCCGGCTCGGAATGCCGCTCGCTTAGATCCGATCGCAGCCTTGCGGAATGATTGAACTTAGTGACGTTCGCCTCAGTTAAATTGAACACTACTGGACGCACGAGTGGTCTGAAACCGGGTTTGATGGACGATCGGACTTTGTTGTCGGCCACAGATTCGCTAACGCGACTTAGACCAAAATCACGTCTAAACTGGAGGCAAACTAAGACAGGTAAAGGATTTGAGCTTAAATGGGGTACAGTCCAGAACTGACAAGGGTTTCAGCTCTGACGGGGTCTCAAACTCTTTTCCTTACCTAGACAGCTTTTCAGGTCTTTGAGGGACTAGAGAATGTCTAAGTCCCATTAGAAATAATATACCTTTATTCAAATATAATAACAAAAACCCCTTATCCAACAGGCAATTTCCATGTTAGAAGCATTGGTATTGGCGACAGTATTTTGCGGATTTTTTGGTATCATCTTTAAAAAGAACCTGATCATGAAAATCGTCTGTATGGATGTCATGAGTACAGGGGTTATAGCCTATTACGTGGTGGTGGCATCGCGAGCAGGCTGGCTGACACCAATTATTTCAAAGGGGAAAAATGTCGCTTACGCCGATCCGGTGCCCCAGGCGGTGATCTTAACGGCGATCGTGATCGGCTTTTCGATTCAGGCTTTAATGCTGGTCAGTGTGATGAAGCTGGCACGAGATAATCCGACATTAGAAAGTAACGAAATCGAGATCGATAACACGCCATGAATACCCTGACGCTAGCCTGGATTGGACTCCCGTTTTTTGTCGGGTTTAGTATTTATTTGATTCCGAAGCTTGATAAGTATCTCGCAATATTCGGAGCGCTCGTATCTGCTGCCTATGCGTTCCTGCTTTTTGCTATGCCGTCAGCGGTGACGCTGGAGTTACTGGATAATTTCAGTGTTACTTTGTTAGTCGATCGCTTGAGTGGCTATTTCATCTTAACCAATGCCTTAGTCACAGCAGCGGTGATTATCTACTGTTGGCCCACAGATAAGACGGCATTTTTTTATGCACAGATTCTCATGGTGCACGGCAGCCTGAATGCGGCTTTTGGCTCTACTGATTTTATCAGTTTATATGTGGCATTAGAGGTCAGCGGCATTGCGGCGTTTCTCTTGATTTCCTATCCTCGCACCGATCGAGCGATTTGGGTCGCCTTGCGCTATCTATTTATTAGCAACACGGCAATGCTGTTTTATCTAGTCGGTGCCGTGCTGGTTTATAAGGCAAGTCATTCGTTTAGTTTTGCCGGCTTGGGCGCAGCGCCCCCAGAGGCGATCGCTCTGATCTTTATGGGACTCTTGGTTAAGGGAGGTGTGTTTGTATCGGGGTTGTGGCTACCGTTAACTCACTCGGAATCAGAAACGCCTGTGTCGGCTTTGCTGTCAGGGATTGTGGTCAAAGCCGGGGTATATCCCCTCGTGCGCTGTGCGCTGATGGTGGAGGAGGTGGGGGGTATCGTCCAGATATTTGGCGTCGGGACGGCGCTGCTGGGCGTGTTCTGTGCCGTTTTAGAAAAAGATAGCAAACGGATGTTGGCTTTTCACACGGTTTCGCAGTTGGGCTTTATCCTCGCTGCACCGTCCGTGGGCGGGTTTTATGCGCTGGCCCACGGTTTGGTCAAATCGTCTCTGTTTCTGATTGCAGGATCGTTACCGACTCGTAATCTGAAAGAATTGAAACAGAAGCCGATCGATACCAACATCTGGATTGCCTTAGTCATAGCTAGCTTATCAATCTCTGGCTTTCCCTTATTGGTGGGCTTTGGGGCAAAGGTGTTGACGGTGAAGAATTTGGGATTCTGGCCAGCGATCGGGATGAATGTCGCAGCAGTGGGAACAGCAATCTCTTTTGCTAAATTCATCTTTCTACCCCGTGGCGGACAAACAGTAGTCAAACCCGGTTTTTGGCCTGCGGTGTTGCTGTTACTAAGCGGGCTGATTGCAGCCAATGCTTTTGATGTTCAAGCTTATACGCTGGAAAATATGCTTAAGGCGATCGCCATCATCGGCGTTGGTTGGTTAGCCTATTTTCTAATTTTTCAACGCACAGCAATCAAACTGCCACGTATGCTTGAACAATTCGATCATTTGGTCGGTTTTATGAGCTTGATTTCGCTCCTACTATTCTGGATGGCATTACCAAAATGATTGGACAGCTAATATTAAGACTGACGATCTGGTTTCTACTTACTGCCGATTTTAGTTTGGCAAATATTGCGATCGGCATCATGATTGCTGCCCTGTTGCCGCGCAGCTACGTACCCTCGGAACCTTTGAGGGAATGGTTGAGGGTGTTGGGTAAAATCTGCATGGCGATTCCGATAGCTTATTTAGAAGCATTTGAACTCATCCTCCGTCCCCATAAGCACGAAGATGTGATCCTGGAAAAAGTGCCCAACCATCGATCGCCCTTGCTGATATTCCTAGATGTCTTCCTGATCACTTTTACACCTAAGACAATTGTCGTAAAATATCACGAAGAGGGTTTTTATGAAGTACATCGGGTGCGACGAACTTCTAGTAGCTAGCTGAAGTTTTTTCGGAATTATTTAACCGCAGAGGACGCAGAGAACGCAGAGGAAGAGAAGAGAGAAATCAACAATTCCGATTTAGTTAAGGAAGAAACAATCAGGAGGGCACACAATTGAACAACTTGAACAACCTGATTCTAATTTTGATGATTTTGGCTCTGCTCATACCCATGTACGAGGTATGGAAAGATCGTGATATCTGGCAGACAATGTTGGCGTTTGCCAGTATTTCGACGAAGACGGCAATCATCGCTCTCGTCATATCAGTCTGGCGCGATGATTGGATGATCGGTGTGGTGGCGGCGATTATCCTCAGTGTGGGTAATGCTGGATTGATGTTGTTGGCACATATAATCAAACGTATCAGTGAAGCATGATCGTAATAAATGTATTGAGCTATACCTGCATCGGTATAGGGATTTTTTTCTGGTTTTGGGGGACTTCTTACCTACTTGGGAAGCGATCGGTTTTGTATAAACTGCACAGTCTTTCGGTAGCAGATACGCTTGGATCAATGTTGATTGTCGTTGGATTGCTGCTGAAAATACCCAGTAAATGGCCTCTGCTGATTCTGGCGCTTATTTGCTTAGCAATGTGGAACACAATGCTGGGATATGTGTTGGCCTATTGTTCCAAAACAGGGACTAATTATGAACGATAATAGCTACATTTATGTACTCGTCGCTCTGCTACCCTTAGCTGCTTGTATGGTGGTATTTCAGGTCAATCCATACCACGCATTGGTACTGCGGGGGGTATTGGGAGCGATCGCAGCCTTGGTATACGCGATTTTAGGCGCGGCGGATGTGGCATTGACCGAAGCCTTGATGGGCACCCTGCTGGCGATTACACTTTATGCAGTGACGGTGCGTTCATCCCTCGTGCTGCGTCTGGGTGTAATCGCAGAGGGGACAGAGGGCGATGCTATACCAAACGACAAAACCGCAGGTCATTTTAAGCAACTGATAGAGGACATCCGCACAGTTTTTCAGAAACGGCATATGCGCCTGGAATTAGTTCCCTATGCGAGTGCACAGGCATTACAGCGGGCGCTGATGGAAAAAGAAGTTCATGCAGCTTGTTCCCCACAACACGAACTAGAACGCAGCGGCGAAGCGCAAGTTTATGACACCGCAATCAGAGTTCGGCGTGTCTATGACATCATGCAAACCGAACTTTCATCACCGGGGACAACCCTAACCTATGTAAATACACCAGACGCAGAGGAAAAGCATTGATGAAGTGGGTTTACGTTGTATCAGGGATAGCGCTGTTTGTCAAAATGCTGCTAGTCGCCAATCCAACAATGGACTTATCGCAGCAAAGTTCGATCGTCGAATTGGTTGTTCAAGATAGTGGAGTACCCAATGCGGTTTCCGGTATCATTTTGCGAAATCGGCTGTATGACACGATCTTTGAAGTCGTGGTATTTACGATCGCCATTATGGGTGCAAGTTTTATGCTAGCAAACGAAAAGCCGTCCTGCGCCATATATCAGTTTACCGATCAACCATCGATTATTTTGGCGCGATTGGGAGCGACGATTGCCGCCTTGGTGGGTATCGAACTAGCAATTCGCGGGCATTTAAGTCCAGGGGGCGGTTTTGCGGCGGGTGTAGCGGGGGGAACTGCGATCGGCTTGGTGGCGATTACCTCATCACCGCAGTGGATGCAAGAAATCTATCAGCGCTGGCACGCCGCGACTTTGGAGAAGGTTTCGGTACTTGTTTTCATTGTATTGTCGGTTATAACTCTGTCAGGATATGAGTTACCGCACGGAGAGTTAGGCACGCTTTTCAGCGGTGGCATTCTCCCCTTGCTCAATATCCTGGTTGCAGTCAAAGTCGCATTAGGATCGTGGGCGGTGATGTTGGTGTTTATTCGCTATCGGGGATTGCTATGAAAAATGTTCCGATCTCAAATCCATTGGCATCGAAATTATTCATTTGTTTCATTCTCTGACTCTGTGTCCTCTGTGTTCTCTGCGGTTTAATCATTCAGCAACAACCGTAAACGATATTTTACGTTTATAAAGCTTACGCACGAGCAGTCAGAAACCGGGTTTTTTGCGAAATACTTCGTTACACCCGCAGAAACGGTCAAAAACCCGGTTTCTTTGCTTTTAACAAGTAATTCCTGTGTACTCATCTGCGTTTATCTGCGTGCATCAGCGGTTAAAAAATCCCAATCTCCAAGATATCAGCTTACACTAAACCAGCTCCAAAAATCTGATTTGCAGTAAGGTTCAAATCAGGAAAAGTTTGGGACACAATGCGATCGTTCTCTCGAAACTTGAGGATTTGATATTCACCATCAACCAAATTACAGACAGAAATTGTCGGTTGTTTGGGATTGCCAATAAAATTGCGTCCACCCAACGCAGCATAATCTACAATCCAATATTCAGGGATACCCATCTCCTCATAATCAGCATATTTCAAATAGTAATCATCGCGCCAATTGGTTGACACAACCTCAATTACCAAAGGTATCGATGCACCCAAACTGAGGACAGATTGTTTTTGCCACAATGTTTCGTTCACCAGATTTCCACGATTCAGCACCAACACATCAGGCAAATAACCAGAATCTTTTTCAGGAGGCCTAACTATCGCTTGGTTGGGGATACCGTATGGCAATCCCAGCCGTTTGGTTTCAAAGGAAACTTCGATTGTAAGAAACCCTTTAACTTCCTCGTGTTCGCCTACTGGTTGTGCCATCTCAACAATATCTCCATTGTGCAGTTCGTAGCGTACCGCTGAATTTTCAGGCAGCCACTCCACAAATTCCTCGAAGTTTACGAGTTTGGGTAAAGCTTGAGTCATAGGTTTTCAGAATTACCGATAATATAAATTATATCTCTATCCATCTGCGTTTATCTGCGTGCATCGGCGGTTACAAATTCCAAATCTGCCAGCATTGCTAGATTCAGACAATTTAAAATACTGGATTTAATCGGGCGCTTTTCATCCCAAAATACGATCGCTGAATAAAAGTTAATTGCCGCCGGTGAATTCAAAAGCTCAAAAGTTTGACGTGCAACTCCCTCGTCATCAAAGCCGAGAAAGTAAACAGTATCATCAAAAACTACAGGTTTATCGGCTATTTCACCGATTAACCTAAAATCCAATTTTTTATAAAGCCCGCAAATCGCAATTTTCCAAGGTTGGAAGCTATAATCGCCTACTCCAAAAATCGAAAATCGAGGGTTATTTTGATAAATTTTGCTTTTGCGATTATCTAGATATTGCCCGCACTTCTCTAGATAACGTCCGGTTTTAGGAGCTATAGTTTTGATATTTTCGGTTGATTCACCGATGAATTTTTGAGTAACTAGGATATATCGATCGGTAGCATTAATGCGATTTTGAGCAACATCAGATCCTTTAAAGAGCGGAAATAGATAAGTTTCCTCAAGCTCGACAGCTTCTCCAAATCCATTGACAAACAAATTATCAATTTTCCGAAACTCCATCACATTCGAGCAGTCATGCTTGACGCCCGATCGCCATTTCGTTGCTGAATTTACAGCATATAGATTACTCAATTTATTGAAAGAATGTATATCTTTAACCAGGAGATTGTTGTGATATCCGATTCGATGGGCATCAGAAGTTTCTAAACTGCTAAATACATCGCAGAAGTAGTTTTGTGAACGTAAGTCAAACTTGCAGTATAACAAACAGGCCTCCACATTTGCATCAAAATACTTTTTAGCATCTATTTTGTAAGTTGCACAGCTAGCGAGATTAAGTTTTTTTGAATGAATGTAACTCAATAACTTTCTGGCAACGGAAGTTTTGCAAAGCATTGCCAGAGTGGCGTCACGATTTTGCAACCATTGGATGGCATGGATCAGCATCCATTCTGAGATATCGAAGTTACTTTTACCTGTGAGAGCATCTAAGCCAGTGTGCTTTTGAAAGTTACTTTTTTTAGGCAAGTTTTCACTGCCAATAGTTCCTTGTTGTGAGTTTGTTACCCAAGGAAAGTTGCCAAGTACCAGTACCCTCTGATTAAATTGGTTGATTAATGATGTCCAGTCAAACTCAAAAAAATCTCCGTGCTTAACCTCACATCTTTCATCCTGTAACAATTCATGCTTAGCTCTTAATTCTCTTAAATAATTTTGATTGATTTCAACCCCGATAATCTTGCTGGCGGATGGAAACGAATTTGCAGCAGCTTTAATGAAATTACCTATCCCGCAAGTTGGCTCAATGATGACTTTGGGGTTAACATCAAGTTCTATCAATTTCCGGCACACCATCTCTGCTAATGCCAGCGGTGTCTGAAAATCGCCGTATTCTAGTTTGGTTTTGCGATCGTTGGAACTCATCGGTTAGACTTATAAACTGCGATCGCGCTTTTATTGCCTTAGCTATCTCTCCAATCAGCACCAGAATCTCAACCGAGATTGATGTTTTGCCATAAATCGGCTGGAGCAAACCTAGAAAGATGACCAACATTTGTTGTTGCGATTACAACATCCACAACATCAAGAGTCGTCGCCTGTGCTGCCAAAATCATATCGCTGTCAATAATCGTTTTATCACTTGCTGTCGGTTGTCCTTGCTGACGAGCTTGTGCCCAAAAGATCGCAGCTTGTCGCATAGCAGCAGTTGTAATGGGTAAATACTCCACCAAGTTAGCTAATTCATCTAATCGAGCAATACCCCTTACCTTGTTGGCCCGCAGCAATTCTCGGCGAACTTCATAGTCGGCTATTTCGGGAATAATCACTCGAATATTGGATGTAATAAGTGTTTGCAACCAGCGAGTACAAAGAGTGCTTTCAGGAGATACAGCACTTCCGGATGTTACGAGGTACAATAGAATAGACTAAAAATAATATACAAATGAAAGCATACTCAGTA
>JAUBSN010000141.1:0-11355 GCA_036704825.1 Microcoleus sp. F8-C3 | reverse complement strand
GATATATCTAGGGAAATATCTCGACTGTTTAAACGGGAAAATAGGGAACGCATAGTATCGAGACTTTGGTCAAAACTCAACCCTAGCCAGCAGGAGACAAATGTGAAGCTATCTAAAACTGGATAATCATCTTTGGGTAAATGGGCGAGATACCGTTTGACAATTTTGGGGAAGTTATCAAATAGCATTTCAGTTGATTATTAATAATTTATAACTCTGCAATTATACATTGTTAGGCAAATTTTAGCAATCTTTTCCTATTATTCAACACTTCTGATTGAATTGGATTCATTTCTGAACAATATTTGGGCAAGAAGAAGAGGTATAAATCCTGATTTTCCCACTTCGACCATAATTGTTGGACTTCAATAAATCTAATACCGTCGAAGTTGGTAGCAGTGCTATAAAAAATTATCCCAGTAATTTTAAGCGGCGTCTGAAAGAACGATTGGTTCCTTCTAATGGTTTTAAGATCGAGCGTTTTGGCTTTATTTGATTCCTCTACAAAGCCAATAAAAGAGCGGTGTAAATTCCAGCACCAAGAGCAAATGCCCAAAACCGACTTTCTCGTTCTTCTGGCAATTCTTCTTTGAGGACGTTGAGAACAATTCCTCCGGCTAAAAAAGCAAATAAAACTGCGATCGCAGTTTTTCCAATCTCCGTAGCGCTACCCAACACCCACCCCACAATAATAGCTGCTGCTAGTATCCAGCGCCCGATGCGGTCATAAATATGCTTGTGGTGTTCCCACAAACCAGAGTCGTTCACTGCAAAGTGCAGTGCCATTGCACAAGAAAACAACAGCAGATTGGTAATGCCCGGTTCTTCCCGATGCAGCAGCAGATAGCCAATCAGAGCGTTGTAGATTGAAAAAGAGCCAATGTGCAACCAAAAAACACCAAGACTGGTCACATCCTCATCGCCACGCTGACGAGATAAATTTGCAATTCGCTCCAGGCCGTAAAATACAGTCAATCCTAACAAAGCTATTAAATAAACGTGGTGTTCTAGATAGGAAATAACTCCTGATTCTACTTGCTTTAATACCGCTTGGTGCTGATTTAATTCCGGTAAAATATGCACAAAAACATAAGCTACCGAAACCCCACTTGCTGCTGAAAGCCAGCGATTGCGAGGAATAGGAGCAAACCGCAACTTGCCGCAAAATAAATGTGTCAGGGCTAAACCAATGGCAATCAGCGCGGTTAAAACTAAAGTATTAGGAGCCGATCGTAAAGCTGCTGTTATTGCCATAATTCTGTTCAACCAAATTAATCCCGTCCTAAAGCTTTAATGACTTGGTAATACTGCTCTTGGATATCTTTCTGGTCTTGCTCCGGAGAGATTTGTTCGCGGCTACTATTTAAAATCATCTCCGCCTGACGGCGTAAAGCTTCTCGTTGTTTTGAATTGTGGGTGTAAGTGGCGATGCAAGCTATAGCTTCCAATAAGCGAATTGTTACCGCCACATCTGATTTACTGTACTGGCGAATTTGGTTAAAGGCAGCATCGACTAACCCTTCAAACGTCACTCCTTCAACAATGACGCGCAAATTCTGTTCATCGTCGTAGCGATAGGGCGAGGGAAAATCCCTTTGAGCGAGGCGGGATAATCCGGCGCTGAGCCGATCGATACACCGAATCGCAGTAAACGGATCGTTGATACCAGGAGAAATCGCACGCAAGGCAATTTCAACTAATTGATCGATCGGAAATTTTACATCTTGATATTCAGTCCGTTCTTTGCCCAGAATAAAAGCATCGTTAATCGGTTGGTTCAAGCTTTTATTCACGCCTTTTTCAGAGAAAACCATCGCTAACTCGCTGCCTTTGACGATAAACTTTCCCGGTCTAGTTGTAAGACGTACAAGCAGATTGTACTGACGGGCAATTTTCATTAATTCCTTGTCATCGATTGCTTGCAAATAACCCTCGCCAGTGGCTTTGATTGGACTTGCTTCCGAGTCAAAATTTGCCGGAATTTCTACCGCTGGTGGCAAGTTGTTCGCCTTACCTTCTCCGATTTTTTCGGGAAACAGACGATCTAGAGCTTTGTCTAAATCCCCACTAACCTGAGTAATTACATGGGACGCTTGAATAATGGTTGATGCGTGATGGATAAAGTAAATCAGTACGCCGATACTGGCAATTGCCAATCCGGTACCAACTGTAACTGAGAGTTGGGGTACAAAGACACTGTATCCTTCTCCTTCTCCATGAATGGTTCGCAGTACGAGTAAGCAGTAAATAAACGTGCTAATGAAAGTGCCAAGCACGATTTGATTGCCCGTATCCTGCATAAAATTACGCAGCAATCGGGGACCAAAATTTGAGCTCGCCAACTGAAGCGCCACAATAGTAATCGAAAAAGCTGTAGCAACAACGCTCACCATTGAACTGGCAACCGATGAAAGAACCGATCGCGCACCATCGGCTCCACCCGTGTAAATCCACCTCCAGTCTGGTGTATTATCCGTGCGGTCAAGTGTCAGCATTGCGATCGCTAAAATCATCGACCCCACCGCCATCAACGTTGGGATAAACCAGTAGCTAGAGTGCAGCGAGTCCCAAATTTTGCTTAACTTTACATTTTTCATGAGTTGGGGTGGGGTGAAGATTGCCCGTTGCCGTCAGGTGGCGATCGCAGTTCAATTAGTTTTTGCAGAGAACCGCTGATGCTGCGGGGTTTAGGAACTTCGCCACTACCAACGGGCCATCCTTCCCGTTGACGTTTGCGATCGCCATCCGTCTCTTCGGTTTGGTCGTGAAACAAAATTTGCTGCGTAGGAAAGGGCAAGTCGATGCCATGGGCAGTCAGCTTTTTCTTAATCGCAGAAAGTACCTTGTCCCGCGAGCTAAGATCCTCAAGTCGTCGCGGCGGAGCAATCCACCATCGAGCGCGGATATTGACGGTACTTCCTGCAAGTTCCATCAGCAGCACGTCAGGAGCAGGGTCATTCAAAACCTCATCCACACTGTGCATGGCTTCCATCATTAACTGCTTGGCTCGGTCAACATCGTCGCCGTAGCCGATACCAACGTCGTATTGCATCCGGCGTTTATCAAAGGCGGTATTCACCATAACAGAATTGGTGAACAATTCGGCATTGGGAATTACAATCCGGCGACCATCATAGGTTCGGATTGTTGTAGCGCGAGTTTCAATACTTTCTACCGTTCCCTCAAAGTTTTTAAACACAATCTGGTCATCGATTTGGAACGGTTCCGTCAAAAGAATTAAGATACCAGCTAGGAAGTTTTGTAAGATATCGCGAAAGGCAAAACCAATCGCTACCCCGCTAATTCCCAGCAGTTGCACCAAATCGCCTGCTTTAAATGTGGGAATTACAATTGACAAGGCAACAAACAGACCAACCAGAACAGTAATACCCTGCGCTAACCTTCCCAACACCATTCCCAAATTCCGGGATTGGCGGTGGTTGCGGGTAAGCCGCCTGACCCCTCTCTTAATTGACCTGCCAACAAAGAAAAAGATTGCAAAAACAATTAACGCTAGTATCATATTAGGCAGCAGGACAATGAAGCCATCGATCATGCTCTGAATCTTGTCCCAGACTGCGAATATTTCTGCTCTCATAAAACTTCCTCTTGCATCAGTCGTTATTGATAGTATTAAAATTAGCCCGGTCAAACTCTATCTTAAGGCTGTAGATTACTGTAACGTGAGGCTAATTTAGGACTTACACAGCGACAGTAAATATTGGGGATGGTGCGTTACGCAGAAAGCGATCGCACCAACAATTTTTTTCAAGCGGATATCGAAGCCACATCTTGACCGTTGAGTTTTTGTGCGATCGCATCGAGCACCTTCTGTTCTGCTTCGGAAACCTCTCCGCTACTTTCGGCAATGCGACGGCATTGAGCTAATAGCGGTACTGCAAAGTCGGGGTTAAGTTGCTCTAACAATGCACCCAATGGTTTGGGGGACTTGATGTTAGCAGCAATCGTATTGACAGAATCGGCATTTAATTGCAATGCCTTCAATTCTGGCAGAATATCTTCCCAGTTTTTGTTCGGATAACTTGCCAAAATCATGTGAACCATAATTTGATCCATCGCTGCTTGCTGCGCGATCGCCACATCGAGATATTTCTCGCTTTGTTGCTGAATCGCTTCCAGCGTTTCGGTTCCAGGTTCTTCAGTCTCTTCCCTCACTTTTGCTTCGTAAAACTGGCGCGCCGCATATCCCAGCGCGTACAGCATCGTAGCATTCGTACTCGCACCAATCATCGCGCCAGCCAGCGGTACGTTGCGTAAAAAGCCCAAACCAGCTCTCATGGCGTTGCTACCGCCTAGCGCTAACCCAAAAATTGCCAAAACCTCGCCTTTTCGGGCTGGCTGTTGCAAATCCATCCCATAAGCGGCGGCAATTTCATAAACCATTTCGGTTTGAATCGCAGTAGTCGCGGCTAAATCGATCGCCAGCAGTGCAGCCGCGACACCGGGTAAAATGCTGCTAGCAAATCCGACACCACCGGCGCGGATTGCTTTTTCCACCATAATGCGATGGGCAATTTCGCTGGGATATTCATTGGGATACTTTTGTTGGAGTTCCTTGACTTGAGCTTCGGCTTTGGCTAAGTCGATGCGATCGCTAACCCCAACTAACCAATCAAGCCTGAGTACCCCTGCCACTTGTTTAACAAAGGGAAGAGTGCCAACATAAGTTACCACATCTCCGGTTCCTTGCGTCGCTTGTCCAATCAATCGATAAGTTTGTTTAGCAGCAGCTTCCCCCAAATCAACTGCTGTGTCAACAACAGCTTTACCTGCATTCAGTGCAGATTTTGTTGTCTCGGCAAGGAAATTTAACAAACCAGACTTTTGCTGTGAATTAGTTTCTTTTTTTAGGTTTGATTGGCGATCCATCACTGTTTTTTCAATTAACTACAATACGCCAGGTTTTCAGCTTGGACGTAGCCTTTCAGAGGCACTGTAATCGGCACCCAACCATCCGTTCCTATACTTTCAATCGTCACTCTCCGTCCGTTCGCGACGACTCCAACGCTTTCCCCATCAGTGGAAGGTACTTGATGCACGTTAATTCCTCTTTGGGCTGCAACTTGGCGGCAGTTAGTAGGATGTGGGACAGTTGCGGCTTCACACGCTCCGAGAAAACCACCATATACGTAGCCTTGTATCGGAGCTGTAATTGGTATCCAGCCATTCTCACCAAGACTTTGAATCGTCACATTTCGCGCGGACTCGATGATACCAACCGCTTCGCTGTTAGCCGTCGGTTGTCGCCGAACATTAAGACCACTCCTCGCAATAACCTGGCGACAGCTATCCGGTACTTGCGCTAGTAAATATTCACCTTGAATCTGTGTTTTATTTCTATCAGCGGCGAAGGAGGGAGCAACTAAAACCGTTGCCGTTAACAAGATCGAACTTGTTAACGTTGTATATTTTTCCCAGATACTCTGCTCTTGCATCGCTTTATCTCCTTTTAAATTTCTATGCCAAAACCTTAGAAAAGGTTTTTAGCTCGTTCATCTTCTCCAAGAAAGAATGAATCATCATCCCAAGGGTATAAAATCATCCGACTCGCTGCTGTGCTTGTTGAATTTTCAGGTTTTATCGTCGCTGCTAATCAAGCATAAACGCGAGGTTTGCGAGCGCCAGCCGCAGCACCAATCATTGCCCCTGCCAAACTCAGCAAAGAGCCAAGTAGAAATGACCAAGCAGCTTTAGCTGTATTACCAGCTAGATCGCGAACTTGATTTGGGTCTACATTCGGCGCTTGATTCGGTATATTAACGCCGCCCTGTTGTTGTACTTGATTGGCAATTTCTCCAGCATTAGCAGCGGCAGCGCCAACCGCACCCGATATCCCGCTTGCTAATAACCAAGAACTAAGTGCTAATGTAGCTCCCCAAAGAATTGCTGCATTCAAAAATGCTGTTTTTTTGGTCATAGGGCCGCAGCTTTGAGCCATCACCCAACCGCCTAAAAATAGGGAAACCAGCAAACTGATAATCGACCAAATTACGACCCAAAAACCAACGGAACCTGCATCGGCCCCTGTTGCACCCGCGCTTAATCCGATCGCCATTGCCAAAGCGCTTAAACCCAGTTGACTGCCCAGAGCGATCGCAATTCCTGCCAAAATTGACCCCCACCTCACTTGGTCGTGGTAATCCACCAGCGGATTGACGATTGTAGGCTCAGTGAGTTGACTGCCCGATCCCTCTGGATAAGTCATAAAAGATTAACCCCTGCGTTACATTGTGATTTTTCTTTTTTAAGCTAATTTAATTTTACTTAATCATCATTACCAGAATATCTACCGATGGGCATAATATTTTTAACTTAAAAATATTAAATATCAAAAGTAGTAATTTCGCTCATAAATTGAAATCTCATTCAGAAAACCCCCCCCAGCAGCTAGTTATAGATGTCCTTAATTTTGTAGGCTCCCCCGTAGTTGACGTGATAATAAAACCTGATGAAACTTTGTGAGAGCTTAGCTTGTGGCATAAAGGTTGTAGGTTGGGGCCCTGGGAACGAAAGCCAACTTGTTAGCCTGAGATAGTTGGGTAACGCTATGCTCAACCCAACCTACGAATAATTAGATAAATTTATTACATTCAGTACGGGAGAGCTAAATTCATCTACCTAAAGATAGAAAAATATAAAAAAATATCGCTATCTTGATGATTTTCAATTTGCTGAATCATTCATAAGAAGGAAGTAGGAGAACTGATATCTATCTAAAGTAGGTACACAAGTTGATGTAGATAGTACAGGAAACAACAATGTTACTTTACAAAATTGAGGATTTTAATCCCAACTACCGCCAAGCAGCTTTTGAGGAGGACGATATCAAAGGGCTGGATGTGTATGGCGGAAGTACCCATGAGAAGATTGGCACGATCGATACTGTGCTGGTAGATGAGACAGGACGTTTCCGCTATTTTGTGGTAGAGACTGGTTCTTGGATTTTTGGCAAAAAAGTTTTAGTTCCCATCGCTCTTTGTCGCGTTGATTTTAAGGGGGGGCGCGTTTACGCTACAGGTTTGCAGAGTAAAGACCAAGTGGAAAACCTACCCAGGTATGAGCATGGGACAGCAGTTGATTACGCTTATGAAGAACAAGTGCGGGGTATTTATCGTACTTCAACAGTAGAAGCGTCTGCACCAGTAGAAGCCTCATTACCTTTAGAAGGGCCTGTTCCTGTTTCTACAACGCATTCTGTCTCGCCTCAAGCTAGTAATCCTGCTTATGACCGGGATACCTACACTTACGAGCAAGAGCCCCAATTGTATCAGATGAACGAACAGGACCATCAAAAACTCAAACTGTACGAAGAACGATTAGTTGCAGATAAAAGCCGTCGCAAAACAGGCGAGGTAATAATTGGCAAACAAGTTGAAACCCAAAGGGTACAAATGGAAGTTCCTGTAGAAAAAGAGCGAGTTGTGATTGAGCGCACAACTCCAGAATATGCAGGCAGTCGAGTAACTTCAGATACCGCCTTCAAGCAACAAGAAATGGCACATTTGGATATCTACGAAGAAAGTGTGAATATCCAAAAGCAGGCGTTCGTGCGCGAGGAAGTGCAAGTCAGAAAAGAAGTTGAGCAAGATACGGTTGAGGCAACAGACACAGTACGTCGCGAAGAGTTAGATGTAAAAACAGAATGGGAATCGGATAGAAAAAAACGTAATCCGCTCTAACTCAGCCAAATAGCTTCGTTAAAAATAGCAAAAATCAGGAGGATATTTCTCATGTCTAATCGCAGGCATTTACCGTCAATCAGTGCAGCCTTTTTAGCTTTAGCCGTTAGTGTCAGTGGCACTGGCTTTGTGCTAAGTTCCCAGCAAGTTGCTGCTCAACAAGCTAAATCAAAATTTCCTGATGTACCGCAGAATTACTGGGCGCGTCCGTTTATTTATTCCTTAGCTGAAAAAGAGATTGTTACCGGATATCTAAACGGAACTTTTAGACCCAAACAGGCTGTGGATCGGGATGAATTTTCGGCGATGATCCGCCAAGCTTTTAATCGAGAAAGCGTTAGAAAGATACCGAGTGGAAGTTACTTTAAGGATGTGCCTCAAAACTATTGGGCAGAAACTCCGATTCAAGAAGCTTATGAAGCGGGATTTATGAATGATTTTCCCGGAAATGAGTTTCGTCCGAAGCAGCCCTTGACTAAGGCACAAGCATTAGTTGTGTTAATGAGGGGTTTAAATATGGATTACAATCCCCCTGTTGTCAAAACCGATCGAGCTGCTGCACCTCCAGCAAGCCCAACTCCAGTAAATAAACGTCGAATTGCTAGGAACCGTTTGGCATTTCCCCTCGCAGCGACTGTTTTGATGCAGCCGTTATTACCTGTAGTGGCAAGGCTGCAGCCTGCGGCTGCGCCCGCACCTAAATCGGCTAAGGCTGTTCCACCAACAACGACAAAAGCTGCAACTGCGCCTGCTAAAAATTCGGCATTAGATTTTCTCAATTCCTATTATAAAGATGCCGAGAAAATTCCTAAATATGCGGTTGAGCCAGTGGCAGCAGCGACAAAGGCAAAGATAGTGGTCAACTATCCAGATCCCAGAGTTCTTAATCCGAACGAGTTGCTCAGTCGGGGTAGTGCGACTGCCCTAATTCATCAAGCTTTGGTCAATCTAGGTCAGATAGAATCGCTTCCAGACAAGGAAGCTGCTAAGTACATTCCTACGAGTCCACGTCGCTAGTTCTCCCATCAACATTAACTTTTTTACCTCAGGATTCAATTGACTCGAAACCAGCGATAACCGTAGGGCTCTAAGGGAATAGAGGGCGAGTCGGAATCGAGAGATTCATAGAGGCGATCGCCAAATAAATCGAACAGATGGCTGTATTCGTTAGATTTGAGCGTAGCGGTACAAGGCTTGTCGGCTAGATTGTGGACAGCCATCACCCTCCTGCCTTGCCAGTCGCAGCAGTGGGCTAAAACCGAGGAAGAGTCGGTTTCCAGAATGTGCCACTTGCCCATACCCAACTCAGGACATTGCTTGCGGATGCGGATTGCACGGTCCATCCAGTTAATTAATGAGCAAGAATCGCGCTGGGCGGAGGCGACATTGACTTGTTTGTAACCGTATTCTCCGTGGGCGATCGCAGGTCGGGCAAGGGCATCAGTTGCAGCCGTCGAGAAGCCACCATTCGCTGCATCTGACCATTGCATCACCGTCCGCACGCTGCCTCGACCTTCCAGCGAAAGGTCATC
Source organism: Microcoleus sp. F8-C3 (assembly GCA_036704825.1). Taxonomy (GTDB): domain Bacteria; phylum Cyanobacteriota; class Cyanobacteriia; order Cyanobacteriales; family Microcoleaceae; genus Microcoleus. The sequence goes on along the minus strand of JAUBSN010000141.1, from coordinate 2,123 downwards.
CCCCATGCCAATTTCTTCGCCATAGCGCAGCATGGGTGTACCGGGCAAGGTGAGAAGCAAGCTGTAGACCAGTTCAATCCGGCGGCGGTCACCTCCCATCATCGGTGGTAAGCGGCGACGAATCCCGCGCCCGAAAATTTGCATAGTTTTATCAGGGGCAAAGGCTGCAAAAATTTCCTCTCGTTGCGATGAAGTAATGCGGTCTAGCGTCAGTTCATCATGGTGGCGCACAAAATTAAGCCACTGACACAGATCGGGAATATCCGGTAAGGTTTTTAGTCCATCGCACAATGCTGTGGATTCTTGACGCGCCAGGGCCAAAAACAGATGCTGGTTCAGCAAAAAGTTGAACAGGATGTGCATTCTGTCGCCCTTAGCAAAGTAGATAGAAATTTTATCGCGATCGACATTTGCTTCTGCCAGCAACACAGCATGACCCTGACGCGATGACACAAACTCTCTCATTTCTTCCAAGAAACCTCGCAGTTTTTCGGGGTCTGCACCTTCGATGCCAATTCCTTTAATTAAAAAGGGAACAGCATCAATGCGAAATCCAGACACGCCCAGTTCTAGCCAGAAACCCATAATTTTGCAGATTTCTTCTCGTACCGCCGGATTGGCAATATTCAAATCTGGCTGTTCTTTATAGAAGTGATGCAAATAGTAAGCGTTTGCTTGTTCGTCGTACTCCCAAATACTGTCCTCGGCATCGGGAAACACCAGCAACTCTGGATCTGCTTTGGGTGGATTTTCTGACCACACGTAGTAATTGCGATACTTGGAGTTTTTATCGCTTTTGGATGCAACAAACCAAGGATGCTGATTGGACGTATGATTTACTACCAGATCGATCAGCACGCGAATGCCTCGTTCGCTTGCTTGGTGCATGAACTCGACAAAATCTCCCAGGGTTCCCAGTCGCGGGTCAATGTTGTAGTAATCCATCACGTCGTAACCATTGTCCCGGTTAGGGGAAGGATAAAACGGCAGCAACCACAAACAAGTAATTCCTAGTCCTGATAAATAGTCTAGGCAGTTGATAAGTCCCTGAAAGTCGCCGACACCATCGCCGTCGGAGTCCATGAAGGTTTCAACATCGAGGGAGTAGACAATTGCGTTTTTATACCAGAGGTCTTTCATTGCTGTAAATTTCCTAATAGAGAAACGGTTTGACACTCCTGGACCAGAAGGCATAAGGATTCTTGCTTGGGTCAGTCGATTTGCTCGTTGATGCTGCCACCAACGAGTAGAGATCGGTCTGTCCCCAAGCGTTAATTTCGGTGTGTCCCACCGTATTTTAACTAATTCCTGCTTGCTTCAATCCTTTTTCCAAAATGTTAATCGCGGCGTTGCGATCGCGATCTAATACCGCACCACAACAACAAATATGGGTTCTAGTTGATAGCGATTTTTTGACAGTATTGCCACAGGCTGAGCAATCTTGAGTAGTGTACTCAGAAGCAACATCAATTACTGTTTTACCGTATATTTTCCCAAAGTATTGCAGCCCGAAAAGCAAACTGATTCCAAGGTGCATTGCTAATTGATTTGGCAAGCTTGTGATTTTTAACCCTATTCCTCACCTGAAGGTCTTCGTAGGCTACAAAATCGCTAGATATTACCGCGCCGGGCGTCGTCTTTATGGCGAAGTCTTTAGGCTGCCGACTGACCTTCAGGTGTTTTCTTCCCAACTTGTCGATCGCTTTTTTACGATTGCTAGAATTCTTTTTTTTCCCTTGAAACTCGTTTTTGCAATTGTTTTAAGTAGGTCGGCGCCAAAAAACCGAACTATGTTAAAATAAGTAAAGAAAGAGAACACATCTACTGAGGTAACTCAATATATGGGCGCTAGATTAAGAGTATCCCTGACTCAAAAGCAAGACAAAACTCTATTAGAACTGAGAACTGCTGCTGTACCACAAAAAGTCAAAGATAGAGCAGAAGTAATTAGATTAAATGCACATGGCTGGTACGTTGAAAAAATAGCTGCTCATTTTGACTGGACTCCACAAACAGTGAGAGAGGTTTTACATAGATGGTCGCATCTATAGCCTTTCGAGCGAAAGATGAGGTACAATAACAGCAGTGTGTAAACCAGTTAAAAATATTTGACGATGTAACTT
>JAUBSN010000140.1:0-11674 GCA_036704825.1 Microcoleus sp. F8-C3 | reverse complement strand
GGTGAATACTAAGCACTTCAAAAACTGGTTTACAAACTGCTGCTACTGTACTTCATAAACGTGGAATCCGCTGTATGATTGATTTATAGGACAATCTATCGAGATAATTGACCATGATTAAAACTCCAAATCAACCAGTAACTTTTGAAGAATTTGCGGAATGGAAGCCCGAAAATGCACGTTATGAACTGCACAATGGAGAGATTGTTGAAATAGCTCAGCCACCGGGAAAACATGAAGAAGTTATCGGTTTCTTAGCCTCGAAATTAACTCTTGAATTTGTCAGACTAAACCTTCCGTACCTAATCCCCAAACAAGCATTAGTTAAGCCACCAGAAAACGAATCAGCTTATTCGCCGGACATTCCGATCTTAAATCGCCCAAATTTAGCATCAGAACCTCTATGGAAAAAATTCTCAACCGTGACTCAAGGAGCATCAATTCCGCTGGTTATTGAAGTAGTTAGCACGAATTGGCAAGATGACTACATCAGGAAAGTAGGCGAATACGAACTAATCGGGATTCCTGAATACTGGATTGTGGATTATCTCGGTTTGGGTGGCCGCCGATTTATTGGCAATCCCAAACAACCAACCATATCGGTTTATCAGTTAGTTGACGGCGAGTATGAGGTGAGTTTGTTTCGAGGAAATGATAGGATTGAGTCGCCAACTTTTCCAGAGTTGAATTTGACGGCGCAACAAGTTTTTCAAGCTGGATTGACCGCAGGTGAAATTGCTGGCGATGCGTGAGTGTAAATATTTCGATCGTTCAGACAGATTTTTCGCCCTCACGCACCCTACAACTACAACTATTTCGGTTCGTGACTCCCAATCCGCTTGCCTTCGCCATCGTACACCTGCATCGGGATTTTGGCGTTTTCGGCGATCGCCTCCAAAGCTTTTTGCAACGTTTGAACGTGCTTTTCTACGGCTTGGCGAGTCTTCACAGCATTGTTGTTGTTTGCTTGGATGAAGGTTTGTTGGAGTTTCTGCACGTAACCTGGAGTCATCTGCACCGCAATCAAATCTTTGCTAACAGTATAGTCGCAAATCTTGGGGTTGCCTTTGCAAGTTCTATCTAAATCGGTGCGGGCTTTTTGCAGGTTCCTTTCTTCCTGCAACTTTACTTCTGCTTGCTGCAATGAAGTTGTGTAGGAAGCGATCAGTGGTTGGGCTTTCTGAGAATAGGCAGTTGCCGCTGGCACTTGCTCCGCGTAACTCAAAGCTCTCCGCCAGGATTCTGATGCTTTAAACCAGGCGTTTTTGCCCTCAAAAATTTGAGCTTCCGCTGCTAAAGTCACAGCTTGAGTATAGGCATTTTCCGAAATTCCTTCGACATTTTTGCGCTCGCGAGCTTCTGAAAGTTTGGTTTCGTATTTGGGAACTAACAGTTTAGCTTGTTGGTAAGATGTCGTGTTCGTGGGAATTTCTGATAGGATGTCGAGGGATTCTTCCCAACCTGATTGCACTTGATCCCAAGTCTCTGCTGTCTGAGCTACGGCTTCGCGAGCTTCTGCTATTTGGGCTGTATTTTTGGCCGCTAGCAGCGTTTTTTCCGCTTTCTTCTCTGTGCTTAACTGGCGATTTCCAGTTGCTACATTCTTCCGGTATTCCTGCTTTTTTTTCTGAGCAAACGGATAAACTGGACTGTCTGCGGGGATTTCTCCGAGTTCGGCGATCGCACTTTGCCACAGAGCTTGCGCTTCCTGCCCGTCCTCGGCAGAATAAGGCGGATTTTGGGTTTTCTGGGCTGCTGACTGTGCCAGGCGCGCTGCATCGATCGCAGAGTTTAAATTCTGATTTTGCTTGCGGTAGTTTTCCAGGGCGCTTTGAGCTTCACCGCGATGAATTGACCAGGAGGGAATCGGTTCCAAAAGGGCGATCGCCTGTTTTAACTGTCGCTGCGCTTCTTGGGGGCTGTTGGCAACTTTTGACGTTTTTAGCGTCTTCGTCGAATTCTCGCTCAACTGTTTGGCATTAGCTAAAGCACTACATCCTCCAATGACGCAGGGGCGGCTCAGCATATAATAACCGCCTGCCAAAACTAGCGCGGCGACACTGATGATTCCTGCTGCTGCCAGCACCGCCAACGGTGAATACTTGGGTTTTTGGGCAACTGTTACCGCTTCCAGATCCAGCGGATTGAAGGGATTGTCCCCAATATCTGCCGGGATTGCAGCTACCTTAAAGGCGATCGGATCGGAATTGCTGAAACTCTCAGACAAATTGGGGAAATATTCTTCATCCCACGCATCTTTCCCCTCCGTTTCTAACGGTATCTCCTCCTCTACATCCGCCGTCTGGGACGCATTTTCTGTTAAGACTATCCCGGTTTCTGCTGCGGGGATATTCTCGGTTTTTTTGAACAACTGCACTGTTTTTGGTCTTGACAAAACAGGGTTGTGCATGGTAAAAGAATGGAAAGCATAAGGCTGTTTTTGCCCGGTAATTTTTAGGCAAAGTCCAATCTGTTGAATAGATTCTGGTTCTATTTCGAGAATTGCTGCTTCTAACACCGCAAAAGTCGGTTTTGCTTTGAGAACTAAACTGCGCGGGTGTTCTCCCACAACCGTTAAAGATTCATCTCGAAAATCGCAACTAATATAAAGCGGTAAGTTTTTAAATCCGGCTGCTTGCAAGTGCTGCTGCAACTTTACTTCTAGAGTTTGTGCGTTGCTTTGGATCGTTGCTACTGTCATATTTTCTCCTCTGTCTCATCTCACCACTTGAAATTTTAGATTTTGAATTTTAGATTTTAGATTGCAGAACTGTCGGGATTTTTGATTTGTGTGAACTTTGGCCCCGATTCATTCCAAATCTTAACTATTAAAATTCAAGTTGCCACAAAATCTTAACTCTCAAATCTCAGCTTGCAAAGCCTGTCCATAACTTTCGCTGTAATAAACTTGAGTCACCTCAAAACGCCCGCCATATTGTTTGAAAGGTGCTGCTGCATAACCAAGTGGCAGCAAACAGCAAACATCTACTTCTTCTGGAATTTGAAAGGCTTCTTTCACCTTAGCGCTGACAAAACCTTCCATCGGACAACTATCTAGCCCAAAACTTTTAGCTGCAATCATTAAGTGGGCTACTGCCAGCATTGTATGCCTGTTTGTCCAAGTTTCTAGGGCATCGAAGCAGGGACGGTTCTCGAACAATTGCGGGATTGCTTGTCGCATATAACCGGCTAAATTGTCATTCATTGCGCCTGCTGCTTTGCCCAATTCGATGACGGCTTCGGTATTTTCGGGGCCGGCGGCGCGCCGGTCGCCACAACAGATTAATACTACTGGGGCTTCTACCACTTGGCGCTGATCGAAGGCGCAAGCTTTTAATTTTTCTTTGCTGGCTGGGTCTTGAAGTACGATAAACCGCCAAGGCTGCAAGTTGTAACCAGAGGGCGATCGCACTCCCAACCGCAAAATCTCTGCCAATATTGCTGGGGGAATCGGATCTGGTTTGAAACTGCGGGCGGCGCGGCGGCTTTCGATCGCGGTTTTAACATTAATTGAAGGTTGGATTTCAATTGTCATGGATAATCCTCATGGGTAATTGGTAATTGGTAATTGGTAATTGGGAACTGGGTATCCGGTATCGGGTACTGGAAGTTGAAAGTTACAAGTTCAGTCCGAGACGAATAACCTAATTATTTAGGGTGAGCAGTGCACACCTTACGCCCATTAGGAATTGGGAGTTATACCAGTTCCCAAGAATGCAACTCTAAAGAATATCCCAACCATTATGCAGTCAGTCATTCCCAATTTTTTAATCGAAAATCGAAAATCGAAAATCGAAAATCGAAAATGGTATCATCCCAAGCCCAACTCGCGCTTGAGCAAATTAATCGACTTAGAGCCGATGTAATTTTCGGAGCATATCAGTTGCGGGGGACGAATAATATCTTCTCTAGCCGCATTGATGGCAGCTTTAACTGTAGCAAAACTCGGTTGGTCGCAAAAAATTGTTCTGGCCGATCGCACGATCGAGTTAATCTTGTACTCGTCTGACACCAATGCCGTCATTACCAGCAAATCCTCTCCCCGGATGCTGTGGATGATGACTTCGGTCGATCGTAGCATTCCCGGACTCAGGCTAACGAGACCCAAATAACTGTCTTTCGGCAAACCCCCGACTAGCTGGATTTCCTGGCTGTAGTCGTAGATGTCTACGGGAATAACTCGCACCGAACGCGGTGCCGAAATTGATTCTGCTTCTCCGATAAAATACCGACTCGTGATCACAGTTCCCGAAGAGATTTGATCCAAAAAAGTACCTAGCTGTTCCATCGGCACTAACTGTATGGGAATGCGAAGAGCTTGTTCGAGTTCTTTCGCCATCAGTTCGCCCACGCCGATGTCTTCTGTGGGGGCTGTGACGACCACTCGGGCGCTGCACCTGAGCCGCCAGTCAATTTCGGCCAAAAATAATTCCCTCGCTTGGTTGAGCGTACAGCCCTGTCCCAGCAGTTGATCGATACTTCCTTGCACTATTTTGTTGGCAAGGGGATATTCTTCGAGGATCGGAGATTTGAGTTTGTTGCCGCCTTCGTTGCCTTGAGCGCGGACGTAAATGCCCGATCCGGCTTGTGCTTCTACGAGTCCGGTATTTTCGAGCTGTCGGTAGACTTTGCTGATGGTGTTGCGGTGCAAACCCGTCTGCATGGCTAGCTGTCTGGTGCTGGGCAAGCGGTGTCCCGGCGGAAATTGTCGCGAGGCGATCGCAAACCTGATTTGATTGAATAGTTGGGTGGATGCTGGAATATCGCTATCGGTTTGAATATGAAATTGAACCATTATTAAAGGCTCCGAGGACTTCAACTTAGTATTTTTATAACGTCGAGTACCGCGCCTAGGATTGCTCGGATATCTCTGTCTATAGCATAATCTTATTTGGTCGATCTGCAGCAGCCGTTCTGCCGAGCGGGCGATCGCGCCGAAGAGATGATTAATCGCAGCCTCTGGAGTTTCCCTCAACAATCAGGTACTTTCAAGTCTTAGTTTTATTTACTCTGCAATTTTGAGATCGCTTGCTGTTTTTCTACCCGTCAGCAAATAAGTCCGCATTTGCCCTTGACCTTTAATCTCGATCTCGCCGCGATCTTCAAATTCATATTTATCCTGCAGCAACTTATAAGTATAGTGGCTGATTTGAATCCGACCTGTTATGCCGTGAGATTCCATGCGGCTGGCTGTATTTACCGCATTTCCCCACAAATCGTAAATGAATTTTTTAGTGCCGATTACCCCCGCGACCACCGGGCCGCTATTAATCCCGATGCGGAGGTCAAATTTCGCGTCTAGCTTCACATTTAATTCATGAATTGCTGCTAGCATATCCAGCGCCATTTCGGCGATCGCCTCTGCGTGGTCTGGGCGTTCAATGGGAATGCCGCCTGCTACCATGTAAGCGTCCCCGATCGTCTTAATTTTTTCTAACCCGTGCTTCTCGCTCAGTTGGTCGAAAGTTGAGAAAATTTCGTTCAGCAAGAAAACTAATTGAGTTGCAGGCATGGTGGTAGAAATTTGGGTAAAATTCACCAAGTCCGCAAAAAGAATCGTTGCTTGTTCAAACTTGTCTGCAATTAGCCCCGGTTGGTACTTCAACCTGTCGGCGATCGGTTCTGGCAAAATATTTAGCAGTAAACTTTCAGTTTTTTTCTGTTCTTTTCTGAGTGCAGCTTCCATCTGCTTGCGCTTGGTTATGTCGTGAAAAAACACTGAAATGCCGTCATGAGAAGGAAAAGCCCGGACTTCCACCCACAATTTTAAGGGACGAGAATATTGTTCAAAAGCCACTCCAACTTGTTTTGCTACAGCTCTATGATACTGTTCGTAAACATCCGAATTCACTAATTCTGGAAACTCTTCCCAAAATTTTTTACCGTAAAGTTCTTCCGGCGGTCGCTGCAAAAATTGCGATGCTTTGTAGTTGACGTAAGTAAACCGCCATTGGGGGTCTAGAGCAAAAAAAGCATCGCTCATTCCTTCTAGAAAATTGACAATTTGCTCGTCACTCGAACGGAGTTTTGCTTCTACTTGTTTCTGTCTGATCTGCGCGCGCTTTAATTTAGCATAATTAATTCGCAACTCCATTTGGCTGATAATTTGCCGTCCTAAAGTCCGCAGCGCTTCTAGCTGTTCTGGGGTAAGATTGCGAGGGACTGTATCTATCGCGCACAAAGTGCCGAGCGGGAAACCGTCAGGAGTTACTAGCGGCGCTCCAGCATAAAACCGAATATTTGGATCGGAAGTTACTAGCGGATTGCCGGCAAAGCGATCGTCTTCTAGAGCATTCGGTACAACTAGCAATTCGTCGGGGTTTAAAATAGCGTGGGCGCAAAAAGCTAACTCTCTCGGAGTTTCTGGCGCTTCCAGACCGACTTTTGATTTAAACCACTGTCGGTTAGAATCTATTAAGCTGACTAAAGCAATAGGAGTACCGCAAATATAGGAGGCTAAAGCTGTTAAGTCATCAAAAGCCGCTTCGGCATCTGTATCGAGAATGTGGTAGCGGTAAAGTGCTTCTAGCCTCTCTTCTTCGTTGCTGGGCAAAGGTGCAGCTTGCATCGGCGGTGGCGAAGATACACGTTTCTGAAAAATGCGCGCAAGTCTCTGTGCTGCGAATTTTTGGACTTGCGCGGCCAGTTTTTCAACAAGCATCAAAAGACCTATTTGCCAAGCTTTATTCATCTTTATTTATCTTTTTTCATACCCGCTCCAACTGAGGGCGATCGATCTCATTCGATCGATACTTACGTATTTACCGCAACTAACTCCTCAATCTCCAGAGCTTTTGTCGGCAATTTCCCTGTCAATACTTCTCTACCCTCTTCGCTGACAAGTATATCATCTTCTATGCGTATTCCCCGCACATCTGCAAATTTTTCCAACTCCTCCCACTTAACAAAATCTTTATATTTGGCGCGATTTTCCGAGTTATTCAAAATTGCCGGAACTTGATAAAATCCCGGTTCGATCGATACCAGCATTCCCGGACGCAAAACTCGATTTAGCCGCAAAAATCCCAACCCAAAGCGACTGCTTCTTGTTCTTCCTTCTTCATAGCCAGCCAAATCTCCTAAATCTTCCATATCGTGAACATCCAAACCGATTAAATGTCCGATTCCGTGCACAAAAAACAGCGCGTGAGCGTCTATTTCTACCAAATCTTCAACATTCCCCCGCAAAATGCCCAAATCGACCAATCCTTCCGCCACAATTCGAGCAGCTAACAAGTGAATGTCTTGATATTCCACGCCCGGACTAATTTTATCGATACAAGCATCGTGCGCTGCCAAAACCACATCATATATCGCTTTTTGAGTCGGAGAAAACTTGCCAGAAACCGGCCAAGTGCGAGTCACATCGGCCGCCCATCCAGTTGATGTTTCCGCACCGACATCTGCTAACAGCAAATCTCCTGTTTGTAGGGGATTGTGATAATGTTCGCTGTGCAGGATTTCTCCACGTACAGTCACGATACTGGGATAGGCATAGGTCATATTTTTGGAGATGATGACACTTTCCATTGCAGCGCGCACCCCTGCTTCAATTTGAGCATTTCGAGTTGCCGCCATTCCCGCTTTGTGAGCTTCTACGGTGACAGCCGCAGCTTGACGCAATTCGGCCAAACCGGCTGCATCGTGGCTCAGGCGCAGAGATATAATTGCCTTGGTTAATTCTAGGTCGATTCCGGTTGGCGAGTTGGGCGGCGCCAAAGGGCGAGCGAGAATTTGAGACTGTTGCAACTGAGTCCAAGAATCCTGGACGGCGATCGTTGCTGCATTTGTCGTTAGCGGAGCCCTCGAAGAGGATCGCGCTTTCAATTCTGCCATTGGGAAAGCAGCATCAGCCCCAATTAGTTCGGCGATTTCCGCTCTTTTCGGCATTTCTCCGTGCCAAAGCGTGCTGCTAGCAGGCGCGTCATCTAAGAACAGTTCTAACTTGCCCGATTCTAAGCGAATGGCCGCATTTTCTAAGGGCAAACCAGCAAAATATAGAAAGTGACTGCTGGCGCGAAAAGGGAAAGTAAGAGCCGGATAATTGCGAGGAATGCTGCGCCCAGACCAGAGAATTACCGGAAAATTAATTAAATTAGCCAGTTTTTGCCTCCGTTGCTGTAAAGTATTAGTTAACAAATCATAACCTTGTGTAATTGTCATGGGTAAAAAACTATAATTTTGAGTTAGGTTTGCAGTCAGCCATAAGTTTTTGCATTCTCAGCATTAAAGCACTAAAATCCTGACTGCCAACTCGGCAGGCATTTTGAGAAAATTTGCATCTGGAACTTCTTTTTTGCTAGCATTTATAGGCGGTATTTTTTTATAGTCTTTGCGGTCATCGCCTGAATGATTTGGTTAAGCAGTAAGCCAGAACCCCAGTCAGGAAAAACAGGCTGAAAGTGCTACTTGACAGATAATTAGCAGAAATGTCACAACATCCGCAATTAGTCAAATTCATTGGTCGGGTTTTTGTTGATTGGGTGACGCGAGCGATCGCCTGTATTGACGGTTTGAAATTTTAGACTTAAAAGTATAAGTAAAATTCACTGAAAAAACATGAAAATTTCTCACAAAGCTCATCAAACTTCCGTACAAGTATGCGACTGGCCGATCGCACACTTACCGGGATTGAGCAAGGAAAACCAATCTCAACTGGAAGAGTGCAGCATCACCACAACCGGACAACTAATTCGCATGACGAAAACGCAGGCAGCGAAAGTGTTGCTAGCCAATCAATTACAGATTAACATTCAATATATTAACAAATGGGCAGCCATGGCAAATTTGGCTCGAATTCCGAGTGTGGGCTGTCAGTATTGCGGGCTGTTACTGCACGCGGGCGTTGCTTCTCCGGATCAATTGGCTCAAATGCCCGTGGAGAGATTGCACCAACAAATTTTAAGGCTGCACGTAGCGACAATGCAGCGCAATGACTTGACTCCTTCAGTCGATCGCGTGCAAAAATGGGTTCAACAAGCTAGATTAGTCAGCAGTCAATAGTCAATAGTCATTAGTCATTAGTCATTAGTCAGTGGTTATTAGTTATTGGTTAATTCCGAATCCCCAATGCCCAATGCCCAATGCCCAATTCCCAATGCCCAATTCCCAATGCCCAATTCCCCATTCCCCATATTATGTCAATTCAAGTTTACGGAATCCCGAACTGCGGAACCTGCAAAAAAGCTTTCCAGTGGCTCAAAGATAGCGACGTTAAGTACGAGTTCATTAACACAAAAGAACAGGCGCCGACTCGCGAAACCATTCAAAGTTGGGTAGCTGCTTTGGGTTTTCAACCCATGCGAAATACTTCCGGTCAATCTTACCGCGCTTTGGGCGATGACAAGAAAAATTGGACTAGCGAACAGTGGGTAGAGGCTTTTGCTAAGGATGCGATGCTATTGAAACGTCCTCTTTTCGTTAAAGATGGAACGGCTGTTTTAGTAGGTTTCAAAGAAGACGCAATTAGAGAAAAATTGGGGCTTTAAAATGGCTGAGTTCAGCCTGTTGTTCGCCGCAAAAACTTAAGTTCGCCCACATCATCCGTAAAACCCCAACGCTCGTAAAACGGCATCATATTCGGCAAACAATTAAGATAAAAATGCTCGACAGCTTGCAGTTCGGGATGAGTTAAAACTGCATCCATCAACTTCGCACCCAGACCCATCTTTCTGTGTGTCGGCTTGATAATCACATCAAAAATCATGGCTCTGTATACGAAATCGGTAATGACGCGGGTAATGCCAATTAGCCGATCGCTCTCATCGACCAAACCAATGATAACATCAGTAGCGGCCAGCATTTTCACCACATCCTCCCGCGTCCGCTTGTCGCTCCAAAACTCGTTTTTGTATAAATCCATCAAGTCGGAAACCTGGCTTTCGCTCAAAGTTTCGACAATTCGGTACTTATCCATTTGCTCGGTCATACTCAACTTTACCGTAATCTAGTTTAATTGCGCGATCGGCTAAATCAAAATAGCGGTCATCGTGACTGATCGCAAAAACCGTTTTCCCCCGTCGCTTCAACTCCGGTAGCAACTGCTTGTAAAAAATATCGCGAAAAAACGGGTCTTGATCCGAAGCCCATTCATCAAACAAATAAATCGGTCTATCTTCCAAATACGCCGTCAGCAAAGCCAGCCGCTTTCGCTGTCCCTGAGACAAAGCCGTAGTTGACAAAACTCCATCTTTCACCTGAACCTTATTTTCCAAATGAAACTCTCGCAAATATTCAGCAGCCTGCTTGTCCAAATCGTGATTAGTCATCCCCAAAAGCCTTTCAAACAGATAAAAATCCGAATAAATCGCAGAAAAATGCTGCCTGTACCACTCTCGATTTTCCTCAGTAATTGGCTGGCCATCTAGGAGAATTTTTCCCGATTCAGGAATATACAAACCAGTGATTAACTTAGCTAAAGTAGACTTACCGCTGCCATTCCCGCCAATTATAAACACCAACTGGCCCGGATGAAACTTCAAATTCAGCTCGCCCAAAATAAAATTGCTGTCTTCTTTTTCTCCCGGATAGCTGTGAACTACTCGATTTAACTCCAGCGTCTCCCACTGAGCCGTGTCAGGCAGTTTAACCGTTGAACTTATCTCAGCTTGACTCGCCAAAGCCAATCCCATTCTCTCTATCTTTTCCACAGAAGTATTAGCACGAAAAAGCGCCGGCAACCTTTGCAAAATATTGTTAAACGGAGACATCAAATAGGTACTTGTCAGAATGTAAGCTGACAAAACCGGAGTTGAAACCGGCACAAATTTGGGTAAAATAAATAACAACAAACCCATCAGCATAAAAAACAGCAACTGCCCAACTCCCATCGCAACTGCACCAGTATTCAAAGCAGTCACGTTATAATCGCGGGAAGCATCAGCACTCCCCTGCAATTCTTCCGTAAAAAACTCTTGGCGGCGCAATGAATGCAGTTTTAGTTCCTTAATTCCCTCAGTAATACTGCGAAAATGCTTAAACAATATATCTTGTTCTTCTCTGGCTAAATCGAAGAATTTCCGCATTTTATTGAGCAGCAACTGCACCGTGCCAATCGTCAGCACCAAAAAACCAAATACAACAACAAAAACCGTCGCATAAATCGTGCTTAAATAAGTTAAGCAGCCGATAACAACGGCGATATCAACACAGAGAAAAGGAATCAAAAATATAGTATTAGAAAGCGTTCCCACATCATCAGTCAGAGTTGCCAGCAAGCGGTTAGCGCCCAACTCTTCCAAATTCCGCAAAGGAGTAGACAAAATGCCACGGCTCAAACTCAGACGCAGATTGTAAACCGCTTCTTGAGAAAGGTAGATTAACAAAAATTGCGATATGACTCCGGAGACGAGAGCCAAAACTGCTAACCCGGCAAAATACCAGACTAAATTACCATTGGAATTGTCGCTGATTGCCTGATTAATTAGGGAAATTAATATAGCGCTGCAACCGCCGCTGATTAAGCCTGTGAGTATGGCGATGGAAACATTTAACCAAGAAGCCTTTAACAGTAACCAAATTACATTCATCGTTTACCTCTATAGTAATTATTATCTGCTTTCAAGAACAGGCAAGATGCGTGTTCCACAAACAGTTAATTTGTAAGGATTCAGGTCTTTGATTGAGGAATAAGAGAAGGCATCAATAAGTCACAAGAATGGGCAGATATAGCTTC
>JAUBSN010000139.1:0-11730 GCA_036704825.1 Microcoleus sp. F8-C3 | reverse complement strand
ATGTTGAAGTAATTCTGCATCGGCAAGTCGATTCTGCGAATCAAGAATCCCCTCGGCTTTAGCCAGGGGAGTGTCAAGCCCTTAGAAGAACAAAACCGCAGCAACGTGGATATCTTCAAACGGGAACGCTACCATGCTCCCGAACAGTGGTATGACACTGGTGGGGAACCGTTTTCGCCTCAGATGAATTATGCGATCGGGGGGAATACTAAAATCTATGGCGCAGTGCTAACCCGGTTTCGCGAACGGGACTTTGAAGCCGTGAATCACCAGGCAGGCATCTCGCCGGAGTGGGGAGTCAAGTATGCAGACTTTGAACCCTATTACACGGCAGCCGAGCAGCTTTACCAAGTACACGGTCAAGTAGGTGCTGACCCCACCGAACCGCCTCACACCCTGGACTATCCCTTTCCCGCCATCTCCCACGATCCGCAGATTGCCACCATTGTAGAGATGCTCACCCAGCAAGGTTTACACCCTGCTCCACTGCCACTAGGATTAACGCGGCAAACGGATGATCCCACCAATGATTCCGAGGTGAGTGGCATTGTCCCCGCGATGAAGCATCCCAATGTCACTCTGAAAACCTGCGCTAAAGTGGTTTGCTTGCACACCAATCCATCGGGTCGGGTGGTAAAGGGCGTAGAAGCTGAAATCGCTGGACAATCCTATTTGTTTCTGGCGGATCTGGTGGTGCTATCCTGTGGAGCTGTTAATTCGGCGGCTCTGCTTTTGCGATCGAGTAGTGATCGCCACCCCAACGGTTTAGCTAACAGTTCCGGTCTAGTCGGACGCAACTTGATGAAAAGCTTGATGACGGTTGTGGTGCAACTGAGTACCAAACCTAATTCTGGTGCTTTCCCCAAAACGGTTTGCGTCAATGACTTTTACTGGGGCGATCGCGATTTTCCCTATCCAATGGGATATATTCAAAACGCTGGTGGTTTACTCACCGATATCATCTTTGCAGAAGCGCCGCCGATGTTCTCGGTTCTGGCAAAATTCATGCCTGGTTTTGGACTGAAGCAGTTAGCCACCCACTCGCTCGGCTGGTGGGCGCAAACGGAAGATTTACCCGATCTCAATAATCGAGTTCGTGTCGAAGGGGACAAACTGTATATAGACTACACCCCCAACAACTTGGAAGCGCACGATCGCCTGATTTACCGCTGGATCGATAGCCTCAAAACGATTGAGAAAGAACTGGATGGATTTCAACGGGGCTTTATGCATCCGCATGGTGAAATTCCGATTCAGGTTATGGCAAATCAATGTGGCACCTGTCGATTTGGCGAAAACCCAAAAACATCGGTGTTAGACCTCAATTGTCGCACTCACGATATCGATAATCTCTATGTCGTCGATAGCAGTTTTTTCCCATCCAACGCCAGCGTCAGCCCTGCTTTGACCATTATCGCCAATGCGTTGCGCGTCGGCGATCGTTTGATTGAACGGTTGCACTAAATTACGACTTACGTATTGACAAAATAGCTCAATTGTGAATATCAGAAATAGAGATGAGTTCAGTATTTTTAATCGATTAATATTTCCTTCAACCGGGCCATTACTTACAGCCGACGATCGGCACTCGTTCTCCTTGGAGTTGTAGCCCTCGCAAGTCAACCCGTCCCGAATGCAAGAGGCGATCGTTTGGATACGGAGTTGCAACCTGCTCAACCCACTCCGGCACCTGCGGGATGCTACCCCCATTTGCCATCACCACTCTCCGGGCAATCAGTGTTTGACCGTTGGATAACTCCAAACAAAACCGGGAACGCCGATCGTGGCTGAATGGCATCATTCGCATCACTTGCGCTGGGTAAACACAAGTCTGTAGCTGCCAGCGACGGATTACGTCCTGGCAAAAGTCCTGAAATAGGCGAGTTCCAGGCAAATCATAGGGGGGAAACAGTTCATCAGGGCGAGCCTCGGCGAAAGTAGGAAGCGCATGAGGGTCAGGATCGGGTTGATGGACGGCAGGCGATCGCAGATGAGAAATCTCAAAGGCAGCAAATTGATGATTCCACTGGCTCATCCAGGTGGCGCTGGGATCGAAGACGAGAAACCGCCCGCGCATCGATTTTTTCTTTTGCAATAGTTGAGTCACCAGTGTCAGGGCATGGGGACCTGCTCCGACGATCGCCAGGTCAATGGAGTCTGGTAGCGCGAATAGGGCATCCGGCATGAATCAACTGTCAGTTTATGAGAATGATTATCATTGTAGATGTATCATAGGACTATAGTTTGCGATAAATGGATTATGAGGAAAAAATAATGTCTCTGAACGTCAGTGAAGCCTTGATTCAACAGGCGGCGGCAGGCGATGTGGATGAGCCAGCCTTTGTCGAAACCATCCGGCAATCCCTACCTTATGCTTGGGGTATCGTCGAAAAGTTATCGCACAGCATTCATCAGGAAGATCGAGAGTGGGCAAACTATGCCGTTGCTCCTCCAACTGAGCAAGCACGGGCGCAATTGCTCCGCATGGTGGGTGGAGACGCGATTCGGGGAGCCGTAGAGCGTCACTTTAACGTGAAGTTAGCGTTTCAAAACTGTCACAACCTGGCAGCTTTTCGGCGCGATCGCCTAGATTCTGATGCCTACGGCAACTTCACTTCCATCCGGAATCAGATTCTCAACCAAACCCCTGAACTGCAAGACTGTTAGAAGCTCTAATGCCATCTCTCAACATCACTTTAGTATCTGGTCCACCTGGCGTGGGAAAAACGACCTGGATACGGCAACAGGTAATTGCCACTAAGACAGCCGTTTATCTGAATCTGGGATCGGAAAATACTCCAATCGACACAATCTATCTGGCAACGGAGGTTGCGGGACTCACCGTGCTACCCGTCGAGCAGTTGACTGATTTTTTAGCACAACCGCTTGTCGGTTCTGCTGTCTACGTTGAATTGGGGTTTCAGATCGATCTCACCTCTCTGATTTTGCCTGACCAGATGGCAGACTGCCATCGAGTGGCGGTGTTTCCGCCAGGAACTCGACACACAGAATGGCACGATTGGGCAGACCTTGTGGTAACGGGTGTTGAGACGGGTGTGGCATTATCCCGGCCCCATCTCTGGCGATCTGTCTTATCGGGGCAGGTTCTTGACCCTGCGAGTCTGAGTACCTTTTGGTATGAATTGACACAGGGAGCGTATGGCACTGTTCAACGCGCCAAAGGCATTTTTGATGTGGCTGATGGGCGATCGCTCTATTTTGACTTTGTGGCGGGACTTGCTAAGACAACTTATCTTGAACTGAATTTACCGCTTTGGCTCAATGGCAGACCCGATCGTTTCAGTGGCATCGAAGTTGTAGGTGAAATGCTGGATCGAGAGGCGATCGCTGAAATAATCAAAGCGTGCTGCTTAGAAGACCATGTGATTGCTTACTACCAACAACAAATCAAAAATTCATTAGAGACAGGAGATGAGGTGGCATGAAAATTGCGGTGATGTCTTGCATTCACGGTAATTATGAAGCGTTGAATGCTGTACTATCGGATATCGACGATCGCAATGTAGATAAGATTTACTGTCTTGGTGATTTAGTGGGATACGGACCTCATCCCAATGCGGTGGTGGAAATGATTCGGTCTCTGGATATTCCCACCTGTCAAGGCTGTTGGGATGAAGATATTGTAGAGGGATTGAACGCTTGTGAATGTAGCTATCCTTCTGTGTTGGCGGAGAAACGCGGCAAGTTAGCGCATGAGTGGACAAACCAGGCGATCCACCCTGAAGTGCGAGAATATCTGGCACAACTACCCCTGAGCTTGCGCGATGACAACCTGTGTTTTGTGCATGGCAGTCCCCATAACCAGCATGAATATCTGTTGCCAGAAGTCGATGCGTTTGTGGCAATGGAGCGAGTGTTGTCAACGGGTGCCGATATTTTGTTTTGCGGTCATACCCATGTGCCCTATGTGCGATCGCTCGATGCGGGACAACTTCAAATCCGAGTCAAATTGGCTCACAAATCAGAGCAAGATATGAGTTTTTCGGCACCACTCAAGCGAATCGTGAATGCCGGATCGGTTGGAGAACCGCGTCATGGTAGACCCAATGCAACCTATGTGATTTATGACGCAGATACGGATCAAATCATGTTACGAGAGGTGGAATACGACTATCAAAAAACCTGTGCTGCCATTATTGAAAAAGGCTTGCCGCCGATCTTTGCATGGCGGTTAGCCAGAGGTTTAGAGTTTGCCGAACGTGCCGATGACCCAACTCATGTGTGTGAGCGATAGCTATGAGCGAAAACCCGTTTGATTTCGATCGGAATCCTAATTTCCCAACGACTGATTATGACGTTGCAGTACGGCAAAGTATTCCGGGCTATGATGCGATGCTCATAATGCTGACAGCTTTATTCCAACTCTATTTGAGGGATGATGCTCACATTCTTGTGGTTGGAGCAGGCGGCGGCAATGAAATCCGTGCTTTGAGCCAAACGCATCCAACCTGGCATTTTACGGGTGTCGATCCTTCTGAAAAAATGCTGGCAGTGGCTCAATCCAAGGTTGAATCTTTGGGAATTGAGGCTCGTGTCACTCTCCATCAGGGCGTTGTGCAAGACCTACCACAGTTTCCATTCAACGCAGCAACCAGCCTACTCGTGATGCATTTTCTACCCGATGATGGCACCAAGCTGGATTACCTCAAGGCGATCGCGGCTCGTCTTCAACCGGGTAGCCTGTTTGTGTTAGTGGATTCGCATGGAGATAAGCAATCAGAGGTGTTTAAGCGATTGATTGATGGATGGCAGAAACGAGCACAAATGGCAGGGATGGAATCACAGCGACTCAATGAGCTTGCTGACAGAGTGTGGCAAAACATCCAATGTATTTCAGAAGAACGAACCCTGGAGTTGTTAGCTCAAGCTGGTTTCAACAAAGTAACTTGTTTTTATACCGGCTTTATTTTCGCAGGCTGGTTCGCATTTGCAGAGTAATTGCAGTTGTTCAAAATTGCAAATATTTGCAGTACGACAATAATGCTTGATACCAGTTCCCAGCTTGAAAACAGTTTTGACTCATCGTTTTTTGCCCCTGCACTCAACTCATTCCAACTCATGTATGTGAGCGATAAAGATGACCTATCACCCTTTTGACTTTGATTCTCCTGCTGCTCGACCGGCCACTAAGTATGATACGAGGGTACGCCAAAATATTCCAGGATACGATGCGCTATTGAGTATGGTCGCTGCTCTGTTTCAGCAACACCTATCCAACAATGCCCACATCTTAATTGTGGGTGCCGGAGGTGGTAATGAACTGCAAACGTTGAGCAATGTGCAGTCTCATTGGCAATTCACGGGGGTTGATCCGTCCGAGAGTATGTTGGCAGTGGCTCGGTCTAAAGTTGAGCAGTTAGGTATCAGTGAGCGAGTCACTCTGTACAAAGGTGTGGTAGATGACCTGCCGCTGCAACAGTTTGATGCAGCAACCAGCCTATTAGTCATGCACTTTCTACCAGATGACGGATCTAAGCTCAATTACTTGCAGGCGATCGCTGCTCGACTCAAGCCTGACAGCCCGTTTTTGTTAGTTGATATGCAAGGTGATAAGCAATCTGATTCGTTCAAATTACTCTTTGCAGGTTGTCAGGAACGAGCAATGTTAGTAGGTATTGAGCCAGAGCGTTTAAAAGAACTAGCAAGTAGAGTGGAACAAGAACTTCCCTGTATCCCAGAATCGCGAACACTTGAATTGCTTCAGCAGGCTCGATTCAAGAACCCAGTTCGATTCTACACAGCATTTATGTTCAATGGTTGGTTGGCATTTGCAGAGTAATTGCAGTTGGTCAAAATTACAAATATTTGCAGTACGAAAATAATGACTTATTGGGCAATTCTAAGTGGCATTGAAGGCAATTTAGCTGCCTACGAAGCGGTGTTGGCTGATATCAAGCGGCAACGACATCCGGTAGAAGAAATCTATATCCTGGGCGATGCGATCGCGGCAACCCCTGCCAGCATCAAAGTGATTCAACGAATTCGGTCTCCTCGCACTAATGAGCCTGTACCCCAGGTGTGTCAGGGCTGGTGGGAAGAACAGTTGCTGATCTTACATGGCTTAGGACGAACCGGAGAACCCACTGAACTAATTGAGCGATATGGCATGGAAATGGTGAAAACCTTGTGGGATGCGATTCCGCGAGAAATGGTGGGGTGGGTGCGATCGCTCGATTTTGGTTTCTTTGAACTCGACTGTTTGTTAATTCACGGGAGTAGTGTCAGTGTGAGTGATGAATTAACACCGGATACACCCCCAATTCAGATACTCGATCGCCTCATGCGAATGGATGCTAACACCTTATTTTGTGGTCGTTCTGGATCGATCTTTCAGTATCAGATTCAGCAAGGTACTGTGACATCCAGTGTTACGACGTTAGATCGAACGGTTTCACCACAAGCAACCCAGGTGAAACCCCGGCAAATTGTTGGGGTGGGCAATGTTGGACGTATTTCTGGTCAAGCTACGTATACGCTTTATCACCCTAATTCCAACCGAATTGAATTCAAGACTGTTCGCTATGGCTCTGGGAAAGGCTTTCAAACCGTAGAGGGTCGCGTCTCTCAGTAGATTTCTAGATTGTGGTGAGAGAAACCACGCAATCACTAAGGAATTTAATGGGAGCAGGGTTCACAGAGTCCAAAAAACTCTAAGGTGTGGTAGTAAATCTTGAACGGGACTGAAGGCTGTAAGTGCGTTTCTAATTTCTGTACCGGACAGCGATCGAGTGGAAACGACTGACCGCATTGCAAACAGGTGAGGTAGTGCCGATCGGATACAACGAGGCTGTAAAGCGCTTCCCCGTTTGCCCCCATCCGACTTTTGATCGATCCATGCAATTTCAGCGTTTCTAATGCCCGATACACGGTTGCCAGCCCGATCGTCTGTCGTTCTCGCAAAAGACTGTATAACTCCTGAGCGGAGAGGGCATCCGCTTGCTGGTGTAGCAAATCAAGCACTGCTTGCTGATTGCGAGTTAAGCGGGGTGAATGGGTTGCACTTTCTTGAGAGGATGAGTCACTTTTCACGGCGAGTGCTGTAGAATAAGCCAATGATAATCATTCTCATGATACTATGAGCCTGACTGAAACCTCAACGCTTACACTCCAAACTCCGCAGACAGAAACCGATCCCCCTGATTCTGGAAGTCAAGCCAAGTCCACTGTGCCAGCGATCGCCCATCGTCCCCGGCGATTGCGGCGAACAGAAACCCTGCGTCGGATGGTGCGGGAGAATGTTTTGCGAGTCGAGGATTTGATCTATCCGCTGTTTGTGATGGAAGGAGAGGGGCAGCGGGAAGAGGTACCATCCATGCCCGGTTGCTACCGTTACACGCTGGATCTGCTGCTGGATGAGGTCAAGCAGGCGGATGAGTTGGGGATTGGGGCGATCGCTCTTTTCCCACTCATTCCCTACGAGCAGAAGGACAATGCAGGAACTGAGAGCTATAACCCGAATGGCTTAATTCCTCGTGCAGTGCGAGCCATTAAACAAGCCGTTCCCAGTCTTTTAGTCATCACCGATGTTGCCCTCGATCCTTACAGCAGTGAAGGACATGACGGCATTGTGCAGGATGGCAAAATCCTCAATGATGAAACGGTTGCCGTGTTGGTGAAGCAGGCACTCGTTCAGGCAGAAGCCGGAGCCGATTTTGTGGCTCCTTCAGACATGATGGATGGTCGCGTCGGCGCGATTCGCAAGGCACTGGATGCAGAAGGTTGGATCGATGTGGGCATCCTTGCCTACTCTGCCAAATATGCCTCTGCCTACTATGGTCCGTTTCGGGATGCTCTGGATTCTGCACCCAAATTTGGTGACAAAAAGACCTATCAAATGGATGCCGCCAATGCGAGAGAGGCGATTAAGGAAGTGGCTCTCGATATTGCTGAGGGTGCCGACATTGTAATGGTTAAACCAGCGCTGGCGTATCTGGATATTATTTGCCAAATCAAGCAGCACACCAATTTACCCGTCGCAGCATACAACGTCAGTGGTGAATACGCCATGATCAAAGCCGCTGCGGAACAGGGTTGGATTGATGAGAAAAAAGTAATTTTAGAAACGCTGACGAGTATGAAACGAGCTGGGGCGGATTTGATTTTGACGTACTTTGCCAAAGATGTGGCATTGATGTTGCAGAAGGGAGAGTAGGGAGTGGGGAGTAGAGGTGATGAGGTAAAGGGTTGATGCTACTGCTTCACTGTTCCACTCCTTCACTGCTTCACAAGTTTTGCTTTTTATGTGATATATGAGGATGTTCAAAATGAGCGAACTTAAAACAGAGTTAAAACGATCGAGCAGTATTGTTCGTCGGTTGTCTGTTGTTGTGATGTCGGCGATCGCAGTCAGCTTGGGAAGTTGTGCAACCAATACGCCTTCAAGTTCTGAATCGCCTCAATCCAATGCGTCTCCAGCCGCAACAACGGATGAATTGCAGGTGGTGACGACCTTCCTGCCAATCACACAATTTACAAAAGCCGTGGCGGGCGATCGCGCAGAAGTCACCCAACTGCTTCCTACGAACGTGGGTCCCCATGATTTTCAGGCAAGACCGGAAGATGCTCAAAAACTGGCGAAAGCTGATGTGTTGGTGCAAAACGGCCTAGAGATGGAAGAATTTCTGGAGGATCTGGTTAAGAATGCGGGCAATGCTAATCTGAAAGTGATTGACTCCAGCCAGGGTGTACAAACTATTACGACAGAATCGATCGAAGGGAAAGCCCATGACCATGACCACGATCGTGGGGCAAATGAAAAAGCCGAAGCCGGACATGGACACGATCATGGAAAATACAATCCTCATATCTGGCTGGATCCAAAGCGGGCAATTCGACAGGTCGAAAACATTCGGGATGGAATGATTGCGGCAGACCCAGCAGGGAAAGAAATTTATACCGCCAATGCAGCCGCCTACGTTCAGAAGTTACGGGATTTGGATGCCGAAACCACCCAACTGCTGCAACCCTATGCTGGGAAAACTTTTGTTGCCTTTCACGACTTTGCGCCCTACTTTGCCCAAAGCTATAACTTGAAGGCAACGTTCTTAGTCGATGTACCAGAAGGTAATCCTTCTCCGGATGATGTGAAACGAGTCATGGATACGGTGCAAACAACCAATCTAAAAACACTCCTGACCGAACCCCAGGGTGGACAAGATGCGTTTGCATCACTGGCAAAGGATTTGAACGTGCGGGTGAGCACCTTTGACCCACTCGAAACGGGTGGTTCTGAGGCACTCCAACCCGATTATTACCTCACCACCATGCGGCAGAATGTCAAAACGCTGGTGACGGCATTTACAGGACAGTCAACTCAGTCTTTTCTGCCACTCTGGACACCCCAACCTGCCGTTATCCCCCAACGTGTTGGGGTGAGGTTTTAGGAGGCTGGTTTGTCAGACATTGTGTTAGCGATCGAACACTTAACGGTGTATCGAGAGACGTATCCAGCCGTGCAGGATGTCTCGTTTGCGTTAGAAACAGGCACCGATACGGCGATCGTCGGTCCAAATGGAGCGGGTAAAAGTACGCTGGTGCAAGCGATTTTGGGTATTCTGCCCCGACAAACAGGGGATGTTTTTATCCTGGGGCAACCTCTGTCTCGTCGAGGTTTTCTCGCGCCTGCCATTCGTCAGCAAATTGCTTATTTGCCACAAAACTTCCTGTTCGATCGCCGCATTCCCATTACCGTCGAAGAACTGGTGGGATTGGGATGGGATCGCTTAGGGTTCCAGGTGCCCTGGGCAAATCGGAGAAAACGGCGTTATGCCATTCGTGAAGCGTTGACACGGGTTGATGCTGCTCATCTTAGCCATCAATCGATCGGTGGTCTGTCAGGTGGCGAAACCAAGCGCGTCCTCCTAGCGTACTGTTTGGTGCGTCCCCGTCGTTTGTTGATTCTGGATGAGGCTCCAGCGGGATTAGATGTGCGGGGTGAATCAGAATTCTACCAACTGCTGTACCAACTCAAACGGGAGCAGGGTTGGGCAATTCTGCAAATTTCCCACGATTTAGATATGGTGCGCCGAAACTGCGATCGCGTTCTCTGCTTAAACCGCACCTTACTCTGTCAAGGAATCCCAGAGGTAGCACTTTCTCCCGATAATTTATCGGCAGCCTATGGTTCTGAATTCGTTCGCTATCGCCATCAACATTAGCCTCACTCCCTATGCCAACCGAACTCACCCGCATCCTCGAACTGTTTCAACTTCCCTTCATGCAACGGGCACTGTTAGGTGGCATCCTCACAGGGTTGATGGGGGGAATGCTGGGCAGTTTTACAATCCTGCGCCAATTGTCTTTCTTCAGTGATGCTTTAGGGCATTCAGCTTTGTTGGGCATCAGTATTGGCTTACTGATCGGAATTAACCCATCGGTTGTCTTGTTGCCTTTTGCGGTCTGTTTTGCTCTGGGAGTCACGTATCTGCTGGAACGGACTCGCCTATGGACAGATGCACTACTCAACATCATTTATTCTTCATCGCTGGCGATCGGCATAATCACGCTCAGCTTTGTCGGACAGTACAAAGGTGGGCTAAATAACTTGCTGTTTGGTGACATTCTGGCCGTGCAAGAACTGGATTTAATCTTTAGTGCAGGGTTGTTGTTGGTGTGTATCGTCTTTATTGGTCTGACGTTACGAACTCAGATGTTGCTGACCTTGCATGAACCATTGGCGATCGCCCGTGGAGTCTCCGTATCCCTTCACCGAACTGCATTTATTGTCCTGCTGTCATTGGTTGTCGGAATCTCAATTAAGGCGATCGGGGTGCTGCTCGTCAGTGCCTTTGTGGTCATTCCTGCCTGTGCCGCCCGACTATTGAGCCATACATTCACAAACTACGTGGTGTTATCCGCAGGGTTAGGGGCGTTAAGTGCGGTGGTTGGCATGGTGGTTTCGGCGGCGTTCAATTTGCCGTCGGGTCCCAGTATTGTGGCAACCCAGTTGGTAATTTTTTTAATGGCAATGGCACTGCCCCGATTACGTGTTTTAGGACAGGGGTGAAAGCGGATGTCTGGATCTGATATCACTCCCGAAATTTTGAAAACGATCGAGATTCTGGAAGCCTTGGAAGCACTTTTAGACAATGCTCCCAATTGCGAAGTTGAAGCGATTTTGCAGGAAGCTTGGATTAAGGTGAGTGAGACCTTCCCGGATGATTTCAAAGAGGCAACGCGGGAGGATGCTGGAGCAGAGGGACTGCGGCGATATATTCGGGTTAAAGCATTTTTTGAGAATCCCACTGAACATCCAATCAGTCCAGAGGAATTGGAGGCGTACTATCGCAACCGTGCGCCGATCGATGAGGATTCGGCGGAGTTTTTCTTTCCAGACTGAAAGGTGATTCTCTTGCGGAGACACTTTGTGAATGCAACGGCTGATCCAATGAAGCTAAAGTCTTACAGCTCATGGCCGGTTATTTGCTTGCAGATAATCGAGGATGCCTTGCACGATCGCCTGTGCCATTTGAGTTCGTGTGGCTGGGTCGCCGAGCCGAAGTGCATCCTCCTGCCCCGTCACAAAGCCCACCTCCACCAGCACCGCAGGCATCGCGGTACGAACCAGAACATAAAAGCGAGCACGTTTCACGCCGCGATCGCGCATTCCGGTACTTGCCAATAGTTGTTGCTGAATACAGCACTTCCGGATGTTACGAGGTACAATAGAATAGACTAAAAATAATATACAAATGAAAGCATACTCAGTAG
>JAUBSN010000138.1:0-11803 GCA_036704825.1 Microcoleus sp. F8-C3 | reverse complement strand
CATCTTTATTTGACGATTTTACTAGCTTTTTCATTTTAACTCTTTTTTGACACATTCGCAAAAGTGAGATGCACCCGGAGTCCTTGGGAAATTTGTTGCGATAGGATTCGCACTCCTCTACAGCAAATTTGCCCATGTAAATGCTACAGAAACACTCCGCTAAATCTGATTCTCCCTCCAATCCCCAAGTTACAACTTGTCTGCCCTGCGCTAAAGCAAAGATGCGGATGTTGGTTTCCCTGGCTAAAGTAATCATTTCACCCATAATTTGCTTGGCGCTAAGAGCAATAATCTGTTTGGTTTTGCGATCGACAATCGCTCTTACATTACGCGAAATTGCTTTCCATTCATCAACAGCTACATTCCACACGGGTGAATCAATCCCCTTTGCCATTAATGCTGTACGCCGCACTCTTTCACCTTGCAGTGCTTCCAAAGATGAACGGATAGCTTGGTAATCTTCAGGCACTCCTATTACATCTAAGCCAATCCATTGATGCGGCCACCGTTTGACCGTAATTACCGACTGCTTTTGGGATGGCATCACCTCTATCAACCAATCAAATAGCGTGGTTTTTCCGCATCGGGTAGCTGCAACTCCTCTAATGTGAGGAAACATCTCGGGAGTCTCCCTAAACTGCTTCCAATCAAAGAATTTCACTCCTAAATTGGGAGTTGCTGGCAGTTCTACACCCAATAATTGATTGTTATTTGGGGCGGATGCTGTCTTTGATGGAGGTTCCGCATTTTCAACTTCATCGGGCTTTGATTCCATTGGGTCGGGGAAAGATGCGGGCAAAGATTGGGGAGCGGGCGTAGTGAGAGCCTCCAGCAGTTCGGGGTTCTTCTGTAAATAAAGCGTGTTGTAGCCGTCGTAGAGTTCCCTTCTAAAATCCTTCACTCTCAAATCAGCAGCAATCGCTGTTTTTTGGATTTCTTCCTCATCCAAAATGTCGCTGGTAGTTGCCTCTAACTGCTTTTGTCGAGCTTCATTGAGAGCAGCCTCTTCCTCGCTCTTTCTCTGCTTCACCGATGCTGCACCCGATGTGAAATAACCCGCGCCAAAGCTCACCGCACCAATTGCGCCGGATGCGGTACGCAGCAGCCCCCAGCCTTGATGCAGCTTCACAAACTTGGCAGTCTTGGGATGCTGGGAACCCGTTACCACAACAGGCGTACAGGGGTTTGTAACTTTATTGCAGTAGCTGACGTGTTTGTCGAAGTAGCCGAACAAACTAAGTCCGGTGCATCCGATACCTGCAATCAAAAGAGCGATCGTGCTTTTCACCGCATCCACCTCCGCAGCAGTGCGACCGACAAAAGCAGCATCACCGCCACACCCACAATCGCGACAAGCTGCCACACAGGGATTAACCCAAAGCCGACGCTTAAAGGCATATTTGCCAGCAGCCACGCCGCATCCCAAAATGCAGCAACAGTGCCGACAATCACTACCAACCCGCTAATCCGCCTCATGGATAGTAAATAAGAGGTTGGGTTTTTCGGTTTTACTGCAAACAGAAATCCGGCTGCTAAAATCGCTGCGACGAGCATTACAGGAGCACTGAGAATCCTCGAAACGTGAGCGGTGGATAGTCCAACCGCAAACCAAAATCCTTGACCGCAGAAGCTGTTTAAGTTCTTGAGAAACCTCAATTGGTCTGATTCTTCTAGGTCGGGGAGTTGCGGTTGCTGTGAAGGTGGAGCAACAGGGGGAATTTGAGGTTTGGGGATGAGAAATGGCGGCAACTGCATGGCTACTTCCCTGAGAAAAAGTCAAAGGCTTTACCGCCCCATTTTTTTAGCCAACCGCTTTTATTGGTAGCGTTATTGGTCGCGTTATTGGTCGCGTTAGTGGCAGGACTTAATTGTTTGCTGCTAGATGGTGGCAAACCGTATTTCCCGCGAGTACCGTAAGCGAACAAGTCTTTTATCCGATTTCTCTCTTCGCTTTTTGCCTCTTGAGCTGCTTGTCGCTCCGCATAGCTGGCTGCTTCTGTTTCAGGTTTTTGGGATAGCGCTTCTTTTTGGCGGGCTAATCTGTTAGCTACGATCTGAAGCGAAATCTCCAGGTCGTATTCCGCTAAATCACCGTAATCGGTAACTTCTTGGTCGAGAAGCCTGACACCTACATCCGAATCTTTGGCTAGCTTTTTGGTATTGGCTTGCCAACTTTTCCATGCCAGGAACACGTCGAGGGTAGCTCGATCGATCTTCTCCATGCCCTTAGCACCGGCTTTGACGCATCGGGCTACAAATTCGTTGTATTTGACAGCGCCGTCAATATAGTCGCTGACGTGTTGTTCGAGTTTGTCGAGATTGGCAATGAGAAACTTGATTTCTTCAACCGAATCTACGAATGCTGCTATTTCATCTTCTGACATCCCGGCAAAGGCTGACGGGTCGAAGCCGTAGTATCCCTGAAAGGAAGTCAGCATTTCAGGCGCGCTATCAAATGCTTTGACTTTGCCGGCTAGGGCTGGTGCTATGGCTCCACCGCCTGTGTATTTAACAATTGCACTCATGGTTTGTCTCCTTTTATTTATTCTGAGTTATGTAGTTGATTTAGCATTGATTACTTACCTCCCAGCGAGGGTGCAAATTGATAGTTGTGGTTCGTGCTGTTGTCGATATTCTGGTCGCCTTGAACTACCGTTGGCGGTAAATCCTTTACGGCTTGCCGATAACCGTCGCGGTAAACAGAGTGACCTGCGTAAACCAGCATAGCGGGGATGGCTGAGAATAGAATTGACGCACAAATGACCGATAGCTTATCTGACATAGTTGTTACCTCGAATCTTCGTTGCTGTGGTTAAAATCAGGAAGCGTCAAATGGTGGATGAACCTTTGCGTCAAGTCGCCGCTGATTGTGAGCGGTTTTAGGTCAATCAACCAGTCTCCGCTGATTGCTGGCTGCTCTAGCGTTAAATCGTTGCTGATTGCTGGCTGTTTGAGTGTCAAATTATCGCTAATTGTGGGCTGTTTGAGGGTTAAATCATTGAAATCAAAAGATTGGCTAGTATCTGGCTTTTTGTTCATAGTTTTTGGTTTTTGGCTGTGGCAGAGTACATCTCAATTGTCGCATTGCCAGTTCA
Organism: Microcoleus sp. F8-C3; assembly: GCA_036704825.1. Classification (GTDB taxonomy): domain Bacteria; phylum Cyanobacteriota; class Cyanobacteriia; order Cyanobacteriales; family Microcoleaceae; genus Microcoleus. Next base: position 8,708 of record JAUBSN010000138.1, on the reverse strand, counting down.
CATCGCACATCAAAACTCTGTTAAATTCATGTCTTGGAAATCTTCTAGTTGTGGATTTGCTGCGGAGTAAACGAAATGTAAACCTGTCCTTTAACGCTGCATTTAATACGAGCCGGAATGTAACCCAATACCTGACAAATTTTATCCCAAAACATCTCTATACAAATCAGGTAGTTGTCGGGAATTTGTCCTTTACGGTACACAGCCCATGCCATGTCTACCGATTTCACAATCGCTTCGGGAACCGGGTCTAGGTCTACTAACTGCTTTACTCTTTCTAATTCGGTGCTCATTTCTTGTGACCTCATTAACTATGATTCTTCAGAGAAGTTGATATTGATAGCATCGCGTCGTTTCCACCACGCCGTTAATCGACTTATCCAGCCTTTTCTATTAGCTCGCTTCTCATCTTCACTTTCAGGCTCATCAACATCATCATCATCATCATCATCCTCATCTTCTGCGACTGGTGGACTGTGCCAATTGCAGTTAGGTCTATCTATCCAGTAGGGATAAACGTAAACTGGCTTGCCATTTACCCGATCTACCAGGTTTATTCCGTTTGTGTGGCAGTCGGCGTAGAACTCGTCTTCTTCGGTAAGAGTCGCTGGAGGCAGCAATCTTTGATAATCCTTGTATGCGTTCATCTTTTCCTATCCTGCTGATTCATATCCATCACATTCATAATCTTGCTGATCTGTCTCGAATCGGTAGCAAACTCCGGGATAAGGGCATTCTCTCGGCCCTACACAATCAGGGGGGAAATATTTCTCTTTGGGCTGGCAAAGATGTTTACTTTCGTCTACCGCTTCTAAGCAAACATCGCTCTCAATAATGTTGTACAGCGCACCGTAGCGATTGCTGTACAAATCAAGGTCTTTGATTTGACAAAATGCCAGACATTTGTTGTCGGGAGCGTACACAAAAACGTGCTGCTCTCCGTGCCACAACAAAACCTCTTTTTTGCGGATGTGAACTAACATGGCTGTACTCCTTAGCTCTATGTTGGCGCTTTACTCAATCGGGTAACAGAATCTCGTTATCTGTCTTGCTAAAGATGACCTTTTTGCCGTATTCCACGCAGTAAGGCTTCAGTAACTGATACTTTTCATCTCTGTCAGCAAACAGGATGTGTACCAGTTTTTGTTCTTGCCATCCCGAATTGCAGTGTTTAACTGTTGCCAAGACTTCTCTGATTTTCAAGCGCACCCTCCCACCAATACGGCTACTTCGCTCACATGGCTAATTGCAGCTAGCTTAGACTTAACGGTTCGCCACAATCTCAATCCAGGACACACTAAATACAACTCAATAAAACCGTAACTTTCCAGCATCAAACAAACCTCATCAGCGCGATTGTTTCTTCAGCATAAGTGCGATTGGAGGGCAATATAATGCCCGGTTTTTTAGGTTGGCTGCCCCGTTGTAGGCTCAGGAAAAAGATGAGATTCAGCAGCACCTTTTCCCTTTGAGCCTGCCTCAAAGCTAGGGCTTCCCCTAGCTCTTTGCGTGCGTCTACCAGAGTCCTGGTGATATCCTCCGCTGCGGTGCTGGCTTGATTGGTAACAAAGGCTTTGGGACGGGTAGATTGGCATCCCTCAAGTCCAAAGGAGCTGCTTTCACGGCATCGCTCAGGACGCCAAAGTTACCTCGAATCTGAGATGCCATCTCGGTCAATCCATTGGTCAGATTGGCGCTCAGAGAAATCTTAAAAGCATCTAGGATTTGGTCGCTAACGGCTCCAGCAACATCGGCCATCCCCAAGGAGGCTTCGCGAGTCATTCCTTCAATGGCTTGTATCGCTCCGCTTTTCTCTTCCTCAGCATCCCGATTTTCCCCGCTGGCGATCGCTTCTGAGTCGATGTCATTGCAGTATTCACCGCGTCCGTTTCGAGTGTTCGCTATTTGTTCGAGTGCCAAATGCGGTGCAATTCGCTGATTGAGTACCAACTCGAAGTAAAGATCGAGTTCTGCAGCATCGTCGGAGTTGAACTTAGAGTTTTGCCAATCTGGGTGTCCTAAAGCTTTCCGAGCGTTGGTTACGTCAGAAACTTTGTTGAGTCCCCATTTGGTTTTGATGTCGCGGCGGTCAATTGTCGGTTCGGTATTCATGGGTGGGTAATCCTTCTTGTGCTAATCGTTCTCGAACAGTGGCAATGCAGCGGTTGGCTTCAAGAATCCAAGTTTCTAGGGTTAGCAAGCAGTTCAAATGAAATTGAGAAAATGTCCGGCGGTAAGGTTGTCTCTGAAACTCGGGGCATTCTGCTTCTAAAAGGGCGAGTCTGGTTTTGAAAGTAGCTTCAGGCATCGGTTTTCCCCCTTTACCTAGAATTACCCTTACCTCTGCTCTGAAGTAATTGCGATGGTTCCATTTGCCGCATCCACTGTTAAAAACAGCTACGTCTACAGGCTTTTTAGGGGTTGGCATTTTCTGGCATTTGATTGGCTACTTGGCGGGCTACATAACCCGAAACTCTGATTCTTTCGTTAGCTGTTTTCGGAGTCGCCCGAAGTAGCTAACGAAGAATCAAAAAAAATTATTTCCTTTCTGGCGTGCTAAACGATTTGGCATCCCAGATACCCCAGACTTCGCGGGCAGAGGCTACGGCATCTTGAAGCGCTTCTACTTGCGATCGCCCGAATACTACAATCTGGCGGGGCGGATTGTACTTGCGGGTGACGGTAACGCTCCACTTAAATTGATGGCTTTTGAGTGCTTTCATCGACCGTCCCTCCCGTCGCCGACATTGGGCAGCGTCTCTGAACCTCGGGCTAACAGAGAACCGGAGAGCAAGTGAATCATTTGAATTGCTTCGATTTCAGACATCCAAACATTTAAATGTTCAGACGTTGGGAAGAGATTTAAGAGGTCGCACTCTTGTAAAGCCTCGAATACGGTGCAGGAGTAGTGCTGGGCGTAGGCGATAGCTTCGATGAGCGCCTTCTTCTGGATGTCGGTGCTGGTGCTCAGGAGTTCTTGCCAGCACGGATGGAGCTGGCGGCACGAGAATTGGTCGGCGATCGCTCGTACCAAATTCAAAGCTTCGTTGGGTGCGAGCGCTTCGTTGGGTGTGGCGGCGACTGTACGGTTGCAAATTGCCGCAACCAGCCGATTGCGCTCGACAGAACTCAGCGCTCGCACCGTCACAAACCAAGAATTCAGATGCGATAAATCGCTGTTGACAGTGCCGGAATAAGCTTGAAACGGGTCGCTTTCCAGGCAGACGAACGTCCGCAAAGCGTAGAGTTCATCCCGATTCATCCCGTCCAATCGGTTGATTAGCGTTTCGATGGAATATCTCAAAGCCGCGCGCCCGCTGTCGGTGGCCGGTTGTGCGAGATGCCACCAAGTCATCATGTTGGCTTTTTCTGTCGGACACATGATGCCAGTCTTGGGGACGCATACGTAAACCGGATGCCCGTATTCCAAAACGAGTTGGTCTTGCGCGTCTAACAGTTTCCCGGTGACGGTTTCCGGGCGAACGTCCGTTACTTCGATGCGTCCCATTGCGGTGGTGACGCGGGGATTGGGTATTTCTACAAAGCTCGGTCGGGCGGGTTGCGATGGCTGCCCGTAATCTGCGAACATAAGGTTGCTCCTTGGTAGCTGCTGTTATCAGCGAATGGGAGAAGTCCCGGCATCTGTGTTTGCCGCACTGCGCCGGGGCGTCACTCCCACCCTAAAACCTGCGTTCGGGGCTGTCAAGAATTTTACCGTATACTAGAAGGTATTTGTTTCGGGTTATTTGCTAGCGCGACTGTTTGAGGCGTTCGGCAATGATGTTGGAGAGTTCGGGATTGCTGCCCGCCGCGTCGAGGATAGAACGGAGAGAATTGGCATAAGCGAGGGTGCGTTCGTACTGTTCGGGCATTTTCTCGAAATCGATGCCGCTTCCCCATTTACTCGAAATAGTCTCTGTTTGCACGGCCAGGATGCGGCTCAACAAGCGAACGCATTCCGCTCTATAGCCTCTGGTAGCTTCCATCTGGGCGTCGGCATCAAACCAAAGCCTACAAAACTCTCGTGCTTTCACAGGTTTTACAAATTTATCGATAGAACGTCTTTTTAGTGCAAACATAAACCACCTCGTTTACCATATAACTTATGGTATCTTATAGAGATAGAATCGTTTGAATTTACACGATAATATCATGTAACGAATGGTTAAAACTCCGCAGCGGTTTGCGAACAAAGCTCAGGCTTAGCAAAACCGCACCGTTGGCACACAGGAAACCCGCGACCGCAATCAGCAAGCGTTCGAGTAAAGGCCAAACACGGGAGAAAATATGACTGAATCAGTTAGAGCTGTCCGAGCCTCGGTGCAAATAGGTTCCCTCGCAGTCGATGGGTTCATGCTGCCAGATGGCAGTTATCGGATGAGCCAGACACAGGCGGCTGAGTGTGTTGGTTTGTCAGAAAGAAACGCCCGCGAATTTTTGCAATCCAAAGCACTGAAGACCTTGCTAGGAGAAGGTTATACGCCCGCGACTTCTGAAATAGAACCCGATGCAGGGCAAGTGCGCGGGGGCAGTCGAATTCGGGCTTTGCCGTTGGAAATTGTCGGAGCTTACTGGCTGTGGCAAGCGGCACGAGGAAACAAGACAGCGTTAAGTCTGGTCATGTCTTTGCTGACTGAAACTCTCGAACGTCGCTTTGACGCTGCCTTCGGCGTTACCCGCACCGAGCAGGAACGAAACGAGCTTCTGAGCCAGCGAGTTCTTGAACTCGAACAGGATATTAGGGAAGCATTCTGGGTTGATGATGAAGCCAGAAGCGAGCGCGACTACTTTGAGCGCCTGCTTAAGGAAAACGGCATCGACCCTTGGAAAATTCCGGGGGGTGAGGAGGAACCGGGTTAATGTCGCTGGGCAACTATTGGGATTTTTCGATTCCCAAATTCCTTGCCAGCTAACGCTCGCTCGCAACCCGTCGGCGTATAAAATTGGAAAAGGCTGTTGCCGACAAGCGACCGCATCGATTAGACCAGACCAAAAAAAATGCCCGCGCCTATGTAGAAGAGACAAAACTCTAAACAAGAGACGGCGAACAAACAAATTTCAAAAACTTTAAATTCATCATAGTCTATTTCTGCCATTACCGCAGATTTTGCACCTTTGCACTTCAACGGTAGTTGTGGCAGAGCCGTCTCTTCTACATTTAGCGGGTTTTTGCAAACAAAACCAGTTAGCACCGCTATGAGTAGCGGAGAGAGGCATCTATGAACGCTGTACAGCAATTTGAATCTACCGCGTACCTTTCCCCCAAACACAAGAGCCACATTGAGAGCCGGGGGCTGTTGAACGGTTGGAGCTTTGCCACCTGCCGAACTGTATCTGCGGAAGAGGCATCAGTATATCTGGGGTACGCGGCGAAGTCCGGCGGCATCCTGTTCGCGGGAAAAACCGGGCAATTTCAGTTCAAACCGGACAAGCCTTGGAAATCAGAAAGCTGCAAGAAAGCGCCCAAATATCGAACTCCCGTTGGTGAGTACGACGCATTCTTGCCCCAGCATCCCACCGATAAAGGCTACTGGGAACCAGAAAATCTCAAGCAGCACTGCTACCAGCTCAACGACCATCCCTATCTCCTGATTACCGAAGGGGTTTTTAAGGCGATCGCTGGATGCAGCAACGACTTACCGACAATTGCCTTAATGGGCATCAGCATGGGACTGACAGCGAAGAAGAGCGATTTGCAGAACAAGCGCTATCTCGTTCCCATCCTAGAAGCTTACGCCCGTGCCGGTTTTGGGTTCATCATTGCCTTTGATGCGGATGCGGCGACCAACAAGAGCGTCATCTGGGAACAGCGGAAACTCGGCCGCCAGTTGCTCAAGTTTGGCGTTCCCGTCCGCAGCGTTACTGCACAATGGGAACCTGGCACTGAGGGAGAAACCAAAGGTATGGATGATTTTATCCAGAAAAAAGGAATAGAAGAATTCAGGCGGATGCTCGTCAAGTCAATTAGCTTTGAGGATTGGGAGAGCAATCTCGACGACGAAGGTGACAACAAAACAGCATCAAAGCCACCCGCGCCACGACAGCTTGCCCGCCAGTTAGCTGAAGATTGCGGGCAGATTTGGAAATTCGATAACGAAACCAAAACTTGGCGGATTTGGACGGGCAAGCATTGGGAACGTACCGACGACGGGAATTTTAGAACCCTGGTCAAAACTACCATCGATGCCAGAAATATCGCGTACAAAGGTTCTAGCTACATCACAGACGTGCTGAGCCTCCTGACTGATGACTTGCGGGTAAAGCATTGGGAAATGTGGGATAGAAAGCGCTACATCGCTTTCGACGATGCGGTATGGGACAGCGATACTGGCAAAACTCTCGAACACTCTCCGGGTATGGGCTTTACTTCATTCTTGCCCTACCGGTACAAACCATTGACGGGAACTGACGCGGATGCGGTTGAAACGCTCCGCCACAACTGCCCGAACACTTATCGGTGGATGAATACGGCAATGCAGGGCGACCGCCAGAAAATCTTGAAGCTGCTGGCGATCGTCAACGGATTGCTCAAATTCCGCTTCTTTGACTTGCAGATGTTCGTCCACTTAATCGGAAAGCCGGGTAGCGGTAAGGGTACATTTATTCGACTGCTCCAGAAAATAGTAGGGCGGGAGAATTGGAAGGGATGCAAGCTCAGAAATATGGATGACGGCTCCACAATGGCCAGCATCATCGACAAGCAATTGGTAGCCTGCCCGGACGAACGCGCTGCTACGGGCGTGGATGCGATATTATCCCTGACTGGTGGAGATGCCGTCAGCTACCGGGAAGTGTACAAGCCGGCTTCTGATGCTTTCTTCTACGGCTTGTTAATTGTGGGCAGCAACAACCCAATCTTTGTAGGCGATACTACCGGTTTAGACCGCCGCTTGTGCCTGGTTCATTTCGACAATCCCTTACCCACGGTGCTGCGAAATTCTCAAATTGAAGCGGGGATGGATGCAGAAATCTCTCAGCTTATTGCCGTCGCTCTCAACCTTTCTGACAGCACCGTCAGCGAACGCATTCAAGGAGTTGGCAAGAATCAAATTGCAGAATTCAAACTCCAAGAATGGGAGATGAAGCTGCAAACCAACAGCGTCGCGGCTCACTTCGACGATTGTTTGATTGTAGACCCGACTGCTTCCACGCCGACGGGCAAACTCTACGAACATTACAAAAATTGGTGCGACTCTAATCTCAAGGCGGTTTCTCATATCAAGTATCCCAAGATGCTCTCGGAACTGTGCAACGATTACCTCGAACTGGGTTCCGTCAAGTGGAAGCGCTCCGGCGGCCGCAGTTGGTTTGAAGGGTTGAGGTTCCGCGACCGGGGGGAAACATCGCCCACTCATTCCGATTCACTTTCGGCGCTTATTCCCCAGAATCTCCCCACTGATACGGGGTGCAACACGGGACTAAACGGGGTGGATACGGGATTAGTAAGGGGTTCGGAATCCTTACCAGACGGGAATTACAGCCATTTACGGGGGTTAGAGGTTCAAAACTTTGCTGAAAACTTAGAATCTTCTTCTTCTTCGTTGACTGAGGAAAGTCAAATCACAAGTTATCACTTTGGTGAAAAGTTAGAGTCTTCTTCTGGGTTGACTGAGGAAAGTCAAATCACAAGTCATCACTTTGGTGAAAAGTTAGAGTCTTCTTCTGGGTTGACTGAGGAAAGTCAAATCACAAGTCAGCATTCAGAAATAATAGGAAAAGTAGGTTTGAACCCCGTCAACCCCGTCGAAATACCAAAACCCTTGCCAGTCGCGGATTTAAACTCCGCAACAAATCCCGCAGCAACCCCACGCGAACCCCTTGAAACCCCGCATCCCGAACTCAACGAAGATGAGCTCGAACTCGTGCAGATGATTTGGGTGGCAATAGCAGAACCCGACCCCAAATCTGCACGACGGACAGCGGCTGATATCTTGCCAATCCTTAAAGATGTCTGTGCCAGGGGAGCTGCCAACCGCGAGAAAGTTTGGGCCGCTTTGACCGATTCGGAGCGAGCGATATTCTCGGAACTGACGGCGAAGCCGAGCGCCGGTAGCGACAATCCGCAAGAACCAATATCCCCACAGCCCGCGCCAGAGCCAGAAATTATCGCCCTCACCGATGCCGAAAAACTGCGAGAAATTGCGACAGTTTGGTGGGATGAATACTTCCCGGGACAGTTGCAGACTCTGATTACACAGATGTTTGGCTGGGGTGCGCCGGGGACTAAATACGATGCTGCCACTATAGCTACTTGGTTAGCCACTGAGGGCGCCGTAGTGCGCGAGCGGATAGGCGAACTGATGCGCCGATGCTCGGAGGGTTTCTGCTAATTCTTGACAGTCAATAAAAGACCACACAAGCAGTCGTTTGATGCGGTTTGTGTGGTTTGGGTATCACGCAGAAAATTCCTTCTGCGTGTTTCAAACCCACATTCCGCAGATGTGATTATCTTACTGGTATTTTTCAAAAATCAAAGCCATAAAGCTTTTTTTAGTCTAACTATTTTAACTTTAATTTCTATTTTTTATGAAAATTAGTAGACAAGATCTCAAGTTGAATCCAGTTTTTTTTTCTGTGACAATAACTGGCTCAATTTATCAGACAATATACTCCAATAAATCCACAGTTTTTTGGTAGAAGTTCACGGGGTTAGCGTGGCAGAAGAGAAGGAGGAATCTGACCAGAACGAGTACTCAAGACAGATTCAG
>JAUBSN010000137.1:8215-12063 GCA_036704825.1 Microcoleus sp. F8-C3 | reverse complement strand
ACCAGAACCGGTGGTCGAAAATCTACTCATTGTTGAAACAGTAGAGTCGCTAGAACCTTCTCAACCAGAACCAGAACCGATTTTAGATACACCAAAGTCGCTAGAACCTTCTCAACCACAACCGATGGTCGAAAATCTACTCATTGTTGAAACACCAAAGTCGCTAGAACCTTCTCAACCACAACCAGAACTAATTTTAGATACACCAAAGTCGCTAGAACCTTCTCAACCAGAATCCGAACCAGTTGTAAAAAAACGGCCACTTAAAAAAAAGCCACAACCGACTAGCGATTCTCGACCAGAACAGCCCCCTGTTACCAAAAAGCGACAAATAGAAAGAAAGCAACAGGATAGCGACGACAACGAAAAACCACCCGCAGGCGAGTCAGAATGAAGCAATTACCAAAGGCCAATTACCCATTCCCAATTCCTAAAGGTTAGTAATGATTAGTAATATTATCGCCATTTACCGCAAAGAACTACAAAGCTATTTTGCCTCGCCATTAGCCTATGCCATCGCAGCAGTCTTTTGGCTAATCACCGGCTACTTTTTAATAGCCATCCTCCTCGCCCCCGACGGGTTAATTCCCCAAATCGGTCAGCGAGACCAAATGGGAATTACCGAACCTCCCATCGACGTTGCTTACGAATTTCTGCAACTATTTCTGCGAATCATGGGTTCCCTTTCACTGTTCGTACTGCCCGCACTCTCAATGGGACTTTACGCAGAAGAACGCAAACGCGGCACCTTAGAACTATTAGCCACATCGCCCTTAACAAACTGGGCGGTTGCTACCGGCAAACTCCTCGGTGTTTTAACATTTTATACCACCATGTTGGTGCCGCTGCTGTTCTGCGAGGCGATCGTCCTCAGTTCCTCAACCCCGCCCGTACCCCCCGGAGTTCTTCTGCTAGGACACGGCGGCTTAATCTTACTCGCAGCAGGAGTATTGTCCCTCGGAATGTTTATTTCCTCCCTCACCGACAGCACAATTTTATCAGCCATCCTTACCTTCACTCTAGTATTATTTCTGTGGGTGATCGATGCAGTCGCCGTCAGTATCGGTGGCCCCTTCGGAACAGCATTAGGACATTTGTCGCTCCTAACAAATTACACCAATCTTGTCAAGGGAGTTTTCGATACCAGCAGTTTAATTATGTTTGCCAGTTACATCATCTTAGGAGTATTTCTGACAGCCCAATCCATCGATGCTTTGCGATATCAGCGTTCTTAAAAACATCAGGCAAGGCGTCGGGGAACAAAGAGGAAAGAGCGGGCAAGTAAAAGATTGGGAAAGTTACACGTTAAAGGAGACACCACCAATTACCAATTGCCAATTGCCAATTGCCAACTGCCAATTCCCCACTCCCAATTAATGTTAATTATTCCACTAAATTGTTGAAATAATGAGATTTATCAATCCAAAAATCGACTTGGCGTTCAAAAAAATATTCGGTTCCAGCGACAGCAAAGACATCCTGATTAATTTTTTAAACGCCATTCTTTATGAAGCACAACCAGTCATCGAAGACCTAGAAATAATCGACTCCCAACCAGAACCTCAAACTCTCGGAGTCCAAGACACGCACATAGATGTCAAAGCCACAATTAACGGCGGCAGAATCGCCCTAGTTGAAATTCAACTGATCAACGTGCCTTACTTCGGGAACAGAGTGTTGTACAACGCGGCAAAAAGCTACAGCCAGCAATTAACGGGAAAAGAACGCTACGAAAGACTAAAAACAGTAATTTCCTTGAAAATTGCCGACTTTGAAATGTTTGAAAATCAGCCAGAATTTATGTCGCGCTTTGTTTTTCAAGAAAAAGAGCAACAGTTTGACTATCCCGATACAGAAATAGAATTAGTATTTATCGAACTGCCAAAATTTAGCAAGGAATTAGCAGCATTAGAAACAACCGCCGACAAATGGATTTACTTTCTCAATAACACGAGAAATCTGGAGACTCTACCAGAAACATTGAGTGCAGTGCCCGAACTTCAGAAAGCTTTGATAATTGCCAACGAGGACAACTTCACTCAGCAAGAATTAAATGAATTGCAGAAGCAAGAACTGTGGATTCAAGACCAGCAGATTGCCATAGATTTAGCAAGAGAACAGGTGACAAAAACCGCTCAACTTTCGTTAATATTGCGTCAGCTAGTGCGGCGTTTAGGCACAATACAACCGGAAACAGAAAACTGCATCCGTCAATTAGGCATAGAGGAATTAGAAGCACTAGGAGAGGTCGCAATCGATTTTAACCATCCGTCAGATTTAACAGCATGGTTGCAGGCTAATGCGCTCTAGAATAACCTCCTCGAACCGGAATTTTCTCACTCAATATTTAGATTATGAAAATTAGAAAAACAAATTGGAAATACGTTTTTTTGCTGGGCCCCCTCCTCATCGCAGCGGGCGTAACAGCAGGACTTGTATCTGGAATATGGGACCCCCTGACAGTCGGTTTAGTTATTGCCGGAGCAGTGACGATCGCCCTTTGGCTGCTATATTTGAGTTACGAACAAAGCTTTTGGGGCAAGCGTTCCACGCAAGCGAGCACCAACGCCCTAGTTGCTACCCTCGCCGTCTTTGTGATTCTCGGAGTAATTAACTTCATAGCCGTTCGCTATCCCGTCCGCATCGACTTAACCGAAAGCCAACAATTTACCCTCGCCCCGCAGACTCAACAAATACTGCGAAATTTGCAACAAACAGTCAAAGTTTGGGTATTTGACCCAACCCAAAATCCCCAAATCAAAGAATTGCTGCAAAACTACAAACGCGAGGGAGGCAAAAACTTTCAATTCGAGTTTGTTGACCCGCTAGCCCAACCTGGAAAAGCGCGGGAATTTAGTATTACTAGCATCGGAGAAGTTTACCTGCAATCCGGCGACAAAAAACAGGTACTGCAAAAAGGGGGCACTGCTTTTGGTAGCGACCCAAATCAAGGGCTTTCAGAGATAAAACTTACCAATGCCTTAGAAGAAATCCTGAGCACTCGCGTTGCTACAGTTTACTTTTTGCAAGGCCAAGGATCCCGCCCGCTAAAAGAAGGTCAAGGCGGAATTCAGCAAGCTGAAAAAGCTTTGAAAGATAAATACTACAACGTCCAAACGCTGAATTTGACAGAACGCAAAGAAGTGCCAGAAGATGCAGATGCTTTAATCGTTCCCGGTTTGGAAAAACCGTTTTCCGATACAGAAATTAAAGCACTAAGAGCTTATCTCGATCGCGGCGGCAGTTTATTGTTAATGGTAGACCCGGCAATTGATACGGGATTGGACAAATTGCTGCAAGAATGGGGGGTCAAACTAGACACCCGTTTGGCCATCGATGCTTCGGGCACTGGTCAAAGATTTGGCTTGGGCCCTACGGTTCCCACAGTCAGGCGCTACGGCGAACATCCGATTACTCAAAGTTTTGGCACCGGCATTTCATTTTATCCCTTTGCGCGTGCTTTGGAAACCTCGCCAGTAGAAGGGATAGAGGAAAAACCCCTGATTTGGACGAGTCAAGAAAGTTGGGCGGAAAGCGATTTGACGACGAGGAAATTGGAGTTCGATCAAAAGACCGATCGACAAGGCCCGCTATTATTAGGTGTAGCTTTAGTTCGATCGTCCGCTGACAGCACTCCCTTAAAGCCCTCACCTTCACCAACACCAACACCTGTCACGCCTTCACCTCAAGCATCACCGACAACATCACCATCACCGACAACATCGCCATCGCCGATAGATTCACCATCACCGACAACATCGCCATCGCCGATAGATTCGCCATCACCGACAACATCGCCATCGCCGATAGATTCGCCATCACCGACAACATCACCATCACCGACAACA
>JAUBSN010000137.1:0-8115 GCA_036704825.1 Microcoleus sp. F8-C3 | reverse complement strand
TCACCGTCGCCGACAACATCACCGTCGCCGACAACATCACCGTCGCCGACAACATCACCGTCGCCGACAACATCACCGTCGCCGACAACATCACCAACAGCTTCCCCAATCAGCTATTCGGTGATTGTCTCGCAAGAAGCTACGCCTCCAGCATTACCGACGACTTCGCCAACACCGACAGCATCTCCCACAGCATCTCCCACAGAATATCCCGAAAGTTCGCCAACACCGACAGCATCTCCCACAGCATCTCCCACACCGACACCAGAAACATCTCCCACGGCATCTCCCACAACATCTCCCAGTCCAACCGCAACTCCTTCTGCGCCTTCAACTCCTAGAAAAACATCGCGAATGGTAGTAATTGGCACATCTCAATTTGTGACTAACGGTTGGTTTGACCAACAACTCAATAGCGACGTGTTTCTCAATTCAGTCAGTTGGTTGAGTAAACCAGACCAGCAAAGCTTTTCTATCAGTCCGAAAAAAGCTACCAACCGCCGCATTAACATGACGGCCCTCCAAGTAGGATTGCTGGTGTTAGCTTGGCTAATGTGGCCTTTACTCGGACTCGGAATAGGCGGCGCTATCTGGTGGAAGAGAAGATAAGTTAGTTGACAGTTGTCAGTTGACAGTTGTCAGTTGTTATTAATAACAGAATCCCCAATGCCCAATGCCCAATGCCCAATGCCCAATGCCCAATTCCCAGTTATTATGAAATTGCAGAAAAATACATTAGTATTGATAGCCGTCGCGCTGAGCATGACTGGGTTGGTTGCTTTGTTCGAGATGCAAGTGTCTCCGAAGGAGGAAGCCGCGAAGGAAGAAAAACAGAAAATTTTTGCTTTTAACTCCGATCGCGTACAATTCTTTACAGTCAAAACTCCCGAAAAAATCTTGACTTTTGAGCGAGTTTATGCTACAAAAGGAGGCAAGTCTAGCTGGGAAATGAAATTGCCAGTGCAAGCACACGCAAGTCAGGCATCGGTGGATTTTTTGCTAGACAGGTTGGCAACAGGAAAGAGCGATCGCACGATTAATATTACTGCTGCTCAACTGCCAGAATTCGGTCTCGACCAACCCCAAGCTACAGTCACAGTAAAACTGGACAACCAGGAAACTCACCGCCTAGTTTTAGGCAAAACAGACTTTAGCGGCCGCTTCTTGTACGCTCAAGCCAATCCGCCGGAAGCGCCCCCTCAAAATTCCGCCCAAAATTTGCCCGTGCTGCTAGTGCCATTTGACTTTAAAAATGCCACTCAGCGACCTTTGTCAGAGTGGAAAAAAGCAGAAGCACCCAAAACAGAGAAACCGCAAAAACCCTCTCCCGCGCCAAGTCCTGAGAATCAATAGATGCCCGGTCGATATGAGATGTTGCACCATTCTCAATCAGCCTTTTACGAACAGGCTGTCGGGCAACTGAAGCGAGAAAATTTACTCTTGGCGGAACGGGCTCGACAGCCTATTGCTGACAATGGTGCGCTCTGGGATAGAATTTAAAGAACAAATCCCAAAACCTGTTACATCGAACATTCCTCACCTAAGATACAGAAAAGTCTAAACTTAAACTGTATTTAAGTGGCGTGCATTACCCCCAGGAAAGGGCGAATATGTTTCAGACAGCACTCAACCAAGGTACGACAGCAGCGGATACAGCGCTTGACGTTGAACTCCGCAAGGTATTTAAGGTATTTAACGGCGAAACCGCAGTCCGCGGAGTTGACCTCAACATCCGCCAAGGAGAATTTTTTAGCATCCTCGGGCCTAGCGGCTGCGGCAAGACTACGACGCTGCGCTTAATCGCTGGGTTCGAGACTCCCTCGGCGGGCGAATTGATGATTCGGGGCCAGTCAATGACCAACACTCCAGCTTACCGCCGTCCGGTAAATACTGTTTTTCAAAGCTACGCTTTGTTCGGACACATGAATGTCTGGGACAATATCGCTTTTGGATTGCGGATCAAAAAGCTGGGGAAAGCAGAAATTGAAGAACGGGTACGAGAAGTTTTGCAATTGGTGAAAATGGAATCTTTCGCCAACAGGTTTCCCGGTCAAATGTCGGGCGGCCAGCAGCAGCGGGTGGCTTTGGCGAGAGCTCTGGTAAATCGACCGGCGGTTCTGCTGCTGGACGAACCTCTGGGTGCTCTGGATTTGAAGTTGCGGAAGCAGATGCAGTTGGAACTGTCTAATTTGCATCAAGAACTCGGTTTGACTTTTGTGATGGTGACTCACGACCAAGAAGAGGCGATGAGTCTGTCTGACCGGATTGCGGTGATGCACGAGGGGAGGATTGAGCAAATTGGCTCTCCTGAAGAAATTTATGAGTGCCCGCAGACGGCTTTTGTGGCAGATTTTATTGGCGATACGAATTTGTTTGCGGGTACGGTAGAATCGATCGACCGATCGACTATCACAGTTCGCACCTCAGCCAATCTGAAAATAGTCGTTCAGCAGTCGGATATGTGGAGTGGCGTCACAGGCGACTCTGTGGTGGTCAGCGTCCGGCCCGAAAAAGTATATTTGAATCTCTACCAGCCGGAAGTTTCGGTCAACTGTTTTGAAGGGCGGCTAAAAAATACTATGTACATGGGCACGCACGTTCATTACGTGGTTGAGTTGGCGTCGGGCGATAAAATTACTGTGCGCCAGCCAAATACCGGCGGTTCTTTCCCAGATCCGCACACGCCGATTTACGCTTATTGGGGAACTACTGATTGTCTCGCTTTGACCGATCGAGCATAATTGGGAAACGAAGGAAGTTCGGCAACGGATTCGCTCGACGGATGTAACGGATGTAACGGATATCAAGAAGAAGGAAGAAGGAAGAAGGAAGAGGGGGAGAATGGGAGAATTTCCCCATTTCCAATTATTCCTTATTACAAATTCTCAAATCTAAAATCGAATTTCCTAATCCCCAATTCCCCAATCTAAAATCTAAAATCTAAAATCTAAAATTGAACTGTGCCTCCGACTAACTTACCAATTTCCAGGATTTTTCCGGCTAATTCTACACGCCGTCAGTTCCTAAAAAAATCGGCGGCGACAATTTCCGGGTTAGCTGTGTCGAGTTGTGGCTGGCGACTTGCAGACGTACAATCTGCTCCTCCCGTCAAAGGTTCGGCAGACAAACTTTTTATCTATACTTGGGCAGGCTATACCGATGAAGCTTTGCTCGATCGCTTTGCCGAAAAAACCGGCATTCGCGTGGTTGCAGATGTATTTGACTCCAATGAGGCGATGCTGGCTAGAGTTCAAGCTGGCGGTGGTCGGGCCTACAGCATCATTTACCCGTCTGACTACATGGTGATTCAGATGACGGAACTGGGGCTGTTGAGTCCATTAGACCACTCGATTTTGGGCGGACTCGATCGGCTCAAAAAACAGTTCCAAAACCCTGTTTATGACCCAGGAAACCGCTACAGCGTGCCTTTGAGTTGGGGAACCACAGGCTTAATTTACAACAGCGAACAACTCAAAGAAGAGCCAGAAGATTGGGACTATTTGTGGCAGCACAAACAGGAGTTAGCAAAGCGAATGACGCTGGCAAATGATGTTCGAGAAGTGATGGGTGCTGCGCTGCGGATGTTGGGCTATTCTCTCAATTCTACGAACGCAGAGCAAGTGAAACAAGCTTACGAAAAGTTGGTGGAACTCAAACCGGCGATCGCATCTTTTACCACTGATGCTTGGCGGCCGCAAATGCTGACGGGGGATTTGAAGGTAGCTATGTGTTATTCTTCTGATGCTAATGAGGTAATTCCAGATAATGACAAATTGCGCTATGTTGTGCCAAAAAGCGGTTCTTCTCTGTGGACTGACACTTTAGTAATTCCTAAAGGTGCTCCCAATCCAGAAGCAGCTTATAAGTGGATTAACTTTATGCTGCAAGCCGATGTCGCTGCTTCTTTAGTAGAACGGCTCAGTTTCTCAACTCCTTCGGAAGATGCTTTTAGTTTGCTGACGCCGGAAGTCCGCGAAAATGAAATTCTTTTCCCTTCTGAGGCTACTTTGAAAAATTGCGAAGGTGTTGCTCCGGTAGGAAAATTTATAGACGTGTACGATCGCTATTGGACTCAATTAACCAGCGGCTAATCATCAAACCGAGGGCGGGTTTTACAGGCAATCTCTAATTATCACCCAATATTTCCACCAACTCGCCCCCGCACAGCAGAGCGCCGACTCTATCCGTATTATATCCGCGTTAATCCGCGTTCATCAGCGGTTAAAAACTCAAAAAAATTGATCTATGGCTGTTTCAACTAGAACTCCCCCTCCTATTCCTCCCAATTCTTCTTTGAAGGCTGAAACTGTTTCCCCGTGGTCTGCTTGGGCTGGGCCACTAACATTGCTCGGCCCTTCGGGCTTGCTGCTGCTTTTATTATTAGTCATACCAACCCTGGTGATTTTTCAGCTTAGTTTGGTGCCGAATATTAAGCCAGGAGATTTGGTGAATCCTTCGGGAATCGGCAATTACCTGCGAGTGTTTGAGCCGCTGAATTTGCAGGTGATGGGTCGATCGCTCTTTTTCGCAACGGGGACTACTATTCTGTGTTTGCTGCTGGGATTTCCCGTCGCTTACTGGATCGCCCTCAATATCCCGAAAAAGTGGCGGAATTTAACTTTGTTGGGCTTTGTGTTGCCGCTGTGGACTTCTTCGCTGTTGCGATCGTATGCTTGGATTACAATTCTGCGTCCTACAGGGGTTCTCAACTCGCTGCTGGCACTTCTAGGCATTCCTCCTCTGGAATTGCTCAATCAAAGTTCCGCAGTTTTAATCGGCATGGCTTACAGTTATTTGCCTTATATCGTGACAATTCTCTACGCTTCTTTGGAAAAATTAGACCGCAGGTTGCTAGAAGCATCTCAGGATTTGGGCGCCAATCCAGTGGAAACTTTCTGGAAAGTGACAGTACCTCAGACGATGCCGGGAATTGCTGCGGGTTCTTTGCTAGTATTTATTAGCTGTTTGGGCGATTTTGTCGATCCGGAGTTGCTCGGTGGAGCTTCGAGCATGACGGCGGCTCGTTTGATTTACAATCAGTTTTTGGGTGCGACTCAAAATTGGGGGCTGGGTTCGGCTCTGAGTATGGTATTAATCTTTGCAGTTAGTATCGGAATTGCCCTTTTGCTCAAATATGGCGATCGTAATGCAATTTAGTCAGTTGACAGTTGACAGTTGGCAGTTGCCAGTTGCCAGTTGTTAGTAATTAACAGTCAACAGTCAACTGCTAACAATGCCCGATGCCCGATGCCCAATTCCCAATTCCCCAATTACCCATTACCAATTACCGATAACCGAGACATGGAAAATAGCGCCGAAAATCCACATGAGGAAATACAAGCCGATATGTACTTAAAACCTAAATTTAAGATTTCTTGGCAGGTGATATTTGCCGTTTTGATGTTTTTTTATATGTACCTGCCCATCCTGGTACTCACATTTTACAGCTTTAACAAATCGCGTTTTAGCGCCGGCTGGGAAGGATTTACTTTAGATTGGTACGTAAAATTATTTAGCGATACGCGGATTTTAGTTGCTCTGAGAAACAGCTTAACAGTGGCTGTTTGTGCAGTTGCAATCTCGGCTGTACTCGGCACTTTAATGGCCGTTGGTTTAGCCCGCTACCGATTTCCAGGCAAGAGTTTATATCAGGGAGTCTCCTACTTGCCGATTATTATTCCAGATATTGCGACCGCAGTTGCTACTTTGGTATTTTTAGCTGCCCTGGCTATTCCTCTGAGTTTGTGGACAATTGTCGCCGCTCACATAGTGTTTTGTCTGGCTTACATCGCCCTAGCTGTTTCTACTAGATTGGCAGATTTAAACCCGTATTTAGAAGAGGCTGCCTTGGATTTGGGTGCAACGCCTGTTCAGGCTTTTGTTCAGGTTTTGCTCCCTCAATTAATACCCGGAATTGTTTCGGGTTGTCTGCTATCTTTTGTCCTCAGCATGGACGATTTTTTGATTGCGAGTTTTACCGCAGGTAGCGGGACTACAACTCTGCCGATGGAAATTTTTAGCCGGATTCGGACTGGGGTTAAACCGGATATTAACGCTCTCAGTGTGCTGTTGATAGTAGGTTCGGGAGGATTGGCATTTTTAGCGGAATATTTGCGCGGCCGGGGCGAGCAAAAACGGACTCATTAGTCCTTAGTCCTTAGTTCTTATTCCTTGGTGATTGGTTATTAGTCAATACGGTTCAGTTAGTGCTAAAAAAACAGATTGTGCGTAGTGCGTAGGTTGGGGCGAGTGGAACGACCTTCCGTTTCACTCGCCCCAACATTTTCGCTACAATTTTCCTTAACCCAAGCGTATTGGTCTAGGAATAGACCGAATAAGGGTTGTAGACCTTCTTCCCTGTTGATAAAAACGATATTTATTTCGAGTTAACTTCATTAATTCTTGTACGAGTTCAGAATGTCGAGCGAGATAATTTATCCACTGCTCTCCATCTCAGCTAACGCCAAATGTACTCCGTCTACGGTATCTTGCTCTTCCTGCGGTGGAGATATTTTACCATCTTGAATATTCTGTTTTGGAGACTTGTCATGGCTCCACCCAGCAAAAATCTTAAGTTCTTGAAGTTTTTTGTCGTTCCTCAAATAACTGTTTTGCAAACTGATAAAGCTCTATGTCTAGCAGATTTTGTTCGGCAATTAAATGTAAAGTTTGCTGATTAATATTAGAAGTTTTCGGTTTGTTTATCCCCACATTTTCTGCAACCATTTGAATTTGCGACCAACCCAGATGTCTGCTGAAAGTTCCTAAACTTTCAGCAAACCGCTCTTGAATGCCAAAAGTATAGTAGTGAAGTAGGTTCTGTTTAGCTTGTTCTAGCATATTACAAGAACAATGACCGTAAGGTACTTTCCAGCCGGCTCCCGATAGCATTCTCACCTGCAAATTATCAAATTCTATTGATTGTTTCCAAGACATTAAACTTTCAAGGCTATGTTCCGTTCTGCCGAATACGTGGTAGTAAAAAGAGATGACTCGCTCTATTGGTTCGCGCAAGAGCGTGATATAATGAAAAGTATCGACAGGCAATAAATTATGAATCCCAAAAGGTTTATGTCCGCTAATGGCTCTCAGCTTCACCAAGCCATTAAAGTTTCGATCGTTTACGTCAGGAAGATACTGAAAATAACTTCTCAGTTCATTAAGTAATTCATCTGCATTTTTTGTCGTTACCGTTGGATCGTCATAAAACATAAATACAGCATCTTTACCATACTGTTGCATGAGAATATGACGCAATGATGTCCCTGCTGTCTTGGGAATATGCGTAAAAATAATTAAACCTTTTTGGAGACTTTGAGCAAACTTTTTGGCAGCTTCCATTTTGGATTATCTACTTTCAAGTATCAGATGTCTGGCAACTAAGTCAACGAGTAACTTCAACAATAAGGGAGTTGCTTATTATCGGACATTATGATTATGTCTTTTATGTTTACGGGCTAATAAAATCCTATGAATTTGTTTCATCTTTACTGCTATTGTAGATGCCTTGATATTTTTTAATTAATTAAACTTTTTTCAGTACAGTAATGAATTTATTGAGATTTTTTTGAGCTAACTATTTTTCAAGCTTTAGCTGAGCTTGCTCATAGCGATAGAGGAATAATTTTAAAAATTTTTTTGAGTCCTCACGTGAAAGTAAATCCTGTAATCCATAGCAAATAATTGCTGAATTAGTTTTTCGACTTTATTTGTCTACATTTTAGCTATCAATATACCCTTTCAGTGATTGCCCTGTCAAGAAAAATCCAATATAGATCTCAAACTCTCTCACAATCAAGTTTTCAGCACTTGTGTCTGCCTCGCACAGGTACAAATCACTACAAACCCACCCCTAGTAAAGCTTTCAGGCATTAAAATTCACCCCTTCTCTCCCCCACCTATAGCCCAATACGGTTCAGTTAGTGCTAAAAAAACAGATTGTGCGTAGTGCGTAGGTTGGGCGGAGTGGAACGAACCCTCCGTTTCACTCCGCCCAGCATTTTCGCTACAATTTTCCTTAACCCAAGCGTATTGGGTTATTAGCCCTGTTGTGTCACTTTCGCGGTAGTATAATGAGGCACAAAGCCTAGAACGTAAATACAGAGCATGGTAGAG
>JAUBSN010000136.1:0-12320 GCA_036704825.1 Microcoleus sp. F8-C3 | reverse complement strand
GTTTTAGGACAAGTAAAGGTGGCAGATAAATCAAATGAAATTACCGCAATTCCTGCATTATTAGAGTTATTAGACATGGCGGGATGTATTATTACGATTGATGCCATGGGTACACAAACAGCAATCGCCTCTCAAATTTTTCATGCCCAAGCTGATTATATCTTAGCACTTAAAAAAATCATCCTACACTTTACGGACAAGTAAAAAACTGGTTTGAGCAACAATTATCTCACGGATTTGAAGGTACGCTCCATAGTTATGACCAACGGGTAGAACGAGGTCATCATCGCACTGAAAAACGTTCCTGTTGGTGCGTCCCTCTTTCTTAATTGCTAACTTTACATCACCAAAACGATTGGGTCGGTCTTCAATGTGTTGTCATGGTAGTCCGGGTCAGACATCTCTGGAATAAAACCACCCGTGAAGTTCAGTTCTATTTAACGAGTTTGTCATGTAATGCCGAGCGAGTAGCACAAGCTATCCGCCTGCATTGGGGTATTGAAAATAGTCTGCATTGGACTTTAGATGTTACCTGGAATGAAGATGCTTGTCGCGTCCGTACAGGTCACAGACCAGAAAACTTAGCACGGCGCTGCGACGCCTGGCTCTTAATGCTTTAAACCTAGAGCAATCTTATAAACGTAGCAATCGTCAAAAATCCCATCGGGCTGCTATGGATAATAACTATATGCTGACTGTTCTCGCTGGTTGTTTATTTCCACATGATGATGCCTCAAGACCCTGTTGTCAATAGACTTTGAGATGCGCTTACCCTGATCTTAATGGTCAACTCTCCAGTTGATGTATTTCCCACATTCCGCAGATATTTAAATAGATTTAATAGAGGATTAATTTGAAATGTATAAACCCTCAAATGATTGCTATGCAATCATTTGAGGGTTCTTTAGGATATAATGATTTACTAAAGTAGACCAACCTTAAAAACCCTGAAAAAGCTCTCTGAAACGATAAATATCGTAAATTTAGACCATTTGGGAATAATAGCAGGAATAATAGATGAGATGGAATTGGTAGAAAAGTCAAGAAAAAAGTGGGAATAAAAGTTAAAGAAACCGTAAGCCCAGGACAAGTCATGAAAGCAATGATTTTGAACGGCTTGGGGTTTTTGAGCGCTCCAATATATCTATTTGATACGTGTTTTTTTGGAAAAGCAACTGAACATCTAATCGGAGAAGGAGTAACGTCTGAAAAATTAAACGATGACAGGATAGGAAGAGCATTAGACAAATACTATCGAGCTGGGACGACAAAATTATTCACAGCAATTGCCCTGAAAGTAGCGCAGAAATTTCCAGTAAAAATGAAAAGCGTTCACGCCTGATAGCAGTTCAATATCAGTAGAAGGAGAATACAAAAGCCGTCAGGGAAAGAGCCAAGGAATAGAAGCAGAATCCTCAGATAGAGAATCTGAAATGAAAGCCATAAAAATCGTCCACGGATACTCAAGAGATAGAAGACCAAACCTCAAGCAATTTATCATTGACACGATCGTCAGCGGGGATGGAGACGTACCATTGTATCTAAAAATAGATGACGGAAATGCCGATGATAAAAGTGTCTTTGTCTCTCGACTGAAAGAATTTAAAACCCAGTGGACATTTGACGGAATATGTGTAGCAGATAGTGCCTTATATACAGCAGAAAATTTGTCAGCAATGGCAGGAATGAAATGGATAACCAGAGTACCATTAAGCATAAAAGAAGCCCAAAATAAAATCTGCGTTCTTGAAGATAGTGCCTGGGAGGATAATCAGATAAAAGGCTATAAAATAGCAGCCATAGCGAGTGAGTATGCGAACATAAAGCAAAGATGGCTAGTCAGAGAAAGTGAAATCAGAAAACAAGCAGCCCTTAAAAAAATATTCGAGCAAGTAGAGAAACAGTTAGAATCCGCTAAAACCTCACTGCGTCAGCTATCCCAGCGGAATTTTGCTTGTATTGCCGATGCATAAATCGCAATAAAAAGGTGATCGGACTCAGGGAAATATCACCAAATAACAAAAATTGAATGCCGAGAAAAACCAGTAAAAAAAACGACAGGCAAGCTGAAAATATCGAGCCAGACACAAACAACAGTTGATCTAGTTACGGGTGAAATAGAACCCCGAATCTCAGCGATTGAAGCGGAAAAAGTCAAAGCAGGGAGATTTATATTAGCCACAAATATCTTAGACACTATAGCAGTGAGCAATCAACAGGTATTATCGGAATACAAAGCGCAGCAAAGTAATGAGAGAGGATTTAGATTTATCAAAGCTCCGTTGTTTTTTACGTCAAGCGTATTTGTGAAAAATCAGGAGCGAGTTGAAGCAATTGGAATGATAATGGGAGTGTGTATGAAGCGTGTATAACCTAGCGCAAAGGAAATTGAGACAACAATTAGAAGCTACCAATGAGGGGGTGAAAAATCAGGTAAAAAAATCAACCAATAAGCCGACAATGCGCTGGATATTTCAGATGTTTCAGGCAGTGCATTTAGTAACGATAAATGGAGAGAAGCAAGTCAGCAATTTAACCCAATACCGTCAAGATGTATTGTGGCATTTAGGACAGTATTGCTGTCAATACTATTTAATATTTTCAAGTGGATGATGATTTATATTAAGGTGTAAATATTTATAAATAATCCTCATCTATCGGTCAAGACAATTTGCTGTTGGCATGAGTTAACTTGGTTTAAAAGATGAGTTATAGCGATAAAATAGCGACATAAATATATTAGAAAAAGTCAATTACTTCAACTTGCTTAATTTAGGTAAATTTGACAGGCTCCCGTAACGCTAAAACCGCATAAGTTCAATGGAAAAGCGTTTTGTCTCCAAGTTTTCACAACAGATAAAAAAATCCAAGCCACATCTGCGGAATGGGGAGCATCTCAATGAAAGCAGCCCTCCGCTTGAAATTGGAGCTAGGAGTCAGGAGTCAGGAGTCAGGAGGAAAGAGTCAGAAGGAAGAAGGAAAAAGGAAGAAGGCAGGAGCCAGAATAAGTGTTTTTACAAATATGAGATGCTCCCGCGGAATGTGGGGTATTTGCTTTCACTCAGATGCACCCTGAATTAGATCGAGTCCGGTTGCACCATCCGTGATTGTTGGCTGTTGACTGGATTTTACTATTGCGATGCTACCGAAATTGAATCAATCTAAAATCTAAAATTGCCCCATGCTGATGCCCGCAAAAAAGCCAGGGATGGATATCCCCAGCTCGAAATAAAGCACAATTAGTTTTGAGAGTTGGTAGGGCGATGTTTCAGAATCGACCCCACCCACTTTTACCCAAATTAAATCAGGGTAATGTCAGCAGCCGTAATGCCCGGTCTGCCATTCAGAATTGCCAGCGTAACGCCTGGGTCAGAACCAGCAATACCGTCAGAGTCATATCCTAGTCGTCCAGTTGAATTTTCATAAAAGACGAACGGCTCTGTCGCGCCTGCCCCGGCTGGACCAAAACTGCTGTTGTAAGTCCCACTCTCAAGCGCCAAGAACGCCTGCGAAGAAAGTCGATTTGTATTTGGCACTACCCTCAAGTTGGGGAAGCCGTTGGAGCCATTGATTTGGAAGATAAACTTGTCTTGGCCGACCGTAAAATCGCCGATTTGGTCTGCGTTAGTACCCACGGCGCCCTCGCCGAAGTTGTTGTAGTAGAAGCTGTCATTACCCGATCCGCCAATCAGCGTGTCAGCACCAGGCCCGCCGCCGAGAGAGTCGTTACCGTCACCTCCGCTTAAATTGTCGTTTCCAAAGCCACCCAGCATCGTGTCATTGCCGCCACCGCCAATTAAGGTATCGTTCCCGGCGAGGGATTCGGTAGCATTGAATGAGTCGCCGAACAGGATGTCATCCCCGTTACCAGTAGTGATCACATCAGTGCCGTTGCCACCAATAATGAAGTTGCTGCCTAAGGTATCGGTAATCAAGTTGGCGGCTGTGCCGGTAAAGGTGACGCTGCTAGCGTAGGAGATGAAGTCGTTACCCGCCAAGTTGCCGATCAGGCGATCGCGCTGGCTGCCAAAGATGATGGTGTCACTTCCCTCGCTACCGTTCATGAGGTTGGTGACGGTGAAGTTGCTGCCAGTAGGATTGGTGTAGCCAATTAACGAATCGTTGCCCAGCCCGCCTTCGAGAGTAATCAAAGCAGTACCAGTACCAGCAAAAAAGGCCCTGGTAGCATCGATAGTATCGTTGCCATCTCCACCGGCTGCGTTAGTAAAGGTACCGCTCAGGCTGTCGTTGCCTTCGCCACCGATCATTGTATCCGTCACAAAAGCTGCAACGATCGTGTCATTGCCTACTGCGCCGTCGAGCAAGTTGCGACCCGCGAAGCCTGGAAATGAACTCGAGGCGCCTACGCTCGACAGTACATTCGGCACCGACGCCGACTCGATGAAGTCGTCGCCTGCACCTCCCAACGCGGTATCTTGGGTAGCAAAAACCCTCATCGTGTCGTTGCCGTCGCCGCCGTCAAAGAAGTTTCTGCCGCCGCCAAAGTCGCCGATACCGCCCACGAGAGAATCATTGCCGCCACCGCCAAGCAAGGTGGTTCTCTCAATGCCGATCGTGATGACGGAGGAAGTAAACGCGCTGCTTTGCGTACTGTTGGTAATGACTAAGATGTCGTCGTCAAGATCGCCCGACAGGTAGCTGTTGCTGGCCACACCACGTAGGGTGTCGTTGCCTCTACCGCCAAAGAGACTGTCTCTGACATTGATACCGACAACTAAGTCGTCGCCCAAATCACCCCGCAAGAAGTTGCTGCCTTCATTGCCAGCGAAGCCAATACCCAAGCCACCCTCTAAAGAGAGGTTGTTGCCACCGCCTGCGATGAAGAAGCCGAGCTTGTCATTGTCCTTGCCGCCGTAGAGGGAGTCTGCTCTCTGCGCCCCTCCCAGCATCGTATCTGCCCCCTCATTACCAAACATCAGGTTAGCTGCGACAGTACCTTGGACGAAGTCTTCTCCCGCACCGCCGTACAGGCTAGCGCGGGCTTCAGCGACTATGGTGTCATTGCCTGCGTCGCCAAACAGCAAAGCCGGAGTGCGCTGAGATCTGATTGAATCTTCGTCGTCGCCGCCGTATATGGTATCGTTCGGGCCGACGGAAATCAGAGTATCGTTATCGCCTTGGCCAAATATTAAGCTGCCGCCCAGGGTGGAAGTTCTAATGAAATCCGCCCCATTTCCGGCGAAGATTGTATCCGGGCCCAGTCCCGGAAGGTTTAAATCTAGTTGATTAGAATCGTCATTTAACGTTGTCATAAAGCTTCACTCCTCTACTTGTTGGTCATCGCTGGTGCGACTACAGACACTGCCTAGAACACCGAATGTTTGGATTCCGCTGTAGTTTAACCTGTTTGCCAGCCGCAAGTCTAGCCTACTGGCGTTAACCCTGTCTAGACTTTCTCCCTCGCGGTTTTTTTGCTTGTAAGCTTTTATATTCAATGTCTTCACCCTTTAATAATCCTGGTGCACTGTCTCAGGTGCTCACGCTCCATAAGACGCGGCTCATATTCTTAATGTTCCATTCTGGGTTGGCGGTCGGGGATCGCGTCCGGGGGAGGAAATTAAAGATTAAAAAAGGCAGATCTGGGTGATCCCGAAGACAAGGGAAATTGGGAGATTTGTTACTTGGTAACAAGGCTTTGTGGCAATTTCCGGTTTTCCAGGCAGGGCCGTCATTTAATAATTCTGGCCCGGATCGAACCGAGTACCGCTCCGGGCTTTAAAAGTCTACGCCCCGCTTTAGTTCTACGCCCCGATCGCCGTAGTGTTTGTGACAGTATACCTCGGAGTGTACGCTTGCCAAGTCAAAGTAAGCGTGGGGTTTGTGGCAGCGCCCGGTGATAATAATTTCTGTATCCCGCGGCTTGCGTAGCAGGGCTTCGACGATCGGCTCTACCGGCAGCAGTTCTAAGTCTACTGTGGGATTGAGCTCGTCTAGAATAATCGTTTTGTACCAGCCGCTGGCGATCGCACATTTGGCGATTTCCCAGCCGCGTTCTGCTTCGATGCAGTCTAGCTCTTGCTGTTGCCCCCGCCAAACTATAGCATCTCGGCCGCACCGCTGGTGGTCTACTAGCTGCGGGTAGCTTTGCCGCAAAGCTGCGATCGCCGCATCTTCTGTATAACCGGTGCCACCTTTGAGCCACTGCACGATTAACACCCGGTGAGATTGGTCTTGACTGATACCCCTACCTATTGCCTGCAAAGCTTTGCCCAAAGCGCTCGTAGACTTGCCTTTCCCCGCTCCCGTGTATATTTCGATACCGGAAATATGATGCTCTGCCGCTGCGGGGCGATAGTGGGGCTTCATTTCTGAGTGCAAGTCGGCAATCTCCAGCAAAGTTTCCGGGGCCGCTCGGCCTGTGGCGATGACTTCTAAATATTCCGGTTTGTTTTTGAGGGTTTGGACTACTTCGTCAACAGGCAGCAAACCCAAGTCCAATACGGGGTTTAGTTCGTCTAGTACCACAACGGAATAGAGTTCGCTGGCGATCGCTCCTTTGGCGATATCCCACCCTCGCTGAGCTTCAGCGCGATCGAAGCGGGTGATTGCTTCGGCCCCAAAATATTCGGCTCTGCCGGTACGCACTTGGTCGATCAAGTGGGGAAATGCCCGTTGCAAGGCTTCTATTGCCCCGTCTTCGTCGTAGGAGCGGCCGGGGCCTTTGAGAAAACGCAGCAACAAGACTCGCGTGGGCGAGTCAGAATTGATACCCAGCCCGATCGACCGCAACACTACTCCCAAAGCTGCCTGAGACTTGCCTTTACCAGCGCCGTCGTAAACGTGAATCTGACCTGCGGCGCGTTCCGAACGGGATGAGGCTGTCCGAATACCAATGCCATTCCTTACCATAATCAGCAGTTATTTGAGTCTGTATCGGGGTGGGTATTCGATCGCGCGCCTTGAATGTTTAATTTTTCCATTCTGTTGGCGGATCTCAACAGATTATACGATAAGTTCTAACCCCCAATCTTTTAAGCAGCGATCTAAGAAAATCAGGTGCTCAAACCTCCGGTTAAGATTATTCCGTTTGTGCTGTACAATTAAAATTTAACACGGACTGATATACCTAAAGGCTTATGATTGCGAGTGTTTTCCCATTTCGGACTGTTTTGGTGCAAATTTTAATTATGTTTTTGGCGATCGCGATCGAATCGTGGTTTTTGCAAAAACTACTTAAACTCGGCCCCAAAACCAGCATTGAATATACAGCCATACTCAATCTATCTTGCACTTGCGTAGGCTGGTTAGTTTTCTTCGGTATTGAAAGCGTTCTTAGCAAAGAATTGCGGGAACAGCTTATCGGTTATATTTTATTAGGACGTGGGGATAATGTTTACGCTCCAATAACTATGATAGCACTCTCAGTATTAGCAGTAACTTTTCTAGCTAAATGGCAGGGATTAGAATTCATAGAAAACATGGTTTCCGGCAATAAAAAAGCTTCCCAACCTCAGTTTTTAGGGCCACCAACCCTCACCCGCCGTCCTCCCAAAAGAACTTTCCAAGTAACTACCCAGTTTGGGGGAATTTTAATCGCCCACACTGTTAGCAATGTCGTTATTTTAACCGTGTTGTTTTTGCAAAGCGTCTATTGAAATTTATGATGAAGCAATTTTTAGATGTCACTCAGCAACTCACTAAGCTGACGAACAACCTTTGGGAAACCAATAAAAAAATCCAAAAGGCGATGATTCCGCCTAAAGTTGTTCACTGGAAGACTCCTTTACTGCTCAGCATATTTTTAGCTTTGCTGACAGTGGCGGCAGTCACTGACTGGCGGACGAGAACTCTGCTTTTTGATATGAGCTGGTTATTTTTTACACTTTCAATGGGTTTGCTGACCAGCCAGCAACCTTTTGTGATTAAAGGAGTAAGTCTGAGTCCCTGGGTGACAAGCATTTTAATTGGGTTGTGGTTGCTGGTAAGATTGCCGTCGGATAGGAAGGAAATAGCGTGGATATCCGGCCCACTTATAGCAGTAGTAGTTCTTGCTATCATACAGATTTGGAATAGCGAGTCCAAACGGGAAGGTATCAGGTCGTTGGTGCGCCCTCAGTTTTTGATTATTACTCTAGTTCACCTGCAGTTTTCCTGTTGGTTTGCTTTTCACTTTTTAATTCAAGGTTGGATACAACAGTATCCGAGCGTTTTATCTCAGGATTTAAGGGAAAGCGATTATGTGGTGACATTTCAACGACCAACTATTAATCGCTCCCGAGGAGTTGTCATCCTCAATGCAATGGAGGGATACCTGCGAAATGAAGCCCGCACAAAACCGTGGGCGCAGGTAGAGCAAATGTTAATAGATATTGACAACGAGCGATTTTTTCTGCGGAATCAAGCTTTAAAAACAACTGGGATAGTCCCAGAAGATGCGAGGTGGGATGTCAAAACTTCGATCGTCCAAGGAGAGTCCCGCTATCAGTTAGAGATGCAGGCAACTTGGCTGGGAGTGGTTTTTAAACCGGAAATATATTCGTTTACCAAATCTTGCGAGGTGTTCGAGATAGCCAATAGGGCGACTGTAACCTGCGATGCCATCAAACGCTCTCAACCCGGGCAGAAAAAAGATGGAACGGCGGGGGACAGTCAAGTTTGATTCTGTCTCTGTTAACTAATTGCAATCTGTATAGCGGGAGAGTGGAAGAGTCTGAGAGTGGGATAGTCTGAGAGTCTGAGATGGAAAAAATCCTCTTTCTTCCTTGTTGCCTCTGTCTTCCTCCTTCCTTACACTAAAGTATGGCAAAAGTTTCCAGCGGGTTAATAACTAGATGAATTTGAGAAGAATCTTGACAGTTGCGACCAATGTATTTTGGGAAGTAATTCGCGATCGCATCTTTTACTTAATTATTATTTTTGCTCTGTTGATGGGAGCTTCGGTACGGTTGATACCGGAACTGGCTGCGACAACCGAGAAGAAAATTATCTTAGATATCGGTTTGGCTGCTATGAGCATTCTCGGTCTAATTGCTACAGTTTTTGTGGCTACCGGATTGGTCAACAAAGAAATTGAAAAGCGCACTGTTTACCTGTTAGTTGCTAAGCCGATAAGTCGGGCTGAGTTAATTGTGGGCAAGCACTTAGGGCTGTCGGCGGTGCTGGCGGTGCTTGTAGCGGCAATGACTGTTATCTATCTGGCTATTCTGAGTTTGAGCCGCATTCCTTTCCCTTTGGACAGCATTTTAATCGCTGCGTTGTTTGTCTGGTTTGAGCTGTGTCTGATGGCCGGTGTCGGGATTTTATTTGGCGTGTTCAGCAGTTCGCTGCTGGCAACTTTACTGACATTTGGCGTTTATTTGATGGGACATTCGACGCGGGATTTAGTGGCTTTGGGCAAGTTAACTAAAAATCCCGGCCTCGAACAATTGATGATGGGACTTTATCTGGTTTTGCCGGATTTAGCCAGATTCAATTTGAGAAATGATGCTGTTTACGGACAAGTTCCTTACTTAGCAGGTTTGATTACAGATGCTGGGTACGGTTTGCTGTATGTGGTGCTGCTGCTGTCAATTGCGATCGCCATATTTTCCCGCAGGGAATTTTAAAACGCACCTTCGGTACTTTCCAAAGCTCGAGCAGGTCAAACGATCGCGTTAAAATATAAAGGAGGCGATCGCTCAGAAATCTCGACTAAAACTCAAACTTTTATTGGTAAAATGAGGTGACTTATGACTGCTGTAATTCACAAACCGATATCGCAACTCAAAATTACCTGGCCGCTGCTTCCCGATGATTTTATTCTACCAGATGACCCTGTAGACGATACAGACCATCCGTTGCTAGCTCATGGTTTGCGCCAGTCTTTATTTGGTTCCCCCGAACTAATACAAGACGCACTCATAGTTTCTAATTTTGCTTTGTGCGCTGCTGTGGACGATCGCACTATTTGCAAAGCCCCAGACTGGATGTACGTGAAGCCAGTTCAACCTTGGCCTCACAACTATCCCCGCCGCAGTTATACTCCTCACACTGAAGGAACAGTCCCTTTTGTAGTGATGGAATTTCTATCAGCTACTTACGGCGATGAATCCTCTGTCGAACACACAGAAGAAATCGGCAAGTGGTTTTTTTACGAACAAGTAATCAAAGTTCCCCGCTATGTCATTTTTCGACCGAATACGGGCAGAATAGAAGTTTATGGGCTGGAATCCGGGCGCTACGACAATCAAAATCCTGATGAAAACGGGCGTTATTTAATACCTGGATTAAATCTATTTTTGGGAGTTTGGCAGGGAAGTCGCGAAGGTAGAACAGGATATTGGCTGCGCTGGTGGAATGCAGAAGGAGAGTTGCTTTTGTGGCCGGAAGAACGGGCCGAAGATGAACGACGGCGGGCCGAAGATGAACGACAGCGGGCAGATCGCCAACAGCAAGATAAAGAGTCAGCCGAAAGGCTGCTGGAACAGGAAAGACAGCGAAATCAAGAACTTTTGGCTCGATTGGCAGCCCTCGGTATCGATCCAGAATAGCATTAGAAGTTCGATGGAAGCCGGATGAAGGAACAGGTTTGAGGGAGAAAGGGAACCCGAACGGTATCTGCTTTCTTCATTATTCTTTCTTTAGTTTGCTTTCTTACTTCTCTGTCGGTAACAAAAAGGTGAAATGATGTTATTAGAAAAAATAGAACAATTAAAAGATATTTTCGCACAGATGGAACGGGCGTTGATTGCCTACTCCGGCGGAATTGACAGCACTTTGGTGTCAAAAATCGCTTTTGACGTGTTGGGCGATCGCGCATTGGCAGTGACGGCTGTTTCCCCCTCTTTACTGCCAGAAGATTTAGAAGATGCGCGGATTCAAGCAGCAGAAATTGGGATTGCCCACGAGGAAGTACAAACTCAGGAAATGGCAAATCCCAATTACACTTCTAACCCGGTTAACCGCTGCTATTTCTGCAAAAGCGAACTGCACGATACTTTGAAACCCCTAGCACTAGCAAAGGGTTATCCTTATGTGGTGGATGGGGTGAATGCTGACGATTTAAAGGATTACCGTCCGGGGATTCAGGCGGCAAAGGAACGGGGGGCGCGATCGCCTTTAGCAGAAGTAGGAATTAGTAAGTTTCAAGTGCGGCAATTGGCAAAAGAATTGGGTTTGCCTTGGTGGGACAAACCAGCTCAACCTTGTCTGAGTTCGCGCTTTCCTTACGGTGAAGAAATCACCGTGGGAAAGTTGCAAAGAGTGGGCCGCGCGGAACGGTATTTGCGACAGTTG
Organism: Microcoleus sp. F8-C3; assembly: GCA_036704825.1. GTDB lineage: Bacteria > Cyanobacteriota > Cyanobacteriia > Cyanobacteriales > Microcoleaceae > Microcoleus. Next base: position 1,085 of record JAUBSN010000136.1, on the reverse strand, counting down.
GGACTGAAAAATTTGCGAGTGCGATCGGACGGAGATACGGCGCGCATTGAGTTACCCGCAGAGGAGATTCAGGAGTTTGTGGTAAATACGGATTTGCCTGCATTGGTGGCGGTGTTTCAGGAGTTTGGTTTTGTGTACGCGACTTTGGATTTGGAGGGGTTTCGCAGCGGCAAATTAAATCAGGTTTTGCAGCCGCAGTTGTTGGGGGCGAAAGGTTGATTAATTTTCCCGAAAAAATTTTCTCCTGATTGATGTAGTTTGGGACATCGACAAAGGGGAACAATGTCAATTGCACCTTTACCTTTGATGTAGCAACTTAAACCTCACATTCCGCAGATGTGATTCATCTTACTCGTATTTTTGAAAAATCCCAGCGAACCCACTTTTTTTAGTCTAACTTTTTTAACTTTAGTTTCTATTTTTTCTGATAATTAGTAGACAATATCTTAAGGTGAATCCCGCATTTTTTTCTGACAATAACTTGCTCAAGTTATCTGACAATACACTCCAGCGGTTTTTCTACCAATATAATAATTATATTGGCTAACAATTTATTTTGCTCAAGTATCTCAGTTTGAATAGGTCAAATCCTCATGATTAAATAATCAGATAATATTGACGACAAACTGTACCTAAACAAGAAAGAATTTTTCGATGTTCTACCGTTAAATTGCTCACTTGCTTTTGTCCATTTACCGCGATCAAATGTAGTGCCTGGAATACTTGAAATATCCAGCGCATAGTCGGTTTATTTGTTAATTTTTTCACCTGATTCTTGACCGATATCCCTGAAGACTCTAATTCTTGTCTTAGCTTTCTTTGTGAAGCGGGTATAGACCAACAAACACAGTCCCATTATCATGGCAATTGCTTCTACTCTCTGAGGATTTTTTACGAAGACACTTGAAGTAAAAAATAACGGATCTTTCAGGAATCTAAATCCTATTTCTGTAGATTGTTGCGCTTTGTATTCTTTGAGTACGTTGTCATTACTCAATTCATTTTTATCGGAACTTACCCCGCACACTTGATCGGGAGAGGTTTCAAACCCAGAACTCCCGGGCGGTCGGGGTGAGAACCCTCAC
>JAUBSN010000135.1:0-12498 GCA_036704825.1 Microcoleus sp. F8-C3 | reverse complement strand
TTACTACCGATCGGCTAGAACTGTTAAAACTGTTATCTTCCCAAATTGCTATTTCCATTGAGAATGCTCAACTTTACGATCGATTAGGGGACTACTCGCGAACGCTGGAACGTAAGGTTATAGAAAGAACCCAAGAACTGCAACAGGAAATTGCTGTCAGAATGCAGACAGAAGTAGCCTTGGGCAAGTCTGAGGAAAAGTTTTCTAAAGCCTTTCGTTCCAGTCCTAACCCGATCGCGATCGCCCGGTTTGCAGATGGACGCTATATCGAAGTGAACGACAGCTTCCTCAGCACTTTTAATTACTCTCGCGAACAGGTAATTAATTTTACAGAAAGGGATTTAAATCTTTGGGTTAATTTAGAAGAACGTGATAGATACAGACAAATATTGCAAGAATCAGGAGTGATTCGCAATCAGGAATTCGATTGTCGTACTTCTTCAGGCGAGGTGAGGAAGATGCTGGTATCAGCAGATATTATTGAGCTGGGTGGAGAACCGTGTATTCTCTTAGTCACTAACGACATTACCGAACGTCAAAGGGTAGAAGAAGCACTCAAAGAAAGCGAGGCTAAATACCGTGACTTAGTTGAAACATCGCAGGATATGATTTGGTCAGTTGATGTTGAAGGGCGCTATACCTTCGTCAACGCTGCCGTCCAACAGATTTTTGGCTACAGCCCTGAAGAAATGATCGGGCGAAAATTCATTGATTTTCAGCTACCTGAACAACTTCCCAAAAATAACGAGATATTCCAACGTATGCTGAATGGAGAGTCCGTATTTCAGTATGAAACTATACAATTAGCTAAAGATAGCAGACCTATCAATCTCCGGTTTAATTCACTTGTAGTGCGGGATTGCGAGGGAAATATTCTAGGAATAACTGGCACAGCAAGCGATATTACGGAAAGTAAAAAAGCAGAGGCAGCCTTACAACAAGCCAAAGAAGTTGCAGATGCAGCTAACCAGGCTAAAAGCGAATTTTTATCTAAAATGAGTCACGAATTGCGAACTCCCCTCAATGCAATTCTCGGCTTTACCCAAGTGTTAGCCCGAGACTCATCCCTTTCTGACATACAGCAGGGACAGCTAGGCATCATTAGTCGTTCTGGCGAGCATTTGCTGGCACTGATTAATGACGTGCTGGAAATGTCTAAAATCGAGGCAGGTCGGATTACCTTAAATCCTACTACCTTTGACCTGTATTATTTGCTCTATTCTCTAGAAGAAATGCTGAAAATCAAAGCTGATTCTAAAGGTTTACAGCTCTGTTGGCACATCAATTCTAACATTCCTCAGTATGTAAATTCTGACGAAAGTAAATTACGTCAAGTCTTGATTAATCTGTTAGGAAATGCGATCAAGTTTACTGCGAAGGGAAGTGTAACTCTTCGGGTTGCAGCAATTAATGCGAAACAAAAGTCCCCCACAGACAACGAACTGCGGACTATTAGGTTTGAAGTGGAAGACACCGGTCACGGCATTGCTCCTACTGAGGTAGATTCTTTATTTGAGGCTTTTGTACAAACTGAGGCGGGTCGGAAATCTCAAGAAGGAACTGGCTTGGGTTTACCCATCAGCCGACAATTCGTACAACTGATGGGAGGAGACATTACCGTCAGCAGTACCTTGAATCGAGGAACTATTTTTAGTTTTGATATCCAAATTAGCTCCCCTAAGATGGCTGAAGTTCAACCTCGACAATCAAGAAGGCGGGTAATTGGTTTACAACCCAACCAACCCTCATATCGCATCTTGGTGGTTGATGATAAATGGGAAAGCCGTTTGCTATTGCTTCATCTTCTCGAACCGCTTGGCTTGGAGGTGCGCGAAGCAGTAAATGGTCAAGAAGCTATTAGAATCTGGGAAACTTGGAAACCTCACCTAATTTGGATGGATATGCAAATGCCTGTGATAGACGGGTATGAGGCCACCAGACAAATTAAAGCCAGAATTCAAGATGAGGCTACCCCGATTGTTGCGTTGACTGCTAGCGCTTTTGAGGAGGAGCGAGCCATTGTTTTATCATCAGGCTGTGACGATTTTGTGAGCAAGCCTTTTCAAGAAGAAGTTATTTTTGCCAAAATGGCTGAACATTTAGGGGTACAGTATATTTATGAAGATTTACCGAACTTTACATTATCTCAGGTTGAGGGTCAAGACTTGAGTGTAAAAGAAGGCGAAAAAACTGAATTTTTGAGGACGACTTTAGCGGCAATGCCTGCGGAGTGGGTGAGACAGTTACATCATGGAGCTATCGATGCTGATGCCTCCCTGATTTTAAGTTTAGTCGCCACAATCCCTGAATCCCATACTTTTTCTGCGGAGATTCTCACCGATTGGATTCATGATTTTCGATTTGATAAAATTACTGACTTAATAGAAAAAATTATCCCATGAACAGCCAGCAATTAGAATCTTATGTTGCAAATATTTTAGTGGTTGACGATACCCCAGACAACCTGCGTCTTTTATCCACTATGCTGAGCGACAAAGGATATAAAGTTAGGGGCGTAATAAACGGGCAAATGGCATTAAAAGCAGCGCGTTCTACCCCACCAGATTTGATTTTGCTCGACATCTCTATGCCCCAGATGAACGGCTACGAAGTTTGCCAACATTTAAAAGCGGATGCCAGAACTTCGGGTATTCCAGTTATTTTCTTGAGCGCCCTAGATCGAGTGTTGGATAAAGTCAAAGCATTTGCTGTAGGAGGAGTAGACTACATCACCAAGCCATTTCATTTAGAAGAAGTTTTAGCTCGTGTCGAAAATCAACTAACTATTCAGCGTTTGCAAAAAAAATTGCACGAGCAAAATGCGCGATTGCAGGAGTCCGAGGCTAAGGAGCGAGAGAAATCCCAACAACTAGAGCTGGCTCTACAACAGTTACAAAATGCACAAGCTCAACTCATCCAAAGCGAGAAAATGTCAAGTTTGGGGAATGTCGTAGCGGGGGTAGCTCACGAAATTAACAATCCGATTAGTTTCATTAAAGGGAACCTCTGCCCCGTAACAGATTACACTCAAGATTTGCTGAGGCTGGTGCAGCTCTACGCAGAAGATTTCCCCAATCCCACAGTCGCTATCCAGGAACAACTTGAGGCGATGGATCTCACTTTTATCAGGAATGACTTGCCGAAGCTAATTGCTTCTATGAGCGTAGGAGCTGACCGAATCGAAGAAATAGTGCACTCGCTGCGGAATTTTTCCAGACTCGATGAAGCTGAGTTAAAAGCGGTGGATATCCATGAAGGACTTGAAAGTACGCTGATGATTTTGCAGCATCGGCTGAAAGATGAAGCAGATCAAACGATAATTAAAGTGGTAAAAGAGTATGAGCCTCTGCCAAAGATAGAATGCTACGCGGGGCAAATGAATCAGGTTTTTATGAACGTCCTGACTAATGCGATTGATGCGCTGCAATCAGAAAAAAGTAGGGCAAACGATGTAGATGATAGCAGCCCAATCCCTACTATTACTATTGGCACGAAGTTACTCTCGAACTGTCAAGTGGGTATTTATATTACTGATAACGGCCCTGGCATAACCGAAGATATTCAGCAACGCATATTTGAGCCATTTTTTACAACGAAGGAAGTGGGTCAAGGAAAGGGGCTGGGGTTATCGATTAGCTATGCTATTGTAGTGGAAAACCACCGCGGGCAACTCCGCTGTCTTTCGATACCATATCGAGGGGCAACATTAGCCATCGAAATTCCGATTCACCACTATAAAAAACGTTTTTGTAAAGAAGATTTGGTAGGGTTATAAGCCGCACTAAAATAAAAGCAGTCAAACAGGGTGTAAAATCAGGAATCGTGTTTATTTATGAGTCAGTTTATTTGCAATTTTTACAAAATTTTTCACAGTCACAAGTTGATACTTTTAGTCACAGAGTCAGAAACGTTTTCCGGCAACCCTCCTTAAATTACCAAGGTCGCAGACTTGCTTTTTTTTAGTAGCTTGTGGACGCACTCTCAAACTAAAAACAATTATGGATTTAACCGCTCATTTTTTGTCAGCAAAAACCATAGCAATTGTTTGTGCAATTGCTGCGTTTGTTGTCCTTGGTGGCAAAGTCTTTGCCACAGCAATAGATTATGCGCCGCCATTTAAAGAAACCAGCTTTTACAGTACGACGATATCTGCTAATAACGATTTAGCTGACATTTATTATCCTAAACCATCCGATATCAATTCGGGTAATTACTCTTTCCCTATTGTACTTTTATTGCAAGGTGCGCTGGTAGATAAATCATTTTATTCTGATTGCGCTAGCCATGTGGCGCGGTACGGCTTTGTGGTAGTCGTTCCGAACCATTTGCGCCCTTCGCCCTTCAATCCCACTTCACCGCCTAATTTGGCGTCGGAAACTTCGCAAATTGCGGCGGTTTTGTCTCAAATGGCGCTCGAAAATACAAAGCCCACATCTCCGATTGCGTCTGTTATCGATACGCAGCGCCTTGGTTTATTGGGTCATTCTTTTGGTGGTGCAGTGGGGTTATCGGTGATTGCTAATAAATGTCTTCCAGAATTGTATTTGTGTCAAGAGCCATATACGCGCCCGAAAGAACTATTAGCAGGTGCATTTTTTGGAGCTAACTTGCGGAATCCCATTGCTAATGAATTTGTCGCCATCGCTAATGATGGCATTGCAGTGGCGTTGATTCAAGGCGATATCGATGGCGTCACCCTGCCCGATCGAGCTCAAGGCACCTTTGACCAAATTCAAACACCACCCAAGGCTTTGATTGCTGTTATGGGTGCAAATCACTTCGGCATTACCGATGTGAATAACCCCGCTGGTGCGAACCCCGATCGCAATACTGCTACGTTAGAGCGAGCCGTGGGTATTGAAACGATCGCCCGTTGGAGCGCCCTGTTTTTGCGGGCACATATGCTGAAAGATCGATCGGCATTTGATTGTATTTACTCTCAAGGTGACGCCCTCGATCCGAATGTCCGCGTTACCACCGTTGCAGTTCCCAAACCATCTTCTAAGTAGCTCCACCTCAAAAAACGTCAGATAGATTAAAGCTAATATAGCAATACTAAATCAGTCGTATTTTTTTGACCCCACCCCAACTCTCCCCCGATCGAGGGGACGGAGTAAGAATTTCACACATGATGCGAGGATTGCTATAGCTATCTAAATAATCAGCTTTGATATCATGTCCGGTCGAGCAACCATAATATGCCTGTCGGGGCGGGTTTTTGAGATTGTTAATTATTCGCAGGTATTGTGGGCTTCAGGGGCCCCTACAAAAATCCCTATCGTTCGATCGGACATGATATGAAATCCCCTTTTACTTTACCTATAATTTTTAGTCCAAAAGCTGTATTTTTATTCCTTTCAATCGTTTTTGAGTAATTTTTTTGATTTTTTAAACTCGATCGCTGCCTCGTGAGCTTTTTCGTTACTCACAGGCTTTGGTTCCTTTAAGTTGGCTTTCATGCGATAGTGTACTTGCTTGTGTAATGTTTGATATTTGACTGAAACTTGATAGTTTTCTTCTACCCATTGACCAATTTATTTATCAGTCTTAAAATAACAGGACTCTTCGCTTATTTTTTCTTATATTCCGGCTATTACCGCTGAAGGAATCACTCGGTGTCTACCAGTTGCTTGCCGTATTTCTAAAAGTTATGAGAGACCGTTAGCACTAGATTGTTTTAACCATCTACGTACAGTAATTCTATGTACGCCTAAACGTTCAGCTACATCTATAAGGCTTTAACTCGCTCCAGCTTTTAACCAATAAAGTGCCAGATTTTTTTAGGTAGAGTTCGCTGCTCTGACAGAATTATTTTTAACTCGTCTGCTGTTAAATCAATTCTTTCTTGGTAGTTGACTTGCATAAATTATTTATCAAAGTTTAAGCTTCATTTTAGCAGACTTTTTGGGAAACGATATTATGAACTAAATTTCCCTTTTCAGTAACGTCAGCCTGCCGCTTAAAGACTAGCAACGTAATATCATCAAACACTTTTTGCTGACCGATATGTTGGCGTACATCTACAATCACGGCATCCTTTACTTCAGCAGCAGACTTGTGCCAATTTTGACCGATCACTTCACACAGTTGCTTAAGTCCATACTGCTTTTTGCGGATGTTATAGGCTTCTGGAATGCCATCAGTATATAGCACCACGCCATCTCCAGGTTCTAGCTTAACCATAATCTGACTGATGAAGTCTGCGATATCATCATCTAAAGCGATCGGGAAGCCTAAATCCATCGTGTCGATGCGCTCAACATCTCCATTTTTTCGCACCACTAGCGTTTCTTCATGTTGACCGCTGATGCTAATCAGTCCTTCGGAATAGTTCAAAATCGCCAGCGTCAGACTTTTCTCAGAATTCATGCGCTGCACGTTTTTGTAGAGGGTACGGTTGAGTACATCCAGGAATCGAACGGGGTCGAGTTCGCGAATCTCTTGCAGGGTGCGAACTGAGGTTTGCGTCATCAACATTAGAATGCCACTCTCCAGGCCGTGTCCGGTGACATCGCCTATGCCCAGTGTTACCACACCATCGATCTGTAGCACGTCGTAGTAATCACCTCCTACTTCATCGGCGGATTCCATGTATGCGGCGATATCTAGTCCGTCAATTTCCAGTTCATCGGGGTTGGGCAAAATCATTTGCTGGATCTGACGCGCCACATTCAATTCTGCACCTAAACGGAGGTTGTCTTCTTTGAGTTTTTCGTTGAGGGCAATGATTTCTTGATTAGCATTAGCGAGTTCTGCTGTTCGTTCTTCAACTTTGTCTTCGAGGGTTTCAAAGGATTCTTGGAGTTGCCTCGCCATGCTGTTGAAGGATCGTGCCAGCAGACCGATTTCGTCTTGCGATCGCATTTTCACACGCATATCTAAGCGACCGGCCGTAAACTGGGCAACCGCTTGGGTGAGGTCAATCAGAGGCTTTGTTAATAGTTGTGCGATCGCAAAAGCGATGACAGTTACAAGTGTGGCGATGATTGCTAATAAAAGAAGTGCATCGCGTATTTGTTTTTCTACAGGTGCTAGGGCAACGGCAATGGGCTGTGCGAAAAGGACTGACCAACGTTGATGTTTCAGGCGGGCGATCGCTAAAAGGCTCAACTCATTTTTATTACCCCTAGCAGCCAACCGTGTGGTTAGATAAGGCTGTTTAGTGTCTAATGCTTGCTTGAGTTCGGGCAAATTGATTGCAAGTTCTTTCGTTAGATTCTTAGGCAAACGCCCTTCGCGTTGCAGTTTCGCTACAACATTGGGCGACAAAGGCACAATGGATTTGAAAAGGAGTTCGGGTTTAGTGCTATGTGCCAAATGGATATAGTCTTCATCTAAAAGAACTGCTAACGATTTCGCACCTCCGTGTTCAGTTTCTCGAGTCACCAATTGCTGGACAGATGTGGCATTGTATGCCACCCGCAATATACCCAATGTATTTCCCTTCGCATCGCGAACTGGACTGCTAAAGAACAGCGTAACGAGGTTGGGAATTGTCGGCGATTGCCTAATACTAGAAACAAAAGGTAGTTGAGTTTTGAGCGGTTTTTGGAAGTAATCTTGACCGGATTCATCTCGTCCAACATCCGGTGTATTCGTATCGAGTACATTCTGTCCCTTTAAGTTGAGCAAGGCATAGGAGATAATATTAAGCGTATCTTTGCGACTGAGCCTGGTTAAGGTTTCAGTCGCCAATATCTCTTGGGGACTATCCTTTCGCCGTTCTGGAGGTAGGTCCAGATAGGCTGCCAAACCTGGTAAAATTGCTTCTACGCGCACGGCATTGAGATTCGCATCGATAAACCCATCTATTCTGTTAGCGGTTTCGTGAGCCTGAGCAGATAGGGCTTGTCGTGCGTTTTCGGTCAAGGCGTTTTCGGTTGTATGTTTGTCGATAAATGCTAACAACAGCAATGGAATCAGAGCAACGACGAGAAACGACAAGATTAACTTTGTACGAATGCTTTTGAAAAAATAGCGATTCATGGTTTCAGACTACGATGGGGAGTTAAGAAAGAAGAATTGAACAAGGTTTCTAGATTGGGAATGCGCGTTACATTGCCCGTGCGAATAAAAAAATCCGCATATTTAGTGGCAGTTTTGTAGATATACTTAGGACTGTCTGATTGAAAGTATTTTTGATTTTCTGCCAAGTCAGTCAGGTCTATTCCCTCGAAAGATATTGTCTTGCTGGGAATATTCAACGCTTTGCTCGCGATCGCGTTTCCTTCGGGAACATTGGCTTCCCAATAGGACAAGCCTTGAAGCCAGCCTCGCACAAAGGCGCGAATATCTTCGGGGCGATCGCGTATGACCTCACCCCGAAACGCGACTACATCCAAAATTAAGCCTGGGGTTTGTTTGCTGGTAAACAAAATTTTTGCCCCTAATTGTAATGCTTCAGAAATATGCGGTTCCCAAGTGTGCCCTGCTTGGATAGCATTGTTTTGCAAGCGCTGGGTAACTTCTAAACCATCAACTTTAACCAGCCTAACATCATCGCTCGTCAGCTTAGAGATTTTCAACATCTCACTAACGAAGACTTCGCTAAAGCTGCCTAGATTTGCACCAAGCTTTTTTCCTTTCAAGTTAGGGATTGTGTTAATCTCCGATTGCGCGACTACCACATCTGCACCTGTCGATTCATCCACAACCATCACAGTTTGTATATCGGGATTTGTGGCACTCAAGATGATAAAATCACCCAAGGTTAATCCGAGCCCATCATACTTCCCTGCACTGAAATCTGCTTGTTGCAATTGTAAGTAGTCTGCATAGCTGAGTTCCACGTCTATCCCTTGCGCTTTGAAGAATCCTTTCTCTCGAGCAATGATGGCAGGTGTATGGCCAACAAAAGAGATACAACTTACTTTCAGGGGAGGATGTTTTACTTTTACAGGTGCTGAAGACTGACAAGCAAACAGCAGCCAGCCTGTAATAATAAATATACAGATGTAATTGAGTAGTTTAGACATACTAGCTATAGCATTCCTGGTATCGAAAAAGCGACTGATATTTTCTTGAGTTCGATCGACCTAAGTGCATCGTCCGCAATCGCCGCTAAACTTGTTCCGGTGGCAATATCTAGAACAATCGCGCCCGATCGCACTTTTGCCAATTCTACTAACCGAGTTGCAGCTTGTTTGTGAAATTCATTTTCGCAGTCGGGACGGTTGTTGAAGTCATTGAGAATAAGTTGTTTGTACGCACTTAGCGAGTAAGCCATGCCGAATTACTGGTTTAACTTTCTATATTGTGCCAGTTAAGGTCGATCGCGACTTTCGTCTCCGGTGACATCAGTTGGCAATCTCTACAATGCGCGCCAATGTATGCCAAACCGCTACCGAGTATCAAATCCCGGGCCACAAACACCCGCAAAACTGGGAGCGCGAAGCTGTAATCAGCTACAATCTGTGTTTGGTAAAGAATTTTTACGAGTTCACTGCCCATTACAGCCTTTGCGGCTTGTACTACCCAACCTGCGTGAAAATATGGATTTTGCTACTCTTGCCGCCCAGCTAAATGCTGGAACTATCTTACCGGAGGGAATTGTCATCATCACCCTCTTGGTTGTTCTCGTCGGCGATTTAATCGTAGGCCGCAGTTCCTCGGGTTGGACTCCCTACGCTGCCGTTGCGGGTTTGCTGGCCGCCGTCGCTGCCTTGTGTTTGCAGTGGGATAACACGGATACCATCTCGTTTCTGGGCGGTTTTAACAGCGATGCCTTGAGTTTAGTATTTCGCGGAATTATCGCTTTGAGTGCGGCTGTCACTATTTTGATCTCCGTCCGCTATGTACTGCAAACGGGTACAGCTTTAGCCGAATTTATCGGCATTTTACTCAGCGCTACTTTGGGGGGAATGTTCCTGTCCGGCGCTGATGAATTGGTGATGATTTTTATTTCCTTGGAAACTCTGAGTATCTCGTCTTATTTGCTGACGGGTTACACAAAACGCGACCCGCGTTCCAATGAAGCTGCTTTGAAATATTTGTTAATTGGTGCATCTTCTTCGGCGGTGTTTCTCTACGGTATTTCGCTGTTGTACGGGTTGTCTGGCGGTGAAACTAAGCTGAGTGCGATCGCGGCTAACCTTTCTAGTGTGAATGAAGGTCAATCTCTCGGTTTGGTGATTGCTTTGGTTTTTGCGATCGCGGGAATCGCCTTCAAAATCTCTGCGGTTCCCTTCCACCAGTGGACTCCTGACGTTTACGAAGGTTCTCCTACACCCGTGGTTGCCTTCCTTTCTGTCGGTTCCAAAGCAGCAGGTTTTGCCCTAGCAATTCGCTTGTTAACAACTGCTTTCCCCGCACTTACCGAACAGTGGCACTTCGTATTCACGGCCTTAGCTATTCTCAGCATGGTGTTGGGTAATGTGGTTGCCCTCGCCCAGACTAGCATGAAGCGGCTTTTGGCTTATTCGTCGATCGGGCAAGCCGGTTTTGTAATGATTGGTTTGGTTGCAGGAACAGAAGCCGGTTACTCCAGCATGATATTTTATATGTTGGTTTACCTGTTTATGAACTTGGGCGCTTTCGCCTGCATCATCCTGTTCTCGCTGCGGACTGGAACCGACCAAATTAGCGAATACTCCGGTTTGTATCAAAAAGACCCGCTGCTAACTTTAACGTTGAGTATTTGCCTGCTTTCTCTGGGCGGAATTCCGCCGCTGGCTGGATTTTTTGGCAAAATCTATCTGTTCTGGGCTGGCTGGCAAGCTGGACTTTACGGCTTAGTTATTCTGGGATTAATTACCAGCGTCGTTTCGATTTACTACTACATCCGCGTTGTCAAGATGATGGTAGTAAAAGAACCTCAAGAAATGTCAGGCGCGGTAAAAAATTATCCCGAAGTTCGCTGGAACCTTCAGGGACTGCGGCCTTTACAAGTCAGCGTTGTACTCGCGTTAGTTGCAACCAGTTTGGCGGGAATTTTGTCTAATCCTTTGTTTAATTTAGCAAACGATTCTGTTACCAAAACTCCCATGTTGCAGTCAGCATTGAGTCACGTTGTACCGATTTATGGGGCGAAAGTAGAATCTAATTTAGTGTCTCGCCGGGATTAATTTTTCCGGGTTTTGAAATAGTGGAAAACGCCTGACTTTTTGAAGTTGGGCGTTTCTTTTTTGTTGTGATATACTTAGGACTAATGCCAACTGGGGACTATCGACTTGTAGGGTGCGTCAGGCTTTCATTATCAACGGGCAATCAAGAGTTTACGCTCTGACGCACCTTACTAATTATGACACTTGCGTAACTCCTGATACTGTTAATTATGATTTTTAAGCGCAGATTAACCCTGATTAACGCAGATAAAAGTGGGTAATTGAGAATGACTAAAGAACACGTATACCGCATCAACACTGTTTGGACTGGTGCCAGTCAAGGTTCTACTTCATCTTACGACGCTTATTCTCGTGAGTATGCCATAAATATTGAGGGTAAGCCGCCATTTGTGGGTTCGGCAGACCCGACTTTTCGGGGCGATGCTTCTCTGTACAATCCCGAAGATTTGTTGTTGATGGCACTGTCAGCTTGTCATATGTTGAGCTATCTTGCTTTGTGCGCTCGTGCTGGGATTCGGGTAGTCTCTTACTCGGATGCAGCGACGGGCAAGATGGCACAAAAGAATGGAAAAATTCGGTTTACCGAGGTAATTTTGCATCCGCTGGTAACAATCGAAGCTGGTGACGATTTGGAAAAAGCCCGCAGTTTCCACGACAACGCACATCATGTTTGTTTTATTGCTAATTCGGTGAATTTTTCGGTGCTGCATGAGGCAAAAATGCTAGTAAAAAATCAGCCCAACAAGTTTGACGCTCCAGATGAGTATAGAAAGTTAGAGGAAACTGCCGAGTTTATAAATGAATACCGCGATGGAGAAATTGTACCAATTGCAGGCAGCACGATTAATCGCAGCCAGATTAAAGGCAATATCTGTGCTGGTTTGCATACTGCTTTGCGGGGGAAGAACGCAAAAGTATTTATCAGCGGTTTGCGATTGTGGATTCCTCGATATCGACGGGGAACTTATCCCGATATTATGGTGATTGAAGGAGAGCCAGTTTTCACGGAAGGACGGAATGATGAAATACTAAATCCCTTGTTGATTGTAGAAGTGCTTTCTAAGTCTAGCGAGGATTTGAATAGAGAGGATAAGTTTCAGTTTTATCGCTCGATTCCTGAATTCCGGGAATATGTGTTAGTCAGCCCATACGACTTTTTGGTCACACAATATATTAAAACTGAATCGAATGAGTGGTTGTTTTGGGAATATGAGGGAGAATCAGCAATAGTTTCTTTCGTTTCCTTGGGAGTGCAAATGTCGATGAGTGATATTTATGAGTTGGTTGTATTTGAGCTGTTGCAACATTGTCAAGTACCTATTTAGGAACAGGAAAGATGCCTGTTCCACAAGAAAATTAACGTAAGGATTCAGGTCAAAAAAAGTTCATCAAGAGCCGAGAAATATGGTAATGTAGTCAGATGAGGGAAAAAGCA
>JAUBSN010000134.1:0-13051 GCA_036704825.1 Microcoleus sp. F8-C3 | reverse complement strand
ACTGAGTATGCTTTCATTTGTATATTATTTTTAGTCTATTCTATTGTACCTCGTAACATCCGGAAGTGCTGTATTTGGCAAAAAAGAGCTGTTCAATACTGTCTGATTACCACCGACCCAGACAAATTACCAGAAAATTTAACTTGGTATGTAATGACTAAAATACCAGGTGTAAAATATAAAAAAATTGGCAAGATTTATGGCTTGAGTAACTGGATAGAATACGGACTTAAGCCAAGTAATAATGAATTGGGATGGGCTGATTTTCGAGTGACTGACTATGCTCAAATTCAGAAATGGTGGGAAATCGCGATGAGTGCTTATCTCTTGGTCAGTCTGCCTTCTCAAAAATTGCACAAGACTGAGGATAAAGGCATCCATGACTCCACCGATCCAGTTATCTCCAAATTTCGCGAGCATCAGTGGTGGGACTTTGGTCAAGGCTGGAAAAATCTCCTAAATAATTTACGTCTAGTTATGCAACCCTATCAATTTTTTAATTTACTCAAATCTTGGTTTCAGGTTTTTCCAATTACTCATTTATCTGTTGGCTTTTTAACACTAATTGCTTTGATGAATCGAATGCGAGGCGCTATTCCAGATTCCACTGAATCTGAATATTTCTTATTTTACTGTGCCTAGAGTGATGGAAGAGCGGTAACTTCTAGAGTTCCAGAGTGTTTCTGGACTGCGATTTGGTGATCGATCGCCAATCCTAGGCCTGTTCCTTGCCGCACGCCTTTGGTGGTAAACAGATGCTCAAAGATTTTTTGCTTCACCGCCTCCGTCATGCCAACCCCATTATCCTGAATTACGATCGCTGCCTGAGATTCCGACTATTGGGTCTTGACAGTAATCTGGTTGGGTTTGGCTTTGATCTGAGCAAAACTGCCTCCTTGATTTGATTCCTCAAGGGCATGGATCGCGACGCTAACAATTAATGTCGTACCTCCAACGAGCAGTCGCATTAGCAAGTTGCGAGTGGTTTTCTCTTTTTCACGGAAGTGCAACAATCGCTGAGTTGGTTGATGTGCCGTTGGTTCGTGGAGTTGCCCGGAGGCTGCGATCGGCTCGGATCTTTTAGCAGACTGTTATTTTTAGTAGATCGGGCGATCGTTCTGGCTCAAATTTAAAGGCGATCGCATTCCACCAAAAATCTCTACACCCCATTACGTTATAGCTCGATCGCGATCGACTTTATCAATACTTATTTCGTTACCTTTAGGTCGAGCTTAAACTCGATTTGCTCGCTCCCACATTCTGATTAAACCCAGTCTTAAGCTAAAGTTTCTCAGCTTGATTTTCTCTTGTTGTGGTTATAATAAATAATTTAAACAAATTCCTCAACCCAACAATTCACTGACCGCTACGCTAAAACCTGCAAACACACTTTGAGTGTTAACAACTTCATCGGCATTAAACAACCGCCAGCGTTGCCCTGCATTGACAAATATTAATCTAGCTTCAGGAAACAGCAACCAAACTTCTAAACATCCCGATTCCAAATATTCCTGACCTTTTGCAAATAACTCTTCGCCGCTATCTTCAGGGGAAGCAACTTCCGCTATCAAAGGAAAACTTTGGGAAAATGCTGTAAAATTGCCTGATTCTGGCAGCAGTTCAGGAGTAATATAAGCAACATCGGGACGGCGGCCCTGCTTGCTAGTGCGGCAAAGGACTTCTGTAACAACTTCTCCTCCCTGTCCGCTGGAATTTTTGTAATTTCTCCAGTAGCTCGATAATTTAGATTGAGCCAGACCGTGCTTGAATGTCATTCCTGTTTTCTCCACTAAGTTGCCGTCAACCCATTCCATTCTATCAGGAGGCTTGACTAAAAACTCTTCGAGAGATATGACTTTTTCGGGCTGAGATTCTGGGTAATTTTCTGGTATGTTTTCTAATTTGGAAGGTGATTCTGGCTCGGAGTTACGGTCGGCATTTTGGGGTATAATTATAGTAGCTGTCATGCTCGAAACCTCTGTTTAAAAATTATAATTGTACAAGCGATCGCTCTCCATCGCATTCGATGACATGATTGAAATTGGTAGATTTGGTATTTTCAACTTAGCCCGACAATTTATATATCATAGCAATTCAGAAAGGTGACTTTCATGATTCTCTCAAACCGTTTTTCTGAAGCCCTCACCTATGCAGCCGAATTGCACGCTACCCAACTTCGCAAAGGTTCGGGCGTTCCCTACATTGCCCATTTGTTGGGCACTGCTAGTATAGCTTTAGAATATGGGGCAAATGAAGATGAGGCGATCGCAGCTTTGCTTCACTCTGGCGATCGAAGATCGAGGCTGCCCCACCACCCGCGAAGCCATCCGCCGCCGATGCAGGGGATAACGTCACAGCGATTGCAGACGGCTGTACCGACAGTGACGAGACGCCGAAACCCCCTTGGCGGCAGCGAAAACAAGCTTATATCGATCGCATTTCTACAGCTTCTGCCTCAGTCAGATTAGTCTCGGCTGCCGATAAACTTTATAATGTTCGATCGATCCTGAAAGATTCCCGTCAATTGGACGACGTTGTTTGGGAACGCTTTAAAGGTGGCGCATTGGGTTCTATCTGGTATTATCGTTCTTTAGTAGAAGCATTCCGCCAAGCTGAGTTAACGCCTATAGTGGAAGAATTAGACCGCACAGTTTTAGAATTAGAACTGTTTTCAGAAGGCTGAAGGTAAAAATCACTAATTATCAATTACCAATTACAGTCAAAAAATGGCAAATGTTCGCTTAGAAAATATTACCCGACGCTACCAAAACGTCACCGCGATCGAAAACATCAGCTTCAAAATCCCGGACGGGGAATTTTGGGTATTAGTCGGGCCCTCCGGCTGCGGGAAATCCACAATTATGCGGACAATTGCAGGTTTAGAAACCGCAACTTCCGGCAATCTTTACATCGGAGATAATTTAGTTAACAACATTCCGGCGAGACAGCGCGATGTAGCAATGGTGTTTCAAAATTACGCGCTTTACCCGCACATGACTGTCGCAGAAAATCTGGCATTTGGATTGCGGATGCGGAATGTTGACCCGACTAAAATTCAAGAACGAGTTGAAACAGTAGCCCGATCGCTCTCGATCGACCACCTCCTCAAGCGCAAGCCCAAACAGCTATCAGGGGGACAGCAGCAGCGGGTAGCACTGGGAAGGGCGATCGCCCGCGAACCGAAAGTATTTCTTTTAGATGAACCGCTTTCTAACCTCGACGCTCAACTGCGAGATGACACTAGAGCAGAACTCAAACAACTGCATCAACGGCTGGGAATTACCACAATTTACGTCACCCACGACCAAGTGGAAGCGATGACTTTAGCTGATAAAATTGTAGTCTTAAATGGGGGAAAAATTCAACAAATTGGAGACCCGCAAAGCATTTATGCCAAACCAGCTAACCGCATGGTTGCCACATTTTTAGGCAATCCCGCCATGAACATTTTACCTGTAATTTATACTAACGAATCCTTTCAAGTAGGAAATCAATCTTTAGCCTGTCCGCCCTCGATTCAGAAAAAATTACAGCCGAGAGAAGGACAAGGATTTGATTTGGGCATCCGTCCAGAAAATATAGAAATCTTTACGCCAAAAACAGCAGAAGATGATGATTTGAAAACCGATGTTTGGGCATTAGAAAAAGTCCCCCTCGATGTAGAGGTAAAAGTAGTGGAACCTCTGGGGCGAGAAACTTTAATTCGGGCGAGTTTGCCGTTGTTGAGTGCTGAAACTACTGTACAGTTACAAATACCTGCGAGTGTTCGCTTGCGATCCTCTCCGAGGGCTTCGCTAACGGGCGATCGCCTGAAGGTACAGCTTGATTTTAATCGACTATTTATATTTGACCCTTCCACCGGTGAAGCGCTGTATCCTTAACCGGCTTCAACAGGACTTGCACGCGGTTGGCCAGCAACCAGGTTTTTGTAGTCGCAGTGGGTAAGTCCTGTTCAATCTCAAATCTCAAATCTCAAATCTCAAATCTCAAATCGAGCGCTCCTTCGAGTGGGAAAGTCTCGATTCGTAGTTACAAAAGTTTACACTTGACATTCATTAATTTACCAAGTAATGATACGATTAGTATTGCACAACGCCAAAATGTCCCCCCAAAAGCTGATATATCCTGACTCGGGGCGATCGCAACCTACCAAGCAAGCATCTTCCCGGAAGGAATTGGCTTTGCGCCCCGACTTGGGAGCAACTAGCGAACTAAAAACTCAGAAAAACGTTCTAGCTGCATTTTTAGATGAACCCCGACAACCTGCCTCAAATGCTGCAAACAGGATTTCACCTAACTTTAGGTGCAACTTCCTTTTTAATTGAGACATTGCAAGATCCCCTGAAGCGAGAAGAAAATCTTGACAAACTGAAGTCAGATTTTGGCCAGCTAGCCGATGAGCTGCTGGAAAAAGGAGAAATGACTGAGCGAGAAGCCCGGAATTTTGTAGATACTATTTTCTCTCAACCGGGCGATCGGGAGAATGCAGACAGCGAATCTGTCTCGCCCAAGCAATCAGATGCAGCGACTGATGCTCCTCCCGACTCGGTTGTACAGCCTAACCTAAAGCTAGAGATTCAAGAACTAACTGCACACATGGCAGCGCTGAGGGCCGAGTTGGAAAATTTGCGCGCCGAAAATTCCCAGTATTAAAGAATCAAGAGTCTTTAACACAGCCGGAGTTTACTTGCCAACTTATTTAACAGAACCAAACTTTAGTCATTGTCCCATTTTTCAGAACCGATCAGGTCGGCGATCCGATCGCGCAGCAAGAAGTCGCATTTTTCTAATTCGCACTCTACACAGGCCCATTCCCGAGGCGGAATGAATTGGCACAGCGTGTAGATAGGCTGTTGGCGGCTGAGTACGCCCTCGTGTACGAGGTGACGCGCTTCATCTTGGATCACATCTAAAGAGTATTGGATTTGGGGAATAGTGGAGTGAATCATAATGCGCCCTCAATGTTTTACTAAAAAATTTTATGGCCCTGGTAATAATATAGTCCAAACTTACGAATATGGAAGTTAAATTTTGTCCGTATACAGCTATACAATTCATTGCCGTAAATAAAAATAAATTATACGAATCATCAGTAAGTGATGGGATCTGTCTTAGGATGTGGAGAAGCAGCGCATTTTCCTCATCAGTAGCAGGCGGATCTGCTGGAAAGCTCTATTCAGGACTTAGGAACCCGCGTCCAATTCCCGGTTTCTGGATACTTCGCCACCAAAGGCAGAATTTATCGCGAGAAACCGGGTTGATGAATTTAACTCCTAACGCAGCAAGCAGCAAAGGAAAGATTCAGAAGTCTGGCAACTCAAGCATTACCAGTTCCGTCAATGCCGAATAGCACTTCTAGAACGAGAGATTGCGCTGTCGGCATCTGCCCGTAACAAAATACATAAGGAATACTCGGAGGCAAGTGTGGCAAAAATTGCTCTAAAACGTAGGGACTGCCGTAAATTAACACAGCTTGCAGTTCTCCCGTCTTTAATAATTTCTTAAACAAATCTTGAGCTGCTTGGGTCAAGCCAGCACTGCCTCGAAAGCAATTGCCGCGAATGAAAATTTGCAGCAGTGTCGGAGAAAAATGCTCTGCACCTGTATTATCAGCGATCGCGCCTGTGCGATCGTCAATCAGTTGCAATTCGTAACCAAACTTTTCGGGCAGGGCGATTGCCGGAGTGTGGTTGCCCAAAAACTCGCACCCCAAAACATCATCTACAACAATAAAATTCCGCAAAAGCTGGTTTTCTGGGGGCTGTGGAACCTGCAAAGGTAGATTTCCGCCAAATTTCAAAGCATCTCGCAAAATATCGGCAGCAATTGCCCTTGCCTCTGGATTGGCCAGCAAACTTAAGTCACTGAAACTCCCCCCCTTAACCAGGGGGGTCTGGAGGGGGTTGAATAGAGGATTTGTCGCTGTTTGCTCGATCGACAAACCGACTTTTGCTTTAGCTTTCCAAATTCGCTGGACAGATTCTTTAATTTGTGCTGTGGAGATCCGCCCTTGAGTGACAGCTTCGCAGACAGCCAGAATCGCCCCTTCCGGGTCAAGGGGCATCAGCAAAACATCAGCACCAGCCTCAGCAGCCAAAACAGCAGCTTCATTAGCGCCGTACTTATTGGCGATCGCGCCCATCACCAAAGCATCCGTCACGATCAAACCTTCAAATCCCAACTCTTCTCGCAGCTTCCCGATCAAAATTTTGCGAGAAAGAGTAGCAGGAAACTCGGCATCCCAAGCTGAAATCAGCAAGTGAGCACTCATCACAGCATCGACCCCAGCGGCGATCGCCCCGACAAAAGGAGGCAACTCAACCTGGGCCAATCTCGCTGGCGAATGTGGCAAAACCGGCAATTCCAAGTGAGAATCAACCGCCGTGTCCCCGTGACCGGGAAAATGCTTAGCTGTAGTCAAAACCGGGTGTTGGCCTGCGCCCCGAATAAAAGCAGCGGCTAATTTGCCGACAATTTCCGGTGTCTCGCCAAAAGCGCGGACGTTAATTACCGGATTGTCGGGATTGTTGTTAACATCAACCACCGGTGCGAGAACCCAATTCAGACCGATCGCCCTAGCTTCGACCGCAGTGACAGCGCCCATTTGTTCGGCATATCGATCGGCCGCTTCTGAATCGTGCCGCGCCACTTCGGCAATTGCCATCGGCGGCCCGAACCAAGTCGCCCCCGCGAACCGCTGGCCGACACCTTCCTCAATATCCGCCGCCAGCAGCAGCGGAAACTTTGCCCAAGACTGCAATTGGTGCGATCGAAGTGCCAACTCCGCAGCACTTCCCCCCACCAAAATCACCCCGCCGACGCCCAAATTTTCCAGATAATAGCGGAGTTGGCTGGCAGTTGGTTCCCATTCGGGATAGCAAATTTGGTGGTCGAACAAGCAGCCGGAAGCGCGCACCACGAACATTTGGGCAACCAGTTCGGGCAAGGAAAGATTGTCAATCATTCGATTTTAGATTTTAGATTTTAGATTTTAGATCTTAGATTTTAGATTTGGGAATTGGGAATCGGCCAAACAGGGAATTGGGAATCGGCCAAACAGGGAATTGGGAATTTTCCCTATCTCCTTCTCTTCCCCTCTTCCGACTTCCATCGGACTTCTTCCTTCTCGCTTCAATCGGGACTTTCATCCTCAGCGAATTCTTCCTCGGGATCTAGAATGCCCGGTTTGCGATCGGCAGAAAGCTGATTCAGCAGTATCAGCATTTTATCGCCCCGTTCCAAAGAACGGTCTTCGAGAAAAATCACTTCCGGCGTCCGGCGCAGTTGCAATCGTTGGCCCAACTGGCTGCGGACGTAGCTAGTTGCAGATTTCAAACCCTCCATAGTCTCGGCCTTCGCCTCATCAGTACCGTAGATGCTGACAAAAATTTTTGTATGCTGAAGGTCTCCCGAAACAATTACATCGGTAACGCTAACCATACCGGCACCTACCCGGTCGTCCTTGATTCCATTCAGCAACATCAGGCTGACTTCCCGTTTAACCATTGAAGCTACACGCTCAATGCGACGACTTGTAGCCATAGCACCTACTCCTCTACTTTCCTAATCAGCCGTTTTTATCCCGATCCATAATTGTAGCGCGATCGGTATCGGGTGTTATGTGCGATCGTCCGAGTTAGGGGTGAGATACAGCTTAGAGGAAAAAAATGTTTGATTGCCTATAGGTGAATATATAGCTAATATAGAGAGGTAGAGTGAGAGACAGCTTAGAGGAAAAAAATGTTTGATTGGATTGTCAAAACCGTAGCCGATGCTTCAGGGGTAACTAACCAGCTAAAGATAGCTGAATGGGCAAGATTTAACAGAACTAACCCTTTCGATATGGGAGCCAAAAACTATCAACGATGTATTCATGACTTAGGGTTAGGCGGAAAATATCATGAACTTGAATATAACGAAGATGGAAGCCTAAAATATCAATAATTTTGCCAGTAATTCCGTTAATTACGCTTCATAATTTCCCATTTTATTATCCATCCACAATCAATCAAACAGAAACATTCCTTGTTAAAATTACTTTGTTGTCGTGTTTTTTTAGAAAATAAAGCTCATGGAAAAAGAATTTACAATCGGTCAAAAAGTCCGAGTTGTGGCGATGCCGCCTTACGTCAAAACTGCCGAACAGATGCCAATGCTGCGACCTCCGAATTTAATTGCGATCGGCGCTGAAGGTGTTGTGATCGATCGGCGTCCCGGCAATTATTGGGGAATTCGCTTTGAAAAAGGTGCTTTTCTGTTAGACAGTCAGTACCTTGAAGCAGCGGAAACAATTGTAGAAGGTAATGGCTAATCGACAAGGGGAAAGCGGGAATTGATATGAAATCCTGGTTATACCAATTTCATAAAATAGTGCTACACTTAGTAGGTGCCATTTTTGTAAGTTAGTACCCAAATATTAGGGGGGAAACTGATTTTTCAAATGCGGTAGTAACTTGATGGCGATTTAAATACCGCATCGTAATTGGACATCAAGTACCTTGATAATTCCGATATATTTCGGTTTTCTGCTTGGGATAGCCACTGCATAGTTTAACCTATCTGTTGATTTTTTAAATAACTTTTTGACCCCCGATAGTTCAATTTTCATCCAGCAATCCCCCGGCAAAAATATTTGCGGAGAGTTGGTGTCATAAAACTTGTTGAGACTTCTACTCTTTTTTCAATCTCTCGATAACTAAATCCTTGCCATCTAAGTTTGACAGATTGCGATACCTTCCATTCTCTAACATCTTTAGTCTGTGAAATAAAACTCTGCAACTCTTCGACTTTTTCCTGACTCACATGGGGTTTTGACTCGTTTAAGATTTTTTGATTTGTTTTTTGATTTGACACCCACTCCGCAAACTTTGGTTGCGATCGCATACCAAGTCCACTCACAAGTTGTCTCCATCTTTTTTTATTTAATTTTATTTAATCACTTTTCTTTTATTTACACAACTCATTTAGACGCGCTATAGTAGTACGCGGTGCAAAAAACGGTAAACCATGACAGCCACACATCTCGTCAATAAATTTGAATACAAACCCCTATACAAACCAAACCAATTAATTTGCGGAACTGGGCAAACAGCCATTGTCAGCGGCCCGACAGTAAAAAGTGCGATCCTCTCGCCCGGGCTGCACTAACAGCAAAAATTTACAAGCTCAAGAATATGCTGCGATCGGGTAACTTTTTACTAGGACTCAGGTTTTAGCGCAGGTGTCAACGAATTATTAGCTTGAAAAACTTGCCAATAATGCCATCTTATGAAATAATTTAAAATTGTTCAAAATCTCAACTATAGCGAGCTTCCAAAATAAAAATATATATGGATAGATTTCGAGTAGAAGTTATTTCTCAAACACCAAATCCTCAGCAAGTAATTTACGCAGCCCTCCATCAAGACTATACCGAGAATTTCGTGTTTGACGAGCGCGATTCCTGGCCCTCAGATGCAGAATGCGGAGAAATTATCATCAAAAGGCTCCTCGCAGGCGATCGGGGGCATTACGGCCCCTTAGAACATCCCCAAATTATTTTTAATTGCGGCTATTTTCCCCACAGTGTCATGCAGCAAGCCAGGACACATCGTGTTGGAGTATCCTTCGATGTACAATCCCTCCGTTATACAGGCAATCAATTTCTGGATGTAGCAGTTGGCAAAAAAGATATAGAAGATATTTTTTACCTGCGTCCAGTAGATTATTATACAGACCGCGAAGGCAAAAAATACTACTATTCTCCCGAACAAAGACAACAAGATTTACAGTGGTGTCTAGAAGCCGCTAAACGTTATAAAATTGACTTCGACGGCGGTATGTCCGAGGAACACGCCAGAGGCAAATTACCCTTTGACTACCGCCAGCATTTTGTAGTCAGTTTCAATTTAAGGTCTTTCCTGCATTTTTCTGACTTGAGAAATAAGAAAAATGCTCAACTGGAAATTCAAAAACTCTGCGAAATGATGTGGCCTCATTTTGAAAAATGGGCACCCGACATTGCGAAGTGGTACACAACAAATCGTCTGGGAAAAGCAAGGCTAGCACCATAATATACAGCGTACTCCCGGTTTGTGAAGTGTAGTAGGGACACCGTACCGTGCCTTGTCCCTACGTGGATTGAGCGATATGGGGTATACTTCATAAACGTGGAATCTGCTGTAGCCGAAGGTAGAAGGAAGAAACAAGATGAAACTCAAAATTCTGCAACTGCAAGAATTAGCGATAATCCCCCAATATGCCCATGATACTGATGCTGGACTGGACTTATTTTCTATAGATGAATTAGAAATTAGTCCGGGAGAAAGCAAATTAATTCATACAGGTATATCCATAGAATTACCCGAAAAAACAGAAGCCCAAATTCGTCCCCGAAGCGGTTTAGCTCTCAAGCACCAAATCACTGTACTCAATGCACCAGGAACAATAGATGAGGGCTATCGAGGCGAAATCAAAGTAATCTTAATCAATCACGGTCAAACTTCTTTTCAAGTGACAAAAGGCATGAAAATTGCTCAAATGGTAATCGCGCCGGTAATTCGCGTGGAAATTGAAGAAGTAAAAATGTTAAGTACCAGCTCTAGGGGAGATAATGGATTTGGCTCGACTGGAATCTCGCCATAAATGACTTGTCTCGATACAGTTATAATTCTAGATTTTAAATGGACAATACACCAGACAACTACGAACCCCCTCAAAGACCAAACTGGGACGAATACTTTTTAATGTTGGCAAAATTAGCCGCAACTCGATCGACTTGTCTGGCTTTTCCTGTAGGCGCGGTGATAACTAAAAACAAGCAAGTTTTAGCAACGGGTTACAACGGTTCGCCGTCAGGTTCGGCACACTGTACAACTCAAGGCTTCTGCTATCCCGGTTTGAGTAGTTGCGACGCCAGCAAAATTTTGCCGTCAAGGGCGGTTCACGCTGAAGCAAATGCGATCGCCAAAGCTGCCAAACACGGTATATCTACTGCTGGGGCTAGTATTTACGTTACTTTAGAACCCTGCATCTATTGTTTGAAATTAGTCATTGCGGCTGGAATTCGAGAAGTCTTTTACGAAACGAGTTTTAACAGCGGAGAAAAAGCTGCTTTGAGAGATACTTTTATCAGTGAAGGTATTGTTGAGTTAAAACAAATTCAGTTATCTGAAGATACAGCAAAAAAGGCTGCTTTGTTTTTGTTGAATCCTACATCTGTACCCCAAAAATTAGTGTAGGATCGCTCTTCCCCCTGGTTATCGCAGCCACAGGAAAGAACTGTGCTGTGTTCCTATAGATGATATTTATTTGCTGGCAATTTGTAGGGATACGGCAGTGCCGTATCCTGAATCCCGCGCGATACAATTGATAATTTATTTTACCCTTTTTAAAGACACGGCACTGCCGTGTCCTTACAACAAATAGAGATGGCAATTAACCAAAAAACTTCCTTACAAATTGTGAATACCGTGTAGTTGAATCAATCAAACTCATTCACAGCTTGCAAATAGTCGATCGCCGCATCTATCCTCGAAGAATACCTAAAAGCAAACTGATCGAACCAATATCCCTCATCGGAATTCTTATCCAACTTTTTCAGCCAAACCTGAGCTTGCCTAACTTTCTGTCTGTGCGTTTGTACGTCCAACTGCGGCCCCGCGACTTTTTCTGCTAGCAGGGGTTCAGGTGAAGCTGCTTCCTCAGCTTGATTTTGTGCTTCGTGCTCGCCCTTAAGCCGTTCCTGTAAAGCCACTTCCTGAGCTTGATTTGGCGCTTCGTACTCAGCCTTAATTTGAGCTAAATCCCGATCCAAAGGACTAGCATACAAATTTATATCTGATGTTTTAAATGTTGGATTTGACGGCGTTTGTGCTTGCACCGGCGCCTGACTTTTCAACTCAGCAATTTTTTGAGATGCTTGATACTCTGCCTTAAGTTCACCTAACAGGCGATCGATCGATTCCATAACTTAAACCCCCTAAAAAATGCTCCCGGGCAAACTGGCCCCAATACAATCACGGAAACTTCGCCCGCCTCCTCAATCAGTTATTGCATTCAGCAATACCTCCGTCAGGGTCATTCCTTCAATATCATCCATCGTGACAGTATCAACGATATCGAATTTTGCCCCGGCGCTTTGCAGTTCGTCATCCAATATCTTGAGAAACTTAGTCGCTTCCGGCGCATTCCCTACTTGAATGAAAGAAATCGCCAACTCTTCATCTCGGTCGAGCTTCCGGGAAGCCTCTATAATCGTTTTCATCACTTCTTTGCGATCGTCCGGTTCTCCGTCCGTCACCACTAATATTGTTTCGCCATTTTGCTTGGTCTTACCGGATGCTTTGCGCTGAAAAAAATTGTTCAGGGCGTCTTGCAGAACAGCAGCTAAATTGGTAGTCCCCGCAGGTTCGTTTTCTTGGAAAATTTGCACGACTTTAGCTGATGTTACGTTGTCGTAGCGCTTGAAGCGACCGGAAAACACATAAACTGTTATCCCATCCGGGTCGAGTTCTTCGCATTTATTCGCTAATGCGATCGTCGATTCTTGCATGAGCGCCCACCGACTTTTACCGCCCATCTGGTCTTTTGTGTACATACTGCCGCTTTTGTCAATGATGATGGTATAATCGCGGTTCTGAAGCATAAGATTTTTCCTGTTAATTAAGTTTTTTTCCAAAAATATCAAAACCAGCGAGCAGAAACTGTTGAGCGTTAGTTGCTCGCTGCGTTTTTTAGTTGATTTGCGATCGCAAAGACCGGAATTTAAGCTGCGACTAAAGCATCTTTAAGCGGCTTCCAGCTAAAAGCTCGATCGCCCCCCATCTCCACTGCTATTTTAACTCGCGGTTCTAGCGTCGGCAAAACAGTCAAATACTCAATCTCCTGACTCGATAACATCTGCCCTTCAATAATCCAAAGCACCAGTCCTTTTGCTTTCGGAGGCAAATTGTCTAATTGAGTTTTCAACATCGGCGGCACGTAGTACGTATAACCCATTAAACTAAGCAACACCCTCGCGAGTGCTACTCGTCTCCAGAACCGGACATGAGACTTTCACCTCATCCGGCTC
>JAUBSN010000133.1:0-13650 GCA_036704825.1 Microcoleus sp. F8-C3 | reverse complement strand
GAAGGTAAGACTACAGTCAAGCGCATCTCAATGAAGTGTCAAGAATCCTAGCCCTTATAGGGCTAGGAGTATGTCAATTTCGAGGTACTGTGCGGCTGCGCTACCAAGATGATGGAGGTTACGATGTAACTGGCTACTTGCATTTGTGGCACCGTGTCGGTCAAGTTGTGGAACCGATGGTAAAGTTGAGGTTGGCTGTGGGAGAAACGCGATCGATAAAAGTTGATTTTATTTATCCTCCAGATGCTACGCCCCCGCAAGTATTAACAGTGAGAACCTTAGAATAGTTGATTTATTTATTTCAGTCACCACCAGACCCAAAAAATATGTGATTTAATTTCTACATTGGTATGTAGGTGACAATATGTCTTCTTCACAACCCCCGTCAGGGGAAAGAAACCGTCTAGGATTGGATGAATTGATTGCTATCTTGGTTGCCTTCGGCACGATGGGAGCAATTTTATTTTGGATAACAGGTAAAAATCCCGATCGATTGAATGCCAGAAATTGGCAATTTCCAGCCGTTTTCTCTCTACCTGCTGTTACGCCCGCGAGCCCGGGAATATTAACGCCTGCGCCGCCGAATGCGGCTGTGCCATCGCCCGCTACAACCCCCGTTCCCTCAAAACCGGATGTCGCACCTGTGGCACCTTTAGGGCCAGTTGTACCGGCAACTCCTCCGGTGGGTGTAATCGTTGTTCCTCCCAAGCCAATTGCGCGATCGACTCCCGATCCGGCAATTACCAAACCCAAAGCGGCTAAACCAAAAGTTGGGCCCGTTAGATTCTCCGATATTCCTGACAAATATTGGGCGAGTCCGTTCATTGTCGCTTTAGTCGATCGCAAAATCTTTACTGATTTCACCGACAGCAAATTTCGGCCAGACGAACCGATGACGCGGGCCGAACTAGCGCGCTTGATTCAGCGAATGTCCGACGACAAAGAGCCGATCCGAAAATCGATTGATTTTAAAGACGTAAAACAGAAGAGTCCTGTCGCTCCTGCGATCGACCACACCGTCAAAACCGGATATCTTAAAGGATACCCAAACAATGAGTTCCGTCCCGAAAAACAGATTCCGCGTGTCGAAGTAATCGCAGCTTTAGCAAGCGGTTTGAGCCTGAAACCATCAACAAGAGCAACCAAAACTTTACGAGTTTATACAGACAGGGCAAAAGTGCCGAAATGGGCCGTTAACAAAGTAGCATCAGCCACAGAAGCTGGTATTGTTGTCAACCACCCGAAGCGCGAACTTTTGCAGCCGAATAGAATAGCAACTCGCGCTGAAGTAGCAGCCATGATTTACCAAGCTATGGCAAAAAAAGGCAAACTACCTGTTAAGGCTTCAGAGTATGTTGTGAAGCCTTTAAAGTCGTCCAAATAGTATTTTAGGGGCGTTGCTCATCGGCCGCCCCAAAATAGCATTTAATCGCTATTGTTTCTAGTCAGGACTCCAGCCCTGACTGCGAAGCAGCTATATTAATCTTGAAACACCATAATGCTGCCCGAATAGCAAGCTACCCAAACCTGATTAGTTTCCGGATCGTAAGTAATCCCGATCGGGCTTGAATTAACCTTCACTGTTTGCAGCACTTTCATATCGCTAGTCCTAACTTTGCTCACAGTATTCGAGAAATAGTTGACCACATAAAGCAGTTTTCCCTCATCGGAAATAGTCATGCTACGAGGGGCTTTTCCAGTCGAAACTTTGTCCACCACTTTACCAGTTTGTAGGTCAATTTTTGCCACATTTCCTTCACCGTTTAAAGTGGCATAAAGATAATTTCCGTTGGGGTCGATCGTCAAATGACGCGGCGCATTGCCAATATTTTTCAGCCATTCTACCGAAAAGTCGATGAGATTCACTTTCGCAATATTGGAAGAACCCATGACGGCAACATAGGCATTTTTTGAGTCGGGAGTAACAACAATACCCCGAGGATATGCACCCAGTTTCACCCGCTCGATTTCGAGATTTTTATTGATATCGACTACGCTCAAATCCCAACTGCACCAATTGCTAGATAGCGCGAAGCGATTGTCAGGCGAAACAGCATTAAATTTCGGAACTGCACCTACAGGAATTACTTTTTCTATTTTCAAAGTTTCGGTATTGATGCGGTACAGAAAACTTTGGTCGTGTTTTGCCGCTGGAGAGCACCTGTCGGTTCCCGGATTGCTAAACCCCGAACCGTACATTTTGTAGTTGGAGACGTAGGCATATTTGCCATCTGTTGAAAAAGCTGCTTCTACGGGAGAGCCTTTATAATTGCCTTTGAATTTAGAAAACCCGAACTTCGACAAGTTTACTGTATCGGGAATAGTCTTGACTAATTGAAAGTTCCTGTCGTAAACTGTGATTGTGTGGCGGTACATCATGTTTTGAGCAAAAAACAAACCCGATCCCGAATAAACAATTGATTTTGGCGATATGTTACCGTAAATGGTTTTTTTTAAGGTCATTTTTCCGAGAGTGTTGTCGGGAGGATTTACTGGCATTTGTGGTGGTGATTCACTTTCTATATCCTCGGAATTTTCTGTTTTAAATGGCGGCAAAGAAGGTTCTTGAAATAGAGGTTCTTGGGGCGGATTTTGATTTGTATCTTCGGGTTGGTTTGTGTTTTCTGGGGCGCTAGGAGATGGCGAAGGTCGATCGACATTCGGCGCGATTTTTTCCGCAGCTTCCACACTCGCGTCTTCCGGCTTACCTTTGAGTGCTGATAAGGTTTTCGGGCCGACAATTCCGTCAACTTTCAGGTTGTTGTCTGCTTGAAACTTTTTCACCGCAGCCTGGGTTACAGCACCGTAAAATCCTGTTGGCTGGCGGCGAAAATAGCCTGCGTTTTGTAGGGTTTTCTGGAGGTTTGCAACTTCCGGGCCTGAATCGCCTTTTTTGAGGGCGAGTGCCGGATTGACTAAATTGAAAATTGTGAGAGCGATCGTAAAGAAAAGTAAACGAGTCGAGGCTAACGTTAGGTGTATTTTTGAGTTGGTCGATCGAGTTTGACCCGCAGCCGTTTCCCAAGTTTCAGCTAAATGTAGGTATGCCAGTCCGTCCATAGTTTTTACCGGGTATTTTTGGTGCTATGATACACCAGTTAATAGCATTTGAGATTTGAGATTTGAGATTTGAGATGGGGAATGACTGATGCGATATGGGTTTGCAGCACGGGCCTACAGTTGCATTCTTTGTTTAAACTTGTATAACATTGATTAAAGGAAAAATATTATTATAATCAAACTTAGGGTAAAATATCTGAGCAGCTTTGAGAGCAGTTTTTAAGCGTGCAAGCAAGTAGGAGCGATCGACCATGTTGAGTTGGGAACAAACAGCCGCAGAATCACCGACAAAACAATCCCGCCAGACGTTGATGTGGGACGGTGACGGGGGACTTTGCCAGCGGGCTTGGGTAGAAATCGATTTAGCAGCTTTAACTCACAATGTAAAACAGCTAAAAAATCTCTTATCTCCCCAGACAGAACTGATGGCAGTTGTGAAAGCGGATGCTTACGGGCACGGTGCTGTTGCAGTCAGTCAAACAGCATTGCAAGCAGGTGCTAGTTGGCTGGGAGTGGCGACAATTCCCGAAGGAATAGAATTGCGAGAAGCTGGGATAGAAGCGCCGATTTTGCTGTTGGGGGCAACCCATACAGCCCAACAGGTAAAGGCTCTAGCCCATTGGCACTTGCAGCCCACTATTTGTACTGCCAAACAAGCCCTAATTTTTTCGGAAGTTCTCGCCGATATTAACCAATCTTTGCCGGTTCACGCTAAGTTGGATACGGGAATGTCTCGCTTGGGTACGCCCTGGCAAGAAGCAACAAAATTTGTACAATTAGTCAAGCGCTTGCCCAATTTAAAATTAGCCAGCATTTACTCTCACTTGGCGACAGCAGACAGTCCCGACCCCGCAGTTATGAGAGAGCAGCACCAGCGGTTTAAACGGGCGATCGACCAAATTAAAATAGCAGGAATTAACCCTCCTCGCCTGCACTTGGCAAACTCTGCTGCTGCCCTCGCCGATCGCGATTTGCACTACGATTTAGTCCGAGTCGGTTTAGCTACCTACGGTCTTTATCCAGCACCTCACTTGCAGCCGATCGCCAATTTGAAGCCCGCAATGCAGGTAAAAGCTAGGGTGACGCAGGTGAAAACAATTGAAGCAGGAACAGGCGTCAGTTACGGCTATCAATTTATAGCTGGGCGGCAGACACAAATTGCCGTAATTGGTATCGGCTATGCAGATGGCATTCCGCGCAATCTTTCTAATAAAATGCAGGTTTTAATCAGGGGTGAATTCGTGCGGCAAGTGGGAGCCGTGACGATGGATCAATTAATGCTGGATGTAACCGATATTCCAGATTTAGAAGTCGGTGAAGTGGTGACTCTGTTGGGTAAAGATGGAGAAAATCAAATTACTGCTGACGATTGGGCCGCGACTTTAGGAACGATTTCGTGGGAAATTCTCTGCGGTTTTAAACACCGGTTGCCCCGCGTAGCAGTACACTATTAACAATAGTCCGGCAGGGGTTTAAACCCCTGCCTCATAGCAAAAGTCGGTTGAAACCGACTCAAGAGTTTGAAGGATAAAATTATCGACTTTAGTCCTCTTGAGTGAGTACTTTAGCTATGAGACATTAGTCCGGCAGGGGTTTAAACCCCTGCCTCATAGCAAAAGTCGGTTGAAACCGACTCAAGAGTTTGAAGGATAAAATTATCGACTTTAGTCCTCTTATAGAGGACTTGAGCTATGAGACAGGGGTTTTTAACCCCTGTCGGACTCTCGGAATGAGCGAGAAGACTGAGACTGCCTTTACCAATGCCCAATTCCCAATTACCAATTACCAATCTAAAATTAATATGACAGTTATTCAGACGTTTTTACCAATAGCCCAAACCTTGTATTCCCAGCTAAATGCAGAAAGAACACAAGCCTTAGAAATAGCCCAAGAATTCTCGAAAAAATTCGTAGAATTGGGGTTTAAAATTGTACCTCAA
Organism: Microcoleus sp. F8-C3; assembly: GCA_036704825.1. Classification (GTDB taxonomy): domain Bacteria; phylum Cyanobacteriota; class Cyanobacteriia; order Cyanobacteriales; family Microcoleaceae; genus Microcoleus. The sequence continues at coordinate 8,651 of JAUBSN010000133.1, read as the reverse complement.
ATGCTGTGGGCGATCGGCATTTTGTTAATTACGCGATTTGCGATCGGCGTTGCGGGGCGCGTGACTCGCAAAGCACTGAGTCGCACCGAAGCCACGCTGCGGAAATTCTTAGTTCAAGCTGCTGAAATTACGATTTTGGTAGTGGGGGTAGTCGCCGCTTTGAGTCAGTTGGGAATTCAAACTACGAGTGTGGTTGCGGTGGTTGGTGCGGCGGGTTTGGCCATTGGTTTGGCGTGGCAAAATACTTTGTCGCACTTTGCTGCTGGGGTAATGTTGATTAGTTTGCGGCCCTTTGAAGTCGGGGATGGGATTGAAGCTGGCGATGTTAAGGGAGTGGTGGATAGCATCGGGATTTTTTCAACCACCGTGGTGACAGACGATCGCGTAAAAATTATTGTCCCGAACAATCAGTTGTTTAACGGTACACTGAAAAATACAACGGCAATGGGAACGAGGCGAGTAGACTTGAAGATCGATATTGGCGATCGGCCGATCCGTCCGACAGTGGCTGAGTTATTAGAAATTGCCCACTCTCACCCCCTGGTTTTGGAGAATCCGCCCCCGACTTGTTTGGTGATCGAGATTACTCCAGATACAACTATTTTATCTCTCCGGCCTTGGTGCGCGTCGGTGGCTTACGAACAAGTGCGATCGCAAGTTCAACAATACGTCAAAGAGGCAATGGATGCCGACAAAAATCAAGAAGAATAGATATAAATCTCAAATCTAAAACCCAAAATTTATCCGAGGTATTTCCCATGAGCAAGTGGTATCCGCAGCAAATTTTGCAAGAACCCGGTGTCAGAATCACCGCAACCGAAAAACAAACAATTCTCAGCAAATTTCCGCCTCCCGACGAAAACGGTCAAATCTATGCCGACGGGGTTTTTGAAGGCGGCGGCGTGCGCGGAGTTGCGTTTTTAGGAGCACTCAGGTGCTGCAGCGATTTGGGCATCCGCTGGCGAAAATTGGCCGGCACTTCTGCAGGTGCAATTACTGCCGCAGTATTGGCAACCGACTTGTCAATTGATGATTTAGAGGAAATTTTAGGACAGCTCGATTACAGCATATTTTTAACTCAAAAAAACAGTCCTCTAATTTTAAACGGCGACCCCGCCGACGACTTGCAATCTCCTGCTTGGACGCTGCTTTTCCTAACAGTTAGCCGTCAGATGGGAGAATATTCGGCGCAGCCTTTCCGGCAGTGGCTGGAAGGAATGCTCGGTCGAGGTAACTTGCACACTTTTGCCGATGTCAAACAAATCGTAAAAGACCGGGAATTAAAAGTAGTAATATCCAACCTCTCTCGCGGTGAAATGTTGGTGCTGCCCGACGACTTACACCGCCGCGAATCGACGGATTCCGATCCTTTGTACGAACAGTTGCGACTCCAAAGCGCTGAAGATTTTAGCGTGGCTGAAGCCGTTCGGTTGTCGATGAGTATTCCCCTATTTTTTGAACCGGGAAAACTCGGCGATGACTTAATTGTAGATGGCGGAATTTTGAGCAATTTCCCCCTGTGGATTTATGACAAACAATCCGTCGGTTCCACTCCCGCTATGCCGCGCTGGTTTACCTTTGGGTTTCGATTAGTCGATACCGGAATTGAAACTAAAGTTAAGATTGATACTCCGCTGTCGATGCTGGCGGCGATGTTCCGAACGATGATGAAAGCAAGAGACCGCTATCACCAGCGGGAAATGGATAAAGGCAGGGTGATTAATATTGATGTGACTGAAGCTGGGGTGACGACGACGGACTTTAATCTCGATGCCGATCGCAAGGCTAACCTGTACCGCTTGGGATATTTGTATACTAAGAGGTTCTTTTTGAGTTCCAATTTTAGTTGGGAAAAGCACTTGAAGGCTAGGGGCTTTGGGGAAGAGGCTGGAGTTTGAGGTAGCGAAAAGTATACAGAGTAAGGGATTGAGGAATTTTTAAATTAGGGGTTGGCAAAAAGAAGATGTGTGTGCTATAGTTAGTTACTGTCATCTTGGAGAGGTGGCTGAGTGGTCGAAAGCGGCAGATTGCTAATCTGTTAAGGGTGTTAACATCCTTCGAGGGTTCAAATCCCTCCCTCTCCGTTCTATAACTTCTGGGAAAAAATTCCTTTTAATCAAATTTTTGGACGCTGCTCAAAGCCCATCCCACAAGAAAATTTTGTGGGATGGGCTTTGAGCAGCGTCCAAATTATTTTTGCAGTTTAAGTCTAGTCTAGCCGCAATAATCAACTACTAAATCTAATTAAGCGCTTTCATCGCTTCGACAAATTGCCGCGATATAAATGGTAAAATCTCTTCATTCTTGCTATTCTCTTTCCCTTCTGTAAATACAACTAACAAATACGGCTGCAAACCCGCTATTTCAATATAAGCAGCATCGTGACGCACTTGACTTGTCAGTCCCGCTTTTGACCACAATTTCGCTGATTCTGGCAATCCGCCACCTAAAAAACCTGTAACTTGATTTTCGGGATCTGCCTCTAATTCTGCTGGGTCTAAACTGCGTTTCATTAAACCCATCATTTCTTGCGATGCTTTGGCAGAAACAGCTACGCCGCCGATGATACTGTGCAGCAAACGCGCCGCTGCATTTGTAGTCAGCATATTTCTATTTTCCATTAATTCTCCCAGAACTGCTCGCTCGCGACCGTAGGGGCCGTCACACCAGGTTTTTTGATTGACGTTAATATTTTGTAATTCCGGCCAATCCAATGATTGAAAGTAACGGTTGACGATGTTTCGCTGCTGTTTCCAAGTTTCAAAGGGGGCGGGTGATAATTCTGGGCCGCTGGTTGTGCCGGTGAGAACGTCTACTACTAAACCGGTGGCGTCGTTGCTGGAATCAACTATCATATCTCGGACGGCGCGTTCTAATTCTGGCGATGTTTGAATCATGCCTTTTTGCGCCCATTCCCATATGGCAACGAGGTAGAATAATTTGACGATGCTGGCTGGATAAATTCGTTCGGAAGCTCTAGCGCTAAAACCTCGCGGTTGATATTTCCAAAATTCTTCTGGGCTCAGGGCGCCGCCTGTATTGACTCGCACCGGCGGATCGTAAACTATCCAGGTAATGGCTGTACGATCGCCGCTTAATCCTGTAAATTCTGACAATGCGGAGTTTATAATGCTACTGCCGAGGGTTTCTAATTGTTCGTCTTTGTGAAAAAATGTCATGGTTAATGGCTGACGGTTAACGGTTAACGGCTAGCAGCTAATGGCAATCTATCGTTAAATGCGAACAATTAACAGCAAACAGTGACCAATTAGCAATGGCCAATTATCAATTATCTGATGTTGTGGAGTACCGGACCCGATCGCACATAAATATTTACGATTCCCCCAAGTGCGATCGATTGGCAACTCAAGCAGCCCTGGGGCGGCATTTGCGAGTAGTTGACCCCCCCCAGCCCCCCCTTATTAAGGGGGGGAGAAATGCCATAGACTCGGTTTTTCAGAGGGATACAACCGCTGTGATGGTGCGGCTGTGCGAAGATAATTATCCGGGATGGCTGGATATTCGAGATGTTGAGTTGCTCGATGCAGCAGAAACAGTGTATCATCCTCTGGTGCTTTCTGAGGAGGAAGTTAGGGAAAAATTACCAATTGTAATTACTTTTGCTCGCGAGGCTATGAACCAATCCAATTATTATCTTTGGGGCGGTACAGTCGGACCGAATTATGATTGTTCGGGTTTGATGCAAGCGGCTTTTGTGGCAGCGGGCATCTGGTTGCCGAGGGATGCTTATCAGCAGGAAGCTTTTACTAAACCTATTAGTATCACTGATTTAGAACCGGGGGATTTAGTATTTTTTGGTACGCCGGAAAAAGCAACTCATGTAGGATTATATCTCGGAGACAATCGCTACATTCACAGTTCGGGACAAGCACAAGGTCGCAACGGTATCGGTATCGATGTTTTGTCGGAGGATGGAGATGAAGTCAGTCGAGGTTATTACCAGCAATTGCGGGGATATGGTAAAGTTGTGGCAAGTTATCAACCTAGTTAGTTGTTGGCGGTTGACTGTTGATATTATCAAATAAAAAAATGGACGCTGCATTATTTTTGGAAAAATTGGCGAGACAGCAAGCTGAGGCTGAGGTTGTTCTGGATGTTTCGGTGGTGGTGCCGGTGTATAATGAGGTGGAAAGTTTGCCTCATTTAATTGAGGCGATCGCCGCTTCTGTTCAACCATCTGGACTCAGCTATCAAATTATTTGTGTAGATGACGGTTCTAAAGACGGTTCTGCTGAACTTCTCCAGCAGTTAGCCAGCAGTCGCGATGACCTTTGTGCTGTAATTTTGCGCCGCAATTACGGACAAACTGCTGCCATGTCCGCAGGTTTCGATCGCGCTCGCGGTCGTGCTATTGTTACCCTAGACGGCGATTTGCAAAATGACCCGGCTGATATTCCGCTATTGTTGGCAAAGTTAGATGAAGGCTACGATTTAGTGAGCGGCTGGCGGAAAAATAGGCAGGATAATACTATTAGTCGGTTGATTCCTTCTAAAATTGCTAACTGGCTGATTGGTCGCGTTACAGGCGTAACTTTGCACGACTACGGCTGTTCTTTGAAAGCTTATAAATCCGAGTTGGTAGCAGATATGAATCTCTACGGGGAATTGCACCGATTTTTGCCTGCTTTGGCGTTTATTGAAGGGGCGAGAATAACAGAAATGCCTGTGCGACACCATGCCCGCCGTTTCGGTCAAAGTAAGTACGGAATTTGGCGGACTTTTCGGGTATTGATGGATTTGTTAACTATTTCTTTTATGAAAAAGTTCCTGACTCGACCGATGCACGTTTTTGGAATTTTTGGACTGAGTTCTATGACGTTGGGAACGGTTTTAGGGATTTATTTGACTTTCCTGAAATTGGCTTTTGGTCAAAGTATTGGCAATCGTCCTTTGCTGATTTTGGCTGTGGTTTTGCTGTTAACTGGCGTGCAGTTATTTTGTTTTGGTTTGCTGGCGGAAGTGATGATGCGGACTTATCACGAGTCCCAGGGAAAACCGATTTATCGGGTGCGCGAGGTGTTTGGTTCTAAATAAGAGTATTAGTCGCTGGGTTGGGGCGGGTTTACAAATTCTCTCCTTTTTAAGCATAAATTAGGGTGAACCTGCTCCTACAAACCTCGAATATTTAAGCAGTTGAAATTCCCAGCAGACTGAAGAATCAACGAGATATTTAATATCATGTCCCGTCAATTGACACGGAGATTCCTGTAGGGGCGGGCTGCGCTAACGAAGCAGTTGCGTCATCCCAGGGGCAGGGAACCGACAATAAACCTAGTTTATTGGTAATCAGTTGTTAAAAGAATGGGGAGTTTTCATTTTTAACTCCGCAATTGAATTTAGCCAACTGTGGCATCCTCATTTTTTGCAATGGATTAGGGCTACATTATTCGGGCGTTTATTTATCGGTAGCGGCTTTGCTTGCGAGGATTTGATCGGCTATATTTTGGGAGGTATTCTGGACTGGGTTTTGGTGGTTTGCCTGAAGCGTAAAATCCTGAAAAGACACCAAAACTCATAACATTTTCGCAGTAAGGACTTTAGTCCTTTCTTTTGATAACAGGTTTGAAGTAAGGACTAAAGTCCTTGCTTTTGATAACCTCACATCTCATCTTTATCTGGGCTTGATCGGCCTAGCGACTACTATGCCGATCGCACTTTCGACTCTCCTAATATATCTCTGCAAGTCGTAAGCAACTGTCACTTCCCCAGCAGGCGAAGCGTGAATTAAACCCATATTGCCGTCAGCATTGCGGTAGACTAAACCGATGTGGGTGACATCCAATCCTTTAATCTCTGTGGCTACCGCTACAATATCGCCGGGTTTTAACTGAGAATAAATACTTTTTATCCGATTTGTCGGGATGTAATTAACAGTAGTTTTGGCTAAGTCTGCTTCTTGGCTGGCAATGCACTGATAAGTTGCTTCGTCTTTGACCATTTGCGGGTAACTGCTACGGTGCTGGGTCATGAAATTTAGTGTTTTATTCATGGGGACTCCGCCCAATTGGGCGGTGATATTTTCCACTGTTTGCCGTTTTTGATTGTCGTTAATCCATTCGGAAAAATAGTGCAACCTGCTGCAATAACCGTTCATTTTACCGTTTAAATACCGCTGTTCTTCTATGCGATTTACAAAATTTTGATAGTCGTAATCTTGTACTGCTACGCCCCGGGCGATCGCCAAAACTGTTTCTACAAACAAAACGCAATCAAATTTATTCAAAGTTACGAGCAACTTTTCTTCGCCGGATTTGTCCAGCAAACCCGCGGCGTAGGGTTTTCCTAGGAAATAATCGGCGATCGCCTGGACGATTTCTCCGATCGAGCGATCGTGCAAATTTTGTCGTTTTGCGTACTGTACAACCTTTTCAAAACGTGCTATGTCTTCTGGTTGTGCAGCGATTTCTCTCTCCGTGTTATTGGAGTCCGATCGTCTCGCCAGCACCTTCAGCAATTCGGAATAAGAAATTTCCGCTAAATTGTTGAAGTCCCAAAACAGAATCGGGAAACTGGAAACAGTTTGCTTGTTTGTTACTTCTAGATTCTCGCTTGCTCGCGTCAAGGAAACCGCTACATCTGTTCCCTGTCCTGCTGTTTGTCGATCGACAAGAGATTCCGCAGCAGGTTGAGACTGAAATGCCCAAACATCAGGGATCAAAAAATTATTCACGCTGGCGATCGCAAATCCCAAAACAGCCAGACTCAAAAAATTTCTCATGTTTTTCCAAGGATTTTGCTTCAACTGAGTGCTATCCTGAAATTTTTACAATTATTAGAAGTCTCAATCAGCCTAGCAGACCGATAAAATTGGCAACAGCACACTCGATCGACACACTTGTCATTTAGACGCCGCCCTATTATAAACTGATCCTGCGAGTTTGATACCACAACACAATGCAAGTAGAACGCCGACGCCGCCCAATCCAGCCCCGAGGCACAATCGAGCCCCGAGGCACAATCCAGCCCCGAGGCCCTGTCCAATCTCGTCGCCGCAGCAGCGAGGGCCCTGTCCAATCTCGTCGCCGCAGCAGCAAGGGTCCTGTCCAATCTCGTCGCCGAGTGAGGACGAAATTTTCTCGGTTAAAATACGGTAACATCCTGTGCTTAATTGCCGGGGCGATCGCAATCGGTTGGATTGTCACAATACCGTTCAGAATTCGCCGTCCCCCAGAACCGCCAGTCATCTTGGCTCAACAGCCCGTCTCGCCTCAACCAACTCTCTCGCCTCCGACAATTGAACCATCGGAAAATTTAGCCGACCGTCAAAGCGAGCCTACCTTTAGCTACAACATCAAAACACCTCCCAATCCAGTTTACTCTCAAGAATTGCAAGGGATTGTTGATGAAGCTGTGAAGATTGCAAGCAGTAAAGGACTGCCGGCAGAACGGCTATCAATTACCTTATTTGATGTCAGCAATTCCAAAACTCACACTTTTGCCGGATATCAAAATCAAACTCTCCGATTTCCCGCTAGCGTTGCCAAATTATTTTGGATGGCAGCGTTTTACTCAGCCATTGAAAAAGGCCTCATTACGCAAAGAGAATCGACCTTTAAAAACGACCTGGAGCAAATGATTCGCGTCTCCAACAACGATGCTGCCAGCAGACTTTTAGACAAAATCACAGATACAAAATCCGGGGGCAGGCTCGCCGGAGAAGAATTGCAAACCTGGTTGAAAAAGCGCACTCAAATTAACACATTTTTCCAATCAGCAGGCTACAACGATCTTCGTATCAGCACCAAAAATTATCCCATATACTATTTGAGGCAAGAAGGGCCAATCGGTCGCGACTTGCAATTGCGGGGCGATGCTTCCCAGCCGATTCGCAATCAAGTAACTACCGACCAAGCCGCCCGATTAATATATGAAATCTATACCAGGCAAGCGGTTTCCAGCATCGCCAGCCGTAAAATGGCTTACTTGCTGACGAGAGATTTAGACCCCAAGGCATGGAAAAATGACCCGAGCAATTCGATAAAAGGATTTCTCGGCGAATCTTTACCAACTAATATTTATTTTGGTTCCAAAGTGGGCTATACTTCCAAATCCCGCAGCGAAGCGGCATTTGTTAGAACTTTAGACGATCGCGCGATTTATATCTTAGTTGTTTTTGCAGACGATCCGGCTTATGCCAAGGACGAAACAGCTTTTCCGGCCATTTCCCGATACGTTTTCGATCGGCTAAACGCTCGCGGACCCAGCACTTTGCAGTGATGTTGAGTAGGGCGAGTTTGCTCTTTTTATATGAAGACTGACGCAAAAAACCGGTTTCTGGCACAAATCAGCACTGGCGACCAAATAAACCGGTTTCTTATACTCTGCGTGCAAGTCCTAATTAGGTTTGTAGTTATGAAGTCTGTCTTCTCTCGTCGCCATCGGGCAGACTACAAACAATCAGTTACATCCCACATTCCGCACTTCTTAACACAGTCAAAAATATGTTGACGAGAAAACGTCATCTTAGCAATTTAATCGCCAACATATTCTCGATAATTTATGGCTATTGAGAACGCGAATAAACACTCCTTAATAAAAACTCATATTTCTACATAGGGCTTGCTGAAAAAGCCTAAAACCTTTACATCAAAAGACTTTGACTGGTTTGAACGCTCCGCGTGTGCAAGCTG
>JAUBSN010000132.1:0-13771 GCA_036704825.1 Microcoleus sp. F8-C3 | reverse complement strand
ATTCCGGCACTGTCTTCTCCATGTGCCTCACCTTATCAGATTTTTTGGGTTTTTGCTACCCCCGTGAACTTCTACCCTGGCATAGGAGTATAGAGACGTTCGACAGGAGTCATAAAATACTCAACACCTAAATTACCAAGTTGGTTAGTAAACGATCTATGATTACAAGCCATGACCTGAATATCTTCTACAAAACCTTCGAGTCTCTTACTTTTAGGCTTAGTTACCACTGGTAGTGAACGAACATTTGCTAAACGCATAATAGCATCCCGCAGACATTGAGCCTTGTGTAAAGTCCATAATGGTTGGTCGTCAGCATCCATTGTAGCAATCCGATCAACTCTAGTCTTTAAATAGCTATCTTGATGCTTAATAAACTTCTTCAAAACATCAGTATAGGAAATAAATCCTAATAATTTTTTACCTTCCATTACGGGCAAACCACTGATGTATATCTTCTTCCCTGCCACATCGTGCCTGACAGAAAGGAATTCAACTGCCTTAAGGATTTGATCATCTGGACTCACAGCAATCAAATTTTGATATGAAAACAGCTTGTCTACTGTCTCATCACCTAGCTCATCGATCAAATTAATAAGTATTGAAGGACTTATTTTAATACCTGTTACATCCTGAACTTCTTGTGGAATTAGCATATTTCCTGGGGGAACTAATGTAACAAGATCGCGCCTACTCACTATTCTGAAACATTCTTGAGTCTTGGGATCGATGACTGGACAGTGACGAACACCTAAACTTGTCATTTTGTAGAAAAGTTCAGAAAAGCGAGAGTCTTTTTCAACATAGGCTAGCTCATTAAAAGGTGTGTAAATTTTAGTTACACAATCGCCTGGTGTAATCGTCATAATGAAACCTCTTACCTTAAGTTGATTTAAAGAACAGTGAAAAAAACTCAATACTTTTATTGCTCGATATAAAGTTTTGTCAACTCAATATTTTTTGGTTTGCATAAATATTAAATAATTTAATTTTGACGGAATTTTTAGCAAATTCAATAAATTTTTTCCTGATAAGTTCTGCGCCGATCATGTCAACAAATATATAATCATTTGTACATAAGAATAAAAATATATAGACACAATGATCAAAAGGTGCTACTGCTTTATAGTTTTGATTGGCAAACTGACTAACTATTTTCCATCTCATGTCACCTTGAGAAACAGAAAAGTAATTATGTAAGTCTTGCTCTTGTATGTTTATTTTGGCATATATATTGCTAATTACTCCCTCTATATTATTTATTTCAAGGTATAAAAAACTAAAGTGTAATTTCTTTGCCCATTTCAAGATAATCTGATTTAAATATTGTGTGGTACGAGGGCTACTTATATTCATAGTCCAAGGATTAACGAAATTTTGTTTGAGAGTGATAGAATCAGCGAATATACCTAAAACACCTATTAATTTCATACTAAAAATAAATTCAACTGCCCAAGTATTATTTATCAATTCATGCCAAGATGAGAGTATTATATCTGCTGGTATCGCTTGTCCTCCAATAGGTGCTGTAACAATTTTATTTTGTATTTCTACTATTCGTCTGTGTCTATCTTTCGCAGTCATTGCACATACTTTTTGGGTTTGGACATTCAGAACAGGAGAACCGCTAAATCCCGGTCGTATATTTCCACCGCTTAATGTAAGTAAACGACCTTTATCTGATAAACCCTCATATTTTGGAGATGTGCTATCTCCATCACGTCCCTTCTCTGGATAGCCGTAGGTATATAAACGCTGACCAATTTCAACTTCTTTTTTATCTAAAAAGACACAGGGATGATTCACTAAATCAACACTCAAAAGTGCTATGTCATAAGTTTCTAAAAAACCCACAACTTTGGCTTCAACCTCTTGACCATTCCAGTTTGCTTTAATGCAACTTCCTCTATGACTTTTTCCTATAACGTGTTTACAGGTAAGAACAAAGCCAGGAGCAACAAAGAAACCTGTTCCATAATCATCTTGACTATTTAAGCGTAATGTACTTTCTTGTAGAAGTCTTTGAAAACTGCTATTTTGATCGGATTGCATATATTATAGCCAACTATAAAGATAAAGCTTAACGTTCTGTGTTGCTCCACTCTAGAGTTATTTTGAGATTTACTTTCCCAGAACCCTGAATAATTTGTGCAAGAAGTTTACCTGATTCCTGCTGAAGTTCTATGCCGAACTCTACCGTAGCTTTAGTAGGTTTAGCTATCGCTAGACTTTTTGATAATTCCTTAGAAATTGCTGAAATAGTTTTATTGACTTCTTCAAAAGATAGTATCTTACCAGATACATTAGATTCAATTTCACTATCATTTGTAGTTTTCCAGCTAGGGCAAGTAGCTTCCACCCTAACAGTTATGCCATCGATATTAACGGGTACTGTGTGTGTTTGATTCGATGTCATAGTTACTCTGTTTATTTATTGGGTTAGTCTGAATATTATTTTTTCTCTCATTATGCTATACTCATCGCCCGTAAACTGCAAACTAAAAAAGTTGGAAAAAGTTGGATCTTCCTCAAATGGCGATCGACAACTGGTATACAAAGCAAAAAAGTTGGGGAAAGTTGGGAAAAGTTGGGTATAGTAACGATAGCCATCTCACCAGCCCACCTATGGACATTCCTCAGACATTGCAATTTGTCGATGAAGCTATCTGCACCAAGACAGGCAAACATCTAAATAACTTGCAGCGGAAAATTATCGCGGGAATACTGAATCGTCAAAAGTATGCTGATGTTGCAGAAACTTATGATTATAGCGACAAGCACATTAAAAAAGTCAGTCACGAGCTTTTGCAAATGTTATCTGATGTTTTTGGCGAACAAGTAAAAAAAAGTAATCTTGAATCTGTTTTAGAACGGCAAATAAATGTAAATATAACTTTAGGTAATAAAAACGCTCACAATAAAAACAGTGTAAGTATAGGTTCTATCAACAATTGCCCTGAACCGTCTACTCGTACCCCAGAGAAAAGTCAGTCCGAAACTCCTGACTTTCATGACAATAATCAAACGAAGATTGAAACAATTGATAAATTACGGCAGTTTGGCTTGAGCGACGAACAAATTGCAGAAGCGCTAGATATACCTTTAGAGCTGGTTAAACAGGTGGACTTCGAGGAGTAAAGTCTGGTACAGTCTGCGCTACGAGCCGGACAAGGTGACAAAAAGTAGGATTAAGCGTCTCAGGGGGATAATTTCACCGGAGTACCGTCTTCGAGTTGACGAACACCGCGTATTTTATGATATCGAATATACCGTTGAACCAGAGAATAACTTAGTCTTAATTTTGGCTGTTAAACATAAATCTGAAGTTAACGAATGGCTCACAGTACAGGAGGTTAGTGATGAAACAGATTCAGCTCAGTGAAGTTCAAAAAGACTTGCTTCAATTCTTGCTGCTAGCTCAGGAAGAAGATGTGATTCTGATTTATGATGGCAAGCCAGTTGGCTATCTTGTCGGATTTGCCGATGAAGATGATTGGATTGATTATTTGATGCTGAATAATCCTGAGTTTAAAACACGATTGCGCCGCTCTCTTCAAGATGCGCGAGAAGGAAAAACGATCGCTTTTGAAAAAGGAAAGTTGGTTTCAGAGAGCGAGAATTAGAAATTGGGTTCTGGCGATCGCCCTTACGATGAAAGCAACAACCCAGCCTACAAGCTATTTGGGGAAACGATCGCAAATCCCTGCAATCAAGGTTTCGCCGTCAATCGGTGGAGTATGTTCGGACATGGCAACAGCAGCATCTATCTTAACTCGTACAGCATCGATCCACTGGCGATCGGCGAGTGTTTCTTTGAACTCTTCAAGCCATTGGAGAAACTCTGCAAGCTCATTTTTTGAAAGTTCTCTTACTGCTGTCTTTATCTCTGCAATGTTCTTGGGTAAGTAACTTTTTTTCCTAATATTAGTTTACTTGTTTCCTCTAATTATATCGCATCGATCGCATTATACCAACTCCGCTCTCTTCTCTTCAGTCCCCCTCTGCTCGGACTTCGTTTATGTAGACACGATTTCAATCGCCGAGTGACTGACAAATCAGCAGCATGGAAAGAGGAATCTGCGTCTGTGGATGTGTCGGCTCCTTAAATTCACAGACCCTCCAACCAGCTTTCGACACTTGTTGAAACCACGAACTAACTGTGCGAAAATACCACGGCATTGGCTCTCGAAAAGCTCCGCCGAAGTTGTCAAAAGTCTCGGTTTTCCATCCATCGACATAGGGCTGTTCCTGACACGCTGTGAATGGATGAACTGTCTGGATCGACAGATGTCCGTCTGAGACTATTGCTTTGCGTAACGATCGCAATAAATCTCCAATTTCCTCACCCAGTAGCGAGAAATTGCACACGATTCCATCGTATGGTTGACCGAGTATCGCTGGATCGGCAACAATCTCATCGTAGCCGATCGCCCGAAAGCAACCGCCTCCTTTCTCGCGAGCTCGATCGACCAAAGCAGCGCAACCATCAACTCCGACAACCTCAACACCGCGCTTTGCTAGGGCGCGCGTCAGCCAACCTTCACCGCATCCAACATCCAAAACTCGCCGAGGCTTATAGCGCAGCACTGCTTGCAGAATAGCCTCGTCCGTTGCTGCGCGGCGACTTTCAATCTGATTTTGCTCGAGCACCCGTATCCATGCGCCAGCATTAGCCTCCCAACTTTGTTGAATTTGTTGTTCGGGGCGATCGAATTTCATGGTGATTCTCCTATTGGTACTAGGACTTACGAAAAAATCTGATTTTAACCCGATTCTGCGTAAGTCCTGGCTACATAAAAACGAGTTCACAAAGCCCGATTCTTAAACCCATCGACCCACTACAACTCTCAGCGTTCCATCTGCCAAAGTTTCCTCTTCTTCAACATGAAAACCCTCTGACTGCACCGCCGCCATCAAACTTTTGCGCGCGTATTTTTGACTAATTAAATTGACAAATTCCTGCTGGTTAATTCGAGCGCCCCAAAAATCCGCCACCAATTCGTAATCCTCTCCGCTGCGGCGAAAACCCAAATCGTAACCACTGGGTTGCCGAATCACGTACTCGGCATTAGTTTTGTCGCCCCGATAACCCCGTACCTGCACATTGGACTCTACTTGATAACCCAACTCTTCCAACACTTGATGCAGCAGTTCGCCGTTCTCGATCTGAACCTTGATCGTTGTGAAGTGTGACATATCACTTTCGATTTTTTGTGTAAAACGCTGATTTGATTATAATAGCATAAACAGCAACAGTCAACAAGTTAGAAATTTGGATCTTAAACCTGGTTTGAGCGTCACCGAAAGCATCCAGCGTACAAGCACCCGGATTCATGTGTGCACAAATTAAAAACATAGTATCCGATAACAATTCCCCAGATTCATCCGTGAGTTCGCTTTCTGCAATCCTCCAATTCTTCAAATCTAAAATCCAAAATCCAAAATCTCAAATCTCAAATCCTATTCCGATAACAATTCCCCAAATTCATCCGTGAGCTCGCTTTCTGCAATCCTCCAATTCTTCAAATCTAAAATCCAAAATCTCAAATCTAAAATCCTATGATGCCCGACAATTCTAACCAACCCAGAGAATATGATGCCGTCCTCGGCGGTCAAAGTCAAATCCCGATCGCCGCCGCTGTTTTGGGAGGCATCGCCGGAGTCAAGCAGCGCTTCAACAGTCCTAGTATCGAGGCTCGGATTGCCGCTGTTAAAGATGCTCCTAAATACGGAGGCGCTGGTTTAAATTTAGCAATTGAGGCGCTGCTTGACCCCGCAGCAGAAGTGCAGCGAGTTGCTTATTTAATTTTGCGATCGAGGACAGAACCTTTAGTGCGTCAAGCTTTAAAAGACTTCGTGCCTTACAAGCTTTTTGACTGCATCCGCACTGTCAAAACTGGGACAAATGTTGCGATTAGTCCCGGAGGAGACCGCACGGCGAGTTTGCACGGCAAAATAATTAGAATTTGCGATGTAGAGACAGGAGAAATACTCTATACTGCTGACAAGTATCCCCGCGCTCAAGAAACTTTTGTCCTTTGCCAAGAAAGCGAAGTTTTTGTGAGAAGCAGAAATATTCCGAAACACCGCGCGATCGAAATTTGGCAGGGAGGAGAATTGCGGCATACTTCCCTCGGACATGAAGCGGAAATTAGCGCAATTGTCATCAGTCCCGACAGTCAAGTTATTGCCACAGGTTCGGCAGATACTACTATCAAAATTTGGAATTTAGAGACGGGAAAGTTAATCTGTACTTTTGGCAGTCATTTAACTTGGGGATCTCATAAAACAGGAATTGTTAGTCTTGCTTTTAGCCCGATCGCACACACTCTCGCTAGCAGCAGTTCTGACGGTACAATTAAACTGTGGAACCTCCGCAGGAGAGAATGCTTCCAAACAATTAAAGGTTACGCGAATTGTCTGGCTTTGGGCCCAGACGGGCAGACGTTGGCGGCTGGCGGCTGGGACAGAAACATTCAACTGCGGCAGCTATCGAATCCAGATAGTTCAATCACTTTGGCAGGGCATTTTAACTCGATAAATGCGATCGCCTTTAGTCCCGACGGACGTACTGTTGTCAGTGCTAGTGCGGATGGTAATATCAAATTTTGGAATGCCAGTACCGGCGAACATATTCACACTCTTAGCGGACATCAAAACTCTGTTACTTGTCTTACTTTTAGCAGCGATGGTGAAACTATTATTAGCGGCAGTACAGACAAAACTGTCAAAATTTGGGGAGTTATACCATTTTAGATTGTAGATTGTAGATTGTAGATTGAAGAATTGGGAATGACTCCTCGGCTATGGGTTGGGAGCATGGTCTACTGTTATATTTTTATTGACCAAGACTTTCAAAGGTGGTACCCGCCACGCGATTTATCCGTGGAATCAATTCCAAATCGAAAATCAAAAATCCTTGCGTCCCCCGAATTTATCTCGCGCAAGTCAATCGAAAGCATCTCAAATCGCGCAATCGCGCAATCGAATGACGGCTATTAATTGAAGTCCCGCGAGTACCCCACTCCAAAAAAATTATTCCGATGGAAACGGAAAGGACATTATTCTTATATTTTTTATCACTCAACCCGAGCTTTTTTCGTATAAACCCGGTTTAGCAAGGCAAGCCTGCGTTCAGAAGTATTCTCATAAAACTCGCTCGGACGGACTTTCTAACTACAAACACCTTTTATGAATGGTATTGACCGGACATGGTATTAAGAGTGCGTCCTGGGTTTAATATCTCCCGATTCCCTCTGCCTCGGTACGTGAATCTACGCAAACAAATATAATAAATTTACAATCCCAGTTCTTTGGCAAGCAGAAGATTGCGGAACTTCTTTTTGCAAAACTACAAATAGTTACCGTAAAAATACCGACTGGCAGGCATGATTCAGCTTATTATCAATTTGTGAACTGTCGCCCGAAAGCCTGAGCTAGCTGCAATTTGTGAATCCTTTAAACGAGCTTTAAACTATCGCATCTTGCTCAGATGAGTATCGCAGCTAACTGTAATATTTGACTGAAAAAGTTTATGCTTAAAATATAGGCTGTGGTTAAATATACAGTGCATCCCAGAGTAACCATGTCACACTGCAACCAATCCATCGGTCGTTCCGCCAATATCGCAGAAATGTGCGACACTGCTGCTACTTGGCAGCAAAAAGCCGATCGACTAACGGTAGAATTAAACACCACCCACGATCTGCTTCACGCAGAAATCGATCGGCTAAAACTTGCCAACGAAACCCTGCACGCCGCCGTCAGTTGTGCCCCGATGTTCCTGTGGGCAACAGACAAAGACGGCAGGTTAACCCTTGCAGCAGGCAAAGGATTAGAAAATTGGGGACTCAAACCCGGTGAAACTGTCGGGAAGTCGATGTGTGAACTTTACAGCAGCCAGCCAGATATCTTAGAAAATCTTGCCGAGGTATTAGCAGGAAACGATCGCACTTGGAATGTCCGAGAGGGGCATTTTATTCACGAAATTCGATCGGCAGCCCTGCGAGATGGAAACGGCGAAGTTGTCGGGGCAGTGGGTGTTTCTACTCAAATTACCGAGCGCGAGCAGTCCATCGCCACTCTGGAAACGGTAAATCAAGAATTAGAAGACAGACTTCAGCAGCAAACGGCAGTCTTCCATGCAGCACTTGCCGAAAGCGAAAAAAAGTACCGCAACCTCGTAGAAACCTCCCAAGAATTGATTTGGTCGAGCGATATTGAAGGCCTCTTGACTTTTGTTAATTCCGCCGCCAAACGCATCTACGCTTACGAACCGCTAGAAACGATCGGCTGCCGCTTCACCGATTTTTTAGTTCGCGACCCAAAAAATAGACCGAGAGAAATATTTGCCCAACTTTTAGCGAGAACCAAAATTCAGCCACAAACCGCTAATTCTCCTTACGAAACAGTACACATTCGCAAAGACGGTACTCCCGTCTACCTGTGCGTCAACAGCACCGTCAACCAAGCTGAAAACGGCGCTATTTTAGGCTGGCGCAGAACGGCGACAGATATTAGCGATCGCCAGCGATCGGAAGAAGCACTCCAAGAAGCTACAGACCAACTTCGCGCCGTGTTGGATGCCGTGCCCGGACTAATTTCTTGGATCGGTTCAGATTTGCGGTATATCGGAGTCAACCAGCACTTAGCAACCTCGTTCAAACTGTCTCCAGAAAGCTTTGTCGGTCAAGAAATCAACTTTCTCAACAAAGGCTCGACTTTTGAAAAAATTATTCGCAATTTTTTTGACAGTTCATCTCAGCAAACCTGCCAAGAAATAGACATACAAATTAACGGGTTAGTCCGAAATTATTTGATAGTAGTTCAGAAATATCTTCAGGGAACCGCAGCAGTTTGTGTAGGCACAGACATTACCGAACGCAAGCGTGTGGAAGCTCTAAAAAATCAATTGATCTGCTCGCTGCAAGAATCAGAACACAAATTTCGCAGCCTTTATGAAGCTACCAGCGACGCAGTAATGCTGCTCGACGAATATTTTTTTGACTGCAACCAAGCCACCTTAAAAATATTTGGCTGTAGCAACAAAAAAGAATTTTACGGCAAGCATCCGAGCGAATTTTCCCCCCCATTTCAGCCTAACGGACAAGATTCAGCCAGTTTAGTTTCACAAAAAATGAACGCAGCAATGCTCCTAGGTAGCTGTCGATTTGACTGGGTACACAAACGAATCGACGGTTCAGAATTTTTCGCAGAAGTTCTGTTAAACGCAATGGAAATTAACGGACAAAAATTTTTTCAAGCAGTAGTACGCGACATTACAGATCGCAAGCGGGATGAGGATCAAATCAAAGCCTCCCTCGCCGAAAAAGAAGTCCTTTTTCAAGAAATTCACCACCGCGTCAAAAACAACCTCCAAGTTATTTCTAGCCTGCTGAAACTTCAGTCTCGCTACATTCAAGACAGCCGGTTTAGTGAAATGTTAAAAGAAAGTCAAAACCGAGTCAGGTCGATGGCCCTGGTTCACGAACAATTATATCAATCCAAAGACTTGTCAAACATTGATTTTGCTGAATATATCCAAAATCTCGCCCACAATTTATTCCAAGCTTATGAAATTCAGGCAGAAGGCGTTATTTTGCAAACAAATCTTGCGCCGTGTTATCTTAATATTGATACTGCCGTTCCTTGCGGATTAATTATCAACGAGCTTGTGACAAATGCTCTCAAATATGCTTTTACAGGACAAATTAAAGGTAAAATTAACATAGATTTAAATTTGGAAAATAATAGACTTTGCGTGCTGACAGTCAGCGACAGCGGAATTGGTTTTCCTCAAGACTTAGATTATCAAAAAAGCCAAACGTTGGGTTTGCGACTGGTCGGGTCTTTAGTCAAGCAAATCCGGGGGAAAATAGAACTGTTAGAAACTGCTGGCACGACTTTTAAAATCACTTTTTCAAAACCCGAATTGCACTTGGAGGAGAAAATTTAGTGTTCAACCAAAAAATTCTGATAGTTGAAGACGAGAGCATCATTGCGGAAGACATTTCCGACAGTTTAATATCTCTTGGATATAGCATAACTGGTATGGTCTATTCGGGAGAAGAAGCAATTGAATCAGCAGCTAAATTCCGCCCGGATTTAGTTTTGATGGATATTAACCTGCAAGGAGAAGTCGATGGCATTACAGCAGCAGCAGAAATTCGATCGCGCTTTCAAATCCCGGTAGTTTATCTGACAGCTTATGCTGACGCAAACACTTTGTCGCGCGTCAATGGGACGAAACCCTTCGGCTATATTGTCAAACCCTTTGAGGAAAAAAACTTGCACACAACTATTCAATTAGCTCTCCACCGACATCAGTACGATAGCTTGACAAATTTGCCAAATCGTTCCTTATTGCGAGATAAGCTAAGTCAGATATTAGACAAACAAAAAGAATTTCCAGCGCTCATTCCAGTGATCGCTCTCAGCTTAGATAAAATTAACAGAATTAACAGTAACTTAGGACACGAGCTCGGCGACTCCGTACTTTGCACAATTGCCGAACGGCTGAGGAACTGCACGGAGAACATTAATATTGTGGCTCGTTTGGAAGCTGCAGAATTTGCAATTGTTCTCCAACCTGTTGCCGAAAAACAGGATGCTGCCAAGATTGCTCAAAACATTTTAGATATTGTAGCCCAACCTATGATTGTCAAAGGCTTGGAACTGTACGTCACGGGAAGTATCGGAATTTCTTTATCTTCAAGCGACGCCAGCGATGTAGACGAACTGCTGAAAAATGCTTATACAGCTATGTACAGTTCTCAGCAAAAAGGCGGCAATAATTATCAGTTTTTTACTGCAAAAATTGCGAATCATCTTATAAAAATATTTACACAAGAAAGTTTGCTAAGAAATGCTTTAAAACGCTCGGAGTTTGAAGTTTACTATGAGCCGCAAATAGAAATAAAAACAGGAAAAATTATTGGTGCTGAAGCTTTGGTGCGCTGGAATCATCCAGAAAGAGGCAGAGTTTCTCCGGGAGAATTTATTCCAATGGCTGAAGAAATGGGCTTGATTGCACCGCTGGGCGAATGGGTATTAGAGACTGCTTGCAGGCAAATTAAAGTTTGGCAAACACAGGGTTTGCCGCCGCTGCGGGTAGCAGTCAACGTGTCAGCCCGCCAGTTTGAGCAAAAAAATTTGATGGAGAGAGTCAGGCAGATATTGAGAGAAACTAATCTAGATCCTAAATGTCTGGAATTAGAATTGACGGAAAGTCTGATTTTGCAAGACGAAACGGCAGCAGTTCAAGCTTTTACGGTGTGGAGAGATATGGGGATAAAAATCGCAATTGATGATTTTGGCACTGGTTATTCTTCTTTGAGTTATCCGAAACGCTTTCCGTTTGATGCGCTCAAAATAGACAAGAGTTTTATTCGCGATATTGCAGACGATCGCCAAAATGCAGCGATAACAGTAGCGATTATTCAAATGGCACACTGCATGAACATGACGGTGGTGGCTGAGGGGGTAGAAAATAAGCAGGAACTTGATTTTTTGTGCGAGCACGAATGCGACGAAATTCAAGGCTATCTTTTCAGTCAGGCTTTACCAAGGGCTGAGTTTGAAGCGCTGCTGAAAAGCGATAAGTGCTGGGATTTATGCTGGGGAAAGAAGGAAGTTCGGCAACGGATTCGGTAAGGGAAGAAGGAAGAAGGGAGAGGGGGAGAGGGGGAGAGGGGGAGATGGTTCGATGGGGAGAGGGGGAGAAAAGCCCTCTTCAAGAGAGTGATTAATTTTTGAGCTTTTGAGTCATCCCTCCGACTGCCCTTCTCCCCATCTCCTCATCATTTGAGTTTTTTGGTGAGAATGAAACAGCCCTGGGTACTTTTCCCTAATTACTGATGACTGATGACTGAATAACTAATGACTAATGACTAATTTAAAAAATACGATCGCCCAACCAACTTCCCAGCCACAGCCCGAAACCGGAAGCAGCCACCAACAGGATAACCGTATAAAGCCCGCTGCCGTTGTGGCTAAACCTTTCTGCAGCTACCATCCGCGCCACAACTCCAGCAATAATGCCGATCGCAGCCCAAGCCCCATAAACACTCTTAGACCCGGCGGTAGCCAAGGCTTCGACGAGATCCCCCGAACCCGCCCCAGCCAAAACCCCCGCCCACGCCCCAATCCCCAGCCCGATCGCACCTCCGAGTCCGACGGGGCTGCCAGAATTGACGCCTAGTTCCGTCACCAGCCCGCACGTCAAGCCGACAATCGCCCAACACACGGCCGCCACCAACGCCTTAACCCAATTCCCAGAATTCGTTCCCGCCAGCAATCCCACCACTGTCACCACTCCCGCTACAGCCAAAACAGCAGCCACAGCCCGATACTCTGCCTCGGAACTGGCGATCGCCCCCAAACCAGCCCCAACTGAGCCCCAAGCAGCCCCTGTTACCATTCCTCCCGCCTGAAAACCGGCGATCGACCCCCCTACCGCCCCAGCCAAAACTAACGCCGCCAGCCACACTCTAGGCGTTGCCGAACCCTCCGCCAGCAAAATCGCGGCCCACAGCCAATCTGCACCGCAGATTAAAGCCCACATCCACGGCGGGGCCTCTGATACCGTCAAAGTCAAAATCCAACCGGTCAAAGCGTAACTCGCCACGGCGATTGTCAGCGGCCCCCAAGGGAAGCTGGAATAGTGTTGAGATGGCCGCACTTCCCTCGGCGCGCTTCGCGGTTTTGAGTATTGAGTTGAAAATTCTTTTTTCCTTTTCGGGGTAAGCTTTCGATAGTTTTGAGATGGCCCTGCTTTCCTCGCAACGCTTCCCCCAGGTTGCTTTCTTCCCCGCCGCGGTTGGGGATTTTGAGTGGTAAATCGTTTCTTGCTTGAAGAGTTTTTTTGAGTTAGAAATTTTTTGGAGGCAGCTTTTGGGCGGGTTTGACGGCCCTGGGAACCAGGCCTGGCGGCTGATTTTGCAGAACGCCTTTTCAGCGGCTTTTCCGGCGGGGGCGGTGGCTGCTGAAACTGTTTTTCGATCGACCTCGATGATTCAGGCTGACTCAGAAACAACACCAAATGCTGGTAAGCTTCATTAATTTCTGTTAATCTTTGGTGAGCTTTTTGTTGCAGGCGATCGTTGTGGGCAAACCGATCGGGATGCCACACAAACGCTAAATCCCTGTAAGCGCGCTTAATTTCTTCTAACGAAGTTCCCGGCTCAATTTCGAGGATTTCGTAGCATCGATTAATGTCAGCCATAGGCTTTGATCGGCAGGTGTTGGTAAATTTGCGTGAAGCGAAGCTATCCCGCTCTTAATCGTACTTAACATCTTGTACTATTCTCAGCCAAGCTGCACAGTCAAGCGATTTTAGATTTTAGATTTTAGATTGAAGAATTGGGATTTACGCATCACAACCTTCAGAAACCGGGTTTTTTAGCGTTTCTGCAAGCTGTAACGAAGTATGATGCAAAAAATCCGGTTTCTGACCATCCGTGCGTTTACCCCTTGCGAGTCATAAAAGATAACATCCAAGATTTCTCTGTTTGACTGAGTAGGCGGTCTGGTTTTCTTGTTTCGGGGTAATAATGGCTCGATGAGTTCCCACTCTCGATCGGTTAAGCTGCAAAAGTACGACATTTTTTTCCGATCTTAGCTCATCATCAGAGTTCCCAAATGGGTTCTATAAGTTTTACAGCTATTTAGGTGTACCTCACCAAACTCTGAAGTGCTACAGCGGATTCCACGTTTATGAAGTACAGTAGCAGCAGTTTGTAAACCAGTTTTTGAAGTGCTTAGTATTCACCAA
>JAUBSN010000131.1:0-13923 GCA_036704825.1 Microcoleus sp. F8-C3 | reverse complement strand
CTGAGATTTCGTATGGCAATCATTGAAGAGCCACTGCGTAGCAACTTGAGTTTTTAGTGGCGTATTGTGAGTCGTTTTAGTACATCCTATTTGAGGTTTTTTGTCAACCTCTTTTACTGGACTGGCGCTCTAGAAACAGGAAAGCCTTACTGGGATTTTTTTGAGTTTATTAACAGTTGGTGGCAGGTCAGAGATATTCCGAATGTCCTACTAGTTCACTATGCTGATTTGATTGAAAATAAACCTAATGAGGTTGAAAAAATAGCCAAGTTTTTAGATATCGAAGTCGATGCCGAGTGCCAGGAGATGATCTTACACAAATCCTCTCTAGAGTATATGCGAGAGAATTCCGAAAAATTTGAACCTCGAATATTTCAAAAGCACCAATTCATTTACAAAGGCACCAACGGACGCTGGCAAAATTTATTAACGCAGCAACAACTCAAGCACTATGATGAGATGATTGCTAAAAAATTAGGTATTGCCTGCGCTAACTGGGTAAAACATGGGGGAGCTTTACCTATAGCTTGTGATTGACTTTGACAATCCAGCAAAACTCAATCCGATAAATTTGAACGAATTTCAAAAGCCCAAAAGGCGGCATTCTTTAATAAATAGGATTACTAATGGCAGAATACAGACAGGTACTGGTTAAGGACGGTAAGAATCCAGAGGGATTAATTTCATTTCCTATCTTCATTACCCAGCAGGAGATTGATGCACTTAATAGCTTTATAGTTCGCGATCGCGATACTTTTGTAGTAGCTTATCCAAAATCTGGTACAACATGGATGGAGCAAATTGTTCACCTACTTGCTAACAATGGAGAGCAAGGTGACAAGATATTAAGTGAAGCGGTTCCTTGGCTGGAAGGAGCAGCAACTTGTTATGGAGGTTTAGATAGACTCATCAGAGATAGTGGAGAGCGCCGTTACTTTCACACTCATTTACCTGTGTCTCTAATGCCAATGTTTGGCAAAACCAAAGCCAAATATATTTATGTGGCTCGCAATCCAAAGGACAATGCTGTCTCTTATTATTATCATGCCTGCAGCAAAATGGGATACGAGGGGAATTGGAGCGAATTTATTAAGCTATATATTGAGGGCAAGGTCGGTTATGGCTCAATATTCGATCATGTATTGGACTGGTGGAAAGTAAGTCAGCACTCAGATAATGTCATGTTTGTTAAATATGAAAACATGAAAAAGGACTTAGCTCAAGTAGTTACCGATGTTGCTAACTTTATAGATATCCCCTTAACTCCTGATTTACTAGATGCTGTGGTGGGGGCCAGTGAATTTTCTGCTATGGCAACTAATCCGAAAGCTAATCTAGATTGGGTTCCTCAGCGAGAAGGTATCCCTAAACATATGCGTAAGGGTATTGTAGGAGATTGGAAAAACCATTTTTCTTCAGAAGAGAATCGGATCTTTGATGCCATCTATGAATCGACATTTCTAAAATTTGGCTTGGAATTTGAATTCTAATCAATCAAGGGTAAGGATTCAGGTGGTAGAGTATTGGCAGGAAAAGACCTGAATCCTGGCTCTTCATTACCTAGTATGATAGGCTCAAGAGTCGCCTTGCGTCCTAAACGACGAAAGCGGTTGTTATACATCACAAATAACCACTAACTTATTGTCACGATCGAGGTCTTCCCAGAGTTGTAATATAAAGGACAGCTTCACTCGCAGGAATACCGAGAACCTCATTGACGCGATCGTCAAAAAAGCCCGCAATACCGCTGACACCCAAACGCAGTTGAATAGCTGCTAAATTCAACCGCTGGCCTAAATGACCCGCGTCCATGTGCAAATAGCGGTAAACTCGATCGCCATATTTTGCTACCGCCCTGTTCAAGTCCGCCGTGTGAAACAACAGCGCCGCCGCATCTCTGCCCAAGTCTTGCCCCAAACACAAATAATGCAATTCCCGGCGGAAATTTTTAAACCGAATTTGCCGCAATTCTTGAGCTTTCGGAGCGTAATAATAACAGCCTTCTTCTAACCCGTTCACTCCCGAAACAGCAATAAAAGTTTCGATCAAACTCAGGTCGAAATAGTCAGGAGCAGCGTCTAATCCTTGGTCGATATAGTGCTGCGGCTGATAAGTAAAATCGAGCAAGGCTAGCAGTTCGCCCAAGCTCAAAGAAGCACCTGTATAAGCACGGGTAGAACGCCTTTTGAGCATCGTGCTTCCTAAATTTTCCAGGTTCACTCCCCAAGGAATCGAAGGAGTGACCGTCGAAATTTTTGTACAAAAGGGAAAGTTGTATTTATCGTCTAATTCCCCCTCACTTTCATCAAATTTCCAGCCATCCGCTCCGGTGGGGTCTGATTCTAACTGTGTTGCTTTGTGGAGGTATGCCAACAGTTGACCTTCGGAAAGTTGCGGGTAATCTGTGGTGGTGTTTCCGGGCAAAGCTGTTTTGAACTTTGGCAAGTTTTGGTCGATATCTAGCAAGTCGGCTAAAGCCACTAAACAGATCGCTCCTTCTTGATCCGAGTCGATGTATAGCAATTGATTGAGAGCTTCGTCGGCGAATCCTCCAATCAGGTGAGGTCGGTAATCGTTGATGGCGCAAGCTAACTCGATATTGCTCAATAAATGCCCGGTGTCTAGAAAAATTCGCCGATAAGCTCGGTCTTCGTAACGCCAAGAAGAACGGAAAAAAACAGTGGTAACGGCGATCGCCAATTGGGTATTTTCTAGCGCTGGCGACTGGAAACAAGCTGCTTGCAATGCCGGCCAGACTTCGCTGTCCCAGAAATGAACAAGTGAATGAGTTCTGCACTGATAGTTGTAGAGTCCGGCCGGCAACTGCCGAGTGCCGCGGGAGATTAAATAAACCTCTGCTGGGTAGAGCCCGCCCGCCGACGGTGCCGATCGCAAATACAGGTAGCTGTCGTCTAGCGTCTGCACTTTCGCCGTCAACCCGTAGCTGCACAGCAACAAGCTGGACAATCGGTGCCACCAACGGTCATCCGCAGTGGCCTCGGACTCCTCCGAGAGGTCTTTTAGATAAGGCTTGAGGTCAAAACACGCTCCAATTTTATATTCTTTGAAAGGCACAGGTTGCTCTGTCCAATCTAGCCGTTTGCTTTTGGCAGCAATGGTTTCAGGGTCGTATTTTGTCTGTTCGTGGTAGTGCTGAGCAAAGGAGAGAGGAAGTTCTGGCATATTTCAATAGAGGATTGGCTTTGGTTTGTTTATCGATCTTGACATTACTGACCGGTTACTGGTGGAGCAAGGCACAAATTTACAAATATAAAAAAAATCTTAGAAAAAATGCGACCTTTGTTACATAAGCTTAACATAAGAAAAGACCTAAGTATAAATACGCAGAATAGCAACCATTAATTATCGTTATGGATTGACTGCAGTAGCTGTCGTCATGAAGGGGTGAAAATGCAAAAGCTAAGCGCTGAGGAATTGCTCGCTCAGTACGCTGAGGGCAAGCGAAACTTTAACGCCGTTGACTTAAGTGAAGATAACTTGTTTCAAGCAGATTTGCCAGAAATAAATCTTTCTGATAGCGTTCTGAGGCGAGCTTATTTGCCTTACGGAAATCTGACTCAAGCCAATCTTTATAAAACTGAGTTGCAAGATGCTGAATTGGGGGACATTAAACTTTATCAAGCCAATTTGTCGCAAGCTAATTTATCAAGAGCAAATTTATCAAGAGCAAATTTGCGCCACGCCAATTTACAAGGTGCAAATTTGCAGAAAGCCAATTTGCAAGGTGCGGATTTGTACAATGCAGATTTGACGAATGCCGATTTGAGATATGCGGATTTGAGCAGAGCTAACTTGGAGAAAGCAAAGTTAACCAAAGCTCAATTAGCGGGCTGCAACTTATTTCGATCGCGCTTGGTCGATTTGTCGGAAGCTGAGTGCGATCGCACTACTATCGGCCCCGAAGGATATTGATGATTCCCAGCGCCTAGTCTAGCGCGTAGGGCGATCGGCTTAATTAGTCGCGAAGCGTCGCTATCCCGTAGGGAATCGCCCTTTTTAAAATTTCTTAACATTTCTCGACACGGGAGAAAACGTGAGTTACAGTCGTAGAGAACTTATCGCTCCGCAACATTGACAATAAATAACACATTTTTCCAGCAGAAAACAGGCTAAAAGTTATGAATTATCCTGACAAAAAATCTCGAGAACTCCGGCGCAAAGAACAAGAACTGCGGAAGCGAGAACAAGAACTTCGCCTGCGCGAACTAGAAGCCGAAATCGACAGATCGGTTCCAGAACATCTCACAACCAAGTACCAAGAACCAGACAGCCAAGTTAACGGCAAACTCAAACAGTGGCGCAGAAAAATTATAGCAGCCGCTCAATTTACAGGCATTGTCATTGCCGTTATCGTTGCCGTTCGCATAGCATCTTGGCTGGCAGCAGCACTGATAGTTGGAGGCATTGCTTGGATCGCTTACAAAATGTTTATTGAAGAAGACAGAATAAGTTGAAAAGCCCCAGCCAAAAAATATCACTAAACACCCATGAACCTTAAAGTCGAAACTAGCAACTTTCTCAACGATTTAGAGCGAGTAGCCGCCGTCCGCCGAGAAATTGCCACTCGCCTCAGCAACATCGCGACAGCAATCAACCAATCAGAATTAGCAGCTGCAGAAGCATCGGGAAAACTAGGTTTAGAAAAAGATAGCGCCGACATCTATATCGCCAGCAACAACTTGCGCCAAGGAGTCTTTCGGCTGCTAGTGCTAGGCGACATGAAACGCGGCAAAAGCACTTTTCTCAATGCCTTAATCGGCGAAAACTTACTGCCCAGCGATGTTAATCCCTGTACAGCTTTGCTGACGATTTTGCGCTACGGTTCAGAAAAAAAAGTAACTGTGTATTTCAATGACGGCAAAAGCCCCAAACAGCTCGATTTTAAAAGTTTTAAACAGAACTACACAATTGACCCCGCTGAGGCAAAACGCCTAGAAGCAGAAAAGAAACCAGCATTTCCCGATATCGACTGCGCCGTAGTAGAATATCCCTTACCTTTGCTGGAAAAAGGCATAGAAATAGTTGACAGTCCCGGACTGAACGATACAGAAGCCCGCAACGAATTATCTCTCGGTTACATCAACAACTGCCACGCTATTTTGTTCGTACTCAGGGCAACTCAGCCTTGCACGATGGGTGAAAGACGCTATCTAGAAAATTACATCAAAAATCGCGGCTTGAGCGTTTTCTTTCTGATCAATGCTTGGGATCAGGTGCGGGAAAGTTTGATTGACCCGGACGATCCTGAAGAATTGGCAGAAGCAGAAGGGAAACTGCGGCGGGTTTTTCAAGCTAATTTGGCTGAATATTGTTTAACAGAAGGACACGATATTTACGACGAGCGAGTGTTTGCAATTAGCTCAATTAAGGCGCTCAGGTTGCGGATCAAAAACCCGGATGCGGATTTGGCAGGAACTGGTTTTCCCGAGTTTATGGCGGCACTGAATACGTTTTTGACGCAGGAAAGAGCGATTTCCCAATTGCGTCCGGCGAGGACTCTGGCGCGTCAAATTTCTGCTCGCGTCCGCGAAGCTGTTGGACGCCGTTTACCATTACTCGATCGCGATGTCAACGAATTGAAGGAAAAGATTAATTCAGTTGAGCCGGAGTTTAAAAAGCTGACTCAGATTCGCGATGAATTTCAACAAGAAATTCTAGGCGTTAGAGATAGTAAATCGCGGGCAATCGCAGATTCTTTCCGCACCTACGTTCTCAAATTAGAAAATACCTTTGAAACAGACTTTTTGCGGTATCAACCGGAACTGAGATTTCTGGATTTCTTCAGCCAAGGCAAGCGAGAAGCTTTTGAAGCATCGCTCAGACAAGCATTAGAACAGTACATCAACGACAAACTAGCAGCTTGGACTCTCACGGCAGAACAAGAGATGAATTCAGCATTTTCGCAGCTATCGCAAAGTGCGGCAAATTACGGAGCATCTTACACGAAAGTGACTGAAAAAATTACCGAAAAACTAACTGGAAAAAAAATACCAGCAGCAGTCAGCACCTCACACGAAGATAACTCGCCAGCTTGGGCAAAATGGGCGATGGGATTGTTCTCGTTAACGACCGGAAATCTGGCAGGCGTAGCAATGGCAGGAGCGGGTTTTGATTGGAAAAATATCCTGCTGAATTTAATCACTGTGTTAAGCGTCAGTACGATTCTTGCTAGTGTTACGGGGATTGTTTTGGGACCGCTGTACTTGGCTTTGTTGGGGTTGGGTGTTGGGGTTTTGCAAGCAGACGGAGCTCGCAAAGAGTTGGTGAAAGCGGCGAAAAAAGAGCTGGTGAAATATCTGCCGCAGGTGGCTCAAGAGCAGTGGCAGCCGATTCACGATGCTGTGAAAGAGTGTTTTGATGTTTACGGGCGGGAAGTGGGCGATCGCATGAATGCTGATATTAATTCTCGGAAAGCAGAATTAGATAATTTGCTGGAACAAAAGGAATCTCGCGAGATTAATTGTCAGGCTGAATCTGAGCGTTTGAACAAATTGGAGGCTGATGTTTCTGCCCAGTCGCAGAGTATAGAATCGCTATATCAAGGTTTCCTAGCCTCGGCTAACTGAAATAAAACAACAATATGCAGCAACCCGAAATTTATCAAAACCTGACCGACAATCTCAAATCAGCACTGGGTATTCTCGAACTAGATAAAAACTCCCAACTTTACCGAGATACAACCTCAATCTGCGACTATCTCGCCAAACCAACTTTTCAAATCGCTGTCTTTGGCCCGTTTAATTACGGCAAGTCAACTTTGCTGAATGCAATGCTGGGAAATCGTGCTTTGCCGATCGACCTCGTGCCCACTACAGGTGCTGCCATTTATGTCAACTACGGCGAGGAATTGCGCGCAAAAATTACCCTGAAAGACGGCACGGAAATTAGCGAACCGGGGACTGATGTTTTGAAACGCTACGCCATCCTTGACGACGCGAGACAAATGCGGGATGATGTGGCCGCCGTGAATGTTTACTGTCCCCATCCATTCCTGAAAACGGGTGTGGAATTGCTGGATTTGCCGGGAACCAACGATCGCGAAGAACAGGATAATTTGGTTCGGGATAAATTGCTAACGGCTGATTTGGTTGTGCAGGTCTTAGATGCTCGCAAATTGATGACTTTAGGGGAACGGGAGAACTTGAGAGATTGGTTGAGCGATCGCCACATCAACACTGTACTCTTTGTTGCCAATTTTCTCAATCTACTCGAACCAGACGACCAAAAACAAGTTTACAATCGCTTGTTGTTTGTTGCCGAAAGTTTTCGCTGTAACCTACCGAACAATATCAGCAATATCTACCGCGTCGATGCTTTGCCGGCTTTGAGGGCGAGGCTGAAAGGAGATGTGGCGGCCGCCCAAACTACAGGAATTGCCGCGTTTGAATCGGCTTTGCAAAGTATTGTGGCAGCTCAACAAGAACAACTAACAGTTAAGTTGCCCAGAATTGAAGCTATAGCTGCTAAAATTTGCCAATCTCTCCGAGGGAAATCTGAAACTGTCACCGCAGAAATAGCCGCAGCTCAACAAAAGCACAAAAACAAAATTGAAATTAAACAAAAAGCTGAAAAACTGATATCAAAAGGCTTTCAAGCCAGCGTTTCCGACTTCGAGATTTGGCTTTACCAGCCCGCACTTTTGCAGCGGTATCAATCGGAAATGGCGCTGTCGCTTCAGGAAGGAAGTTTTGATGCATGGAAGCTAAAATTTCAGCGAGAGGTCTTACATCAGCAGCAAACCATCGCAGAATGGGTAAATCAAGCTTGCGAATTCTTTGAGAAAGAACAGCCGATCGCACTTTTGATTTCCTTTCCTCCAGCCCCGCAAGTCAGCTTACCGGAACCGCCACCACCTCCACCACAAAAGTCGATCGACAGCGAAGTGGCTCCAGTGGCGATCGCAACGGGCTTAGGTTGGCTGTTGGGCGGGCCTGTGGGAGCCGCTGTAGTCGGCGGTGCTAGCTATATTTTGAATAAAAGAACTGGGTATGAAAAGCCGCCTGAATCGTCAGAAGCTTATCTCAATCAAGTAACGGAAATTTGCAGCGAGGCTGCTAAAAACTATCTCGCTCGCTTCAGCACCGATACTTTTTCCATGCTGCAACACTACAAGGAAATCGCCGGAAAAGTTATCTGTTTTCAAGAGAGCAAAGAGCCGCTACAGACAAATATGCAGCAATATCAGATACAGTTAATCAATAATCTGTTAGAAAATATCGAATCATCGCTTCAAATGACCAAATCTGTAATTAACGGCAAATGATCCGAACCGACATTGCGGCCAGTACGAATCTTCAAAATACCAATTTCTTTGCTGACTAGAAAGTGATCGGTAGGAATATAAACCAGCGGCATAAACGTCGGCAAAGTTTGTTTTAAACACTTTGCATTAGGGCTTTTGTATTCACGGTCGCAAGCAGACTTAGCAAAGAGTTATTCCTTTAGACAGTTCAATAACTCAAGCACCTCCGACCAAGGCTAGATAAAAGATGGCTTCTAGCTCTTTAGGATTATTTCTGTGACCTACTTTGATAGAGGTTTTTTGTATCTGTTCCTCTAATACTGTGAGTAAGTCCTAGTTATTTCTTAAAGGAGACATTTATGGGTATCACCAGACGCGATTTGTTAAAAGTAACTTCTGCTTCGGGTTTGGTTGCAGCAGGGCTGGCTGCTTCCGAAGGGTTTTTCCAACCTTTGTTAGCTCAAGATGAACCGACCCAAGTATACGCTGAAAGTGCAGTTGCCCAAGGTCAAACTCAAAGCGGCGAGATGAGTTACAGAACCCTGGGACGCACGGGAGAGCGAGTGTCTGCAATCGGCTTGGGGGGACACCATATCGGACGCATTCGAGAGGAGCAAGAAAGTATTAAGCTCATCCGCAGTGCGATCGACCGCGGCATCAATTTTATGGACAACTCCTGGGATTATCACAACGGGCGCAGCCACCGATGGATGGGGCAAGCGCTCAAGGATGGCTACCGGCAAAAGGCTTTTCTGATGACAAAGATCGACGGTCGCACCAAAACCGCTGCTATGATGCAGATTGACGAGTCACTTAAGGCGTTGCAGACCGATCGCATCGACCTGATGCAGCATCACGAAATTATTCGGATGGAAGACCCCGATCGCATTTTTGCTCCCGGCGGGGCTATGGAGGCTGTGGTGGAAGCGCAGAAAGCGGGCAAGATTCGCTACATCGGGTTTACAGGACACAAAGACCCTTTGGTTCACCTGCGAGTCCTGGAAATTGCCGCTCAAAACAATTTCCGTTTCGACGCGGTACAGATGCCGCTGAACGTGATGGATGCTCATTTTAGAAGTTTTGAGCAACAAGTTCTGCCAGTGCTGGTAAAGAACCAAATAGGTGTATTGGGGATGAAATCTATGGGCGACCCTTACGTTCTTAGAAGCAATACAGTAAGTCCGATCGAATGTCTTCACTATGCGATGAATCTGCCTACTTCAGTTGTGATTACTGGCATTGATAGCATGCAACTGCTCGATCAAGCGTTTGAGGCAGCCCGCACGTTTAAGCCGATGGATCGATCGCAAGTTGCCGCGATGCTGAATCGCACTCGCGAGGCGGCGGCAAAAGGGCAATACGAACTGTATAAAACTACCAACCAATTTGACAGTACCGCAATGAACCCATCCTGGCTAGGATAATTTGTTAGAAAATATCGAATCCTGGCTTCAAATGACCAAATCTGTAATTAACGGCAAATGATCGGAACCGACATTGCGACCAGTACGAATCTTCAAAATACCAATTTCTTTGCTGACTAGAAAGTGATCGATCGGAATATAAGCCAGCGGCATAAAAGTAGGCCAAGTCGGTAAAATGCCAAAGCCCGATCGCGCATTTCGCAGGTTTCCGGTTTTGACCATATTTTTGTAGAACGGCGACCACATTGTGGTATTGAAATCCCCAACCACAATCAGCGGATTTTTTACTTGGGCTGCATACTCGCCGATGGCTGTTAGCTGTTGGTTGCGATCGATAAAACTGTGCTGTTTGATCGGCACAGTCGGATGAGCAAGAATCAGAGAAATGATTTTACCTTGAAATTGAACATTCGCCAACAAGCTCTTTCTTTGCTTTGAAAAGGCTGTAACAGAGGGATTGTTTAAAGGCAGCTTGCTGTAGATGGCACTGCCAAATCTCTCAGATTCTTGATGACGGTAAGAGTAAGGAAATATCTCGCTTAAAACTGCTAACTGTTTTGCCCAAGACGGGCTGACTTCTACAAAAACCGCGATATCGGGTTGTTCTGCTTTAACCAGCGATATCACCTCAGAATAGCGTCGGTTACTCGTTAAAACATTTGAATGCAAAATCCGCAAGTTTTGTGCGGGCGTTGCTGCTGCAAATGCTGGCGCTGGAAAATACCAAGGAACAATTTCAGCCAAATTAATGATAATGCAAAATCCGCTCACCAGCAACCATATTTTTTTTGCTCGCACGAGAGCGAAGAAGATAAAAATTGGGAACCCCGCCAACAGATATTGTAGTTTAAAATGAGAACTTAACTCAAAAAATAGGTTAAATTCTCCCAAGTAACCTGTTATTGACAAGAGTGCATTTACAATTGCTGCTAGCATAAACCATTTTAAAATTACGTGCTTCAAGCTAATAATTTGGTTGTTGCTGTGCAGTAATGCCCATTTCAGCTTAATTTTAAGGTCGTTGGTAATAGGCAATTTATCTATTTCTGTTACCAGTTGTTCTGGCTTTTCCAACTCTCGCCGCTTTTGATAAAATCTCACCAGCAAGCTATCTACCACAAAATAACTAAAATAATTGGCAACAAATCCTACAAATACCAACACACCTAAACCGATCAGCATACCAAAAGAGCCACCGATTTTCCTCAAAGCCGACCAAGTGGCGGCGTCACCTGTTTTACCTGTAGCTACTCTGGCTAAAAATAGCATTAAAGCAGGCAATCCGACCGTGATTGTGTTTCTGATGATAGAGTCCATTATACAATTTGAGATTTGAGATTTGAGATTTGAGATTGGCAATGAATGATGCAGTTTGTATAGTCAGCACTACGGACTGGTTGAGTTAATAACGGCTTGACAAAATAGAGAGAATTTTTAATTCTCATAAATTTCTAACGGTAAGTTGTCGGGATCTCGAAAAAATGTAAACCGTTTTTCTGTAATCTCGTCAACGCGAATGTTTTCTACTTCTACTTGTTGGGATTTTAAGTAAGCAACGGATGCTTCTATGTCCTCTACTGCAAAAGCTAAATGTCTCAAACCGCAAGCTTCAGGATTGTTAATTCTTTCAGGAGGATTGGTAAATGAGAAAAGCTCGATGGTGTCGCCGTTTCCGACTCGCAAATCTAGTTTGTAAGAATTTCTCTCGGTTCGGAAAGTTTCTTTGATAATGGAACATCCTAAGATTTCTACATAAAATTTTTTCGAGGCTTCGTAATCCGAGCAAATAATCGCCACATGATGTATTGCTTTTATTTTCATCTGAAAAAAGTTAGTTAGTTGAGTTTTTCTGAGATGTTGCACGATTCTCAATAAGCTTTTTAGGAACAGGCTTTCCGGCAACTGAAGCGAGAAAATTAACTTTTTGTGGAACAGGCCGGAAAGCCTGCGCGAGTGAGAATGGTGCAAGATGTGAGGTTTTTCCAAAAGCACAGCACGCTATTGACAATTATATTTGACGATCGCAGACTCGGCGACAAACCCTGCTAAATTCAGCACGCGCGGCGGATCTATCCTTTTCCCCGCAGGGCTTCGGTGAAGGGTAGGGCATTGCCCTAAAATTTCCCCCGCCCAAATCTTAACCCAAAAAAATTATGCAAAAAAAGTACCCTACCTTGATAAAATGAGAGTTTTGCAGTCAATCCCCCAATTTGCATCTCAGGAGACAAGCACTATGGCCCGTATGTATTACGACACCGACGCGAACCTAGACCTCTTAGCCAACAAAACGATTGCTATCATCGGCTACGGTTCGCAAGGACACGCCCACGCCCTCAACCTCAAAGACAGCGGCATGAATGTCGTTGTCGGCTTGTATCCCGGTAGCAAATCTGCCGCCAAAGCAACCGACGCGGGTTTAACAGTTCACCCGGTAGACAAAGCAGCCGCCGCCGCTGACTTCATCATGATTTTATTGCCCGATGAAGTTCAAAAAACTATTTACAAAGAACAAATTGAACCGAACCTTTCAGAAGGAAATGTTTTAGCATTTGCTCACGGTTTTAACATTCACTTCGGCCAAGTTGTTCCCCCTGCCAATGTAGACGTAGTAATGGTTGCGCCCAAAGGCCCCGGACATTTGGTGCGCCGGACTTACGAACAAGGGGAAGGCGTTCCGAGTTTGTTTGCAGTATATCAAGATGCTTCCGGTCAAGCGCGCGATCGGGCAATGGCCTATGCTAAAGGTATCGGCGGCACCAGAGCCGGCATTCTGGAAACCACTTTCCGCGAAGAAACAGAAACGGATCTTTTTGGCGAACAAGTAGTTTTGTGCGGCGGTTTGAGCGCCTTAATTAAAGCTGGATTTGAAACTTTAGTTGACGCCGGATACCAACCGGAATTAGCTTATTTTGAATGTTTGCACGAAGTTAAACTTATCGTTGACTTAGTAGTAGAAGGAGGCCTCGCCAAAATGCGCGACAGCATCTCCAATACCGCAGAATACGGCGATTTAACTCGCGGCCCCCGCATCGTTACGGATCAAACCCGCGCCGAAATGCGTAAAATTCTCAGCGAAATTCAATCGGGTCAATTTGCCCGCGAATTCGTTCTGGAAAACCAAGCCGGCAAACCGGGCTTTACCTCCATGCGCCGTCAGGAAGCAGAACATCCTATTGAAGAAGTTGGTAAAGATTTACGAGCTATGTTTAGCTGGTTGAAAAAGCACGCTTAATCAATTTTAGATTTTAGATTTTAGATTTTAGATGGGAGGATCGATCTCAAATAGTCCTGGACGCATAACCTCTATCTGTAGGGTGTGCAATGCACACCTTACTGCTGGGAGGAAAATCTAAAATCTCAAGTTTAATCGATTTGAGATTGGAGTAAAAATCTAAAATCTACA
Source organism: Microcoleus sp. F8-C3 (assembly GCA_036704825.1). Classification (GTDB taxonomy): domain Bacteria; phylum Cyanobacteriota; class Cyanobacteriia; order Cyanobacteriales; family Microcoleaceae; genus Microcoleus. The sequence continues at coordinate 833 of JAUBSN010000131.1, read as the reverse complement.
ATCTCAAATCGTGATGTTTGGTTGGGCTTCGCTTAACCCAAGCTACAAGAAAATGGCTAGGTATTGTTAGAGAAACCGGGTTTCTCGCTGTTAGCTAAAAACTATCGACTCGGGCTAGGACTTTTTTGCAATTTATCAATATCCTGTTGCCTTTTCTCGTTGAAATCTCTCGGCCTCAACCAATCTGGCCACAACCCGACGAAGAACTTTCGGCTTGCCACGCTAGTATCTCTTACAGGTTTGGGGAGAAAAGTTAAAGTGTCACCGTAAAGGGTAAACAGAACTGCAAACAGCAGCAATAGCGGGATAAGATTTTTTTTAGGCATGGCAGTTTGGGAGTAGAATTTGTGGAAGCAGTTTGTTATATGTTGCCCTGGCACGGACAAAAAATATCAGCAACGGCTCAAGAATAAAAATAGACCTCAGCAATCTCGGACACGGCCGTGCCCCAAAATCATCAATCTTCTTCGATGAAAGATGTAACCATCGCCCGATTAATTGTAGGAAAACGGCATGGCGCGGTGTCCTGACTGTGGGTAATATCAATTCCGATGTCACCGGATTTGATATTATATCATGTCCGATCGATTGACCGTAATATCCCGGCCGGGGCGGGTTTTTGAGATTGGAGATTGTTGGCAGATATTGTTGGTGAGGGGAGTCCCTACCTAATTTCGGGCGAAGCGAAGCGGAGGGAATCGAGCGGACATCATATTACTTAATGACTAATGACTAATGACTAATGACTAATGACTAATGGGAGCATCTCAATGAAAGCAGCCCTCCGCTTGAAATTGGAGCTAGGAGTCAGGAGTCAGGAGTCAGGAGGAAAG